>NZ_NVQF01000040.1 GCF_002592005.1 Mycolicibacterium palauense | reverse complement strand
GCTCGGCCCCGCCCTCGCGTCCCGTCTGCTCGGCCCCGCCCCGGCCGCCCGCCCGAAGGTCCACCGGCACCGAGCCCGTCTGCAGCGCCTCCCGGATGGAGGTGCGGATCGCCGCGGAGCGCCGATGCTCGCCGCCGGCGAGCACGCCCACCGACAGACCGTCGTACTCGAAGGACGCGGGCGTCACCGCGCTGCCCTCCCGGGCGATGTCGGCGCGCACGCAGAAGATCCGCCGGCTGTCAGCCTCGGCGACGACCGCCGCGTTGACCTCCGGGTCGTCGGTGGCCGCGATCGCATACCAGGCGTCGGCGAGGTCACCGGCGCGGTAGGCCCGGGTCACCAGCGTGACACCGGTCATCGCCTCCACGGCGGGGGTGAATTGCGGCGAGATGACGTGCACGTCGGCACCGTTGGCGATCAGCAGCGGCAGCCGGCGCTGGGCCACCGACCCGCCGCCGACCACGACGACCTTCTTGCCGGTCAGCCGCACACCAACGAGGTAGGCGTTGTCGGTCACCCGGCGAGCTTAGTTGCTGCGGCGTGGGCCACGAAGCGCCGCACCGCACCCGGATGCGCCGCCGGGTGGGTGTGCAGATAGGAGGCGTGGACGCCGCCACGCACCGCACCGTCGTGCACCGCGGCGCCGGTGGCGTCGCGGAAGATCCACGCCGGATCGCGCGGCTCCGCGAAATCCACCGTGGTGCGATGGAATTCGTGACCGACGACGCGCTGGCCCGCGGTGTGCACCACCGAATCCACCGCCGCCACGGCCTCGCGGTAGCCCAGCGTCAGCCGGGGGGTGAACCGCGCCGAACCGGACAGCACGCCGCACATGGGGGTGCCGTCCAGGTCGGCCATCAGGTAGGTCAGCCCGGCGCACTCGGCGTAGACCGGGCCGCGGCCGGCCAGATCGGCGACCTGCCGCCGCAGCTCGGCGTTGTCCGACAGCTCGCCCGGATACTGCTCGGGGAACCCACCGGGCAACACCAGGGCCGCCGCCCCGGCGGGCAGGGTGTCACGCATCGGATCGAACTCGACCACCTCGGCGCCGGCCGCGCGCAGCAGCTCGGCGTGCTCGGTGTAGCAGAAGGTGAACGCGCGCCCGGCGGCGACCGCGACCACCGGCCGGCCCGGAGCGGGCGGCTCGTCGCCGCCGGGCCGCCACGGCGGGCAGGTCACCGTGCCGGCGGCCAGCCGCGCGATCGCCGCGGTGTCGACGTGGCGGGAGATCAGCCCGGTCATCGCCTCGACGGCGGCGCGGGCCCCGCCCCCGTGTTCGGCGGCCGTGACCAGGCCCAGGTGCCGCGACGGCACCGCCAGTTCCTCGGCGCGCGGCAGCGCACCCAGCACCGGAACCCCGGCGGCCTCGCAGGCCGCGCGCAGCACCTGTTCGTGGCGCGCGGACCCGACGCGGTTGAGGATCACCCCGGCCAGCCGGGTGCCGGTGTCGAAGGTCGCGAACCCGTGCACCAGGGCGGCCACGCTCTGGCTCTGCCCGCGGGCGTCGACGACGAGCACCACCGGCGCCCCCAGCAGCGCGGCCACCTGCGCGGTCGACCCGGGTGCCGGGCCGGGGTGGGCAGTGTCAGCGGCGCCGGGTGCACCGGTGGGGATGCGCCCGTCGAACAGGCCCATCACCCCCTCCACCACCGCGACGTCGGCGCCGGCGCTGCCGTGCCGGTAGAGCGGACCGATCAGTTCCTCGCCCACCAGCACCGGGTCGAGGTTGCGGCCGGGGCGCTGCGCCGCCAGCGTGTGGTAGCCGGGGTCGATGTAGTCCGGCCCGACCTTGAACGGGGCCACCCGCTGTCCGGCGCGGCGCAGCGCGCCCATCAGCCCGGTGGCCACGGTGGTCTTGCCGCTGCCCGAGGACGGCGCGGCGATCACCACCGCGGGCACGGTCACCGGCGGCGGTGGGCGCGCGGGCGGGTCACCACTCGATGCCTTTCTGCCCCTTGCGCCCGGCATCCATGGGGTGCTTGACCTTGGCCATCTCGGTGACCAGGTCGGCCGCGTCGACCAGGGCCGCCGGCGCGTCCCGACCGGTGATCACCACATGCTGAGTGCCCGGCCGGGACAGCAGCGTCGCGACCACCTCGCCGGTGTCCACCCACCCCCACTTCAGGGGGTAGGTGAACTCGTCGAGAACGTAGAAGTCGTGGCGCTCGTCGGCAAGACGCCGCGCGATCTCGGTCCACCCGTCGGCGGCGGCCACCGCATGGTCGGCCTCGTCGCCCTGTTTGCGCGACCATGACCAGCCCGACCCCATCTTGTGCCATTCGACGGGGGCCCCCACGCCGTACTCGTCGTGCAGCTGGGCCAGCCGGCCGAAGACCGCCTCCTCACCGACCTTCCACTTGGCGCTCTTGACGAACTGGAACACCGCAACCGAGAGCCCGGAGTTCCAGGCGCGCAACGCCATTCCGAACGCGGCGGTCGACTTGCCCTTGCCGGCGCCGGTGTGCACCGCCAGCACCGGGGCGTTGCGCCGCGCCCGGGTGGTCAACCCGTCGTCGGGGATCGTCAGTGGACGGCCCTGTGGCATGTGTTGTCTCCTCTCCGGTCCCCGTCGCCCCCACGCCGGCCCGCGCTCCGGGCCACGCGAACCCTAGGCCGCGCGACGCACGGCGTCGCCGAGATGCTCGGCCCGCAACTGTTCCAGGCGCAGCACGGGCGCCCCGAGCCGGTCGGCCAGATCGGTGGCCAGGCCCAGCCGGATGTAGGACGTCTCGCAGTCGACCACCACGGCCGCGGCACCCTCGGCGACCAACCGGTCGGCGGCCTGCCGGGCCCGGCCCAGCGGGTCGGGACCGCCGGTGGCACGCCCGTCGGTGAGCACGACGACCAGCGGACGCCGCGATTTGTCGCGGGCCTTCTCCCGCACCACGAGGTCGCGTGCGGCCAGCAGCCCGTGGGCCAGCGGCGTCTTGCCGCCGGTGTCGAAGCGGTGCAGCCGCCGGCTGGCGAGGTGCGCCGAGGACGTCGGCGGAAGCAGCAGCCGCGCCTCGGCCCCCCGGAACGTGATCACCGCGACCTTGTCGCGGCGCTGGTAGGCGTCGCGCAGCAGCGACAGCGCCGCACCGCTGACCGCCGCGAGCCGGTCCCGGGCGGCCATCGATCCGGACGCGTCGACGACGAAGATCACCAGGTTCCCCTCGCGCCCCTCCCGCATGGCCCACCGGACGCTGTCGGTACCGGGTCGCAGTGCCCCCGGCCCGTCGGCGCGTCCGGCCGCGTCCAGCAGGGTCGCGAACAGGTGCAGGCCCTCTCCCGTGGCGCCGGGACTGACGCCGACGACGGCACCGGCACGGTTGCGTGCCCGCGAACGCCGGCCCGGGGCCCCCTCGCCGACGCCGGGCACCCGCAACGCGCGGGTCCGGAACACCGGCGCGGGCGGTCCGCTCGGCCGCGCCGAAGGCGGCTGGGCCCCACTCGAATCACCACTGGAATCCCCGTTGGACTCCTGTTGGGGCGGAGCATCTTTCGCCTCGCCCGGGCCGCCCTCGGGTTCCGGGGCGCCGCCGCCGGGCGGGTCCGGCTCCGGATCGGGTTCCGGCCCGGACCCCGATTCCTCGTCGGCCCGCGCGAGCGCCTCGTCCAGCACGCCCGGGTCGATCCCGGGGTCGTCGAACGGGTCGCGCCGCCGCCGGTGCGGCAGGGCCAGCTCGGCGGCCACCCGGATGTCCTCGTCCTCGACGCCGGTCGCGCCCCGCCACGCGGCGTGCGCGACCGCCGTGCGCGCCACCACCAGGTCGGCCCGCATCCCGTCCACGTCGAACGCGGCGCACAACGCGGCGATGCGCCGCACCTGGTTCTCGCCCAGCTCGACGCCGGGCACGCGGGCACGCGCCTCGGCGATGCGGCGGGCCAGTTCGGCCTCGGCGTCGGCGAACCGCGCGGCGAAGGCCCACGGGTCGGCCTCGAAGTCCATCCGGGCGCGCACCACCGCGGTGCGCACGTCGACGTCACGGGAGGCGCGCACGTCGACGGTCAGCCCGAAGCGGTCCAGCAGCTGGGGCCGCAGCTCCCCCTCCTCGGGGTTCATCGTGCCGATGAGCACGAAGCGGGACTCGTAGGTGTGCGAGACCCCGTCGCGCTCGACGTGCACACGGCCCATGGCGGCGGCGTCGAGCAGCACGTCGACGAGGTGGTCGTGCAGCAGGTTGACCTCGTCGACGTAGAGCACACCGCGGTGGGCGCGGGCCAGCAGACCCGGGGAGAAGGCGTGGTCGCCGTCGCGTAGCACCTTCTGCAGGTCCAGCGACCCGATCACCCGGTCCTCGGTGGCCCCGATCGGCAATTCGACCAGGGTGGCGCCCTCATCGATCCCGTCGACACCGTGCAGGATCCCGGCCAGTCCGCGCACCGCGGTGGATTTGGCGGTGCCCTTCTCACCGCGGATGAGCACCCCGCCGATCTCGGGTCGCACGGCGCACAGCAGCAGCGCCAGACGCAGCGAGTCGTGCCCGACGATCGCGCTGAACGGGTAGCCGGGCGCGACCGCGCTCACGGCTGGTCCCCGGCCCCGGTGCCCGGGCGCAGCATCGGGATGTGCGGGATGCCGTCGTCGACGAACTCCGCACCGTCACGGGCGAACCCGTGCTGGCGGTACATCTCCTCCAGGTAGGTCTGGGCGTTGATGCGGCACGGGTAGTCGCCGACCTCGGCCAGCGCCGCCTGCAGCAGCTGGGTGGTGTGCCCCTGCCCGCGGGCGCTCTGTTTGGTGCACAGCCGGCCGATCCGGAACGACTTGACCCCGCCGGTGTGCTCCTCCATCAGCCGCAGGGTGCAGATCACCTCACCCTCGGGGGATTCCAGCCAGAAATGCCGCGTCTCGGCCAGCAGATCGCGGCCGTCGAGTTCGGGATAGGCGCAGGCCTGCTCGACGACGAAGACCTCCACGCGCAGCTTGAGCAGCTCGTAGAGCGTGGCGGCATCGAGGTCCTGGGCCCGGACGCGTCGCAGCGCAGCCCTCATGCCACGCCCGCGGGTTCGGCGTCGCCGGTGGCGGCCGGCGAGGCCGAGTCGTCGGGGCCGGCCGCCAGGGCCGCGGCGCCGGCATCGGTGCCCGATTCCAGGCCCAGCACCCCGGTGCCCCAGGACCAGACCTCGTTGAACAGCTCCGGGTTGTGCGACAGCTCGACGCCCAGCGACGGGATCATCTCCTTCAGCCGGGGCTGCCAGGAGCCGTCGTAGCGGTCCCCGAAGCAGCGCCGCATCACCTCCAGCATCGCCGGGACGGCCGTCGAGGCACCCGGTGAGGCGCCGAGCAGCCCGGCGACGGTGCCGTCGGCGGCCGAGATCGCCGTGGTGCCGAACTCCAGCGTGCCGCCCTTGCCCTTGGCCGGCTTGATCACCTGGACGCGCTGACCGGCCACGCTGAGTTCCCAGTCGGCGTCCACCGCGCTGGGGGCGAACTCGCGCAGGGCGTCCACCCGGTCGCCCTCGGACAGCCGCAGCTGACCGATGAGGTAGTTGACGAGGCTGATCTGCGACAGCCCCACACCGAGCATCGAGGCCAGGTTGTGGGGCTTGACCGACAGCGGCAGGTCGGTGACGTGGCCGTGCTTGAGGAACTTCGGCGACCACCCGGCGAACGGCCCGAACAACAACCACGGCCGGCCGGTGATGATGCGGGTGTCCAGGTGCGGCGCCGACATCGGCGGGGCGCCCAGCGGCGGGAAGCCGTACACCTTGGCCCGGTGCCCGGCGGTGATCGCCGGGTTGTCGGTGCGCAGGAACTGCCCGCCGACGGGGAACCCGCCGTACCCCTTGGCCTCGGCGATCCCCGACTTCTGCAGCAGCGGCAGCGCGTCGCCGCCGGCGCCGACGAAGACGAACTTGGCGTTGATCTTGCGGGTCACCCCGGTGCGCCGGTTGCGCACCTTGACCGTCCAGCTGCCGTCGGACTGCTTGGTCAGATCGCGCACCTCGTGACCGAACATCGCGGTGGTGCCGCTGCGCACGCCGAACCCGATCAGCTGCTTGGACAGCGAACCGAAGTCGATGTCGGTGCCGTCGGTGGTCCAGTTCAGTGCCACCGGCTCCGAGAAGTCGCGCTTGGCCGCCATGAACGGCAGGCGGCGGGCGAACTCGTCGGGGTCGTTGATGAACTCGGTAGTGGCGAACAGGGGGTTGGCCGCCAGCGCGTCGCGCCGCTTACGCAGGTAGTCGACGCGCTCGGCGCCCTGCACGTAGCTGACGTGCGGTACCGGGTTGAGGAAGCTGCGCACGTCGGTGAGCACGCCGCGATCGACCGCATGCGCCCAGAACTGCCGCGAGACCTGGAACTGCTCGTTGACGTGCACGGCCTTGGTGATGTCGATCGAGCCGTCCGGATTCTCCGGGGTGTAGTTGAGCTCACACAGCGCCGAATGCCCGGTGCCGGCGTTGTTCCACGGGTCGCTGCTCTCGGCCGCGGCGGCGTCGAGCCGCTCGATCAAGGTGATCGACCAGTCGGGCTCCATCAGCCGCAGCAACGCCCCCAGGGTGGCGCTCATGATGCCCGCGCCGATGAGGACGACATCGGTCTTGGTCTCGTTGGCTTCGTTGGCGTCTGACACCGTTCGCTCACCCTTCACGTTCGCACGTCCGCCACCGGGACGGTCCGGGACATTCGGGGACGTTCTGGGCCATCACCGACGTCCAGCGCCCCCGGCGATGTTCAGCGGCAGTCGATCCGCCGCCCGGCCCCCGGCCCGCCCGTGGCGGTGGTACCGCTGCCCAGGTTATCTCCTGTTGCCGCGGCCCGGCCGCCCAGGCGGCCCGACGGTGGCCCGCTCCCCAGCTAAGGTGTGGTGCGTGACGGCATGGGAAGCCGACGTCCTGCGCGGATACGTGCGTACCACCTTCGACCTGGGTCCCGATCCCGACGGCGAGGGCGACCTGGTGGCGACCCTGGTGCGCAACGCCGAGCAGCCGGCGACACGGCACGCCGCCCTGGCCATCCACGGTTACACCGACTACTTCTTCAACACCGAGTTCAGCTCCTGGCTGTCCCGGCGAGGCTTCGCCGTCTACGGCCTGGACCTGCACAAATGCGGAAGGTCGCACCGCCCCGGCCAGACCCCGCACTTCACCACCGACCTGGCCCGCTACGACCGGGAGCTCGAAAACGCGCTGGCGGTGATCGCCGCCGAGACCGGCAACGCGCCGGTGTGTGTGTTCGGTCACTCGGCGGGCGGCCTGATCGCCACGCTGTGGCTGGACCGGATGCGCCGGCGCGGGGCGTCGGGGTCGTCGGGGTCGTCGGCTGTCAGTGGGCTGGTCCTCAACAGCCCGTTCTTCGATCTGCACGGGCCGGCCATTCTGCGCAATGCGGCCACCTCGGTGGCGCTGCGGGCGCTGGCCCGGGTGCGTAAACATCACGTGATCCGACGCCCCACCGAGGGCGGCTACGGCACCACCCTGCACCGCGACTTCGACGGCGAGTTCGACTACGACCTGGTGTGGAAGCCGCTGGGTGGCTTCCCGGTGACGTTCGGCTGGATCAACGCGATCCGGCGCGGGCACGCCCGGCTGCACCGGGGATGCGATGTCGGCGTGCCCAACCTGGTGCTGCGCTCGGACCACAGTGTCGCCGAGTCGGCGCTGGCGGTCGATCCGGCCTCGGTGCAGCGCGGCGACGCCGTCCTCGACGTGAGCCAGATCGCGCGATGGGCGGGCTGCGTCGGCGGCACCCACACCACCGTCGCCGCGATCGCCGACGCCAAACACGATGTGTTCCTGTCACTGGCGGGGCCGCGCGCCGCGGCCTACGCCGAGCTCGACCGGTGGCTGGACACCCACGTCCGGCCCCGCCTGGACAGCGAACAGTCCACCACTCAACCTGATTCAGAACCAGCACGCAGCACCCGGCATCCGGCACACCAGACAGGACAACAGCACACGTGGAGCATTTCGACCTGACCATCATCGGCACCGGCTCGGGCAACTCGATCCTCGACGAGCGCTACGCCGGCAAGAAGGTGGCCATCTGTGAGCAGGGCACCTTCGGCGGCACTTGCCTCAACGTCGGGTGCATCCCCACCAAGATGTTCGTCTACGCCGCCGACGTCGCCAACACCGTCCGCGAGGCGAGCCGCTTCGGCGTGGACGCGCGCCTGGACGGGGTGCGCTGGCCCGACATCGTCTCGCGGGTCTTCGGCCGGATCGACCCCATCGCGCTCGGCGGCGAACGCTACCGGCGCTCCTCCCCCGACGTCACCGTCATCGACGGGCACACCCGGTTCGGCCCCACCCGCCCGGACGGCCGCCATCTGCTGCGCACCGACACCGGAGCCGAGTTCACCTCCGACCAGGTGGTCATCGCCGCCGGCGCGCGCGCCATGGTGCCCCCGGCGATCGCCGACTGCGGCGTGGAGTACCACACCAGCGACACCATCATGCGCATCCCCGAACTGCCCGAACACCTGGTGATCGTCGGCGGCGGGTTCGTCGCCGCGGAGTTCGCCCACGTGTTCTCGGCCCTGGGCTCGCGCGTCACCCTGGTCGTGCGCGGGTCCACACTGCTGTCGCACTGCGACGACGACCTCGGTGAGCGGTTCACCGAGATCGCCTCGCGCAAATGGGAACTGCGCACCCACCGCGAGGTGACCGGGGCACGCCCGGACGGCGACGGGGTGCACCTGGTCCTCGACGACGGCTCCACCCTGAACGCCGACACCCTGCTGGTGGCCACGGGGCGGATCCCCAACGGTGATCTGCTCGACGCACAGTCGGCGGGCGTCCGGATCGGCGTGGACGGCCTGGTGGTGGTCGACGAGTACCAGCGCACGACCGCGCGCGGCATCTACGCTCTCGGCGACGTCTGCTCGCCGTACCAGCTCAAACACGTCGCCAACCACGAGGCCCGGGTGGTCCGGCACAACCTGCTGCAGGACTGGGACGATGAGGACATGCTGGTGGCCTCCGATCACCGCTTCGTGCCCTCGGCGGTGTTCACCGACCCGCAGATCGCCTGTGTGGGGATGACCGAGAACGAGGCCCGCGCCCAGGGATTCGACATCCGGGTCAAGATCCAGGACTACGGCGACGTGGCCTACGGCTGGGCGATGGAGGACACCACCGGGATCTGCAAGCTGATCGTCGAGGCGGACACCGGCAGGCTGCTGGGGGCCCACCTGATGGGCCATCAGGCCTCGACGCTGATCCAGCCGCTCATCCAGGCGATGACCTTCGGGTTGGGCGGCCAGGACATGGCCCGCGGCCAGTACTGGATCCATCCCGCGCTGCCCGAGGTGATCGAGAACGCGCTGCTGGCGCTGTGCGGCGAGCCCATCTGGCCGCCGCCGCGCCGCCACTAGCGATTTCGGTGCACTGGGTCCCGCCCGGCGGGACCTACTGCACCGAAATCGCGAAACCCCAGGGCAGCTCGAGACGGTGGGCGGCCAGCAGGTCGGCGTCGCCGAGCACCGCGGCGATGTCGTCGTCGGCCACCACCTCGCCGTTGTCGATGATGACCGCGCGGTCGCACAGCTGCGCCGCGTAGGGCAGATCGTGGGTCACGATGAGCATCGTCGACTCCAGCGTCTGCAGCGTCTGGGCCAGCTCGCGCCGGGCCACCGGATCGAGGTTGGCCGAGGGCTCGTCGAGCACCAGGATCTCGGGGCGGCAGGCCAGCACGGTGGCCAGCGCGCCGCGGCGCCGCTGGCCCCCGGACAGATGCGCCGGGCTGCGGTCGGCCTCCCCGGTCAGCGACACCGCCTCCAGCGCCGCACGCACCCGTTCCTCGAGTTCCGGCCCGCGCAGACCGAAGTTGGCCGGCCCGAAGGCCACGTCCTGGGCCAGGGTCGGCATGAACAGTTGGTCGTCGGGGTCCTGGAAGACCAGGCCGACCCGCTGGCGGATCTCGCGCAGGGTCTTGCGCGACACCGGCGTACCCAGAATGTCGACCACGCCCGAGGTGGCGGTCAGGACGCCGTTGAGGTGCAGCATCAACGTCGTCTTCCCCGCCCCGTTGGGGCCCAGCAGGGCCACCCGCTCACCGGGCTGCACGACCAGGTCGACACCGCGCAGCGCGACATGGCCGTCGGGGTAGCGGTGGTGCAGACCGGCGATCCGGACGGCGGGGTGTTCGCTCATCGGCCCACCCAGGTGGCCCACGCCGACACGGCGACCGCGCCGGCCGCCGCCGCGGGCACCAGGGTCAGGCCCCATTCGGCGGCGGTGGCGCGTGGTCGCGCGCCGACCCCGGCCAGATCCGGGACCGCGCCGTCGAAGCCGCGGGAGAGCATCGCCACGTACACGCGTTCCCCGCGCTCGTAGGACCGGACGAACAGCGCGCCGACCGCCCTGGCGATCGCGCCCGCCTGGTGCAGCGCCCGCGGTGAGTCCCCGCGGGAGATCCGGGCCATGCGCATGCGGGCCGCCTCGGCGCTGAGCAGGTCGATGTAGCGGATCATCAGCACCAGCATGGAGGTGACCAGCCCCGGCACCCCCAGCCGGCTCAGTGCCAGCGGCAACTCGCGGGCGGTGGTGGTCGCGGCCACCGTCAACGCGGCCGCCACCCCGAGCGTGCCCTTGATGACGATCCCCCAGGCGGCGTAGAGACCCGCCACCGACAGCTGAAGGCCGGCGAACTGCACCCGTTGCCCGCCCTCGGAGAACGGCAGCAGCACCGCCAGCACCACGAACGGCGCCTCGATCAGCATCCGCGGCAGCACCCAGCGCAGCGGGATCCGGGCCAGCTGCCACACCACCAGCACGATGGCCCCGTAGACCGCATAGGGCCAGAACATCTCCCGGGGGGTGGCCACCACGGCGAAGACGAACAGCACCAGGCAGACGATCTTGACCTCGGCCGGTGCGCGGTGCACCACCGAGTCGCCGTCACGGAACAGCGGATGCGAGTGCCCGGATGACATGGGCGGCTCAGTTTCTCGCTTTGCGGCTCCTGGCGATCAGCCAGAAACCCCCGCCCGCCACCGCGAGCACCACGACAGCACCCAGGATGCCGGCGATCCCGCCGGTGGCGCCGTGACCGAACAGCGTGTAGTCGGCCAGCGGGGAGGCGGCCATGCCGTGCTCGGTGGCGTGTTGGGCGATGCAGCTGCCGTTGAGTTGTTCTGCACCGGAGGGCGTCTCGACGACCTCGCAGCCGCGCAGGGTGGCCGAGTCCAGTCCGTCCGGGCTGGAGCTGGCCAGATAGGACACCCCACCGGCGATCACCACGACGGCCAGCGCGAACACGATCCAGAACCGTTTGGCGCTCATGCCGGCGCTCCCGCGACCACCGGTGCGGTGCGCCCGTGCCGGCGCAGCAGGTAGACCAGATCCGGGCGGGAGCGGGCCACCGCCATCACCGTGATCGCGGTGATCACACCCTCACCGATGCCGATGAGCACGTGGGTGCCCAGCATGTAGCCCGCCACGGTGGCCAGCGAGGTCGAAGCGGCGCCGCCGATCGCGTATTCGATGATGAAACCCGTTGCCGCGCAGACCGTGCCCACCACGGCGGCGATGAATGCGGTGACGCCCAGGATGCGCACGCCGTCCCGGTTGCGGCGGCTGAGCAGCTTGTAGAGCACGACCGCGGTGCCGTATCCGGCGGCCACCCCGATGATGCCCATGTTGGTGATGTTCATCCCGAGCGCGGTGATCCCGCCGTCGGCGAACAGCAGCGACTGCACCACCAGCACGATCGCGATGCACAGCACTCCGGTGAAGGGGCCGACGAGGATGGCGGCCAGCGCACCGCCCAACAGGTGTCCGCTGACCCCCGGCAGGATCGGGAAGTTGACCATCTGCACCGCGAAGACGAACGCCGCGACGAGGCCGGCCAACGGCACGGTCCGCTCATCGAGTTCGGTGCGGGCCCGCCACACGCAGTAGGCCAGCGCCGCGACCGCGAGCACCCCGAAGAATGCCGAGGTGGGCGCGTTGACGATGCCGTCGCTCATGTGCATCGCCTGAGTCGTTACGACCACAGCTGTCTTGCCTTCCGACGGGTCCTGCGGGGTGCCCTTTCGACCCTAGGCAAGTCGGGATCATCTGTCTAGATGTTCAGATGTTCATCCTATGTAAACTGCCCGGGCGGGCAGGTCAACCGTGGGCGGCACCTATCCAGTGCAGCAGATCGTGCACGGTCTGGTCCTCCAGCCGGTAGCTGACCTGGCGCCCCACCCGGGTGGAACTGACCCAGCCCTGCTGGCGCAGCACCCTCAGCGCCTGGGACACCGAGTTCTCCGAGCGTTCCAGGGCCATCGCGAGATCACCGACGCAGATGCCCGGCGCACGGTGCAGCCCCAGCAGGATCTCCAGCCGGTGCGGGTCGGACAGCAGGTCGAAACGCTGCGTCCATCCGGCGATGTCGACGTCGGAGCGCGCCGAGGACGCGCGCCGGACCGCGACCTCGCCCCCGGAATCCCCGACCTGTTCCATGACACACGAGGTTAATCGACGGGGCGGACTTATCAGCGCGTACTAATCGAGGAACCCGTGCAGCAGCACCGCGGATCCGGCGACGTGGGCCCGCATGGCCACCGCCGCCCCCTCGCAGTCGCCGGCCAGAATCGCCAGCACGATCGCCTCGTGCTGCTCGTCGGAATGGGCGATGTTGAGCTTGAGCAACGGGATACGGTCCAACAGCCCGTTGAGCCGCATCCGGTTCTCGGCGACCAACGGCACCAGCGACGGCGTTCCCGCCGCCTCGGCGATCGCCAGATGCAGCCGCGAATCCAGCCGGCGATAGTCCTCCAGTGCCGCGTCCCGCACGTCGGTCAGCCGCGACCACAACACCTCGCGCTCGGCGGCGGTCAGGGTGCGGGCCGCCGCCATCCGGGCCGCCCCGACCTCCAGGATCTCCCGCAGCCGCAGCGCGTCGTCGATCTCCTCGCGGGTCGCCCGCTGCGAGCCCGCGACGTCGGCGGGCAGCTGCTCGGCCAGGAACGTGCCCCCGTAGCGTCCGCGCCGCGACACCAGGTAGCCGGCCTCGGCCAGCGACTTGATCGCCTCGCGCACGGTGTCGCGGCTGACCCCGAGGCGCGCGGCCAGCTCCCGTTCGGAAGGCAACGACTCCCCCGGCTCGAGCACGCCGAGGCGGATCGTCTGCAGCAACCGGCCCACGGTGTCCTCGAACGCGTTACCCGGGCGCACCGGCCGCAGCAGGGCGTCGCTGGCCTCGCTGGCGCCGGCGGCCTGCCTGTCCGGCTGTTCGTCCCGGTCCGGATGCGCGGTCATGTCAGCTGCTTCATCGATCCACCGGGCCGTTTCTACAGGGGGGTCACGTAGGCCGAGCTGATACCGCCGTCGACCAGGAACGTCGAGGCGGTGATGAACGACGCGTCGTCGCTGGCCAGGAACGCCACCGCCGCCGCCAACTCCTCCGGCTCGGCGAACCGCCCCAGCGGAACGTGCACCAGCCGGCGCGCCGCACGCTCGGGATCCTTGGCGAACAGCTCCTTGAGCAGCGGGGTGTTCACCGGCCCGGGGCACAACGCGTTGACGCGGATGCCCTGCCGCGCGAACTGCACGCCCAGCTCGCGGCTCATCGCCAGCACACCCCCCTTGGAGGCGGTGTAGGAGATCTGCGAGGTGGCCGATCCCATCACCGCGACGAAGGACGCGGTGTTGATGATGACGCCCCGCTGGCGGGGCACCATGTGCCGCAGCGCGGCCCGACAGCACAGGTAGACCGACTTGAGGTTGATGTCCTGGACCCGCTGCCAGGCCGGCAGCTCGGTGTTCTCGATCAGGTCGTCGTCGGGCGGGCTGATGCCGGCGTTGTTGAACGCGATGTCGACCGCCCCGTGGGTGGCGGCCGCCGTGTCGAACAGGGCGTCGACCGCGGCCTGATCGGAGACGTCGACGGCCACGAAGGTCCCCGAGAGCTCCTCGGCGACCTCCCGGCCGGTGGCCGGGTCGATGTCCCCGATCACGACGGTGGCGCCCTCGGCCCGCATGCGCCGCGCCGTGGCCAGCCCGATGCCGCTGGCCCCGCCGGTGATGACGGCGACCTTGCCGGCCAGCCGCTGGGTCAGATCGATGTGCTCCACTTATGCCTCTCCTGCCTGTGTTGTCTCTGCGACCGGTGCCTCGGCGACTGCGATGAAGACGTTCTTGGTCTCGGTGAAGTGTTCGGGCGCGTCGGGGCCCAGTTCCCGGCCCAGCCCGGATTGTTTGAAGCCACCGAAGGGGGTGTTGTAGCGGACCGAGGAATGCGAGTTGACGCTCAGGTTGCCCGCCTCCACCGCGCGTGAGACCCGCAGCGCCCGGGACACGTTCTCCGTCCAGATCGACCCGGACAGTCCGTACTCGGTGTCGTTGGCCAGTGCGATCGCGTCGGCTTCGTCCTCGAAGGGCAGGACGGTGACGACGGGGCCGAAGATCTCCTCGGTCACGGTGCGGTCGGTGCGCGCGGGGGTCAGCACGGTGGGCGGGAACCAGTAGCCGGGCCCGCTCGGCGCCGACCCGCGGAAGGCCACCGGCGCACCCTCGGGCACGTAGGCGGCCACCGACTCCCAGTGCGGCCGGGAGACCAGCGGCCCCATCTCGGTGGCGCGGACGGTGGGGTCACCGACCACCACTGCCTTGACGGCGGGTTCCAGCAGTTCCATGAATCGGTCGTAGACGTTGCGCTGCACCAGGATCCGGCTGCGCGCACAGCAGTCCTGGCCGGCGTTGTCGAACACCCCGTAGGGCGCCGTGGCCGCGGCTCGTTCCAGATCGCAGTCGTCGAAGACGATATTGGCGCTCTTGCCGCCGAGCTCGAGGGTGACGCGTTTGACCCGGGCGGCCGCGCCGGCCATCACCTTCGTGCCCACCTCGGTGGAACCGGTGAAGACGACCTTGCGCACCCCGGGATGGGTGACGAAGCGCTCCCCCACCACCGAACCGCGGCCGGGCAGCACCTGGAAGAGGTCGGCCGGAAGCCCCGCCTGCACGGCCAGCTCACCGAGACGGATGGTGGTCAGCGGCGTCCATTCCGCCGGTTTGACCAGCACCGCGTTGCCGGCGGCCAGCGCCGGGGCGAACCCCCACGCCGCGATGGTCATGGGGAAGTTCCACGGGGTGATCACCCCGACGACGCCGAGCGGCTCGTGGAAGGTGACGTCCAGCCCACCGGCCACCGGGATCTGCTTGCCCGACAACCGTTCCGGGCTGGCCGCGTAGAAGTTCAGCACGTCGCGGACATGGCCGGCCTCCCATTCCGCCGAGCCGACGGGGTGCCCGGAGTTGGCCACCTCCAACGCCGCGAGCTCCTCGATGTGCGCGCCCACCACGGCCGCGAAGGAGCGCAGCGCCTCGGCGCGCTCGGCGGGCGCGCCGCGCGCCCAGCGCCGCTGGGCCGTCCGGGCCCGGGCCACCGCGTCGTCGACGGCGGCCACGTCGAACTGCTCGACGTGGCGCAGCACCTCCTCGGTGGCGGGATTGATCACGGCGGTCGAACTCATCGCGCCCTCCTGGTCGCATAGCCGGTCGCGTAGCTGCGGGCGGCCTCCACCACGCCGGCGAACAACCTCAGGTCGTCCAGCCGCTGCTCGGGATGCCATTGCACGGCCACCACCCAGTCCTCGGGATAGGCCTGCGGATCCAGTTCGACGGCCTCGACCACACTGTCGGCGACGTCGACGGCGCTGACCACCAGCCCGCGACCGAGCCGGTCGATCGCCTGATGGTGGTAGCACTCGGCCTCGGTGGTCGCGCCGACCAGCTCGGCCACCCGGGTTCCGGGCACCGTGCTCACCGTGGAGGTGGTGAACACCGCGTTGCCGGCCTGGTGGCGGGTGTGGCCGAGGACGTCGGGCAGGTGCTGGGTCAGGGTGCCGCCGAGTGCGACGTTGATGACCTGCGCGCCGCGACAGATCCCCAGCACCGGCATGCTGCGGGCCAGCGCCCCGCGCAGCAACGCGAACTCCCAGGTGTCGCGGTCGCGCGCCGGCTCGTCGGTGGCCCGGTGCTTGACGTGCCCGTAGGCGGCGGGGTCGATGTCTCGGCCCCCGGCGATCACCAGTCCGTCCAGACCGTCGAGCAGACGTTCGACGACGTCGTCCTCCACCGGCTGTGGGGGCAGCAGCGTCGCGATGCCGCCGGCCAGGGTGACACCGTCGATGTAGATCGCCGGCAGGAATCCCGCCTGCACGTCCCATACGCCGGTCTGGGCCTGCTGCAGGTAGGTGGTGACCCCGAGCACCGGGCGCGGGGGCACCTGATGGCCGAGGTCAGAGCCGTTCAAACCCACGAACCCTCTCCCAATCGGTGACCGCGGAGTTGAACGCCGACAGTTCGACCCGGGCGTTGTTGAGGTAGTGCTCGACGATCTCGTCCCCGAACGCCGCCCGCGCGACCGCCGAGTTTCCGAACAGCTCGGCGGCCTCGGCCAGGGTCGTCGGCAACCGGTCGGCTCCGCTGAGGTAGGCGTTGCCGGCGGCGGCCGGCTCCAGCTCCAGCCCCTCGTCGATCCCGTGCAACCCACCGGCGATCAGCGCCGAGACGGCGAGGTAGGGGTTGACGTCGCCACCGGGCGCCCGGCATTCCATCCGCATCCCGTGGCCGTGGCCGACCACCCGAAGCGCACAGGTCCGGTTGTCGATGCCCCAGGCGATGGCGGTGGGTGCGAAACTGCCGTCGACGAATCGCTTGTAGGAGTTGATGTTCGGCGCGTAGAACAATGTCAGCTCACGCAGGGTGGCCAGCTGGCCCGCCACGAAGCTGCGGAACATCGCCGACATTTCCAGCGGCTCGGCGCGATCGGCGAAGACCGCCGAGCCGTCCCGCCCACGCAACGAGATGTGGATATGGCAGCTGTTGCCCTCCCGCTCGTCGAACTTGGCCATGAAGGTCAGCGATTTGCCGTGCCGATCGGCGATCTCCTTGGCACCGTTCTTGTAGATCGTGTGGTTGTCGCAGGTGACCAGCGCGTCGTCGTAGCGGAAGGCGATCTCCTGCTGGCCCAGGTTGCACTCCCCCTTGACGCCTTCGCAGTACATCCCGGCACCCTCCATGCCGAGCCGGATGTCGCGGAGCAGCGGCTCCATGCGCGTCGAGGCCAGCATCGCGTAGTCGACGTTGTAGTCGGTGGCCGGCGTCAGGTTGCGGTAGCCCGCCCGCCAGGCGTCGCGGTAGGTGTCGTCGAAGACCATGAACTCCAGCTCGGTGCCCACGAAGGCACCCAGATTGCGCTCGGCGAGCCGATCGAGCTGGCCGCGCAGGATGTTCCGCGGGGCGGCCACCACCGCCGCACCGGAATCCCACGACAGATCGGCGAGCACCAGCGCCGTCCCGGGCAGCCACGGCAGCAACCGCAGCGTGGCGAAGTCCGGTGTCATCACCATGTCGCCGTACCCGGTGTCCCAGCTGCTCATCGCGTACCCGTCGACGGTGTTCATCTCCACGTCGACGGCCAGCAGATAGTTGCAGCATTCGGCCCCGTGGGCGGCGACGTCCTCGACGAACAGCCGAGCCGAGACCCGTTTGCCGGTGAGCCGGCCCTGCATGTCGGCGAACGCCACGATCACGGTGTCGATATCCCCGGTCGCGACGAGCTGTTCCAGCTCGCCACGTGAGAGCTTGCCCGTGCGTGGACTCATCGATCCTCCTACCCAATCCCCGGAGCCGATCCGGGGGCCGATCCCCGACCCGGCCCTGCAGCCGATTCTGAACACAAACAACGAGAGGTGTCGGCAAGTCAACCATTGAATGCCGTCTCACAGCAGGCTCACAGCCCGTATTTACAGCATCTTCATCGCCAAAGGTAGGACAGCAGACCATTGTCATCTTATTGTCTGACCCCAGGAGATGCAGCGCACTCCACCGGGCGCGCTGTCCGGGAACCTTGGATCAGGAGAACCGCCAATGGCCGAAGAGCGACGGACGACCTCGGGGGTCACCTACACCTCCGCGGGTGCGGACTACTTCGAGAAACGGACCCTGCTGCGCACCGCCGGGTTCTGGGGGCTGTGGGGCATCGGTGTCGCCGCGGTCATCTCCGGCGACTTCTCGGGCTGGAACTTCGGCATCGGCGAGGCCGGCTGGGGCGGCCTGGGCATCGCCGCGATCGTCATCATCGTCATGT
Source organism: Mycolicibacterium palauense (assembly GCF_002592005.1). GTDB lineage: Bacteria > Actinomycetota > Actinomycetes > Mycobacteriales > Mycobacteriaceae > Mycobacterium > Mycobacterium palauense. The sequence goes on along the minus strand of NZ_NVQF01000040.1, from coordinate 31,118 downwards.
ACTTCGGGATGCTGTTCTCGATCGGCGAGATGTCGGCGGCCATGCCGCACACCGGCGGGGCCTACTCCTTCGCCCGCGCGGCGATGGGCCCCTGGGGCGGCTTCGTCACCGGCTTCGCCGAGTCCATCGAGTACGTGTTCACCACGGGCGTGGTGGTCTACTTCTCGGCGAGCTACGCCGACGCGGTCACCAGCGACCTGTTCGGCCTGTCGATGCCCGGCTGGGTGTGGTGGATCATCCTCTACGCCATCTTCGTAGGGCTGAACTCCTGGGGAGCCGAGATCTCCTTCAAGTTCGCCATCGTGGTGGCCGTCGTGTCGGTCGGCATCCTGGTGCTGTTCGGCATCCTGGCACTGGCCAACGGTGCCGTGGACTTCGGCCGGCTCTTCGACATCGCGCCGGATCCGGGAGCGGCCGGCTCCAGCACGTTCCTGCCGTTCGGCTGGCTCGGCATCCTCTACGCCCTGCCGTTCGCGATGTGGTTCTTCCTGGGCATCGAGGAGTTGCCGCTGGCCGCCGAGGAGGCCCACAACCCCAGCCGTGACATTCCCAAGGCCGGTATCTGGGGCATGATCTCGCTGGTCGCCTGCGCGGCGATCGTCTACTTCCTCAACCCGGCGGTGACCGGCGCCGAGGCCCTGGGCGCCTCCGACGAGCCGCTGCTGGACGGTTTCCGGGCGTTCCTGCCCAGCGGCTGGGCCGCCATCCTCTCGGCGTTCGCGCTGATCGGCCTGCTGGCCAGCCTGCAGGGCATCATGTACGCCTACGGCCGCAACCTGTACTCGCTGAGCCGGGCCGGCTACTACCCGAAGGTGCTGTCGCTGACGGGCAGCCGCCAGACCCCCTATGTGGCGCTGACCGCCGGCGCGGTGATCGGGTTCGTCGCCCTGCTGATCGTCAACTTCAACGAGGGCGCCGGCGACGTGGTGCTCAACATCGCGGTGTGGGGCGCCGTCCTGGCCTACATGCTGCAGATGGTGTCGTTCGTGTTGCTGCGCCGCAAGTTCCCCACCGCGCGCCGCCCCTGGATCAGCCCCACCGGCAACGCCGGGGCCATCGTGGCCTTCGTCATCGCGGCGGTCACCTTCGTCGCGGTTCTGGTCAATCCGGCCTACCGGCCGGCGGTGATCACGATCGTCATCTTCTACATCGTCGGGCTGCTGGTCTTCGGCCTCTACGGACGGCACCGGCTGGTGCTCTCGCCCGAGGAGGAGTACGCGGTGACCGGCGGCCTGCACGGCTACGACCCGGAGTCGGAGGGGCTGGGCGGCACGATCGAGGACGAAATCCTGAAAGGTCACACAGACTAGCCGGGTCATACAGACTGGACAGGGCTCCGCAGCACCGCGGGTCACGTCACGATCACGGCCACCTTCCCAGGCCCTCCGCGAGGATGGGTCCCGCGCCCCTCGTGCCACCGCGCCGAGGGGCGCGGTCGTGTCGCCAAGACCCGGACCGCGACCCGCAGACGGCCCGGACACGGCCCCGACACGGCGCATTGGTGCCGCCCTCGACACCCCCCGACCCGCGGCCGATGTGCCCCGTCGGTGCTGGTGGTGGCCGGTCTGGGCCGGGGCGCGCGCGGGCCCGACCCGAACGTTTCTCGGCGGCCCCGCGCCCGAGACGAGATACTTCGATAGGGTCGAACACGTGTGTGGAGCCACCGGCGAGGTCCGCCTCGACGGCCGAGTCCCTGAAATCGCCGCCGTGGCGGCGATGGCCTCCGTCATGGAGCCGCGCGGTCCCGACGCCGCCGGCGTCTGGTCGCAGGGACGGGTCGCGCTTGGTCACCGGCGCCTGAAAATCATCGATTTGTCCGAAGCCGGTTCACAGCCCATGGTCGACGCCGACCTGGGACTGTCCATCGCCTGGAACGGCTGCATCTACAACTATCCGCAACTGCGTGCCGAGTTGATCGAGGCGGGTTACCGGTTCTTCTCGCACAGCGACACCGAGGTGCTGATCAAGGCCTACCACCGCTGGGGCGACCGCTTCGTCGACCGCCTGCAGGGGATGTTCGCCTTCGCCATCGTCGAGCGGGACAGCGGTCGGGTGCTCCTGGGCCGCGACCGGCTCGGGATCAAGCCGCTGTACATCACCGAGGACAGCCGCCGCGTCCGGTTCGCCTCCTCGCTGCCGGCGCTGCTGGCCGGCGGCGGCGTCGACACCCGCATCGACCAGCTGGCACTCAACCACTATCTGACGTTCCACTCGGTGGTCCCGCCCCCACTGACCATCCTGCGCGGGGTGCGCAAGGTGCCGCCGGCCACGCTGATCGCCTTCGAGCCCGACGGCCGGCGCACCACCACCCGGTACTGGACCCCGGACTTCACCCGCCACGACGACCGCAGCGACTGGTCGGAGAACGAGTGGGAGGACGCGGTGCTCGATGCGCTGCGGCTGGCCGTGGAGCGGCGCCTGGTGGCCGACGTCCCGGTGGGGTGCCTGCTGTCCGGCGGAGTGGACTCCAGCCTGATCGTGGGTCTGCTGGCCGAGGCCGGCCAGACCGGGCTCAAGACCTTCTCCATCGGCTTCGAGTCGGTCGGCGGCGTGGCCGGCGACGAGTTCGTCTACTCCGACGTGGTGGCCGAGCGGTTCAACACCGATCACCACCAGATCCGGATCGACACCGCGCGCATGCTTCCCGCGCTCGACGGGGCCATCGGGGCGATGAGCGAGCCGATGGTCAGCCACGACTGCGTGGCCTTCTATCTGCTGTCCGAGGAGGTCGCCAAGCACGTCAAGGTGGTGCAGTCCGGCCAGGGCGCCGATGAGGTGTTCGCCGGCTACCACTGGTATCCCCCGATGGGCGAGCCCGATGCGGCCACCCTGGAGGGATCGCTGGCGGCCTACCGCGCGGCCTTCTTCGACCGGGACTCTGCCGGGGTCGGTGCCCTGATCAACCCCGCGGTCGATGCCGCGCGGGCCACCGACTCCGACCCCAGCGCACAGTTCGTCAGGGAGCATTTCGCCGCGCCGGGCGCGCAGACCGGAGTGGACCGGGCGTTGCGGCTGGACACCACCGTCATGCTGGTCGACGACCCCGTCAAGCGTGTCGACAACATGACGATGGCCTGGGGTCTGGAGGGCCGGGTGCCCTTCCTCGACCACGAACTGGTCGAGCTGGCGGCCACGTGCCCGCCGGGCCTCAAGACCGCCCACGGCGGCAAGGGTGTGCTCAAGGAGGCCGCCCGGAAGGTGATCCCGTCCGAGGTCATCGACCGGCCCAAGGGGTATTTCCCGGTTCCGGCGCTGACCCACCTGGAGGGCCCCTACCTGGACATGGTGCGCGACGCGCTGTTCTCGCCGGCGGCCAAGGAGCGCGACCTGTTCCGGCCCGACGCGGTGGACCGGCTGCTGGCCGACCCGAACGGCAGGCTGACCCCGCTGCGCGGCAACGAACTCTGGCAGCTGGCGCTGCTGGAGCTGTGGCTGCAGAAGCACGGAATCACCGGGCCGGCGGCATGAGCGAGGAGCCCGACGAGCAGATCGTCGCGAACTCCGTCGCAAACTCGGAGGCCATCACGATGGGCCTGCACGCCGCCTCACCGCAGGCCATGGTCGATGCGATGGCCAAGAACGTCGAGCTCGAACTCGGCTGGGGCCGGCTGATCTTCGGGCAGACCTTCGCCGATCCCGTCGAGCTCGCCGAGACCCTGCGCCGCGAGGCGCCGGGCCGGCGCGACATCTGTATCTACGCCCGCGAATCCCATGTGCTCGTGGCGATGGCGCCCCACGAGCTGTTCATCGATCCCAGCCACACCTACCGGATGCGGTTCATCGAGAGCTACCGGCCCCCGCCGCCGGCGCCCGGCATCACCGTGCGCCCGCTGCGCAGCGTCGCCGACGCCGACGCCATCAACCGCGTGTTCGTGCGTTGCGGCATGGTTCCGGCCCCCAGCGAGGTGATCTGGGAGAACCACCTGCACAACACCGCCGTCGACTACCTGGTGGCCACCCGTGACGACGACGACAGCGTGATCGGCACCGTCACCGGCGTCGACCACGAGCGCCTGTTCGCCGATCCCGAGCAGGGCTCCAGCCTGTGGACACTGGCGGTCGACCCGGGCGCCGGGCTGCCCGGTGTCGGCGCGGCGCTGACCAATGCGCTGGCCGAGATCTTCCGCGCGCGCGGCCGGGCCTACATGGATCTCTCGGTGGCCCACGACAACTCGGCGGCGATCGCCCTGTACGAGAAACTGGGATTCCAGCGGGTGCCGGTGCTGGCGATCAAGCGCAAGAACGCCATCAACGAGCCGCTGTTCACCCCGGTGCCCGAAACGGTCGACGACCTCAACCCCTACGCCAGGATCATCGCCGACGAGGCCTCGCGGCGCGGCATCCGCGTGGAGGTGCTCGACGCCGAGACCGGGGAGATGCGGCTCTCGCACGGCGGGCGGTCGGTGGTCACCCGGGAGTCGCTCTCGGAGTTCACCTCCGCGGTCGCAATGGCCCGCTGCGACGACAAGCGGCTGACCCGGCGCATCGTCACCGAGGCCGGGGTGACGGTGCCGCGCGGCCGACTGGCCACCTTCGATCAGGGCGACCACGACTTCCTCGCCGAGGTCGGCGATGTCGTGGTCAAGCCCACCCGTGGGGAGCAGGGCAAGGGCATCACCGTCGGGATCTCCGGCGACGACGAGCTCGACGCCGCCCTGGCGCGCGCCCGCGAGCACTACCCCGAGGTGCTGATCGAACAGCGGGCCGAGGGCGACGATCTGCGGTTGGTGGTGATCAACGGCAAGGTCGTGGCCGCCGCGCTGCGGATGCCCGCCGAGGTGGTCGGCACCGGCAAACACACCATCCGGGAACTCATCGAGGCGCAGAGCCGGCGCCGCTCCGCGGCCACCGGCGGCGAGTCGATCATCCCGATGGACGCGGTCACCGAGGGCACCGTGCACGAGGCCGGATGGACGATGGACGACATCCTGCCCGAGGGGCAGAAACTGCGGGTGCGCCGCACGGCGAACCTCCACCAGGGCGGCACGATCCACGATGTCACCGCCGATGTGCACCCCGAACTGTGCAGGGTGGCGGTCACCGCCGCGGAGGCGATCGGCATTCCGGTGACCGGAATCGATCTGCTGGTGCCCGACATCACCCGCGACGAGTACGTGTTCGTCGAGGCCAACGAGCGTCCCGGCCTGGCCAACCACGAGCCGCAGCCCACGGCCGCGGCCTTCGTCGACTTCCTCTTTCCGGGCCAGCCGGGTCTGCCGCAGCCCTGGACACCCGAGCACGCGCAGGCGCACGCCACCGAGACCACGTAGGCGGATGCCGGCGGCGGCGCGCGCCCGTCTACCAGGTGCTGGTGCGCAGCACGATCTCCGCGGCCAGCTGGGCGGTCGACTCCGCGGCGTTGCGTCGGGCCAGCAGGTCGACCAACCGGAAGTCGGCGTACACATAGCGTTGACTGGCCCGGGCGGCGGCGCGTGCAGCGGCACCACTGACCAGCACGGTGGTGTTCAGCTCGACCGGCGGGCAGTCCTTTATCCGTGCGACACCCGAACCGTCGGGCACACACGGGTGTCCCCGATCGACGGCGATCAGCCCGGTGAAGCGGTCCAGCCGGGTGGCCGCCAGCTCCCAGGCGGTCTCCGCTCCCGCCCGGTCCCCCACCAGCGTCGCCCACCGCACCCCGACGGTGTCGAGCACACCGATGATCGACTTGGCGTTCAGCCGGGGATCGGAGGCGACGACGACGGTCCGCAGTGAGGCGGTGTGCAGTCTCGCGCAGACCGGCTCGTAGGCCGACACGGCCAACTGGGCGGCAGCAAGCAGCACAACGACGGGCCCCTTCTCCGGGCCGGCGATGTCCACCGGGATGGGGAATCCGTCGACGGTGGGGATCATCGTCGCGGGCACTTTGACAAGCTACCCAAACCCACGGCGGCAGGGAGGGTTTTCAGCGCTCGGACCTCATCCGGTGGGTCTGTTGACCGAAGACGTCCAGGAATGTCTGGGGCAGCGTCCCTTTGACCGGAATCGAGGAGTCTTCGGTGGGGAACGCGATGCCGAACACCGCCAGCGAACCGACGTTAGCGAAGGCCATGACGATGCTGCTCCGGCTGCCCGACAGCTCCATCGTCTGCTGGTAGGTCAACGCCTGGTCCTCGGAGGGCAGCTTGGTGGTGGTGATCGGAATGCCCGGCGAACCCTGGTCGAAGAAGGTGATGAAATGCTCACAGCGGGCCGCCTCGGCCGCCAGCCGGTCCAGATCCAGGTGCCAGGACAGCACCGTCATCACGATGCGCGCACCGTCGTAGGAGACGCTGTACTTCAGGGCGCTGCCCGGACCACGCTCGGCCGAACGGGCGATCACCTCGGTCAGCGCGTTGCTGCAGCCCGCCGGGCGCGACAGCATCGGCGGCGGCCCGCCGGCGCCGTCCGGGGTGTCGGGGTCTTCGACCATCCGTTGGTAGCGCACGCCCGGCGGGAAATCACCCTGCGTCAGCGCCACCCGGTCCAGGGTGGCCCCGGGCCAGGTGGCGGTGCCCGAGACGGTGGTGGAGCACCCCCCGACCAGAACCACCGCGGCCACGGTGGCGACCGCCAGGATCGCCAGCGCGGCCAGTCGCCCCCGGATCATGTCTCCAGATTACCGACCAGCCGCGACACCGTTCTCGACTCGATGACCGGTCGCGGCGGCGCACCGCCGCCGTCGAGAAGGCCGAGCACGGCCCGCAGGTCCAGGTGCGCGGTCACCAGGTCGGCCATCAGGTCGATCTGGGCGTCGCGGGCCGCCGGGACGTCGGTGTCGTCGGCGACGACGAAGTCGCGCAGGCCGGCGGCGGCGGCCGCCTCGGTCAGCCAGCGCCTGCGCACCGCGTTGTTGTCCAACAAGCCGTGCCAGTGGGTGCCGAAGACACCGCCCCGGCGCACGCCGACGCCGAGCCAGTCCTCGGCCTCACAGCGAGTCACCTGGCCGTGGTGAATCTCATAGCCACTCAACGGATCCTCGTGGTGAGCCAGCGTCTTGACTTCGGCGAACTCGATGTCGGCGTCGATCAGGCCCAGCCCGTCGACCCGACCGCTGCGGGATTCCACGGAATCCTCGATGCGCCGGCACAGCATCTGGAAACCCCCGCACACACCGAGCACGGTCCCGCCCGCGGCGGCGTGCTCGGCGACCCCGTCGGCCAGCCCCCGCGAGCGCAGCCAGTCCAGGTCCGACACGGTGGCCTTGGAGCCGGGGAGGACGACGACGTCGGCGTCGGCCAGCGCGGCCGGGTCGCTGACCCAGCGCACCTGTACGCCGGGTTCACAGGCCAGCGCCTCGACATCGGTGGAATTGGACAACCGTGGCAACCTGACCGCGGCCACCCGCAGGCGCTGGGATCCCCGCGGCGGCCGGGGTATTCCGATGACGCGGTTGGCGACCACCGACAGCGAATCCTCGGTGTCAAGCCACAGATCATCGGCGAAGGGCAGCACCCCGTAGGTGGGCCGACCGGTCAGCTCCGCCAGGCGCTGCAGTCCGGGGCTGAGCAACCCGGGGTCGCCGCGGAACTTGTTCACCACGAAGCCCGCGATCAGCGCCTGATCCTCGGGTTCGAGCACGGCCAGGGTGCCGAACAGGTGGGCGAGCAGCCCGCCGCGGTCGATGTCGCCGACCACGATCACCGGCAGGCCCGCCGCCCGGGCCAGGCCCATGTTGGCCAGATCGGTGGCCCGCAGGTTGATTTCGGCCGGGGAACCCGCCCCCTCACAGATCACCGCGTCGAATTCGCTTCGCAGCGAGGACAAGTCCTCGGCGACCACCCGCGAGAGGTGGTCGCGGTGGGTGAAGTAGTCGCCGGCGCGCACGGTCCCGGCGACGACGCCGCGCACGACCAGTTGTGAGGAGCGGTCACTGCCGGGCTTCAGCAGGATCGGGTTGAACCGCACACTGGGCGCCAGCCCCGCCGCCCGCGCCTGCATCGCCTGCGCGCGACCGATTTCCCCGCCGTCGACCGTCACGGCCGAGTTGTTGCTCATGTTCTGCGCCTTGAACGGCGCCACCCGAATGCCCTTGCGGCGCAGCGCCCGGCACAGTCCCGCCACCACCATCGACTTGCCGGCGTCGGAGGTGGTACCCGCCACCAGCAGGGCCCCGCCGCGGGGATCCATCAGACGGTGGTGAGGATCTCGGCGCCCTCGTCGGTGACCACCAAGGTGTGCTCGAACTGCGCGGTCCACTTCAGGTCCCGGGTCGCCACGGTCCAGCCGTCGTCCCAGATCCGGTAGTCCAGCGATCCCAGATTGATCATCGGCTCGATGGTGAACGTCATTCCGGGTTCCAGGACCGTGGTCACGCTCGGCTGGTCGTAGTGCAGGACGACCAGGCCGTTGTGGAAGGTGGTGCCGATCCCGTGTCCGGTGAAATCGCGAACGACGTTGTAGCCGAACCGGTTCGCGTACGCCTCGATGACCCGGCCGACGACCGAGAGTTGGCGTCCGGGCTTGACCGCCTTGATCGCGCGCATGGTGGCCTCGTGGGTGCGTTCGACGAGCAGCCGGTGTTCCTCGGAGACGTCGCCGGCCAGGAAGGTGGCGTTGGTGTCGCCGTGCACGCCGTCGATGTAGGCGGTGACGTCGATGTTGACGATGTCACCGTCCCCGATCACCGTCGAGTCGGGGATGCCGTGGCAGATGACCTCGTTGAGCGAGGTGCAGCAGGACTTCGGGAACCCCTTGTAGCCCAGCGTGGACGGGTAGGCGCCGTGGTCGACCATGTAGTCGTGGGCGATCCGGTCCAGGTGGTCGGTGGTGACGCCGGGGGCCACGGCCCTGCCCGCCTCGGCGAGCGCTCCGGCGGCGATGCGCCCGGCCACCCGCATCTTCTCGATCACCTCGGGTGTCTGCACCCATGGTTCGCTGCCCTCGTTCACCGTCGACTTCCAGGCGTACTCCGGGCGCTCGATGGCGGCGGGCACCGGCAGCGTCGCGGAGACGACACCGGGACTGAGGGCGGCGCGAACTGGCATGACTACAGCGTAGTCGGGAGAACCGAAATCTCCGATTGGGAGAGGACTGCTACCGTACTGCTGGTGACACGTACCGCGCACGTCCTCGACCAGCTGGGATTCCGCTACCTGGAACAGTCCGACGAGCGTCTGGTCGTCGAGATGGACAACCGGCCCGACCTGGCGAACATCCGCGGGGCCCTGCAGGGCGGGTTGGTCGCCACCCTGATCGACATCGCCGCGGGCAAACTCTGCGGCGACCGCGTCGGCCCGGATCGCGATGTCACCACCGCCGACCTGAACATCCACTACCTGGCGCCGATCCTCGACGGTCCGGCACGGGCGACGGCCACGGTGGTCCGCGCCGGCCGCCGGCTGATGGTGACCGCCGTCGACGTCATCGACGTCGGCCGCGACCGGCTGGCCGCCCGCGCGACGCTGACGTTCGCCGTCCTGGAACCGCGCTAGACCACACCGCGCTCGACCAGACCGTGCTCGACCACACCGTGCTCGACCACACCGTCTAGGCGCCGGTCACCGAGATCGCCGCCAGCGCGGTGTGCACCCGCCGTGGCAGATCGCCGCCGTGAACCAGCCAGTCGTCGAGCGAGACGCGCACCGCCGCCATCGCCAGCGCACCGATCAGCCGCGGCCGGGGATCGCCGGCGCCGAGCCCGGCGATCCGCGGCGCGATCAGTCCGGCGATCGCGTTCTCGTAGCGCACGTAGACCTGTAGTGTCCAGGCACCCAGCGCCGGGGAACTGCGGGTGAGCGTGGCCAGATCCCGGATCTGGTCGGCGATCCCGGAGAATCCGGCCGCCATGTCCTCGAACGCGGCCAGGACGGCCTCGGTGGCCGACAGCTCCGGCGGTGCGGCCGCGAGCGCGGTGGTGATCAGGCGCAGCCAGTGCCGGGTCATGCCCTCGGCGACCGCGTCCTCCTTGGAGCTGAAGTACCGGAAGAAGGTGGCCCGGCCGACACCGGCGGCCTCGGCGATCCGGTCGACGGTGGCACCGGTCAGCCCCTCGGCACCGACCAGCGCAACCGACGCGTCGGCGATGCGCTCTCGGGTTGCCGCCCGCTTCCGCACGTTCGGTGACCTGTGCGGAGACGCGTTCGGTGAGGCCGGCCCGGACATCGGCCCACTATGCCACGACCGCGATTCACCGAATCCCGCATGAGACGACGCCACCGAATGAGACTATGTCTCATTCGGAGTTTCAAAGTGGGCCTCAAAGTGGGCCTCAAAGTGGGTTCCAGAGTGGGCCCCAGAGAGGACAACGGGGTGAGCGACGACACCGCACCGCAGGCCACCGCCGCCTGGCGATTCGTCCGGTCCATGCTCGACGACGTCACCGCGACCATCACCGCCGACGCCGAGAACGAGCGCGAGCTACTCGAGGGGCTGCGGGTCATCGCGCGGGTCTCCTCGCTGTGCGCGCAGCTGTCCGTCGAGGCCGACCCCTGCCACCCCCGCTTCTTCGACATGTGCCCGCCGAACCGGATGGTCGGCGGCCCCAACCCGGACGGCAACTACTACCTGGCGATGATCCGGGGCGACCGGGGCTACCGGATCACCGGGAGCCGCGGCACGTCCGCCTACCTGGGACTGCAACTGCTCGCCGGCACCGGGCTGACCCCGCGACGAATGGCCGGTTACCTCAGCGACTCCGACCTGACGCTGGACGGCGGCGCGTTCCATCTGGTGCTGGCGGGCCGGCGGCCGCCCCCGGAGGTGCTGGCCGGCGCGCAGTTCGTGCCGATCCCCGACGACGCCTCCTCCATCGTGGTCCGCGAGTACATCGGCGACGCCGCCGCCGAGTGTCCGGCGACGCTGAGCATCGAGGCCCTCGACACGGTGCAGCCCGACACTGTGCAGCCCGGGGCCGACCCCGCTCCCCCGCTCACCGACGAGGACCTGGCCGACCAGTTCTCCGCCCTGGCCTGGACCCTGATGAAGCTGACCACCCTGCACCGCACGATCAGACCGGAGCTGCTGGAGACCCCCAACACCCTGATGACGGCCGAGGCGGCCGAACTGGGCTCCGCCGAGACCACTCCGGACAACCTGTACATGATCGGAACCTTCCGGCTGGCTCCCGGGCAGACGCTGGTACTGGACATCACCCCGCCGGCCACCCGCTACTGGAACGTGACGCTGGAGAACATCTGGCACGAATGCCTGGAACCGGCCGTCCGGCACAGCTCGGTGACCAACCGCGCCCTCGAACCGGGCGCCGACGGCCGCGTCCGCATCGCCGTCTCCGATCGCGACCGCGGGCTGGGGCACTGGCTGGACACCGGCGGGCGCCACCGCGGATTCGTCGTCATCCGCTGGCTGGACAACCCGCACCCGCCCGCGGTCACGGTGTCGCTGGAGCAGGCGGCGGCGCGATGACCCAGAGCACCGCGCGGCGCTTCGATCCCGACCGGCTCGTGGAGCAGGCCTGCGAAACCGCCGGCAGCGACGACTTCGGTGGCGAGGAGGCCGGGGCCCAGAGCTGGCGCGACGGCCTGCAGGTGCTCACCGATGACCTGGTGAGTGGGGCCCGGCTGTCCCCGCTCGGTGTCGAGATCGCCCACGCCGACCTGATCCGGGCCCTGGTCAACCGGCTGCAGGTCGTGGCCTGGCGCAATGCGCATCCGGCGATCGCTCGCGAACCCGTCACCCGCCCCATCGTCATCGTCGGCCAGCCGCGCACCGGCACCACCATCCTCTATGACCTGCTGGCCCAGGATCCCGACCTACGCCCGCCGCTGACCTGGGAAGTCGACAACCCGTGCCCCGTGCCCCGGCCGGAGACCTACCGCGACGACCCCCGCATCGCCACCACCCAGGCAGCCATCGAGATGTCCGAGCAGATCGTGCCCGGGCTGCTGGCACTGCATCCGATGGGCGCGCTGGTCGGACAGGAATGCGTCCGGATCTTCGCCAGCGAGTTCACGTCCATGATCTTCTCGGTGCAGTACCGGCTGCCCCGCTACTACCGTTGGCTGCTCTACGAGGCCGATCATCGTCCGGCCTACCGGTTTCACCGCCAGTTCCTGCAGCACCTGCAGTCCGGGGTTCCCGGGCAGTGGCTGCTGAAGTCCCCGGCACACCTGTGGCAGCTCGACACCCTGGCCGCCGAGTACCCCGACGCCCTGATCGTGCAGACCCACCGCGACCCGCTTCGGGTGCTCGCCTCGATCGCCGCGCTGACCCATCACCTGCGCCGGCTGGCCTCCGAGGAGTCCTCGATCGCCGAATGCGCCGCCCAGTCCTACGAGGAGATCCTGGTGGGTCTGGAACGCGAGATGGCGCTGCGTGACTCGGGCGCGCTGCCGCCCGGCCGGGTGACCGACGTGCTGTACGGCGATTTCATGGCCGACCCGCTGGCCACGGTCGCCTCGATCTATGACCGCCTGGGCCGCGAGCTGGCCCCGCAGACCGAGCGGCGGATGCGGACGTACCTGGCGGCCCACCCCGGCTCCCCCTCCGGTTCCCACGCCGGCCCGGGGGGCGGTGGGTACCGCTGGGCCGACACCGGCCTGGACGCCGACGAGGTGCGCGAACGGGTCAGCGCCTACCAGGACCGCTACGGTGTGCCCAGCGAGGACATCCCCTAGCGGCCCGTGCCGCCGGGCCGCTCAGCCGCCGCGGCGCAACCGCCACGACTTCCTGGGGCCGCGGATGTCCACCGAGCCGCAGACCATCTTGCCGGTGAGGATCACGTGCGGGCGGCCCTCGGCCGGCGCATCGGCGCGGTGATCGGCGGCGCTGCCGACGATCACCTCGACATCGTCGATCGACGCGCTGGCCCCGTCGGGCAGGCGCAGCTCCAGTGAACCGAACTTCATGTCGAGCTCGATCACCACGATCGGCCCGGCGAAGCGTGCCCGGGTGAGGTCGAGGTTGACCGAGCCCACGCGGCGGACCAGCGCCAGCCGCGTCGGCACCGTCCACTCCCCCTGACGCTTCAGCGAGCCGAGGACTCCGCGCAGTTCCACCCGGTCGGTCCCCGACGTCACGATGGCGCCCGGCCCGGGCAGGTCGCCGACGAGGACGTCCAGGTCGGCGCGCATCCGCGCCGAGGACACCTGCGCCGAGCGCTCCTCGAACTCCTCGATGTCGATGAGCCCCAGAGCGACGGCGTTGTGCAGGCGCCGCAGGGTGCCGTTGCGGTCGGCGTCGGAGATTCGCAGCGCCGGAGAGTGATCGTCGATGCCGGTCACGAGACTTCCTCGCACTTTCTCGGGTGGCCAGCTGCCCACGCAGCTACAGGCCAACCTACCGACTGTTCACGTCAGGTAGCCCGGGGGCAGGCTGTCGAGCATCTGCTTGGTCATCCGCACCGCGTACTCGGAGCTGCCGCCGCCGACGATCAGCGCGGCGAAGGCCATGTCACCGCGGTACCCGGCGAACCACGCGTGTGAGCCACCCTGGAACTCCGCCTCGCCGGTCTTCCCGCGCACGTCACCGGCCTCGGCGATGTCCTTGGCCGTGCCGTTGGTGACCACCAGCCGCATCATCGACCGCAGGCCGTCGAGCATCTCCGGGTTGACCGGCGGGGTGTCCCCGGTGGTGATCTCGGTGGGCCGACCCACGATCAGTTGGGGTACGGGGGTCTTGCCGGCCGCCACGGTGGCCGCGGCCATCGCCATGCCGAACGGGCTGGCCAGCACCTTGCCCTGGCCGAACCCGTCCTCGGTGCGTTCGGCCAGATCCACCGTCGGCGGCACCGATCCGGTGACTGTGGGCAGTCCGTCGACGATGTAGTCGGCCCCCAGGCCGAACTGCGAGGCGGTGTCGGTCAGTGCGCGCGGCGGCATCCGGCTGGCGAGTTCGGCGAACGTCGTGTTGCACGAGTTGGCGAACGCCTTGGACATCGGGACGGTGCCCAGGTCGAACTTGTTGTAGTTCGGCACGATCCGGTGCCCGATCTCGGCTGAACCCGGGCAGCCCAGCAGGGTGTTGGGGGTGGCCATGTTCCGGTCGATCGCCGCGCTGGCGGTGACGATCTTGAACGTGGACCCGGGGGGATACAGACCCGTGGTGGCGACCGGACCGTCGGCGTTGGCGGCGGCGTTCTGCGCCACGGCCAGGATGTGCCCGTCGGAGGGCCGGATGACGACCAGCATCGCCTTGCGCCCCTGCCCGTCGACGGCGCGCTGGGCGGCATCCTGAACCGCCCGATCCAGCGTCACCGAGATCGACGGCGCCGGTGAGGGTGCCACCTCGTGCAGGACCGCGACGTCCACGCCGTTCTGGTTGACGCTGACGACGCGCCAACCCGCCTCGCCGTCGAGCTCGTCGATGACGGCCTTCTTGACCTGGCTGACGATGGCCGGCGCGAAGTGGTCGTCGGTGGGCAGCAGGTCGGCCTGCGGGGTGACGACCACACCGGGCAGGGCGGCGATCGCCGGGGCGACCCTGTCGTTGTCGTCCTTGCGCAGGGTGATCAGGTTCATCGGCCCGTTGTGGGCGCTGGCCTGCTCGGCGAGCCGTTGCGGGTCGAGGGTGTCGTCGAACGGCCGCAGGGCGTCGACGACGGCCCGCGAGGTCGACATCAGCGCGCGACCGGCCCGTGCCGCGTCGAGTTCGTAGTGGTAGAGGTTGCCGGGGACCAGGATGTCGCTACCGCCCAGCTCGTTGACCGATGCCCGCCGCGGCGGCTCCGCGCGCAACTCCAGGGTCTGGTTCTCACCGAGCTTGGGGTGCAGACCCGTTGCGGTCCAACGGACTTCCCACTTGCCGTCGTTCCGGATCATGTTGAGCCGGCCGTCGTAGCTCCAGGTCCGGTTCTTGGGCAGATGCCAGGTGTAGCGATAGTCGACGGCGCCGGTGTCCTCGGTGTAGCGCGACCCCACGATCTGGGCGTCCAGATGCCGGGCCTGCAGACCCGACCATGCCGCGTTGAGCGCGATGCGGGCGTCCTCGGGGCGGTCGGACAGATCGGCCGCCACCGCCGTGTCACCGTCGGCCAGTGCCGCGAAGAACCGCTCGGCCGTCGGGGTCGGGCCGTCGGGCCGGGGAGTGCAGGCCGGCAGCGCCGCCGTCAGCAGGGCAGCCGCGGCGAACGCCGTGACTCGTGTGACTAGTGAGGCGCAAGTAACCATCGGGGCTGATGTTAGAGCCGTTGGCGTTGATAACGGTTGAGGCACACCGATGTCTCGTACCGAACTCGCGGCATTCACTTGGCCCGGTCACCCCTGGCATTCACTCGCCGGCCGGCGGCATTCACTCGGTAACCAGAGCGATGAATCGGCGGGAAACTCGCTCCAGGTACCGAATGAACGGCAGGGATGGGTGCCGGGACGCCCGTCAGTCCAGCAGCACGGTGGCGAACGTGCCCACCTGGGTGAAACCCACCCGCGCGTAGGCCGCCCGGGCCACGGTGTTGTAGCTGTTGACGTACAGGCTGGCGATGCGGCCGCCCGCAACCACCGATCTGGCCAGCGTCGCGGTACCCGCGGCACCCAGGCCCAGGCCCCTGCGCTCGGGATGCACCCACACGCCCTGGATCTGGCCGACCGACGGAGACTGCGAACCGACCTCCGCCTTGAAGATCACCTCGCCGTGCTCGAAACGCGCCCACGCCCTGCCCGCGGCGATCAGGCCCGCCACCCGGCGCCGATAACCGCGCCCCCCGTCACCGAGGCGCGGGTCGATGCCGACCTCGCCGATGAACATGTCGATGGCGGCCACCAGGTAGGCGTCGAGTTCGTCGATGCGCACCGGCCGTACCGCCGGGTCGATCGCGCAGACCGGCATGGTGCTCAGCGCCAGCAGCGGCTGGTCCTCTCGCACATCGCGCGCCGGGCCCCACACGCTTTCCAGGCGCTGCCACATCGGCATCACCAGCTCGGCCCGGCCCACCAGCGACGAGCAGCGTCGCGGTGAACTCATGGCCTTGTCGGCGAATGCGTGCAGATCGGCGGCCGCGCCCCGCAACGGGACCAGGTTGGCGCCCGCATAGCACAACGACTCGTCGGCCCGGCGGCGCGTCCACAACTCGCCGCCGATGGCGTGCGGGTCGATCCCGTGGTCGGCCACGCGCGCAGCCACCATGCACGAACCCACCGGGTCGTCGTCGAGAACCCGTCCGACCGCGGCCGCGTCGCGCACCACCGACACCCGTCGCTCGTCGACAAGGCGAAACAGCGGTGGCGCCGACATGGGGACTCTTTCTGCGACGGCGGTCTCCGACTACCGCCTTCCGCCCATCAGCTTACGGTCACTACAGGCGAACCGCTGCCGTCTGGGTCGCGTTCCTCGGCGAGTCGCATGGCCTCTTCGATCAGGGTCTCGACAATTTGGGCCTCGGGCACCGTCTTGATGACCTCGCCCTTGACGAAGATCTGGCCCTTGCCGTTGCCGGAGGCCACGCCCAGGTCGGCCTCGCGGGCCTCGCCCGGACCGTTGACGACGCAACCCATCACCGCCACCCGCAGCGGCACGTCGAGGCCGTCGAGCCCGGCGGATACCGCGTTGGCCAGCGTGTAGACGTCGACCTGCGCGCGTCCGCACGACGGGCACGAGACGATCTCCAGCCCCCGTGGCCGCAGGTTCAGCGACTCGAGGATCTGCACGCCGACCTTGACCTCCTCGACCGGCGGGGCCGACAGCGAGACGCGGATGGTGTCGCCGATGCCGCGCGACAGCAGCGCCCCGAAGGCCACCGCCGACTTCACGGTTCCCTGGAATGCGGGGCCGGCCTCGGTGACCCCCAGGTGCAGCGGGTAGTCGCACTTCTGCGCCAGCAGCTCATAGGCGGCGACCATGATCACCGGGTCGTTGTGCTTGACGCTGATCTTGATATCGCCGAATCCGTGCTCCTCGAACAGCGAGGCCTCCCACAGCGCCGATTCGACGAGCGCCTCCGGGGTGGCCTTGCCGTACTTCTCCAGGAAACGCTTGTCCAAGGAACCGGCGTTGACGCCGATCCGGATCGGAATACCCGCGGCGCCGGCGGCCTTGGCGACCTCCTTGACCCGCCCGTCGAACTCCTTGATGTTGCCGGGGTTCACCCGCACCGCCGCACACCCGGCGTCGATGGCCGCGAAGATGTACTTGGGCTGGAAGTGGATGTCGGCGATGACGGGGATCTGCGACTTCGCGGCGATCGCCGGCAGCGCGTCGGCGTCCTCCTGACGCGGGCACGCCACCCGTACGATGTCGCAGCCGGCGGCGGTGAGCTCGGCGATCTGCTGCAGCGTGGAGTTGATGTCGTGGGTCTTCGTGGTGCACATCGACTGCACCGAGATCGGGTGTTCGCTGCCCACACCCACGTCACGCACCATCAGCTGACGGGTTTGGCGCCGCGGCGACAGGGTCGGCGCCGGCGGTGCCGGCATCCCAAGGCCGATGCTGGTCACTTCATCTCCAAAGTTCGCGTGTGTTGCTGCACGGTCTGGCCCGCCCGGCTACTGGAACAGCCGAATGGGGTTGACCAGGTCTGCGGTCACCGTCAACGCCATGTAGCCGACGACCACCACGAGCACGACATAGGTGGCCGGCATCAGCTTGAGGTAGTTGACCGGCGCCGCTGCCACCAGTCCGCGCGCGCTACGGACCATGTTACGGACCTTCTCGAACACCGCGATGGCGATGTGACCACCGTCGAAGGGCAGCAGGGGCACCAGGTTGATCACGCCGAGCACGAAGTTCAGCTGCGCCAGGAAGAACCAGAAGGCCACCCACAGCCCGTGATCGACGGTGTCACCGCCGATGATCGAGGCGCCCACCACGCTGATCGGCGTTTCGGGGTCCCGATCACCACCGCCGATGGCGTGCACCAGTGCGCCGACCTTCGTCGGGATGGCGGCCAGTGACTTGCCCAGTTCCACCGCCAGGTCGCCGGTGAACACCACGGTTGCCGGTACCGCGGCCACCGGGCCGTACTGGGTGGGGCCGATATCCGGCGCGGCCACCCCGATGGCCCCGACGCTGGTAGGTGCCGGCGCACCCCCGTCGGCGCCCGGCACGAACCGCTGGGTCTGGGTGACGTCGACGATCGTGGTGAATTCGTGCCCGTCACGCTCGATGACGAACGGCGTCGGCCCGGTCAGCTTCTGCGTCGCGGTGACCAGCTCGTCGAAGTTGGCCACGTCGGTGTCACCGACCTTGACGATGGTGTCCCCGGCCTCGATGCCGGCCAGTGCGGCCGGGCCCGAGCCGGTGCACTCGCCCAGTTCGCCCCGGGTGACCTCGGGAGCCACGCAGGCCGTCTGCCCCACCACGGCCGTGGTCGGCGGGTGCAGGTTCGGCAGCCCCCAGACCACGGCAATGGCATAGAGGATCACGAAGCCGATGACGAAGTTCATGCCGGGGCCCGCGAAGAGCACCGCGACGCGCTTCCAGGTCTTCTGCCGGTACATGGCGTAGGGCCGCTCGTCGGGTTCGAGCTCCTCCACCGAGGTCATACCGGCGATGTCGCAGAAGCCGCCCAGTGGCACCGCCTTCACCCCGTACTCGGTGTCCCCGAGCCGGTTGGCGCGCCGGGTGGACCACAGTGTCGGACCGAATCCGACGAAATAGCGGCGCACCTTCATCCCGGTGGCCCGGGCCACCCACATGTGCCCACACTCGTGCAACGCCACCGACACCAAGATGGCCAGGGCAAACAGCACAATGCCGATAACGAACATCATCGCGCCGGCAGAACCTCCTGTGCAGCCGTCATGAGGGCCCGTTGCGCCCGGTCCCGGGCCCAGCGATCCGCTTCGAGTACATCGTCAACGGTAGCCGGTGGCACCGACCAACCGTCGGCAGCGCGCAGGACCTCGTCGATGGTGGCCACGATGCCCGGGAAGCGGACCCGCCCGGCCAGGAAGGCCTCGGCGGCCTCTTCGTTGGCCGCGTTGTAGATCGCGGTCATGCATCCGCCGCTGGTCCCGGCGTGGCGGGCCAGGTCCACCGCGGGAAACACCGCGGCGTCCAACGGCTCGAACTCCCAGGTGGACGCGGTGCTGAAGTCACAGGGCAGCGCGGCGCCGGGGACCCGCTCGGGCCAGCCCAGCGCCAGCGCGATGGGCAGCTTCATGTCCGGCGGGCTGGCCTGCGCCAGCGTGGACCCGTCGGCGAAGGTGACCATCGAGTGCACGATCGACTGCGGATGCACCACGACGTCGATGCGGTCGTAGGGGATGCCGAACAGCAGGTGCGTCTCGATCAACTCCAGCCCCTTGTTGACCAGCGAGGCCGAGTTGAGCGTGTTCATGGGTCCCATGGACCAGGTGGGGTGGGCGCCGGCCTGTTCGGGGGTGACGCCCTCCAGCGCTTCGGCGCTCCACCCCCGGAAGGGTCCGCCGGAGGCCGTGAGCACCAGGCGCGCCACCTCCTCGGGACGCCCACCGCGCAGGCACTGCGCCAGGGCCGAATGCTCCGAATCGACGGGGACGATCTGGCCCTCGGCCGCGGCGGCGAGCACCAGCGGCCCACCGGCGACCAGCGACTCCTTGTTCGCCAGGGCCAGGCGGGCACCGCCGGTCAGCGCGGCCAGCGTCGGACGGAGCCCGAGGGCGCCCACCAGGGCGTTGAGCACGACATCGGCCTCGGTCTCCTCGACGAGGCGGGTCGCCGCGTCGGGGCCGGCGAAGGTGACGCCCCCGATCCGCTCGGCTGCGGCGGTGTCGGCGACCGCGACGTTGCCCACGCCGGTCTGCGCACGCTGCGCCGCCAGCAGCTCGGCGCTGGCCCCGCCGGCGGCCAGCCCGACGACCTCGAACCGATCGGGGTTGGCCGCGATCACCTCCAGGGCCTGGGTTCCGATCGACCCGGTGCTCCCGAGAATCAGGACCTTCAGGCGCCGGTCCGGCGGCGAACTCAGCGGGGTGGTGGACACCGCTCCATTGTGCCGCCTGACCGCCGTCATGGGGCGGGCGGTACACGAGCGTGACCTAATCCCCACCCGGTGGTTCCCGTCCCGTAGTGGGGCGGGGGTGGCTCCCGGCCCCGGTCGCGGCGGCCGCCGGGCAAATGCGCCGGTTGCGGATCCCCCTGGCCCCGTCGCGCGGAGCTCCCGCCGGGAGAACCTCCGGGAAGTTCTTACGTGAATGTGACATCACCGGGCGCCACCCGTCCGGGACCGCGCCCGCCGCGAACCCCGGATGACCGTGCACACCGATTCACTGTCGAGAAAAGGAGCGAGCCAACGATGAATCGTATTCTCCGACACGTTCTGACCGCAGGGGTGGCCGGCGCGGCCGCCCTCAGCATGGCGGCGTGTTCCAGCAGCGGCGAGACCACCGGATCCACGACGGAGGCCACCTCTACGTCCGGGACGTCGGGAGCCTCGGTGACCACCGCGAGCACCAGCACACCGATGACTCCCGCGGCTCCCGCGGCTCCGGCGGCAAACCTCGTCGGCTCCGGGTGCGCCGCCTACGCCGAACAGGTCCCGTCGGGGCCCGGTTCGGTCGAGGGGATGAGCACCGCGCCGGTGACTGTCGCCGCGTCGAACAACCCGATGCTCACCACGCTCACCCAGGCCCTGTCGGGCCAGCTCAATCCCGACGTCAACCTGGTGGAGACGCTGGACTCCGGCCAGTACACGGTGTTCGCCCCGACCGACGACGCGTTCGCCAAACTCGACCCGGCCACCATCGATCAGCTCAAGACCGATTCCGGCCTGCTCACCTCGATCCTGACCTACCACGTGGTGCAGGGTCAGGCGGCTCCGGACGCCGTCGCCGGCGAGCACGAGACGCTGCAGGGCGCCCCGGTGACCGTGACCGGGGCCGGCGATGATCTCAAGGTCAACGACGCCGCCCTGGTGTGCGGTGGGGTGCAGACCGCCAACGCCACGGTGTACATGATCGACACGGTGTTGACGCCGCCGGCCTCCTGAGCGGGTCCCCGATCAGGTGGGGCAGCCCGGACGCCCCCGACCCGGGCTGCCCCGCCGTCATTCCGAACGGCCGGCACCACGATTGGCACCGGCCGTTCGGCGCGAGTGTGGCCCGTGAGTGGCCGCAAGTGCGGCCGTGAGTGCGGCCGTGAGTTCGGCTAGGCCTGCGGCGGGAAGTGTTCGGCCCAGTGCCGTGCGATATCGACGCGGCGCGCGACCCAGACCCGGTCATGCGCCTGCACATGGTCGAGGAACCGTTCCAGCGACGCGGTGCGCGCCGGCCGACCGGCCAGCCGGCAATGCAGGCCGATCGACAGCATCTTGGGTGCACCGGCCTCACCCTCGGCGTAGAGCACGTCGAAGGCGTCGCGCAGATAGGTGAAGAACTCGTCGCCGGACGGAAACCCGCTCGTCGACACGAACTTCATGTCGTTGGTGTCCAGCGTGTAGGGCACCACGAGGTGGTCGCGGCCCTCCACCGTGGTCCAGTACGGCAGATCGTCGGCGTAGGAATCGGAGTCGTAGAGAAACCCGCCGTGCTCGACGACCAGACCGCGGGTGTGCGGGGAGTCCCGACCCGTATACCAACCCAGCGGTGGCGCGCCGGTGAGCTCGGTGAGAATCCGCACGGCCTCGGCCATGTGCGCACGCTCGGTGTCGACGTCGACCAGCTGGTAGCTGATCCACCTCAACCCGTGGCAGGCGATCTCGTCGCCGCGGGCCAGAAACGCGCGCACCGCTTCGGGATTGCGGGCCAACGCCATCGCGACACCGAACACCGTCAGCGGTAGTTGCCGCCGGTCGAACACCCGCAACAGTCGCCACAGGCCGGCTCGCGAGCCGTACTCGTAGAGCGTCTCCATGCTCATATGCCGGTTCGGAAACGCCTGTGCGCCAGCGATCTCCGACAAGAAGGTCTCCGAGCCCGCATCGTTGTGCAGGATATTGTTCTCGCTGCCCTCCTCGTAGTTGAGCACGAACTGCACGGCGATCCGCGCATCACCGGGCCAGCGGGGGTGCGGCGGGGTGGGACCGTAGCCGATCATGTCGCGCGGGTAATCGCCAGCCATGGACTGCATTCTGGCAGGAGCACACGATCAGTGCGGCTCGGCCATTCCCGTCATCTCCGGCGTGGGACGGGTGAAACCGCGCGTCAACCAGAGCAGATAGGCCGTACCCAGGGCCGCCCAGGAGCCCCCGACCACGAGCGCGTCGGCGTCGAGATGGACCAGCAGATAGACGTCGACGGCCGCACCGACGAGCGGCAACAACAGGTAGCGCCATGCGGGCAGCGGCTCGCCGCGGTGACGCAGGAAGTAGGCCACCACCGACAGATTCACCAGCGTGAACGCGCTGAAGGCGCCGAAGTTGATGAACGACGTGGAACTCGAGACGGTCAACGACAACGCCGCCAGCCCGATCACCCCGGTCAGCGCGATGTTGAACACCGGGGTGCGGAATCGGGCCGACACCATGCCGAAGAGGCGGCGGGGCAGCACGCCGTCACGCCCCATCGCATAGAGCAGCCTGGACACCGCCGCCTGCGCGGCCAGCCCGGAGGTGAACTGGCCGATGACCAGGGCCGCCAGGAATACCGATCCGAACAGCGCCCCGCCGACGGTGCGGGCGATGTCCTCGGCCAGCGAATCGGCATCGGGGAAACTGCTGCCGGGTGCGATGAGGCTGACCACGTATGCCACCACCACGAAGATCGCCCCGCCGATGAGGGCCACCAGCACGACCGCACGGGGCACCGTCCGGGCCGCGTCGTGGGTCTCCTCGGTCAGGGTGCTCACCGCGTCGAAGCCGAGGAAGGAGTAGGCCGCCACCGCTGCGCCGGCGGCGATCGCCGAGAAGCCGCCGTCACCGACGAACGGCCGCAACGACAGCAGCGAGGTGTCGGATGCGCCCAGCAGGTGCCCCACCGTCAGCGCCACGAACAGCGCCACGATCAACAACTGGAAGCTCATGAGAGCGAAGTTCGCCCGGTCGGCCACCTTGAGGCCGACTACGTTGAGCGTGGTGGTGACGACGATGAAGGCGAGGATCCACACCCAATGCGGCACGCCGGGGAACTGCTGTCGGAGATAGGAACCGCCGATCAGCCAGATCACCAGGGGAAGGAACAGGTAGTCCAACAGGATCGCCCAGCCGACCAGGAAACCCAGTCTCGGGTCCAGGGCCTTGCGGACATAGGTGTAGGCCGATCCGGCCACGGGGAAATGGCGCGCCATCAGGCCGTAGCTGAGCGCGGTGAACAGCATCGCCACGGTCGCCAGCAGGTAGGACCCGGCGCTGGCCCCACGGGAGCGTTCGGCGATCACGCCGAAGATGCCGAGCACGATGATCGGTGTCATGTAGGCCAGCCCGAACAGGACCGCCGCGCGAAGGCCAAGCGTCTTCTGCAATGCCGCTCCGGCAGAACCAGCCATCGCCTGACAACCTACGGTGCCCGGCCCGGCCCCGCGCTCCCGTTTCCGCCGGGTCGCCAACGGGCAGTCTGTCTGCCATGACGACCGCCCGTCGCGTGTTGTGGTTCCGTCGCGACCTGCGGCTGGCCGATCTGCCCGCGCTGCTCGACGCCGCCGCCGACGACGCCGAGGTTCTGGCCTGCTACGTCCTCGACCCCCGGCTCAAGGCCCGCTCCGGCGCCCGACGGCTGCAGTTCCTCTATGACTCCCTGCGGGAGCTTCACTCCGCGCTCGACGGACGGTTGCTGGTCGCCCACGGCCGGCCCGAAGCCCGCATTCCCGCGGTGGCCAGGGCCGTCGGCGCCACCTCGGTGCACGTCACGGCAGACTTCACCCCCTTCGGCCGGCGCCGCGACGACGCGGTCCGCGAGGCGCTGGGCGACATCACGCTGGAGGAGTCCGGGTCGCCGTACCTGGTGTCGCCCGGCCGGGTCACCAAGGACGACGGCGAGCCGTACAAGGTCTTCACCCCCTACTACCGGCGTTGGCTCGAGCACGGCTGGCGGGCGCCCGCGCGCACCGGCGCCGGCCGCGTCCGCTGGATCGACCCGGGCGACGCCGCACCGCGCCGGGGGCTGGGCACCAACCACCACATCCCCGACCCGGGAACGCAGCTGGAACTGCCCGCCGGTGAGCGGGCGGCCCGCCGGCGCTGGCGGGCATTCGTCGAGAACGGGCTGCAGCGCTACGCCGAGGATCGCGACCGCCCCGACATCGACGGGACCAGTCGCATGTCGGCCTATCTGCACTTCGGCAACATCCACCCCCGCACCATGGCCGTCGACCTGACCGGCGACTCCCCCGGGCGGCACGCCTACCTGCGTGAATTGGCCTTCCGGGACTTCTATGCCGCCGTGCTGGCACAGTGGCCGCGCAGCGCGTGGTGCAACTTCAACACCGACTTCGACGCGATCGAGGTCGACGACGGCGCGGCCGCCGAGCAGTCCTACGCGGCCTGGAAGGACGGCCGGACCGGATTCCCCATCGTCGACGCCGGGATGCGGCAGCTGCGCGCGACCGGCTTCATGCACAACCGGGTACGGATGATCGCCGCCTCGTTCCTGGTCAAGGATCTGCACCTGCCGTGGCAGTGGGGCGCCCGCTGGTTCCTGGACCAGCTCGTCGACGGCGACATGGCCAGCAACCAGCACGGCTGGCAGTGGGCGGCCGGCTGCGGCACCGATGCCGCGCCCTACTTCCGGGTGTTCAACCCGGACGCCCAGGCCGGCAAGTTCGATCCCGACGGGGCCTACGTCCGGCGCTGGATCCCCGAACTGGGAACGGCCGACTATCCCGACCCGATGGTCGACCACCGCGTCGAACGCACCGAGGCGTTGCGGCGCTACGGCCGGATCAGCTGAGCTGCGCCCGTGGCGGTGTGCCAAAATGTTCGGTATTCGTCAGTCCGATCGTGAGGAGTTGCCGTGGTCAGCACCGAGGTGGAGCGCAACACCGACGTCGATACCGCCGACGTTCCCTCGGCCAAATGGGGCTGGAGCAAGATCAACTACCGGACCTGGCATATCACCGGGCTGGTCATCATCGGGTTCCTGCTGCTGCTGATGCACGGCAACCACGTCGGCAAGGTCGAGGACATCTTCCTGCTCTGCTTCGCCGCGCTGGCCGCGTTCATCCTCATCCGCGACTGGTGGGGCCGCCGCCGCGGCTGGATCCGCTAGCTCCGGCTACCCGCCTCCTGAAGTCGGCGGCCAGCTGTCCGCACGCACCCCTCCAACGACCCGCGCTCCAGCTACCCGCCTCCTGTAGTCGGCGGCCAGCTGTCCGCACGCATCCCCTCAACGACCCGCGCTCCAGCTACCCGCCTCCTCCGTCGGCGGCCAGCTGTCCGCACGCCGCCGCGATCTCGCGGCCACGGGTGTCGCGCACCGTGCACGACACTCCCCTGGCTCGCACGCGACGGACGAACTCCCGCTCCACCGCTTTGGGACTGGCGTCCCACTCGCTGCCCGGCGTCGGGTTCAGCGGTATCAGGTTGACATGCACCAGCGGGCCGAATGCGCCGTGCAGCCGCTTCCCCAGGAGATCGGCCCGCCACGGCTGATCGTTGACGTCACGGATCAGCGCGTATTCCACCGAGACCCGTCGGCCGGTGACGTCCGCGTAGTAGCGCGCGGCGTCCAGCGTCTCCGAGATCGCCCACCGGTTGTTCACCGGTACCAGCGTGTCGCGCAGCTCGTCGTCGGGGGCATGCAGCGACAGCGCCAGCGTCACCCCGAGCCGCTCGTCGGCGAGCCGGCGGATCGCCGGCGCCAAACCCACCGTCGACACCGTCACCGAACGCGCCGAGATGCCGAAGCCGTCCGGCGGCGCCTCGGTGATCCGGCGCACCGCGGCGACCACGCGCCCGTAGTTGGCCAACGGCTCACCCATCCCCATGAACACCACGTTGGAGAGCCGGCCGCCGGCGAACTCGTCGCGCATGGTGGCCGCCGCCGCACGGACCTGCTCGACGATCTCGGCGGTCGACAGGTTGCGGGTCAGGCCGCCCTGGCCGGTTGCACAGAAGGGACAGGCCATTCCGCACCCCGCCTGCGAGGAGATGCAGACCGTGTTGCGGTCCGGGTAGCGCATCAGCACCGACTCGAACGTGGCCGCGTCGTGCGCGCGCCACAGCGTCTTGCGGGTCTCCCCGGCGTCACACTCGATCTGACGGGCCGCGGTCAGCAGAGGCGGAAAAAGCGCCGCGGCCACCTGGGGCCGCAGAGCGGCAGGCAGATCGGTCATCTGCTCGGGATCGGCGACCAGCCGGCCGTAGTATTGCTGGGCCAGTTGCTTGGCGCGAAACGACGGAAGCCCCAGTTCCGCCACCGCGGCGGCACGGCCCGCCGCGTCGAGGTCGGCCAGGTGGCGTGCCGGCAGGCCGCGCCGCGGCGCCTCGAAGACCAGTTGCGGCTTGCCGCCCGTCATGCCGACGCCCTCTCGCTCAGCTCCTCGCTGCGCAGCACGTCGTGCACGGCTGCGTCGACGGTGTCCAGCAGGTCCCGGTCCGCCCCGGGACGGCCGCGCACGAACACCGATGCACGGTTGGCGGCGGGCAGACCCTCGGCAACGCACAACCCGTCGGGAAGCCGGCCGATCATCGGCAGCAGTGCCACCCCCAACCCCGACCGCACCGCCGAGACCAGTCCGGACAGGTCGGAACACTCGGCGGCGATCTCGTAGGGCACACCGATGCCCTCCAGCGCGGCGAAGGTGGGTTCCCGCAGGGTGCAGGGCTCGGAGTAGATCACCACCGGCAGCGGGCGCTGCTCCGGTACGACGAAGTTTCGCGCCGAAATCCACTTCAGCGCCACCATTCCCGATGCGTTCGAACGGTCCCAGCCCGCACCGTCCAGCAGCACCGCCACGTCGACGGCGCCGTGCTCGATGGCATCGGCCAGCGCGACATTGCGGTCCAGGCGGAAGCGGATCCGCCACTGCGGCAACCGTTGTCCCAGCGCCTCGGTCAGCCCCGGCAACATCACGTCGGCGCCGTGCTCGGTCGCTCCGATCAGCAGCACCTTGTCTTCGACTGCCCCCAGTTCGGCCAGTGCCGAGTCATGGACGGCCAG
Organism: Mycolicibacterium palauense; assembly: GCF_002592005.1. Classification (GTDB taxonomy): domain Bacteria; phylum Actinomycetota; class Actinomycetes; order Mycobacteriales; family Mycobacteriaceae; genus Mycobacterium; species Mycobacterium palauense. The sequence goes on along the minus strand of NZ_NVQF01000040.1, from coordinate 4,299 downwards.
GATCCGGCGGGCGTGGACGACGAGCCGGTGACCGAGCTCGGTGAACACCATTCCGCGGCCGGCCCGCTCCATGATGGGCGCGCCGACCACGGTCTCGACGCGGCGGACATGCTGGCTGACCGCCGACTGGGTCAGGTGCAGCACCGCGGCGGCACGGTGAAACCCGCCACAGTCGGCGACGGCCACCACGCTGCGCAGCGGTGCGATATCGAGGACCTGACTCACGACGCACAAGGTACTCCGATCAGGAAATCCGATCAATCTCGCCGACAGGGGCGACCGAATGCGTGATGAGTGATCACGAATCATAATCAATAGTGATCGAGAATATTCGTTGGACCGGGCGCCGCTGTGGTCGCCACGATGAGCCCATGCATCGGCCCCGCATGACCGCACAGACCGCATCGGCGGTGACGTTCTTCTATGCCCTGGGGTACCCGGTCGGCGCCGCCGCCGTCGCGGCGATCTCCCCCATGGCCGTACTGGTGTTTCGGTTCAGCCTGGCCGCAGCCGTTCTCGGCGTCTGGACCCGGCTGGCCGGCGCGCCGTGGCCGCGCGGCCGCCAACTCGGCCACGTGGCCGTCACCGGCCTGTTGATGCAGGCCGTCCAGTTCTGCTTTCTGTATCTGGCCATCCAGCGTGGCGCACCGGCGGTGCTGTGCGCCGTCGTGATCGCGATGAACCCGGTGGCCACCGCCCTGGTGGGTGCGGTCTTCCTCCGGGAGCGGCTCGGCCTGCGCAGGCTCGTGGCGCTGGCCCTGGGCGTCTCGGCGGTGGCAGCGGCGTGCGCCAGCCGCCTGGCGGCCGAACACGGGGTGGACCCGGTGCTGGCGCTGCTGCTGGCGGCGCTGCTCGGGCTGGCCGCGGGCGGGGTCTACCAGCAGCGGTTCTGCGCCGGGGTCGACTTCCGCGCCGCAAGCGCCGTGCAGAATGCGGTGGCGCTCGTGCCGGCGACCGCGCTCGCCGCGGCGATGCCCTTCGAGATCCACAACGGGGCCCACGCGGCGGTCGCGATCGCCGCCGTGGTGCTGCTCAACGCGACCCTGGCGGTGTCGCTGTACGTGCGCGCCATCAACGTGCACGGGGCCGCGGCGGTGTCGATGCTCTTCTGCGTGATCCCGGCGGTGGCGGGTGCGCTGTCGTGGGTGATGCTGGGCCAGCGGGTGGACGCCGGCGTCGGGATCGGGCTGCTGCTGGGCGCGGCCGCGTGCTGGCTCAACGCGCGCGACTCAGGCCAGCAGCGACAGCACGATCCAGGTCGCGGCCGCCGACGGCAGGATGGAGTCGATGCGGTCCATGATGCCGCCGTGCCCGGGTAGCAGCGTGCCCATGTCCTTGATGCCCAGGTCGCGTTTGACCTGCGACTCGACCAGGTCGCCCATCGTGGCGGTGAGCACCAGCATCAGTCCGAGGGGCACGCCCACCCAGGCGGGCTTCTCCAGCAGGAACGTCACCGACAGCACCGCGGCGGCGGTACCGCACACCAATGATCCCGCGAAGCCCTCCCACGACTTCTTGGGACTGATCGCCGGGACCATGGTGTGCTTGCCGAACAGCACGCCGGCGGTGTAGCCGCCGATGTCGGAGAACACCACGGCCAGCAACATGCAGAACACCCGCGCCCAGCCGTCGTCGGGGTAGATCAGCAGGACGCCGAAGGCCCCGAAGAGCGGGACCCAGGCCGCCAGAAACACCGTCACCGACACGTCGCGCAGGTAGTTCTGCGGGGTGCTGCGCAACCCCTGGCCCAGCAACCGCCAGATGAAGCACACCAGCACCGTGCCGCCGAACCCGCCCAGCGCTCCCGTCGCGCCGAACGGCCAGGTCAGCCAGATCATGGCCTGGCCACCGAGGAGCAGTGGAACCAACGGGATGGCGTAGCCGCCGTCACGCAGCCGGCGGACCACCTCGTGGGTGGCGATCGCGATCGCCACGGCGACGATGCCGACCCACACGTGGGGAGCGAACAGCAGGGTGACGATGAGCCCGGCACCGAGCACCACGCCGACCGCGATCGCGGCGGGCAGATTGCGGCCGGCCCGCGATTTCTTCGGCGCGGGACCCGTCCCGGACGCTGTGTCGTCCACTCCGTCCGATGTGCCGGTCTCGGTCTCTGCCACGGGTTGACTGTGCTGTGGGTCGTCTAGACCTCCAGCAACTCGCCTTCCTTGTGCTTGACCAGCTCGTCGATCTGATGGACGTACTGATGGGTGCTCTTGTCGAGATCCTTCTCGGCCCGCGAGACCTCGTCCTCGCCCGCCTCGCCGTCCTTCTTGATCCGGGTGAGCTCCTCCATCGCCTTGCGGCGGATGTTGCGCACCGAGACCTTGGCGTCCTCACCCTTGGCCTTGGCCTGCTTGACCAGCTCGCGGCGCCGTTCCTCGGTGAGCTGGGGAATGGCCACGCGGATGATGGTGCCGTCGTTCGTCGGGTTCAGGCCCAGGTCGGAGTTGCGGATCGCATCCTCGATATTGCGCAGCTGACCGGCCTCGTAGGGCTTGATGACCACCAGACGCGCCTCCGGCACGTTGATGCTCGACAGCTGCGTGATGGGTGTCATCGACCCGTAGTAGTCGATGTTGATCCGCGAGAACATCCCCGGGTTCGCCCGACCGGTGCGGATAGACGACAGGTCGTCGCGGGCCACCGACACGGCCTTTTCCATTTTCTCCTCGGCATCGAAGAGAGCCTCGTCGATCACGGTGTCATCTCCCGTCGCTCCTACTCGCCCTACCGGCACCGTCAGCCGGCGACCAGTGTCCCGATCTTCTCACCTGCGACGGCACGGGCGATATTGCCGTCGGTGAGCAGGTTGAACACCAGAATCGGCATGCCATTGTCCATGCACAGGCTAAACGCTGTGGCGTCGGCCACTCGCAGACCCCGGTCGATGACCTCGCGGTGGGTGATCGAGGTGAGCAGCTCGGCCTCGGGGTTCTCCCGCGGATCGTCGGTGAACACGCCGTCGACCGCCTTGGCCATCAGAACCACCTCGGCGCCGATCTCCAGGGCGCGCTGCGCGGCCGTGGTGTCGGTGGAGAAGTAGGGCAGCCCCATTCCGGCCCCGAAGATCACCACGCGCCCCTTCTCGAGGTGCCGGCGGGCCCGCAGCGGGATGTACGGCTCGGCCACCTGCCCCATGGTGATCGCGGTCTGCACCCGGGTCTGGATGCCCTCTTTCTCCAGGAAATCCTGCAGGGCAAGGCTGTTCATCACGGTACCGAGCATGCCCATGTAGTCCGAGCGGGTACGTTCGAGCCCACGCTGCTGCAGTTGGGCGCCGCGGAAGAAGTTGCCGCCGCCGATGACCACCGCGACCTGCACGCCGCTGCGGACCACCTCGGCGATCTGGCGCGCGACCTGCGACACCACGTCGGGGTCCAGGCCGACCTGGCCGCCGCCGAACATTTCACCGCCGAGCTTCAGCAGGACCCGGGAGTACTTCGGGCGAATCGACGACGCGACTCCGTTGGTGCTGGACTCCCCCATCGAAATCTCGGCCTCCTCGCGTGGCGACGCCGTCCCGGAGTGCGCCGGGACACTGGCTCCATCCTGCCTCATGAGGGCCGCCCCGGGTCGACGGGGGTGAATCCGCGGGCACGGGACGGTTGTGTTCGGATGAGCAGGCACCGAGATCCGTCGACGACGACCGGCGCCGGTCCACGGCGTCGACCGGCGCCCCGGTCTGCGCATCACCGCGGCGTCAGCCCCGCCCGCCGGCGCGCGCGGGCCCACTCCCCTCTGCGCTGACCGCGACGGTCACGCCGCCGACGATGTCGACGGTTCGGCCCGCAGCGGCGTGCCCCCGCCCCGGGACACCCCGACCCTTCGGGTCCAGTCCGTGACCGTGGGTGTCGTCGGGGGTGTGAAAGTCACTGGAATCAAAAGCCTTTCCGTGATCCAGGCTCGGGTCGGCGGAGATCAGGGGCACCGATCCACTCGCAGTCTGTAGTCCTCCTCGAACTGCTGCACCAGGCGGCGATTGAACTCACCGGGACCACCGAACGCGTGACCTCGAAGTTCCCCTCGGACCCCGCCGCGCCTAGGGCGTGTCTGCTTAATGTGAATGGTGTTGTGCTTGATGCTGTTCAGGTGATCCGGGCTGATGTGATTTCTGATGATTTGTGGTCGTTGATCGAGCCGTTGATGCCCTCGGGGCGGCGGCGCGGTCGTCCCTGGAATGATCATCGGCGCACGTTGGAAGGCATTATCTGGCGTTATCGCACCGGATCTCCGTGGCGTGATCTGCCCGAGCAGTTCGGTGCTTGGCAGTCGGTGGCCGAACGGCATCTGCGCTGG
>NZ_NVQF01000004.1 GCF_002592005.1 Mycolicibacterium palauense | reverse complement strand
CACGCATGCGTACACACCGAGGATCGTCGGCAGCGTCCACTGTGTATAAGAGACAACCACCAACACGCCGACACCAGCACAACCCGCCGCAACGACGCCGCCGGGGACTCCGGGAGCCACCCCCGCACCGGCCGCCGGGGACCCCGCCGCCGTCGAGCCGGCAGGCGGCGCAGACAATCACGGCCACGACCACGCCGAGGAGGGCGGCGCCGGCGGCTCGCCCTCCACTCCCGACGACGCGGCCGATCCCGCCGCGGCCGCCAAACCTCCCATCAGCCCGCAAGACGCAGCCGGCATGCTCTCCGGCCTGGCAGAGCCCCTGGCCGGCTTGCCGTCTGCGCTGATGGGCATCGGGTCGGGCCTCCTCGCTCCGTTCGGGCAGATCCTCAACCAGTTCGGCCAGGGCAACCCGGCCATGCCGAACTCCAGCGGCTTCCCCGCAGGTGTCCTCGACCGCCTCGGCTCGACCGACGCCAGCACCGGCATCCAGGGACAAGCCGGCGACGCCTATCAATCCGACGTCGACAAGCAGGCCAACCAAGCCCGCGCCATGGACAACCTGGAGCGCAAACTCCGTTCCTCCCTGGAGGATTCGGCGGCCAACTCCACCCTCGGCCGCGACAAGATCGAACAGATCGTCAACCAGGTCAAGACAGCCCTGCAGGCGATGGGTCCCATCGCCAACACCCCGATGGGCCAACTCGGTGTGCTCACCACCATCGCCCAGGGGCTGCAGCAGGCCGGCGCGGTGCTCACCGATGCGGTCGGCAAGGACTCGCTCAACGCCGGCACCATCAAGTCGATGTCCGCCGACTATCTCAAGGACCTCAACGCCAGCGGACCCGACGACCAGGAACAGCAGCACCTGCTCGCCGCCGGCGGACCCAAGGCCTGGGCCATCAGGGCCCTCGCCGCCAACGGCATCACCGATCCCCGCGCAGTCGCCAAGTGGCTACCCGGTCTCCTGACCATGGGTCAGCGCGAGTCGGGTAACAACCCCCGCGCGGTCAACGGATCGGACAGCAACGCCGCCAAGGGGACTCCATCCAAGGGATGGATGCAGACCATCGAGCCCACGTTCGCCGCGCACTGGCGTCCGGGAACCTCGCGCGACATCTTCGATCCCGTCGCCAACGCCGCGGCCGCCATCCACTACGTCATGACCAGATACTCGGTGTCCGCCGACGGCTCCGACCTCATGTCCAAGGTGCAGCAAGCCAACCCCTACGCACCACCGAAGGGCTATTGATATGGCTAAAACCGAAACCGCACAACGCAATCCGGGCCTCGTAGCCATCCTCGCCGTCCCCGTGGTGCTCGGCGCCCTCTGGTTCAGCGGAGCCGCCACAGCAACCTCGTGGGCGCTGCGCCACGGATACTTCACCACCAGCAACCCACTGCTGGCCCTACCCGGCGCCAACCCCCGAGGAGCGGGACCCACCCTGCTGGCCGTCGCCGCCCTGGCCGCCATCGCCATCGGCATCGGCGCCGCGGTCATGATCGGGATCCGGATGGCCGCACCGGTCCAGCACGACCCCGACGACCGCCGTCCCGTCCCGCCCGTGGCGGCTCCCGTCGTCGCCGCCACCGCCCTTATCGGCGGCATCCTCATCCTCGCGCTGATCCCCTTCATCCCCGACCTGATCGCCGCAGCCATCGGCGTCATCGCGGCCTACGCCGCGGCCGACCTGCTCACCGAGAAGCTGCGCGAGCGCCGCGAACGCGCCCGCTACCTCAACGAAATCGAGTGGGCGCTCTACCCGTACCTCGGCTACGACGAACTGCCCCGCCGCCGCCTGGTCGCAATCACCGAATGGGACGAGGAAATCGATGGCCAACCCGAGAAACCCAAGACCATCGTCCTGGCCTACCGCGGCCGCCGCGAAGAACTCAAGCCAGAACTCAGCCGCCGCCTCGACGATGCCGTCGGCTCCCACTACACGCTGTCCTACGCCACCACCGATCAGCTGATCACTGCCAGCCTGGCCAGCGTCAACACCGAGACCTCCACCGTGCGCGGACTTCGCGAGCAGATCGCCAGCACCGAACTGTTCGGCTCCGGAGCTACGGTCACCGACCTGCAGTACACCGAAAGCGGCGACCTCGTACAGTTCACCGTCCACCATCAAATCGGCGCGAAACTGTCTGGCACAGACCGCATCCGGTCGATCGCCCGCAAGATCAGCGACCTGCTGCCCGGCCGCTGGCGCCCCACCCGCTTCGACCACCTCGCCGGCACCGCCATCTTCGAACAGCGCCCCGAGCTGCCTACCAAGGTCTACCCCCCGGTGCAGGCGCCGGTGTCCACCGTGGAGCAGGCATGCGCCACCTACGACCACGCCGCCATCCCGCTGGCCGTCGACGAAGAGGGCACCGTCATCGAATGGAACCTCAAGGTCAACCCGCACATGCTGCTGATGGGACCCACCGGAACCGGCAAGACCGCCACCATCCACAACGCGATCGTGCAGGCCGCACGTTTGGGCGTGCGCATCTTCATCATCGACTTCAAGGGCGGTGAATTCACCAGCTACCGCACCTATCCCAACGTCGTCGCCGTGCTCACCGAGCCGCACGAGGCGATCGCCTTGGTCAACACCATCTACAAGGAGATGCAGCAGCGCTACAACCTCTACAAACGCAATCGCCGCGCACTGTCGACCAAAGAACCCTTCATGATCGTCTTCGACGAGTACACCGAATTCCAGGACGCCATCAAGACCTTCTACGCCAACACCAAGGGCAAGGGCGCCCCCCGAGACTGCCCAACCCTGCGCCAGTTCTCCTCACTGCTGCGCCTCGGCCGCACCAGCCGCTTCCACTGTGTGGCCGCCCTGCAGCGAGCCGACGCAGACTTCCTCAAAGGCGAGGCGAAAGACAACTTCACGCAACGGCTTTCGCTGGGCAAGCTGTCCACCCAGGCCGCGATGATGATCCACAACGACGCCAACGCCGGCCGCACCGTCCCCATCGGAGTCCGCGGGCGCGGCACCGCCCTCAACCGTGCCGGCTGGCCCACCGAAGTGCAGGCCTTCTACGTCCCCGACCCCTCCGACCCCGCCGACGAGGACGAGAAGCAGATCGTCGACGAGCTGCGCCCCCCGGTGGCACTCTACGAACGCGGCATCATCATGCCGCCCGAGACCGATCCGACAACCCAGCCCGAGGACTTCGGCGTCTACCAGAATCTGCCTCTGCTCAAGGCCGCCGACTACCCGCACTTCGACCCGCACGCCGCCGGCTACGCACCGCCGGGATGGCTGGACTTCCAGGACCGCGGCGTGGAGTCGATCTTCGGCAGCGCCCCCGGCGGTCCCCGCCCGGCGTCCTCGGAGGAGCTCGCGGACAGCTACGTCGACCTCGACGTCGAGAGCCGGCACGTCACCGTCGACGAACTGGAGATCGGCGACTACGTGTGCCAGCCCGAGACGGGGGAGTGGGCCATCCTCGACGAGGAGCCCAGCCCCGGCCCCGATCAGGACACCACGGTGCTCATTCTGCGCGACGCCATCTCCGGCGAGCGCGAGGAGACAGAGGTCGCCAGCGACGCGATGATCGAGGTCAGGGACCTCGCCGAAACCCACTTGGCGGCCGTGTGAGCACCCACAACCGACTCGGCGAATCGAACCATCAAGAAAACACGTGCTGACGTGCGGAAAATCGTCGAGTATCGCCAATAATGGAAACATCAGGGAAAGGAACCTCCACCGGTGGCTAAGAAGAACGACTTCACCAAACGCGCCAACGAGCTGCTCGCGGCGCGTCTGGATTCGGTGAAGCGCCTCGGCGAGCTGCTCGACGCCAAGGCCGTGAAGGAAGCCGAAATCCAGAGCCTGGACACCGACATCGAGAAGGCCGCTCAGTCGTGCGTCGAGGCGGGCTGGAAGCCCGCCGAGCTGGTCGACCTGGGCGTCCCCAGGGCGGCGCTCCCGCGCCGTCAGACCCGCACTGCGGCCCTGGAACCCCGTAACCCCGACAGCAACGGCAACGGCGAGTCCGGCGGTGCGGGCGGCGGGGCCGAGGGCGGCACGGCGCCGGAGCCCACTTCCTAGATGACGTCAGGCGGCGCAACTCGTGACGAGATCACAGCGATCCTCAACCAACTCCGAGGTCTCCTCGGAGAGGGGACGCCCGTGACTGCGCCGCTGCCCTCGACCATCCCCGATGACGTCGGCCAACGCCTGGAGGCGCTGCCCAACGGCCTCGGAGACTTCATCGAGCACCTGGTGCTCTCCCGTAAGAGTCAGGCTCAGATCAGCGCAGCGCTGGCCGAGGTCGACCCGTCGCTGGTACCGGTCGTCGACGAGTCGGGTGAGCACGTGAACGCCGGACGCGACGAGATCGACAACACGACCAACCAGTACATCAGCCGGGACGACGCACTCGCGCCCGTCGAGGGGACCCCGATGGGCGCACTGGCGTCCCTGCAGAACAAGGCCGACGCCGTGGCCAACGGCTCCAACGCGGTACGCACCCAGATGCCGCCGGCCGAAATGCGCCGCGTGCTCGTCGACTCCTTGGCCCAGAAGTACTACCAGCAGGCCAAAGCCGCAGCATCCGGCGGCGGTATGGGCGGCGGTATGGGCGGCGGGTCCGGTGGGAGCATGGGTGGCGGCTCAGGAGGGGGCGGCGGTAACCCGTTGAGCGCACTGTCCGGGCTGTCCTCGGCCCCGGCCAGCATGCTGTCATCACTGGGGTCGGGCAAGGGAGGGGACTCCGAGGGCACCCGCCTGGCCGCCCGCGCGACCCCCAACGGGGCACTCCCGCCGGGGGTGGCATCCGAGAAGGGGTTGCAGCGCAACACGATTCTGTTGGCACGTGCGATCAGCGCCGCGTTCCCCGAGATCTCCGACATCGGCGGCGTCCGGCCGGACTCCCTCAAGTGGCACCCCAACGGCCTGGCCATCGACGTCATGATCCCGAACTACTCCAGCGCAGAGGGTAAGGCGCTGGGAGATCGCGTACTCGCCTTCGCCATGCAGAACGCCCCGAAATACGGCCTGGACCATGCGATTTGGCGTCAGACGATGTACACGGAGGGATCGTCACCACGGCCGATGGAAAACCGCGGCGGCATCACCGCGAACCACTTCGACCATGTACACATCGCCACCACCGGCGGCGGCTACCCCACTGGAGGCGAGACTTATGCCCTCTGATCGCCGCATCCCGCCCGACTCCCGCGCTCACCGCTTCATCGCACCCGGAGGTATCACGACACCATGACTGGCAACAAGTTCGACGGGCAGACGACGTGGGAGCCGACCGACGGATTGCGCTTCACCTGGAACGGCGGATGGGAGGTGCCCGGTCAGGACTTCGTGATCGACAAGGAGGACCTGTACTGGACCACCAACCTCGACAAGGCGCAACGCGCCTACGGCGACCCCAACATCCACTACAACACCGACGACAACGGCGCCGAGCGCTACCTGGTCTTCGGTGACGGCACCCGAGTGCCCGCCGACGGTACCCTCGCCTACCGGGACAGCGCCAGCAATCAGAACTGGATCAACAACGGCGACGGCACCTTCACCAAAGCCGACCAGAACTTCAAGCCGATGGGACAAGCGTTTCCACCCGCCGGCTACCGCCGGATGGCCGACGGCAGATACGCACCGATCGACTCCCGCGGCAACCAGGTCGGCCCGCTCAACGACCAGCCGGCCAACTACCCCGGCAGCCCCGGCTGGCACGAGTCGCCCAACGGTGTGTTCACGCCGCTGAACACCAACGGCGACTACTACCAAATCGACCCCGCCACGGGGCAACACAAGTACTTCGACAAGAACGGCAACCAGATCACCAAGGAGAAGTACTTCGACGGGACGCCCGTCCCGCAGCAGACCCCCGACGGCAGGCCCGCACCGCCGGCGCCGGGCAACAAGCCGCCGCTGCAGAGCACGCAGGTCAGCGTGCCCGACGGGATGAGCACCCCCGAGTACCCGGCCTGGGCCACCGACGTCGACCCCGACATTCCCAACCAGATGACCGGTGTCGTCGTACGTCTCTACGAGCTGTTCGGCAGCGGTTCGCCGGCCACCAGCGAGCTGCCCGAGTTCCCGTTCAGCACCGACACCGGTGAGCGGTCCGGCATCGAAGCCTATGACGACGTCAAACCCGACTTCAAGCGGATCGAATCCGAATTCGACGCCGCGGCAAAGGCATTCAAGACCGCGGTCGACAACTCGGCCAACGTGACCAAGGCGGGCCGCGATGCCATCAACAACGCGATCGGAACCTTCAACTCCACTGCGAAGGCTCTGGAAGAGGGGGACTGGGACGGACTGCTGCAGGCCGAGTCCACCCTGCTGGACACCGTGAAGACCGCAGTGGAGAAGGCTGCCAACACCCAACAGGACGTGCCGTCCAACCCGTCCGGCGGCCCTCCGACACCGATGGGCCCGGCCGCGGACCCGCCACCGGCGATCCCGTCCGCGGGGGACCCCTCACTGAGCGCTCCGCCGGCCGACGACAAGGGGCTGGAGGACCTGCTCAACGGCGGCATGGGTTCACCGTTCGGCGGCATGCCGATGGGCGGCAATCCCCTCGGAGGCCTCGGTGGCATGAACCCTCTCGGAGGCCTCGGCGGTGGCGGCAACCCGATGGGCGGGGGCGGAAACCCGCTCTCCCCGCTGTCGGATGCGGTCAAACCCCTGAGCAAGCTCGCCGAGACCGACACTGACAAGCCGGAGGACAAGAAGTCGCCGATCACCCCCCTCAACGCGGGCCCCCAGACTCCGGCGCCGCCTCCGGCCGCGCCGGCTGAACCGGCCGCGGTCGCAGGGACGACCCCGCCCGTCGTGGGCAACCAGCCGGCCACGGCCACGCCCGCGGGTAACTCCAACGGCTCGAAACCCACGGTCACACTTCCCGACGGCAAAGTCGTCGAGGCGCCGAACCAGCAGGCCGCCGACGCCGCACAGAATGCCATCGACAAGGCCTCACCCGGCGGGGACGCCGCCCAGAAGGCCTACAGCCCAACGGGTCTGGATTTGCCGGGCGACGGCAAGAACCTCGGCGCCAAGGTCGACCCCTCCGACATGCAGCCGGGGGACGTGCTGAAGTGGCAGGACAAGACCATGGTCGCGGTCGCGCCGGGTCTGGTCGCCGACCCCAGCGAGGCCGGCAAAATCCACACCCTGGAGGAGGTGTTCAAGGATCAGAAGGGCTTCGAAGGCGTGTTCCGCCCCACCGAAACCGACCCCACCCTGTCCACACACACCTCGGCACCGCCGCTGACCGATCCCCAGGCTCCACCGCAGCAGCCGCAGCCGGATCACACACCGCCCGGCGCCGCGCCGCCGCCGTCCAACGACGCCCCGCATCCTGCACCCCAGCCGCCGCCCACCTCGGTTCCCGCCGAGCCGCCACCGGATAGCGTCCCGCTGTCCGGGCCCGGACCTGCCGGCACCCCCGCGCCCCAACAGGCCCCGCCACAGCAGCCCGCGCCGCCGCCCAGTTCCACGGTGCCGCAGGCGGCACCGCCGTCACCGTTCGAGGACGACGCCCCACCGCCTGCGACCCGCACCACCAAGCAGGAACGCATCGCAGCAGGCCTGGAGTAGCAGCTATGACCACCCTTGAGAATTGGAGAGCTTCATGACCACCTTCGATATCGCCGATGTGGTCGAGCAGGACCCCGACGCGCTCGGCCCAAACAGCTACCAGGAACTGCTGCCCGGCCTGTGGATCCCAGACCCTCGCGTCAACCAGATCAGGCCCGGTTCGGTCACCGACAACGATGTCCGGATGCCGCTGTACGCCAGCGACATTCAGGTCACCGCACCGGGTGCACTCGGCCCCTACGGCATGCAGGAACTCGGCAGGGGCACCGGCGTGTGGGTCCCCAGTCCCCGCGCCAACGACTTCCACCCCGGCTCCTACACCCCACCCAAGGGGGAGAAGCCGATCCAGATCGAGGACATCAAGTTCCTGAGGCCCGGCGATCTGGGTCCGCGCGGCTACATCCCGCTCGGGGACAGCGGGGTGTGGATCCCCGGCCCCGACACCGTGAAGAAGGGTGTCCGACCGGCCAGCAACACCACGGAGTCCGACGGTGAGCCCGCCCAGTCCGACAAGGACGTCTTCGCGGTCAACTACCACCAGCTGGAGGGTTTCGCGCAGAACCACGACCAGCAGGCCGATCAGGTCGCGCAGTGGGCCAAGACCGACACCGACTTCGCCGAGCGTCTACTGGCTACTCACGGCAAAGTCGCCTATGCCACGTATCTGAACGTCAAGGGGTACAACGACAGTCGCGCGGTCGAGGCGGGTGCGTACGCCCAGCGCAACGCCGACACAGCCGTCGCCCTGCGCGGATCGATCGCCTCCACGAAGGCCACCGACGAAGCCTCCGCCAGCGCCTTCCGCGCCCCGACCACCACCACCTAGACACCGCGAGGATGTGAGATCCCATGTCAGACGCTTGGCCAGACGACGACTTCAACGCTCCGGGCTGGCACGACAACAACGTGGCGGTAGATCCCGGTGGCGCCGCCGCGGGGCCGGGCGCGATCGGCCCCATCCCGGCGTCGCTGATCAGCAACACCACCACTGACGGCGCTCCTCCCCCCGAAGGAGCTCCCGCCGGCACTCCCGGCGCCGCCTCCGGCGCACCGTTTCAGATCAACTACGCGGAGCTGGAGAAGTTCGCCCAGGAGCACGACCTCAACGCGCAGGAGCTGGCGGACTGGGCATCGGGGGACCCGGACTTCGCCGAAAAGTACCTGGCCACGCACGGCAAGGTGAACTTCGGCACCTACCTGAAGATCAGGGAGTTTATGGCCAGCAAGCAGATCGCCGGCACGGCCTTCGCCGAGCACAACGCGCGGACCTCCACCGCGCTGCGCTCCTCCATCGCCTCGACCAAGGCGCAGGAAGAAGCCAACGCGAGGGCGATCGACGCGACGAGGATGGTGTAGGAATCCCTCATGGCCGTCATTCACCCCGATGTGAAAAACACGCTGGCGTACGCCGACACGGTTTACGACCATCTCCTCCGACACATCGAGAAGATGAAAGGCATCGCCGCAGAGCGCCTTTCGGAGGACAAGGACATCGCTGTCAAGGTCGACATGAACGGGCAGCTGCTCGATTTGTGGCTCAAGCCCGGAATTCTGGACCGCAAGACCGCAGCCGAGATCGCCAAGGAGATCACCCGACTCGTCACCACGGCCGGGCAGGAGACCGCCGAACAGATCGCCGAGATCTTCCAGGCAGCACACGATCTGCCCGACTTCGGCGAGGTGGTCGCCCAGCAGGAAAACGCCCCTGGCGCGGAGCCTGAAACAGGCCCCCAGCCTCGATAGACTCACCTGCGTGAACGAGCAAGCAGCCAAGCTGACACGGTGGCTGCTTGCTGGAAACGGTGCGCTGAAGAACGTCGCCCAGTTGCTGATCGAGGCGTTTGGTCCCGGCGGTGCGGTCGCAGCGTCCATTGACGCCTCCTCGATCACCGCCTACCCGGTTGACCCGGCCACCGAGCCCGAAGGCGAGCACTGGACCCGCGCCGAGCAGGGGTGGTCTCATCCGCTGCGCTCGCAGTGGCTGCCGCGCAGCATCTCGGCCTCGCACCACGTCGTCGGCGGCATCACCTCCCGCAACGAGGTCCTGGTCGTCAACCTCGTGGCTGCGAGCTATGTCGGGATCGAGAGCGCCAACCCCGTTCTGATCATGCGGTCGTGGCTGATGCAGGCGCTGGCGAAGACGCCAGAAGCGGTCATCGCGATCACCGACTCCTCACTTGCGGTGCCCGGTGCGGAACGACTGCACCTCGTCGACGACGCGCACCTGGTCCCCGAGACGACATCGCTGCTGTTCAGCATGGAGCACACCAGCTCCCCCCTCGCCGAACAGCCGCATCCGATCATCGTGTCCTCGCAGGCCGTCGACGCCGCCAACGTCGTGCTCTGCAGCGAGGCGGTGGCCGGCATCTACCTGGCCAACCGATACTGGCCGATCTGGCGCAGGATGGAGGTCGCCGATCCGCAGTGGCAGCACCTCAAGAACGTCCTGGTGCCCGCCGCTGCGCCGGCGACCGCGGGCGTCGACGAGACGCCGGCGGCGGGGGACAACCCGTTCGCTGCCGACACCCGCGGCGACCTGCTCGAGCAGGTGCCCTCCGCCCAGACACCGACAACCGTGCTGACCAGCGGCGATGACACGTCCCCGGCCACGCCCCCGGCGCCGGCGCCGACGGCGGCCGAGCCTCATCGCGACCCGTCGACCAGCGGCGATGACACGTCCCCGTACCTCACGCCTGACGAAGATCTCACCCTCACTGCCGTCATCGGAGCTCCACTGCCCGGTCCCGACGCCCCGGCCGAACCGGGCCCAGCAGAACCCGAACAGCCCGCAATCCAACCCGCCCCCGAAACGGCCCTTACCAGCGGCGATGACACGTCCCCGGATCGAGGCGGGCCCGACGGATCCGTCACAGCCGAGTCCACCCCGGCCGGCGCGGCGGCACCGGGTGTCGACGTCCCCGTGCTCCTTCCCTCCGTTCCGGCGCCACTGGCCGGCGTGACCGAAGACATCGACGACGGCCCCGACGACGCGATCGCAGCGCTACCCGGCCGGCCCGCCGAAGAACCCACCGAGCCCGGCCTCTACGTCCTGGGCCCGGTCTACGCCATCGGCCGAGACGCCGAGACCAACGATCCGGTCAAACACTCCGCGGTCACCCGCCAAGGCGTCCGCAAACCCGTCAAAGCGCTCATGGCGCTGGCCACCTCCAACGGCGTCACCTCCACTGAGTGGGAGGAGAAGATCCTGCAGGTCACCCCTTCCAACCGCCGCCAGCTGCGCACCCAGATCCGCAAGATGATGGGTGGAAGCGACCCCATCCGCAACGACAACCGCGGCCTGCTCATCGTCGACATGTTTTGCGACTGGAAGGAATTCAACCGCCTCGTCGGCCACACCCCGGAAAGCGCCAGCACTGAAGCGCTCACCGCCGCAGTGCGCCTCATCCGCGGAGCCCCGTTCGAAGACGTCCCCGATGAGGACTACGCCTGGCGATCCGTCCAGCTGCTCAAAGACGAACTCATCGACCGCTGCAGCACCGCCGCCGCCGAACTGGCACAGCGACAACACGCAGCCGGCGCACTTGCCGCGGCCTACCAGACCGCCCGCCTCGGCCTGAGGGTCTACGCCCAGCGCGAGGACCTCTGGCTCGTCGCGGCCGGCTCGGTCACCGACACCGACCGCAAGGCGCTGATCTGGGACCTCAAGCAAGCCATCCCCGTGCCCACGCACCCCGAACTGCGTCAACTGCTCGCCGCGTCCCGCGCATCATGACCCACCCGTCAGGAGAAACCCATGACCGCACCTCACGATGAGACCCCGCAGCCCGACCGCTACGAGATCTTCAACCGCAACCGCACCATCGGTGTCTCCGCCATTCCCGGCGGCGCCGTCAACGGCATCTTCCTGCACGAGAACGTGCGAAAGATGAACGAACGCAGCCTGACCCGCGAGATCCTCGCCGTGGCCAGCGTCGCCTCGATGCGCGGCCGCCTCGGCGTGCGCGAACGCATGGAGACCGCCGCGGCCGCCAACGGCACCACCGTCCCCGCCTCGGCCTTCGAGGTCCTGCCCGACGCGCCAACCCCCGAGGCCTACGAGCAGTACAAACGAGAAACCCTGCGGTACTGACGATGCGCCGAATACTGACGGCTCTGGCCGCCGCGGTGATGGCCACCATCACCGCCCTGACCACAGCAACCCCAGCCAACGCCCTGGCCATCACCGCCGGCTTCATGATCACCAGCGGCGGCCGCTGGTGCACCGTCAGCTTCCCCGACCCCAAGAACCCCAGCATCGTCTACACCGCCGGCCACTGCTACAAGGACGGCATCACCGAAGTCAGCCTCGGCAACATCAAGATCGGGCAGTTCATACCCGAGATCCACGATTCCGCAACCGATCTGATCGCCATCCGGCTCTACTCCAACATCCCCAGCGAGTACAGCCTCATGTCACGCGAACCCCTGCTCAACCCCTGGGTGCCCAACGAAGGATCCACGGTCTGCAAATACGGCGCAACCACCCAGGAGACATGCGGCACAGTCCTTTCCGTAGACGACACCAAGTTCGCCGTCCAGATGCCCGCCGACCACGGCGACAGCGGCGCCCCCATCTACGAACGCCTCAAACCAGGCAGCAAGGGCGTCCACGTCGTCGGCACCGTCATCTCCGAGGACCCCCGCCGGCCAGGCGTCATCTACTGCTCCACCATCGGCGCTATCAACAACTTTCTCTCCCGAACCTGGGGAACCGACTGGGACATGGACTAACCAAAAGCACCGCGCGGGAGGATCAACGACATGAGCCACACGACCGAGGCGCAGGCCTGCCGCGCCGGCGAACTAGTCTTCCGAGCCCCTGGCGGCCAACAGGCCTGGTGCCTGTGCATCTCCTGCACCGCTCGACATGCCAGTGCCAACAAGCGGCGCACCCGCCACGACCGCTGGGCGATCAACGGCCAGGACTGGCGAATCCGCGACGATCTCGCCCGACACGCAGCCTGAACGCCACGTCCCCGATCAATCGACATCCGGCGGGGCGACCGCACCCAGTTCGGCGAGCTGGGGAAGCCAGCGCGCGAGATCGATCAACTCGACGTGAGCGGCCGGGCCCGCGGTGAACTCCGCGATCGTCATCGACAGGTCGAACCGCGCGGCCACCCGCTCCCGCGTGCGCTCGGATGCTCGGGCAAGGACCCTGCCGACCGAACTCCTCGTAGTGCGCAGGTAACGAGCCGGCCGCGGCCCCACGACATAGAGCTGCGCACGGCGCCCGGACTCGTCCATCGCGAGGTGCACAAGATCGCTGAGCAACGTGCGCTGCCGCCACGAGTCGCTTCCATTCCACTGCGCCGCCTTGAATTCGGCGACGCGGCGGTCGGTTTCGAGATCGAACGGACGCGAGGGATCGTTGCCGGCGCCCAAGGAGGGGCGCACCGCGATCTGCTCTCCGGGTTCGAGGATGTGCGGAAGCGCCAGAGCGATGGTGCAGGCGTGTATGACGTCACTGAGCCGCCCGACCTGCGAACGCACGGTCAGCGCTGCGGCGAGCATCTCGCCGGTGAGGCCGCGATCAGCAGCGGCTTCGGCGCCGGCCGCTCCGGAGCGACCCACAAGCTCTTCCTCGACCGCAGCCAGTCGATCGGTCAGCGCCTCGGCTCGCAGGAAGCCGACGAGGGCGGCCACCGCGGCCAGGTCGTCGTCCTCGCGCTCCACAAGATACCTGTCTACTCCCACACGCCGGCCGGCGTGCGCGGCGAGGGACCGGCTAGGACCCGGACTCGGCCGAGGCTGGCGCCTCCGCGAGGACAGGCCCGTCACGAACGGCTGACACCACCCTGTGGTGGCGACTCCGCCCAGCGCAAAGAAGTTGAAGGAATTCCGAGCGACCGGCGACGGAAATCGCCGGACACCGCGGTACTCGAACAGTATGGCCAAACTCCTCACGCTCTTCGCGCTCCACGGCTGGATGATGCTCGCGTCCAGCACCCTGCTCATCGGCGCTCTGACATTCGCACTCTGGGGCGCACCCCGCCTCGATGCGAACATCGCTGAGCGGTCACTCCCGATCTCCATCACACACGCCGCGTACGGAATACTCGTCCTTGCTCTCGTGCTCGTACTCGCCTACGTCTGCACGACCGCGTTCCCCATCTCGGGCCCATCGGCCATCCCGCAGGGAATCGTCACCGCAGCCGTAGTTCTCAGCGTCTCAGTCTGCGCGCCGGCCCCGTGGCTTCTGCTGCTGCTCAACGTCATAAGGCGCTGATCCTTACTGCGATGTCAGCCCGCGTGGGCGTCGAGGAAACTCCGTGCAGCTCCCGGTGCCTGGCGCAGGGCCTTGGCGTACCGCGCCTCGAACCGCGGGGACATCTTCACCCCAGCCCAGTAGCTGGCACCGGTGTGAGCGGCACCGATGACAGCCCCGGCGATGCTCGCGATCGAGTCCGAGTCGCCGTTGCTCGTGGCCGCCCACGCCAGGGCCTGCCGGCCGTTGAGCGCAGCACGCCGACGCTCAGGCGCGGTGGCCATGTCTGCGACGAGCAGCGCGACCGCCACAGCAGAACCCGACTCCCAGCCCTCCCCGATGCCGGTGCACGGATCGCCGTAATCGGCCGGGGACAGCGCGGCCAGCTCCTGCTTGACCGCGTAGGCGTCCAGCAGCGCGTCGAGCAGCGTGTCGCGCACACCGTCGGCGAGCATCCCGGCGACGTCGGAGGTCATGGGAGACAGGACGTCGATGAGGAATTGATCACGCAGCCAGGGGATTTCGCCGGTCACGATCGCCATCGCCGCGCTGATCGCGTGTTCGAGGAAGTGTCCGCGAACCCGAGTGGCCGAACGGATCGCGTCGGCGAGCACCAGGGCGGCTGCGATTGCCCGTGGATGCTTGTGGGTGAGGACGGCCTGCAGCGCGGTGACGCCCAGCCACACGTCATCCCGGCACAGCGCGGCCGGCACCAAACGCATGACCGCCCCGCAGCCCGGCCGCGGCAGTGCGCCGCCGACGTCATGCCAGTGCGCACCGTGACGCAGCCGGGTCAGCGATCCCATGCAGGTGGCGCCGGGGGCCCGGTTGTTGTCCCGGTCGACCTGCCACTCCAGGAAGCGTGCGGTGATGGCCTTGGTTACGACGTCGATGTCGTCGAGCTGGTCGGCGACGTCGACGAGGGCGTCGTGCAGCGCCAGCGTCATCTGGGTGTCGTCGGAGATCCGCCACACCTTCTTGGGTGCCGGCACCGGGTAGGCGGGCATGTTCGCGTACTTCCGGAATTCGACCTGGTAACCCCAGGCGTCACCGGCCGCCAAGCCGATCAGAGCGTTGCGGTAGCGATTCTGCGTCGCGGTTCGAGTCGTCATCGTGCACCTCACCTCCCCTCACTAATGTAAAGGACTTTACAACAAGGCGCAAGCGGCTTACATCGCGTGTGTGGTCGCAGCTCACCGCCAGGCGAGCTCGTGGCCGGGCTGCAGAAAACGTCGCGGTACCCGCGACGGAAACACCCCTCCGCACCGGTACTTCCTGGATAAGGACGCACACCAGCTCTCCTTGCCGGGCTGGCGCTATCGCAATAGCGGTCCCCGCGTCCACGCCCGAGGAGGTACCACCCGTGTGTCGAGCCACCACCGACCCAGGAGGGCCACGCCGCTGCTCCGGAGACACCCGAGCCGCCTACGGCCACTCCGCCCACGCCGTCGAGGTCCTGGAGGAAGCCGAGGCGGTCCTCAAGTCCGCGCTCGCCGACACCGCGGCCGCGCCGGTGCCGCCCGCCGCACCCAAGACCGTCAGCTTCGCCGACAAGACCACCCGCGTGGAGGACATCCGCCGCGAGATCGATGACGCGATCGCCAACCTCAACACCGGCGAGCAATGGCAGGACTGGCTGCACTACGCCAGCCAGTTCCACCACTACTCGCTGCAGAACCAGCTGCTCATCCGCATGCAGCGCCCCGACGCCACCTTCGTCGGCGGCCTGAAGAAGGTCTGGAACAAGAAGTTCAACCGCAACTTGATCGCCGGCTCGAAGGCGATCTGGGTCCGCGCACCCCAGATCGTCAAGAAGAAGAAAGCCGACGGTACCGACGAGGAAATCCTGACCGGCTGGCTCAGCGTCCCCGTCTACGACGTCGCTGACACCACCGGCCCGCCCCTGCCTCAGCGTCCCGAGGTCACCTACACCCGCGAAACCGGCGTGGCACCACCGGAGATGCACACCGAACTCGAGAAGCAGCTCGCCGCCCACGGCTACACCGTCGAGCGTGTCGAACTGCCCGAAGACGGCCCCGAGGGCTACACCCAGGACAAGCCCACCAAGAAAGTCGTGCTCAGCACCCGCTACAGCGACGCTCACCAGGCTGTCGTGCTGGCCCACGAGTTGGCACACGTCCAGATGGGGCACATGGAACGCCACCACGACTACCACAGCGGACCCGGCGGGCAGCGCCCCACGATGGAGGTCGAAGCCGAAAGCGTCGCCTACGTCATCGGCCGCCACTACGGACTCAACCCCGGCGGCAGCGCGTTCGCCTACATCGACGGCTGGGCCAACGGGGATCCCAAGAAGGTTCAGGCGACCGCCGATCGCGTCAACAAGGCCTGCAAGGCCATCATCGGCGCACTCCCGCAGACCGCCCCCGCGGTCGTGAAGTAGAAGGACACCACCCGTGAGCACCCCCGATCAGCACGTCCAGGTCGAGATCGAAATCGAAGACCCCGACACCGGAGAACGACACAGCTTCACCGCGGCCACCGAAGAGGAGGCCACCGCCGCCGCCGAGGACTTTTTCGGCGTCGACGAAGCCCAGGAGCGAGACAATGACTGACACCATGACTCAGGCAGAACCCACCCGAGAAGAGCTGCTGCGGGAACTCAACAAAGTCCAGGCCAAGCTGGACAAAGCGCGACGCCGCCGCGACGCCGACGCGATCGCGTACGCCTCCACCCCCGACGGCGCCGCCGAAACCTTCCGCCGCTACGAACTCAGCCGCGACGACAACGAACGCAAGGAACTCAAGACCACCTACCTGGCCGGGCTGACCATGGCCGGCGAGGAGTACGAAGAACGACGGCGCCGCGGCAACGCCAGCGACAACGACGGACCCCTGGCCGTCGTCCCCGTCGGCCAATTCCGCGACCCACTCGTCAAAGTCCTTGTCGAACAACGCATCATGGGCACGTTCCGCACAACCACAGCATCGGTCGACACCAACACCGTCACCGTCACCCTGCTGCGACTGCTACCCGACCTGCAGACCCGCAAGCGACTACGCCTGTACACCACCGCCGAATTCGGCGTCCTGACCGCGGACCTCGCCGACGTCATCACCACCGCCTGGCGGGACCCGGACACCCGGAAACGCGTGAGCACCTTCCTCGGCGACGCCGCCACCCTCATCGACACCGCGATCGCGCAGCGAGACCAGCGATGAGCGCCGAACTCGTCTTCCAGGAACCCGGCGTCATCGAAACCCGCCAAGAGCGCGCCCTGCGCCGAGCCGAACAGCTGCACAACGCCTTCCAAACAGCGTTCGAGGTCCTCGCCGAGATCTACCGCGACGAGGACTGGCGCTACATCAACGACGGCGCCGGCCGCCCCTACGCCGGCTTCACCGCCTTCGTCCAAGACCAACTCGGATGCGCAGCTTCCAACGCCCGCCGCTACCAGCAGGGCATCGTCGGGCTCATCCTGCCCCTCCAGGAACTCACCACCCCCGGCACCCGCATTCCCGTCACCTCCTCCGACGTCGCCCGCCTCGGCGTCACCGGCGCCCGCGTCGTCATCGAGCAAGCCCCCAGCGCCCTGGAAGGCATCATCGAACCCGACGCCCAAACCGACGCCCTGCGCGAACTGATCGACTCCGTAACGCAACGCACCACCGACCCCGGCTTCGGGCCCATCACCGAAACCTCCACCACACCAACCGAATCCCCACTGGGCGCACTGGTCCCGGCGGCCGTACCCGACGACGACACCGACGATCACACCCCCAGCACCCCAGCAAGCTACAGCTTCGAGCAGCCGCCGACAGACAGCCCACCCTGGGACGAAGAACCCGCCACCGCAGCTCCGGCCGGCCAGCAACCGACACCCGCGGAAGCCACCCCCACCGCGGCACCCCAGCCGGCCCCACCGGTACCCGCCACCGAACCGGCCGCTGCCACCCAGGTCCTGATCGACCTGGAAGCCGCGATCGCCGCCGTCATGGCCGCCGGCGAACCCACCGCCCTCGCCGAGCAGCTCTCCGGCGGACCGGCCGCCGCCCTCGCCCCGAAATGCCTGGCATCCGGCCAGCGCCTCGTCCGCCTCGGCCAACTCCTGCGCAGCCTCACCTGAGGCGTCCACACCGGCGCTTCACCACGTCCAATTCCTCGCCGAGACGCGAAGCACGATGGCCACACGGTCGAGATGAACAAGCAACTGCGCCTGGCCCGCGGGCGTGTCCAGAGACGGTCCAAGCCGGGCGATCTCAGCGGAAATCGTGCAGGAAAGCCACCGGCGAGGCAGCAGCCCGGCTAGCTCGAAAATCTCTGCAATGAAACGCAATTGCTGGGCCTGAAAGTGCAGAAACAGGTTCATGGCGGGCACGATACGAAGGCGACGACCTCGGAGTCCACCACCAGAGCCACATTCGTCTCCGACCTGGCCCCTCCGTCGTCGATCCAGACCCGGATCCAGCCCGGCCGGTGCCCACGACGGGGACGTGCCATCGCGCCAGCTAGAGACCTACAACGGCAGCCACGAGCGGCGATCGGGATCCCACCTACCGGCACGAACCCGACCATCGAGCACCGCACCCACGAACCGGTCCGCCTCGACGAGCGCAGCATCGGCATCCCGCAACTCCACCGGCAATCCCGCCTCCATAACCCGCGCCGGATAGCTGCGCCGCCACTGCTCGCTGGGCAAGGACAGGGGAGTGGGCACCACGATCCCGCGGCGCTGCTCCTGACCGCGGACCGCCGCGCGCAACTCCTCGGCGTCGACGCGCGCGCACCGCGACAAGATCACGATGTCGGCCAGATCATGGGAACGCGTCGACGGAGACTCCCCACTGCTGCCGTGCAGCTCGTACATCGCCGCGACCTTATCCGCGACATGGGACGCCACCGCGTACGTGCGGACCGCCGACATCGGCCGCACATCGTCGATCGCCACCACAGGATCGGGAACCAGCGTGTCCGGCTCGAACGGAAACTGCCGCCCCGCAGCAACATCGAGCTTGGCCACCGCGAACCGGGCCCCGTTCAGCAGATAGGTGATCTTGCCCGTGAACGCTCCAGGCCCACTACCCGGGCTGACCGCCACCACGAACTCCCCGTGCTCGCCGGCGCGGCGCCGCGACGCAGCCGTCAACACCGCCGTCAGATCCTCAACACCGCGAGTCGCAGCCAGATCCAGATCCGCCGTCGCCCTCGCCTCAGCGGTCCGGAACTGCAATGCCGTGCCCCCGGTCACCAACCACGACTCCGGATCCCGATCGAACAGACGGGACACGAACTGCTGCAACGCGAACCGCCGGGCCACCTCAGCGGAATCGAGGCCCGAGGCCCGCGTAATCTGCCGAATCCGAGTGTTCAGCGCCGCCCGGAACGCCGTTTCAGACCCGTACGTGCGCCCCGCATCGAGCAGCTCCTCGATCTCACGCTCACGCTGCTCCAGCGCCGCCACCCGGTCACGGGACTCCTGCGCCCTGGCCCGCATGTCAGCCGAGCAGCGTTTGGGCCCACCGGGCTCGTTACTGGCCTTGCACATGCTCCGCGCTACACCGCCGCCGCGCGCCGCTGCAGGTGTTCAATGTCGTTACGCCGTCGCACAAAGGGGCCCTCAAGGCGCCTGCACTGGTGGCGCCGGCGGCTCGATCGCAACGGGGGCTGCGTCGGCCGACGAGAGCGCGAGCTCGACGACGTTATCTCCGAGCCGCGCGGTGATCATCACGTCCCGCGCACCGACCGCTTCGAGGTAACTCGCCAACGTCGACAACAACAGGTCTTCTCGGTTCTCCAAGCCGGACAACGCAGCTTGACCGATGCCCATGCGGTTCGCCAACTCGACCTGAGTCAGGTTCGCCGCCTGGCGTACCGCGGCTAAGCCCATCTTGTGTGCACGGTCGGCCTGGCGCATCTGTGCGCGAATCACGTCGACACGTGCGCGCCGTTCAGGATCGGCGAGAGCCTTGGCCAACCGATCGCTGCCCCGGACGAAATCCTCACTCATCTTCGGGCCTCTCCTTTGCGGTTTGCATCTTCCACGAATCGATCGCTGCATCGGCACGCGTTCCCACGCTGTCGTAGAACACGTCACCCATGTTCGCCTTGTCGGCCGAGAACAGCGCAACGACCACTTCTCGCTCCGACGGGAACCACACGATCAACCGGACAGCGAAACCGGATACGAACGGATGAGCCACACGCCACACCGGATAGCGACGCGACTGCCGAACCCGCTTGAGGGTCGCAGTGTCCTCAGCCGGCGCACCGTCGAGATCTGCGAGCACCTCCAGTTCCGCGTACAGCAGATCGAGCCTGCGCTGATCGTCAGCGAGTTCCGACTGCTCCAGCCGTGTGAGGTAGGCGTCGAACTCACCCGACCAATCGATCAACACACCACGTATATTACTCGGAAGCGATAGTGGCTGCAAGCGATACTAGCTGCTCGGGGCAAGCGTTAAGCGGCCCGCCTCGGAGACGAACCGCCTCGCCAACGCCACCCCTCCTTGCTCGCCCCATCGGCTCGCAAACGGCTCTAGGCGAGCCCCGACCTCGTGCAGCGTCAACAACCCCTGATCGAGGACGTCGGCGATCACTGCACCCTGATGGGAGCCATCCAGATCGTCGCGTGCCAGGTCGGCGATGATCCGCCCAGGCATGGCCACCGGAAGCCCTTCTGCAATGTCCCAGTCGACGCCTCGGGCGCCGATGTCGCGCCGGTAGGCGTGTACGCGCGGCGATCGCGTGTTGATGCGCCGCGGGGCGGTCAAGAACAACCCACGTGCGACGACGGTGCCCAACTCGCGGATCACCGCTGCGCTGTCGTGGCTGATCACGCAATCTGGATCCGCGCGCCGCAACTCCACGTCGTCCTCCGGACGCAGCGCCAGCCATTGCGCGGCCCAGTCCTCGAAGGCGAACATGTCGGCCGCATCCTCGGTGAACCCGTACACGCCGTGGTGGGCCCGGTACAACTCACCGGAGTCGACGCGCCGGGCCAGCTCATAGCGAGCCACACCCTGGTGACGGGCCTGGGCTGCCGTGAACAGCCCGAACTGGCCGGCGGCCCGAGCGTGCAGCCGGCCCCACGCCTGCTCGTTGGCCATGCAGCAATAGTAGCAATCCGGGGACGTGGTATCTGCACTGCTCAGCGCCGCTTTCGCGCGCCGCCACAGCCTCTGCGACCTCACCCGCCGCCTCTCTTCCGCGGTCGAGTGGACCCTTCCCCCAGCCAGGAGTCCAACGTTGGGCGCGAAACGCCCAGCGCCTCGATGATCTCGCGCTTGGCCCGCCCCTCCTTGAAGTACCGTTGGGCCAACTTCCGGGCGGCGTCCTTCTCCGCGCCGAGCCGGGCCTCGGCCTCCGAGAGGCGTCGACCCTGCTCAGCCAGCCTGCCCAGGCTGCGCTCGACGACGCGGGCGTGCACGTAGGGATCGCCGACGACCTCCGGGCCGCTTCGTTGCACGGGCTCGGCGCCAGCCGCGGCGGCCAGGACCTCGGCATCGCTGGCGCTGTCGTCGAGATCGGGCAGGTCGTACTCGGCGACCAGTTCCGCCGGCGTCCGCACAATCACCCTCACAACGCGCCTCCTGTTCGTGGAACGCGCGAGCGCGCCCGATTCCCCGCCGGCCGACTATCCGGCGGCATCACAGTACTTCTCAACTCGAGTCACGCAATCCACTTTACAACAAATGTAAAGTGGTTTACAGTAGGGAGGTCGAGAACTTTGGGAGGCACGATGACCAACACCACCCCGTCCGCCGGCTGGTACCCCGACCCCACAGGCGCTGCCCAGCAACGCTATTGGGACGGACACCAGTGGACCGAGGCCCTGGCCGCACCCACCGTCATCCACGTCCCCGTCGCGGCCCCGCCCGTCAAGGACTGGTTTCAGCGCCACCCCGCCTGGACCACCCTCATCGTGTTCTGGATCGCCTGCATGATCTGGCAGTGGGAATGGCTGGTCCCCACCATCGCCGTCCTGGCCGCCATCGTGTTCGCCGTCCGCTGGATCGAACGCCGCAACGCCCGCCTCGCCGCCGACGCCGATCGCCAGAACGAGCTCGTCGCCCAAGGAGACGAACGCGGCATCTTCGGCGACTACCCGCCCGCCGACGCCGCCTGACCCCACCAGACCAACGAGAAGGAGAAACCCCATGCGAAGCCTCCCGAGCTGCCACTTCCGCGCCGGTGACTACCTCACCGCCGGCCAAGCCCATGAGGACGCCATCGGCCGCCTCGACGCGTTCGACGACACCGCCAAGATCGTCGCCTGCAACGCCGTCACCGAACTGATCGAGCTGCAGAACGGCACCATCACCTGCAACCAGGTCGCCGTCATCGCCAGCGCCATCGCCAACGCCCTGCAGGGCAACACCTACGGAGCGACCCTCTGATGACCGACCTCACCACGCAGACACCCGCCCAGATCGACGCCATCCTCAACGAACTGGGATTTCACCGCGCCAAACTCATCTCCCACGCCGACAGCCTGCGTAGCTCCGCCCACCACGCCCGCACCGGCCGCCACCCCGACCCCGCCCGCGCAGCCAGACTCGACGGCCAGGCCGACGACTACGCACCCAAGATCGCCGCCATCACCGAACAGATGCGCCCCTACAGCGACGAATACGACCGCCGAGGCGGCTGGACCCGAGCCTTCCTCGTCCAGAACACCGGCGGCCACGTCCACAGCTCCATGCGTTGTTCCACCTGTTTCCCGAGCACCCGCTACGCCTGGCTCACCGAGTACAGCGGACACCACGAAGACCAGATCGTCTACGCCGCAGGAGAACTCGCCTGCACCGTCTGCTACCCATCAGCTCCCGTCGAGGTCCTCACCCGCACCGGCGAGATCCGCCGCCCCACCGACCTCGAACGCGAACAACGCGCCGCCGAGAAGGCCACCAAGAACGCCGCCGCCACCGCGGCCGCGATCACCGACCCCGACACCGGCAAGACGCTCTACAAGACCGAGCTCGCCGCGACCAACGCCATCGCCACAGCGCTAGGCGACCTGCACTGGTACGGCGACGACCACCCCTCCGCCGCCGAATGGCGCCGCACCGTCGACACCGCCGTCGCCGCCCTGGCGGCCAAGCACGACCGCACCCCCGAAGCCATCATGGCCGAATGCCGCGAACGGGCCGACAAGAAATTCGCCTCCACCGCCCGCAAGACGCTGCGCGAACTCAAGCGACAGCGCGGCGGCGACATCAACGTCGAGGACCTCATGCCCGGACTGCAGACCTGGATCGCACAGAACGGAATCCCCGCCTGATGCGAAGTGCCTCAACATCGTCAAACCGGCACGCCTGCCCCGAAAGGGGGACGTCGACATGCCCATGACGTATCGAATCCGCCCGCTGGGATCGTTGCCCTGGCCATCCGGTCTCGGCAAGCACGGCAGCCGCTACGGCAACCTCGAACACGAGCTGCGAGCACTTCTCGGCGACGACGACTTCTGGGACCCCGAGGCCCATCGCCGCGCCCTCGTCAGCGCAGACCCCGACTACCGACGGATCGTCCTCACCGAACTCGCGCAACTGCCGTGGAGCGCCGACCTGGCCGACAGCGTAGACACCGCAACCGCCCTGGCACGATCGTCGCCGCTGCTCAACCAACCACTCGAATCGGAGCGGCCGTGGCTGGATTGGGCCGCACCGCACCGCGCCGACTACCCGGTATGGGCGTGGCTGACCAACGGAGTGAACGCGAGCGACACACTCATCGGCGACGGCCGCCACCGACTGACCTACCTGCGCTACCACCGACCACCCGAACACGAAGTACTTGTCCGGATAGAAACCTGACCACCACCCCTTCGGGGGGACCGCCGCCAGATGTGCTGCCTCATGGAATTGCTACGAGAACGAATCGGCATTTCGAGGATGACGGGCACAGGAGCGACGGTTTCACATCAGCACCGTTCCGGGAGAACGTCACGACCTCGCCGCGATCAACGATCAGGCTGGCCCGGCCGTCCATCTTCCACTCCACCGCCCATTGATCACCAGACGGCGGCGGGCCGAGGGTGGCCAGCATCGGCGCCGGCGTCGCCGGCCGGCGCACCACGGAACGCGCAGCGGCCACCACTCGACGGTACGTTGACCCCGCCGATCGCCTATACGGCCTCGAACCGGAAGCGAATGTCGCGATCGGACGGCCTGCAGCTGTGAACATCGAAGCCGTCGGAGCACTGCAACAAGCCCTCACCCATGTGGAGCTCGCTGAAGGTACGACTCTTCAAGCGGATTCCCGTCGAGATATTGTCCGCAACGGCTGATCCCGCTCCGCCGAGCGCGGCCTCCGGACGTTCATGCTGCATCGTCAGAACGAGATGGATGCCCAGCGCACGCCCCTCCCTGACCAGCCGGCGTAGCGTCCCGCCACCCGTCGTGAACCTGTCGATCGAGGACTGCAACAGCCACCCGTCGCAGTTGTCGATCAGAACCACAACCGGCGAAGCCTGAACATTGCCGTCGCGTGACCGATCGTCGAGAAGCTGCGCGAGTATCCCTGTGAGCGACTCTCCTTCGACAAGCCTCACACTCGACGGCAGTGCCGCCGTCAGGCGGCCATGCACGAAGATCTCCGGCGCTGTGCGCTGATCATGAGCCAACGACCGGGCGATGCGCTCGACAAGCACAGTCTTGCCGCTACCGGTCCTGCCGGTGATGAAGCAGTGCGGTCCGACGCCACCGCGCGAAGGCTCATTGAGGTCGAGTGTCACCGCGGCGCCGTCGCCGTCGACACCCAAGTGCGCAACGAGATTGCGGCGGGGCCCGGTAGTGGTATCCACCTCGCGCAAGGCCTGACTGTAGGGCTTACCGGTCTCTGCCTGGTGCTGTCGAGCGGCCTTCTTGTGAGCGTTGTTCGTCATGAGAGGTGACCTCCCCTTTCCATACGGCGACGGGCAGCCCACATCTGACCCGGCGCACTACGTGGACTCGGGGGGTTGTCCGCGGGACCCTGAGGGACTTGTCTCGCTCCGAACATTCGACGAGCCGATGTGGGCGGCAGGTGTCGATAGCCGAGGATCAGGCCGCCGCGGTGGCAGCCAAGATCATGCTAACCACGAATCAGCGGCAACCTGCCCGCGCCGCTAGACGGGATCCGCGCGGTCTACCGCAGCGCGGTGTGAACTGCGTTCGGCAGCGGCGAGCTCGCTGTCACCCAGGCCCGCATCGCGCATCGCGCCACGCAGAACCCCGAACACCTCCCAGACGCCGTAGGGCCGGCCGGCCGACGCGCTGAGCAACTCGCCGAACTGACTCAGCAAGCCGTGGAACAGCCGCACGTCAGTGCGCCACACCCAGACAAACAGACGCCCGGTATCGGCGCCGGCGTTAGAGCCCACGCCCTCCCGGCTGAGCGCTTCCGCTTCGCCGCGCAGCAGCGCCGTCGCCATCGCCATCAACAACGCGTCCTGGTCGATGATTCGAGCCGTCGGCGGCACCAGATGGGCGACCACCTCCGAGCCCTTCACGATGTGCCACACGCGGCCTTCGCGCGCATCTCCCAGCAGCACACTGAAACCGTTCCTGGCCTCGGTGATGTTGACCAGGCGATCGGAGCTGATGAAGACCATGCCCCTACACCCCTGCGCCGAGGGTGAAGTCGGTCAGCACGCTGCGGCCCCAGCGGTCGCTCGTGCGCAGCATCCAGTGGCCCTGGCCACGGTCGACGACCGTCGCCGACGCCATGCTGTCCAACAGCCTGTTGCGCCGCGTCGCGGCGCGCACGAGGCGATCGAACGCCTCGGCCGGGGACATGCCATCGGTCGAGGTCACAGCGTTCGGCCGCGCGATCGGCATCCCCACCACGAGGTCAATGCCAGCAGAACGACCCACCCGCAGCCACCGCGCCAACACCTCCGAACCCGCCAAGGCGCCATCGTGGTCGTCGATCAGCACCACCGTCGTCGGCACCTGGTGCCCGCGGCCGCGGGCGTCCTCGATGTCGAGCGCGTCGACCGACCGAAAGAACTCGAACCGCGACGCCAGCAGCTCGTCGACGACCGCGGCCAGCTCGCCGGCGCCGACTCTGCGGTGCGCCACCGTCACCTGCGTGTCCTCATCCACGCAGACCATCAACTCGAGATCACCGGGGGACTGGCCCGCGGCGAGCCCGGTGGCCAGCACGGCCAGCAGTGACGACACCTGCTCGCCGGCGACCGTGCAATGCGGGCCGCTGCCGCCGTGGACCTGCCAGTCCAGGTTCAGCTCAACCGGCCGACCGCCGACACCGACGCCGAGAACAGCTGTCAGCGGCCGCCGGATCCGCTTCTTGGCGACCTGCCGCAGAGCACGCGTATAGGACGTGCCCGGATTGGCCGCCTGGAACTCGCGCGCAGCACGCTTGCGGGACTCGTTGTCAGACAAGGGAATCTCCCATCCAAAGTCGTATCCTCCGCGTCGCCCCACATCTGCGCGGAAGTGCCTTTGCTGGGTAGCTGCACGGGAACCCGTCGGGTCTTGTCCCGGTCTGAAGTGACTGGCCGATGTGGGCGGCGGCAGTCGATGCCGGGATTCACGCCACCATGCGCGGCGATACACGCAGTCTAGATCCGCCCAGCGACCGAATCGGCGGCCCGCCGCCCACAATCTGAGCCGCAACGTGAGGCGCCCCCAGCCGCAGGGGGGGGAGGAGCGGCTGGGGGCGCAGAGACGTCCTCCGGGGGGGTCGAGGACGCACATTCCACGCTAGCAGCGCGCGGAGACCACACCGCGCGACGAAACCCGACGAAATCGCGCACAGGCCCCACCACGCAGGGCCCGCCGATATTTCGCCGGACTCGACGACGGAAACCACCCCGCCCGCCGGTACTTCCCCATCGACGACCACAGAAGGAGAACAAGTGTCCGGCGACCGCGACGCACCCCAGCACTGACCATGTGCCTGGCCACCAACGACCCCGGCGGACCCCGCCGCTGCTCAGGGGACACCCGCGCCACCTACCAGAAGTCCGCGGCCGCCACCGACGCCCTCACCGACCAACACCAGCAGCTGCACACCCAGCTAGCAGCCCGCACGGTCACCGAACACCTCGCAGCCCCACCCAGCCCCCATCGTGACGAGCTGCTCGCCAACCTCATCGACACCGACATCGACGCACTCATCGCCACCCGCCGCGCCGACATCCGCCCCGACGTCGACGCCGCCTTCGCAGCCCTGCCGGCGCACCTGACCGGCGCCGACCGCGACACCACGATCACCGAGCGCGCCGAGATCCCCATCCATCGACCCGGCGGCTCCGCCGACACCACGTCGGCGACCCTGCTCGACGCCGACACCGCGGTGTACCGGACACGCCGCGGCGACTACGCGGTCGCGCTCCGAGACGGCCAGGCCTACCGCACCCTGGCCACCGCATCCACCTACAAGACCGCCATCACGATGGCCAACCGCATTCCCGTCCTCACCCCACTCGACCACCCTCCAGGCGGCATCGACGATCTCCAGCAGCAGGCGTACCGATCCCACGCCGACATCACGCTGCAGCTGGCCACACAGGCGGCCTACGGCCGGCTCCCCACTCCCGACGAGCAGCAGGCGTTCCTGGCAGAACACCTGACCCACGCGCGGGACGAGATCGTCGATGCCGCCGCCGCGGCGCCACTACGCACCGAGCTGCTCGACGCCACCGCCCGACATCACCACCGCCAGCGCCTGGCCGCCGCGGAGACCGCCGGCCAGGCAGCCCGCCTCGCCGCCAGCCTGTCCGGGGACGACCCCGAGCAGGCGTACACGGCCGCCCACCGCCACGCGCTGGGCACACCGACCCGAGGCGGTGCACGCATCCCGCACTTCGAACACCACACACTGCCCGCACCCAGCCTCGGCGACGCAACCCACACCCTGCTGCAGCACAGCGGAATCCGCTCCTACGGCAAGGAATCCGCCCGCGACTACACCGTCATCACCCGCAGGGGAGGGGACCTCACAGCGTGGGGCCTGCACGACGTCTACGGCACACTGCGCACCACCC
The DNA here is from genome assembly GCF_002592005.1 of Mycolicibacterium palauense. Classification (GTDB taxonomy): domain Bacteria; phylum Actinomycetota; class Actinomycetes; order Mycobacteriales; family Mycobacteriaceae; genus Mycobacterium; species Mycobacterium palauense. The sequence continues at coordinate 116,275 of NZ_NVQF01000004.1, read as the reverse complement.
CGATCGGCGACCTCGCCAAGACCCACGCCCGCTTCGTCAACACCGAGCTCACCGCCGACGAGCGAGATGCGCTGCGCACCTACACCAGCGGCCGGCACATCGGCTCCGGGGCTTACATCCAGATCAACGACGTCTTCACCGGCCGCACCAGAACACCAGCGCCGGCGATCGCCAACACCTGCAAACCATCTGCGCAGCGCCTTCGACAAGTACGCCCGCCACAACGCCTCCCGCGAACCCGTCACCGTCGTCCGCGGCACCCGCGTCCCCGCCGGCTACACCGGCCCGCCGGCCGACTACCTCGCCACCGCATTCCCCGTCGGCGCGAAAGTCGAAGTGGGACAAGTCGCCTCAGCCACCACCCGCACCGCCACGGCCACCCGATTCGCCGACGGCGGGCCCGGCTCCTACCTGATGGCCATCCGCACCCGCGACGGCCTGCCGGTCAAGGCGATCTCCGCCAACGCCGGCGAAGACGAAGTGATCATCCCGCCCGGCACCGCGCTGCGTTGTGTCCGCGTCGAACCCGCATCCGGACTCGAACGCCGACAGACGGTCTACCTGGTCGCCGAGGACCTGGTGGCCGAAGCCGAAGCCCAGGTCCTCACGACCATCGCAAAGGCCTCCTGAGCAGCCACGACGCCACGTCCCCGCACCATGACGGGCCGTGCGCGGCGTACCGCCGAACCCCACCACCGATCGAGTCGCACTGAAGCAGCCGGCGTGCAGGCGCCGCGGCCGGATCCAGCCCGCCGTATCGGCGGGGACATGCCATCGCCGCAGGCCAGGACGGCTACGGGGCGAGCGTCAGCGGGGGAGCGCCGCGGCCGCCGGCCTCCAACAACGCCACCAACACCTCACCCGCAGCTCCACCGACCTCGACCGGCCGCCCACACCGCCGCCACACCTCGTGCTCGGCCGAGTACCGCCACGGCCGGCGGAAGAACTCCACGACATCAGCCGGGGACATCACGTACTCCACCGCGACGAGGACCTCCGCGAACCGACACAGCTCGTCGAAGTCGGCGAACCACCGCCCATCCAGCTGCGCCGCGATCGCACGGGCCTGCTCCACCAACACCGCCTCATCTCCCATCGGCAACACGCAACACCGAGACCTCCACGCGCACCAATCCCACACCGAGAAGCCCCCTTATCAGTGACCGAAACAAGCCGCCGAACAGCGGCGATGCCGCGTCCCCGGCGGCTGCCGCCACCACCGACAGCCCTACGATGATGACCCATGCCGCCGGCGTGCGACTGCACTCCTCGACCGGACGCCCCACACCGACAGGACAACGCCCTCCGGGCGCCGCGCCCCGGAATGCCCGTTGCACCGCGACCGCCGCGGAAGGTGTGGATCCGCACCCACGGACACTGGCGCCGCCAACCCGTCGGAGTCGGCCGCTCCGAGATCCGGATGGTCCGAGTCGCTGCCGCCGTCGTCGGCGCCGACCCTTGAGCACCCCATCTACCGACTTCCCCGAGTCGCCGACAAGGCCACACCCTAAAAGGGCTCCAACCAGCATAAACGGCATGTCCCACCGCGATCGCCCCCCGCACGATCTCACCGCGATACGTTTGTTGCAAGCACTGCAAACTGACCGAACCAAGGGCCCGAGCATGATTCAAGTACTCCAAGCCAGCCACAACGGCGAGCTGTACAAGCGCCACGTCCGATCCGTCGACGACATCGCCGACGTCATCCGCGAACGCAACCTGGCGACCTTGACCAACCGATCCGGAATCGACTTCTGGTTCACCCCGTCAATCCACCGAGCCCACCTGTTCGTCAACCGCAACGCGACCGAGATCTTCCTCGCGACAACACGATTCACTGCTGCCAACGTGCCGCTCCTGCGAGGCATCGTCGTCTTGGCCGCCCACGACGTCGCCGGCGAGCCAGCCGACCTCGACGACGCCCGGATCGACACCCTCGCCGAGACGATCGGCAGCCTGTCCTGGCGCGAGGACCTGGTGCTGTCGCGCCGGATCGCCACCGACCAGCGACGCCGGCTCCGCGCCAGCCGGACGACCACCAGAACCGAAGCCGCCGACCTGTCATGGATGACCTAGATCCGGACGAGCCGCAGCCTATGCAGCAGGCCGCGCACCAAGAGCCCCAGCGGGTTCGGCAGCTGGCCACTCAGCGCACCCAGCAGATGAAGCAGCCACCCTGGCCGGACGTCACGACCGCCGCCCCGTGCGGGCATCGCGGTTGCCGCCTGAAGCCCAGCGAGGTGCGGGCGCAGCTGGTGGCCGCCGCGGTGCTCGACGACCCCGACCTCAGCCGCATCTGCGACCAGGACCCGAAATTCACTACCGGCGGCCCCATCCCGGACTTCGCCTCGCAACGCCACGTCGTCGAGGTCAAGGAGCTGACCAGCACAGCGCTGCGCCGATTCATCGACCTCTACGAAGCCCTTCCGCACCGATACACCCGCATCGACGGTTTCCGTCACCTGTGGGCGGTGTCGCTGGACGTGTCACGTGCGGCCGCGACCTACGACCGCAACCGCAAGACCCCCGAGGTGAAGACGTTGATCTCAACGCTCACGCAGATCATCACCGATCTCGAGTCCCGCGGCATCACCGACGCCTTCGCCGATCACGACAACTTCCCGACGTACGCCAAGGCACTCGGCTTCTACTTCGACTGCGCCGTCCTGCCCGACACCAAACTGGAGCCGGGAATCCTGCTGACCGGCACCATCACCGAGCATCCCCGCACCCTCGACCTCGACGGTGATGTCGCCGCACCGCTGACGAAGTGGCTGGATACCGACCAAGCCGCGAACGCCCGACGGTCGCTGGCCGGCCGCCCCGGAACCCACGCAGTCGTCCTCATGGCCAGCCTCGACGGCCCCGCCGCGGGACTGGTCCACACCCTGCACGAGACACCGGGCGAGGTTCCCACCGCCGCGCTCCGGTTGCCCGACGACATCGACATCCTGATCGTCGCCACCGACTACGACGTCGTGCGCTTCACACCGCAGGACGGGTGGTCCCGCTACGCCGCGCCGCCGCACCCCCAGCTGGACGGAGGTGTCGGTGGCCACCCCCAGAATGAGTCAGATGAGTGAAGAGCCCTACCGCCACGTCGTGCAGAAGCCGCGCAAACGGAGCACTCCCGTCGAGGTCTCCGACTTCACCATGCTCGTGAAGGTGCCGGGCCAGCCCGCCGCGATCAGGGTCTTCACCGACGACGAAACCGACGAAGCCCGCGCGTACGCCGAAGCGACCGGCGGAACCATTGTGCCGCTGCCACTTCCGCCGCCAGACGGCTACACCACCAACAAGCGCGGCCACCTCGTACCCCTTCCGCCACCCACCTGCGCCGGAATGGCCGACCCGCCGGAACCCCACGATGGCGTCGCCGACTGACGGCCAGCAGGCCAGCCTGGACCTGTGGCCGCACCAGCACGACCTACCGCCGCGCTGGGACGGTCTGCCCGTGCAGTGGAGCGACTGGTCCGACACCGCCGACATGTTCATCTGCCCGCCGCCTCGGCGCCCCGAGCGGTGCGGGCACTGCGGCTCCGCCGCGGCAGCGCTGATCAACACCGGCCGCATCTTCACCGACCCGGCCAGCGCCCCGCCGGCGATCGGCCGCGCCCGCCTCCACGCAGGCCGGCACCCGGTGGGCGTCCTCTCGGCGTTCCGCTGCCCGAGTTGCAGCCACGACCGCGTGCTCGACCCGGCCGGCCAGGAATGGGATCTCGACGACACCGACTACACCGACGACGGCTCATTCGACAACGCCAACTGACAAGCCGCCGCTGACCTGCGGCGATAACACGTCCCCACGCGAAGGTGCACCGCCAGTCCAGGCGCGGATCCGCACACCCTTCTCGCTCGCACACCTGTCCTGACCTGCGACGACGACAGGGCCCCCGGCTGGCCACCGAGCGGCAACATGTCCATTCGGCGCACGACCGCGCTCCGCACCCAGCGGCAAACCCGGACACTATTCACCGCCATTGGTAAATTTCCCTCACCAGGTAAAATCTGGAGCCCGCCCGCTCGCAGGAGACCCCGATGGCCATGCACGCCGCCGCTACCCGACGCTCACCCCTCCCCGCGCTCGCCCTGTCCACCGCCGCCGCATTCACCCTGACACCACTGGTCCTCTCGCCGACAGCACCGCACCTGTCGCAGCCCCACATCTCAGCCCCACGCGTGGAACTGACAGCAGCCATCAACCCAGCCGACGTCACCGCCCTGATTGACAACCTCAACGCCGCCCTGCAGTCCGCCTCCACCACCGTCACCGGCCTCGTCGCAACCCCCGGCCAAACCCTCGCCAGCGCCCTGGGCTCAGCCGCCACCCTCAACGACACCCTGTGGGACGGCCTCATCGCCGCCACCGACAACCGCACCCTCGCCGCAATCCTCACCACACTCAAAAACACCGCAGGAAACGGGCTTTCACGCCTCTCCGATTCCATCGACGCCGCCAACGGCACCATCGTGCTCACCAGCGGCCAGCTCGCCGACCTCCTGACCTCAACCCTCACCGGCTCCCTCGGCACCGCCCTGCACGCCGTCGCCACCGTCATCAACAACCCGCTCGCACTGCCCAGCTACACCGGCCTGATCAACGCACCCATCGACATCGCCGGCCTGCTCGTCACCCAAGGCATCGGCGCCGTCAACACCCTCGGCGCCAACGCCCTCACCGTCACCCACACCGTCGTCACCGGAGTCACCACCCAGGTCGACAACGCCCTCGACACCTTCAACGGCCTCCTCAACGCCGGAAAAACCCTCACCGACATCGACCTCATCAACGGCCTACTGACCGCCGTCCAAGGCATCGTCTCGGCCCCCGTCACAGCCGCGATCGCCGCCGTCAACGGCGCCTCCACCACCATCACCAACGCCGCCACCACCGTCCTCGACAAGCTCACCGAAGGGGCCTCCGACGCGATCGCCACCTGGATCGGCAACGGCACCCGCCCCGGCGCCATCCAGGACGTCATCAACACCATCGGCACCGCACCACTGAGCCCCGCCAGCTACACCAACGCCGTGTCCATCCTCGTCGGCGCCGGCATCACCACCGTCACCAAGATCGGCCACACCGCCGGCTCCCTGGCCTCCGTCCCGTTCAGCGCCGCCGCCGACATCACCAACGCATCAGCCAACGTCATCACCGCTCTCACAACAGGACTGGCCACCGCCGCCAGCGGCATCATGCAAGCCGCCGGACTGCCCTCCCTCGTCTACAACCTTCCCCACGCCATGGCCGCCACCGTCAACACCCTCGTCAACGCCGCAGCCTTCACCACAGCCGCCGGCCTACGCACCATCGCCGCTGCCCTCGACTTCGGCTCATCCATCACCGGCACCCTCACCGCGGCCGCCGCGCCCACCTCCAAGGCCGTCACCCTCACCCTCGCCGCCGACACCACGACGGCCAAGGACACCGAACCGACGGCAGGGGACACCGCCACCGAACACCCTGGCCGCAACACCGAAACCGCCGCCGCGTCAACCGAAACCCCCGCCGAAACGGGCGGCGAAACGGTCACAGCCAAACCCCCCTCGACCGCCGAGCTCGACGAAACCACCCACGTCGACGCCACCACACCCACCGCCGACACCCCGCCCGCTACGGCCACGCCCGACGCCGACACTGCGCCCACGCCACCCGAAGCCACGGAGACCAAGCCGGACACCACGAAGCCAGCGGCCGACACCAAGCCAGACACCGGGACTCCAGCAGCGGAGACCAAGCCCACCACCGGAAAGAAGCCCACTACGGGCGACGACTCCACGAACGCCGCCAACGGCAAACCGACCACCACACCCAAGAAGCCCCACGACCGCGACGCCGACAAGAACGACAACCCCACGCACTCCCCGGACCGCGACACCACCGCGGGCAGCTCGACCAACACACCCAAACACGCCTCCGCCACCTCCCCCCGCCACGCCGCGACAAGCACCGACACCCCCAAGCACGCCGCCGCGGCATAACCCGCACCGGCAAACAGCAGTGGCGGCCATGAACTCACCGTGGCCGCCACTGTCTCGAACCACTTGGTTTCGATCAGATGCCAACAGCCCGGCCGTCAACACGAAGGGCTGCCCAGGCAAACGTTGCGACGCAACGGGATACCGCGCAAGCCTTAGAACGGGTTCATCTGGTCAAGCACCCTCCCGGCGGCGTCGACGACGGCCTGAGCCTTCACGACGTCCTCACGAACGTCCTCCGCCGTGGGCGCCCCCTGGGTCGCCGCGCTGTACTCGACGGCGTTCCTACGGCGGCGCATCCGATCGAACGGCTGCAGCGTGCGCCCCATCGGCGGATCCAGCTGCGCACGCACCGCGTTGTAGCAAGCGACGTGACCGCCGCGGCTAGTTGCACGCAGCCCCTCGTTCTCCAACACCGCCGCCAGTCCCTTGCGGGCTGCGTCGTACACCAGCGAGTACGCCCCTGCGGCATCGGTGTCGGCGATGATAGCCGCCGAAGCGAGATGCGCACCCGCCTCGGCCAACATCCGATCAGCGGCGGCCCTGTCCGGGTGCACGCGCTCGATCTCACCGGAGTTGATCATCACCTCAATCTCGGCCCTGCCTTGATCCCACCTCACACACCCGCCTCCGCACCCAGATCGATGGCCACTCGGGGTTTGGACCGGACGTCCTCCAAGAAACCGTCGCGCTCGTCGCTATCCCAGCGCGCGGGGAGGACACGGGTGATATGGACGGGCCTGCGTAGCGTCCTCTCGGCGCGCCGGGCGGCCTCGTCGAGGTCGTCGAGGTCGGCAGTTCCGACGACCAGGACGTCGACGTCATCGGGCGGGGGTCCCGGCTCCCCGCCGTACCGACGCGCCCAGGACCCGAAGATGAAGGCCTCGCGGATCCCGTCGACGTCGGCGAGCTCGCTCGGCAGCACCGCGATCGGCCCGTACGTGAGTGCCAAGAGTTCGGTCAGAGGTGGCGTGAGGCGGGTGTCGGCGGCGCGGATCAGACGCAGGTTGCCGAGTCGCCGCTCCTGAATGAGCCCAGCGGTGACCAGTCGCTCGACTTCGGGGTGCACCGCGCGCACCGTTGCGCCGATTCCACGGGCGGCGTCGGTGAGGCTGTACTCGGCTTCGGGATGCAGGTAGAGCAAGGCGAGGAGGTCGCCCTGCATCTGCGACCGAAGAATCGGCAACAGCGTCGAGGTTTTCACAACAGGGAATATACATTCCCTGGCACGGAATATCGGGGGGCATGTCGAACCTATCGAGATGCGGGACGACATCCGCCACCTCGAACACCCCATCCACATCAGTCCATCTGGCCCCGCCGGTAGCGGCGCAGCATTAAATGAAACTTTGAAACATCAGCGACGGCGGACGATCGCGGCGTACCGAGGGTTCTGGTACAGCGCCTGCTGGGACACATTTAAGGCCTTGGCGATCGCCGCGGCCGTCACTCCTCGATCGCGGGCATCCTGCATAGCTGGGGTGGGATCCGCCACCGGTGCCAGGATTCGGATTACCAGGGTCGCCCAGGGCTTCTCGAATGCGCGCAACAGCTCGTAGCGGCTATCCGCGGAGTCGCGCGCGAGAAGGAGGTCCACTGCGGTGGCTGCGTCGCCGGCACCGGCCCCCGGCCCGCGGACGAGATGATCGGCGGCCAGGAGGCGCGCGGAGCGCAGGGCGTCGGCCGCGACACGGCTGGTGGCGAGCGCAAGGTCCTCGTCGGTGAGGTCGTCGAATGCCACGTGGGCAGACTAGCCGCTCCACTCAATTCCGATGGGCATCTGTTGACAACACTCCTTGAATGCTCGCTATAGTGACAACTAAGATTGATTAACAAGCACAACGAAAGTTGGCACAGTAAGACGGGCAGGAGCACAGATGGCAGACGCGCTCTCTCACCAGATCCAAGAGGCCTGCGACGACCTCTACTGCTCCCCGCTCGACCCCGTGGCCCAAGCCAACGCACGCGATCTGCTCCGACGCTCGACACCTGCTATGGACGAGCGGACCCTCGCCCGCCGGATCCGGATCGCCTGCGACGAACTCCACGACGACCCCGACGACTTCGACGCCCGCCACACCCTGTTGGCCCTGCTCGACCCGACATCCCCTGCGTCGAACCGCTCGATTGTCACGGTGCTGCCATAGTCGGCGCCGGCGTGGATAGGTGATCCCTCACCCGTCCGACGGTCTAACGCGTCGTCCGCTTAAAAGACGGTCGTAATCGGCACCCGCTGCTTGTTATTTCTGCAGATAAGCTGACCGTATGGAGCCGATGAGGTTTGAGATCCCGGCCTTCAAGGGTGGGTCCGATTCACTGGGGCAGCAGGGCCAGCAGGCGGGGTCCGACCTGCAGACCGGTGTGTCGTCGGCATTGTCCCCACCTGGGGCGTCGAGCCCGGTCGGTAATAAAATCTCGATGCTGACGGGCAGTCTTGAGGCTGGCCTGTCGCCGGCGGGCCCGGCACTGTCTAGCGGCGCGCAGGACCTCAACAACACCACGCAAGGCGCGATGTCGAGCATCGAGAACCAGGACGCCCAGAACGCTGCCGGCTTCCAGAACAACAGCGGCACCCCCGGCCAGGGGTTGGCTGGCTCTGATGTTCCGGGGCAGTTGGATCCGGAGTCGATCGACCAGGAAGCCAAGGACAAGGCCCAGGAGATGCTCGGCGGCGATCAGTCCCAGCAGATGATGCAGCAGGTCATGCAGATGGGCATGCAGACCGGCACGCAGATCGCGCAGCAGGTCTCGCAGCAGCTGTCGCAGATCGCCAGCAAGATGGGTGAGGCGGTCGGTAAGGCCGGCGAGCAGGTCGGGCAGCTCGTCGGGAAGGTCGCCGAGCAGGCCACGAAGTCCGCGGCCGAATCGGCGACGCCGGACCTCGGGCTCGATGGTCTCGGTGGTGGCGGTGGCGGATTCGGCGGTGGGGGCGGCGGCGGTATGGACCCCGGCACCACGATGCCGGCCGGTCTGGAGACCCCAGTCACCCCCATGAACACGTCGAGCGCGTTGCAGGGCAGTGCGCTGCAACCTCCTGGCGGCGGCACGGGTACCGGGGCCGCCGGCGCTCGTCCGATGATGCCGATGATGCCGATGCACGGTATGCACTGCGGCGGCAACAAGGGATCGGGGGAGAGCACCAAGCGCGATCCCGCGATTTTCCCCGAGGACAAGATCTACGACGCCCCCGGCGGAGTCGAGCAGACGTTCGGCGCGATCCCAGAGATCGAGTCCGAAGAGCCGCCGTTTGGAAACGCCGGCGGCTCGCACGCATCCGGTCACTAACCGGCCTGGGCACTGTCGTTTCCGGTGGTCGCCGCAGCCGGTCAGTCGGTGCAGGCGGTGTTAGGATTTGCGCAGAAGAATGAGCATCAGCGTTGCGCGCCAGCGGCATTCGGCTCATTCGCCGCGAATTGCACACGATCTCACAGAGCCCTGAGGACGCCATGACTGTCGTCGACGACGCCCCGCTGGACACCCACCCCGCCCGCAACGGCGCCGCGCTGCCGTCCCCCACGGCGCCGATCGCGACGATGCCCGGCCTGTCGGCGTCGGTGCCGCCTCGCGATGACGATCTGGTCTTCGCCGACGGCGAAGAGGTCCTGGCCGCGCCGGGATCGGCGAAGATGCTGCGCGCCACCCGCTTTGCCGCCGTGGCGATCACCGCTGTCATCGGCGTTGCGTCGTTCGTTCTCAGCTTCGCGTCGCTGACCGACCTCGCGATCCGGGCCGGCTACCCGCGCAACCTGGCGCCGCTGTGGCCGATCATCGTCGATGGGACGATTCTGGCGTCCACCATGGCCGTGCTCGCGCTGGGCGCGTACGGTGCGCAGCAGCGAGCGAATCGTCGGTTCTTCTGGACAGTGTTAGCCTTGTCCGCGATGGTCAGTGTCGGAGCCAACGCGCTGCACGCGACCATCGAGCCCGGCACCGGGCTCGCGCCCTGGCTCAAGGCGGCGATCGGTGTCGTGCCTCCTTTGTCGCTTCTCGCCGTCGCTCATGGCTCGGCGATCTTGTCGCGAGTGCGTCCGATGACCGTGAAAGCTGTTCGGCTGCAACAGGAAGTGCAACAGGTGCAGCAGGAAGAGGATCGTCGACGCTACTGGATCGAAGCCGCGCGTACGGTGCAGCAGCAGAACCCGGCGGTGAAGGCCATCGCCGAGCGGCCAGTCGAGCAGATCGCCGACGTGTTGGAGGCTACCCACCACGGGGCCTCGCAGCGGTCGATCGCCTCCAGCTCCGGGCTTCACCACGAGACTGTGCGCAGGATCCAGCAGGCCGGTGCGGCGTCGTTGTCGGGGGCGGTCGAGTGATGAGCGGACGTTGCCATGCCGTGGCGCGGTTCTATAACACGGTGTCGGGCGGGGGACGCGTCGTCAGTCGAGGTCACACCCGATAATCGCCTAAACACCTTATGCACCAGACTAATTCATGCGTCGGCGCAGCCGGAATTGTCGGAATGCGCGGATAGGCTGAGCGGGCAGAACACGGTATCGGGAGGCATGGCATGCGGTTCAAGCGGAGGAGCGGCGCAGTAGTCCTCATGGGTGCGGCGATCGCAATCGGGGCCTGGCTGAACCCGAGCTTCGACCTCGGCCACCGCGGTGACACCGTGGCGATCGCCGCCCCCGAGGCGACTGGAGATCTGGCCTCACTGCTCGATCAGGTCAAGGTAGTCGACCGTATCGACGACGTGCCCGGCTACGAGCGCAGCTGCAAGAAAGGTGACGCCTGTTCGTTCGGACCCGCGTGGAACGATCCCAGCGATTTTTCGGGTTGTGATACTCGGAACAGGGTAATTTCCAACCAATTACACGATGTGCGCTTTAAGCGCGGCACCCGAAACTGCAAAGTGATCGCGGGTTGGCTCCAAGACCCCTACAGCGGCGAGCGAGTCGACCTGAGCGACGTCCAAGTCGATCACACCGTGGCCCTTCACCACGTCTGGAATGCCGGTGCCTGGCAATGGGATTCACGCAAGCGTCAGATCTTCGCCAACGACCCCATCGAACTGCGCGCGCTGTCATCCCGAGTGAACCGCGACAAGAGCGACAAATCGTTGGACGAGTGGAGTCCCGAGCTACCACAAGCCCGGTGCCCCTTCGCCGTTGACTACCTGACCATCATGGTCAAGTACGAGCTGCCGATCACCGTCAGCGAGAAGAACGCCGCCGTCGCCGCTTGCGCCGCCGCGCCCTTGAGCTGAACTCGCGACACGCATACCCTGCACCCGCAGGACGTCCCGCACGGCATCCAAGAGGCCGGCAACGCAGCGTTCGCTGCAGGCGGCGGTGTCGATGAGCCCAAATGCGTAATCGTCTCGGCCCGACCAGAGTTCGATGATCCAGTCATCCGGCGCAACCGCTGGGCGAGCCAGCTTCCTCAGCCCGAACCCGCGGTGATCGGACACGTGCAGCAGGTGACCATCGCTGAGTCGGCATTCGATGACGTACCGTGCCGGCGGCGGGCCCGGCAGCTCGTCGGGGCCCAGCACCCGCGCAGGGTACGGCTCGTCCGCCTCGGCCGAACCGACGCGTACAACATCAGCGCCGCCCGTCTCCTCACGCAGGAGAGCCAGCAGCGAGGAGTACTTCGACGACAGCAGGGCGCACGTCAGCGCGGCACTGGCCACTTAACGTCCTGCGAGCTGCGGCGGCGCCGACGTCGGCTCAGCTGACTGGACATCGAGCAGCATGCTCCACGAGTAGGTCGCATCAGCCAACGCCCGTGGGGCGACAGGGTTCCGCATCGCCAGCGCAGCCTCTGTGGCATACGCCTGCGCCAGCAGCTGCCGGCACGCACCACCCTCGGTGTCCAGCTGCCCGAGCGGAATGTCACGGACGTCGACTCGGGCCGCGCGCTCCTGGACGCACAGATCGTGGTGCTCCTCTTCCAACTGCTCCCACGGCAACGACGACACCCAGCGGGGCTGATCGATCCGCCCGAGATTCGAGCTGCACAGCTGCAGCAGCTTGTGCCGAGTGGAGGATGAGCCGGCCTTCTCGTCGGCGCTGAACGCCAGCCACAGAACCTGTTCTCGTTGCTTGACCGGATCGACGATGTGCTTGACCGCTCGACGCCGCGCGTCGGACACCTGCAACTCGAACCGGGTGACCACCGGCCCGCTCAGAAGCTCCGGATGCGCGCTCACGGTGCCGTCCACGTAAGCCCATGGCAGGCCGGCGGTGACGGCCGGGGCGCTGGACATCGTGGACGCCAGGGCCGTCAGCTGTCCGCAGACCGCGGCGGCGTACTCGGCGATGACCCGCGCCGGATCCAGGGTGCCCTCCCAGCGGGAGGACTCCTCGTGTGACCACGGCATGACCACATCCGCGGGCAAGAAGGATTCAGCGGGGACCCAGCCGCGGCCGCGGTCCGACGTCACCACAACCTGCCGGCGGCCGCTCGTCACGACCATCCCGGCGGCCCAATGAACCGCCGACGCGCCGCCGGCAGCTTCGACGACATAGCGGACAGTGGCCAGATCCTGATCATCAGGCAGCACAAGGGGATTGACAGGGGCAGTGAAGATGGCCGGCGCGATCAACGGATCGGACGCGCTGAGCGGGGCGATGATAGGACCGCTGACACCGCCGCCTCCGACCGGACCAGCCGACGGCGGCACAGAAGGATCCGGATTCTGCTGCGACGACGAGTTATTGGTCACCGGCGTCGACGACGGCGGGGCCGTGTGTGCGCCGGGTGCAGGCCCAGAGCCCGGTCCGTGACTCGGTGCAGGAGAGGGAGCGGGAGCCGGTGCGGGGCCCGGCGTTGCGGTCGCCGGTACGCCAGCTGCCGGCGGAGGCGCCGCCATGGTCGGCGGTGGCGGGGGCACCGCGCCGGCAGGTGCTGCCGGCGACAGGGGAGCTAACGGCGTTGGCGGCGGCGCAGGAGGCGGCGCAGGGACGGCGCCCGCGGCTGCGGAAGCCAGAGGGGCGGCGGCCGACGCCAATGGTGCGGCCGACATCGGCGCAGCAGCAGCCGGAGCTGCCGCTGCCGGCGCGGCCGCCGCCGACACAGGACCAGCGACAGCTGCGGCAGGAGCCGCCTCTGTAGACGAGGCCGCCGCTGTGTGAACCGCCGGCGCAGCAGATGCGCCAGCCGACGTTTCACCAGGCGTCGTCGATGCCGAGGCCTGCGAAATCGGCTGTGCACCACCAGTGGTAGACGGAGCGCCCGAAGACGAACCGGCTGAGGACGCCCCCTCCGCTCCGGAGATATTCGGCGTGGCGGGCGTGCTTCCAGTCGATGGCGCAGCGCCAGTATTAGAAGGAGTGGCCGCCGAAGCCGCTGGTGAGGTGGTCATGGGCGCACCAGTAGCGGGCGCCGAACTTCCCCCACCGGCGGCGGACCCCGATGGCAATGAGCCGCTACCTGCCCCGGAAGATCCGGGACCTGTCGATGAGAGTCCCGCGGGAGATACGGCAGCCTGACCGGGCCCCGAGGCGGCGACGGTGCTGCCGCCGCCGGTGGCGTTGCCGGCGGGGGTAGCTTCGCCGGGCGCCGAGGCGCCGCTGCTCCCGCCGCCGGTGGCGTTGCCGGCGGGGGTAGCCTCGCCGGGCCCCGAGGCGCCGCTGCTGCCGCCGCCCGAGGTGTTGCCAAGGGGAGAGGCTTCGCCGGGTCCCAATGAGGAGGGGCTGCTTGAGGGAAGTGATCCGGGGCCGAGCTGGCTGGCCCAGCTCGGCACTGCAGATAGTGCGCCCGTGGCGGCCGCCGAAATGTTCCGGATCGCCTGCTGTGCCTCAGTTTTCACTTCATCAATAAGCTGCTGGACGTCATAGCCGAAGAACTCGAGAAGTGGACGGGCAGACTCCAGCATCGCTATTCGCGACTCCGCACCGGCGACTACAGCAGCCATACTCAAGTGCATCGTACCGAGAATCCCCGCCCACTGGGACAAGCACGCTGCCGCCTCGCCTACCTGGGCCGAGGTGATACCGACTTTCAAGAAGTACTCGACCCAGGAGGCGGAGATGACCTCAGCAAGGCCGCCTTGGCCGTAGTTGAGCAGCTGTACCGCACCCACTTGGCCGTCCTGGGATGCCGCCAGCAGACTTGCAGACAGCTTGGTCAGCTCGACCGATCGTCGCGTTAGATCTGCAGGCTCCAGCGACTCCTCCCACAGTCCCTGCAGGATCTCGGCCGCATTAGGCCCAGGTGGAATTGGTGTCACCGCACCGACCTAGCCTGTCGCGCAGAGCTGGTTCATCTCGGCCGAGGCGGCATTGACCGTGACGGCATCTGCGGACGTAAAGGTCTTATCGGCCAGCATCCGCACTTCGGTGCGCTTCGCCGTCACGTAGTTTCTGGCCGCAGCAGCCACATCCGGCGGAGTATCGGCGATCTTCGGCTCGAACAGGTCGAGCGCCTTTGTGATCGCAGCATTCCGATTGGAAACGTATGTGTCGATATTCGGCGTGTTCCAATCCCATCCTGCGGGCAGGGCGGGGATAGCGTCGAGCGCCGGCTTGGTCGTCCGCCACGCCTTGCAGGTCGAGGAAGACTCGGCCGCCACACCTTCTGCTGGCGCATTCTGAGCGGCGGTCGCCCCGATGCCGGCCGGTGCGGCGGTGTCGGGTCCGCGGCTCAGGAGTACAGCTGCGATGACGGCGGTAGCGATGATGATGGCCGCCACGATGATGGCGACGGGGAGCCACCGCCGTGCCGGCTTGGCAGGCGGGTAATAGGGCGGCCACTGGGGCGGGGGCCCGGGCGGCGCGGCGATCGGGCGATTTCCCTCCATGGGGGAATGGTAGCGCTCCGGGATCGCTGCGTCACTGGTGATCGGGGCGTCAAGCTGCGCATTTCGTGCCATGGCGTGCCCCCTTCCGTGCTAATTAGTCCGGTGCGGGAGTGGCCGGACTCCTGTCATATCTGTGTGATAGCACCATGCTAGCACAGTGCAACACAAGGCTTTGAGGCGATATTCCCGCTGCAAGCGGCACGTGCTGTGCCGGAGTGGCGACGTGTTGGGTCGAGCTTATGGCGAGGAAACGGGGTTACCGCGGCTTGTTGAGGGACGTGCCATCGGCCCTGATAGACCGCGTGTGTCTGTCGGTAATTTTCCCGAGCACGGTAAATTTCGTGCCGCGCGGCAGGCCGATTTCCCACCTCGCGCTGTTAGCTTGCTGAAGTAGCCCATGTCGAGTCAGGGGATTTGAATGCGGAATCGGAATCTGGTGGCCGCTTCGGCTGCTGTGGTGTGCCTTGGTCTGGTCGGGGCGCCGAGCGCGGCCGCGGATGACGCGGTAGTGCACACCTTCGGTCAGCCCGCTGAGCTGGTTAACGGCGATGTCGTGCAGGCCTGGACGGTCACGAATCTGAAGCCGAGCGCCGACGTCATCCCTTACCGGGTGGCCGGGACGCTGTGGGAGGCGACCGCCACCGATACAGCGGTCCGCGGGACTGTTCAGCCGATCGTGTCGAACCTGAACGCGCGGGCGCGTAGTGGCCAGACGTATCGGGTGTTGTTCGGGGTGGCGACGCCGCAGGGTGTGAACCCGGCTGCGCTCGCCCAAGGTGAGCAGACGTCGGGGAAGGTCTACTTCGATGTGGTCGGCCCCGCCCCGGAGACGGTGGTCTACAACTCGATGGGCACCGATCTCGCGCAATGGGTTGCCCCACCGCCGGCGCCGGCGGTGGGCTCACCCACAGGTAGCGGCCAGTGGAGCCCTCCAGCGGGCACCCAGGCCGCACCGTCGGTCTCGGCTGGGGCGGGCGGCGAAGATGCGGCCGAGACCCCACTTCTGGGCGCTGAGGGCGCCGCAGTCGCCGACGAACTGCCCACAGGTAGCCAGGGCACCCCGGTGGCAGCGACACCGGAGCCAGTAGCTGAGGGAAGTCAGGGCACCCCGCTGCCGACTACTGCCGGTAGCCAAGGGACCCCGTTGCCCGCGTCCGAGGGCAGTCAGGGCACCGCCCTCGGCGAGGCGACGGTCCCTGCCGCCCCAACGCAGCAGCCGGCTGCCGCTCCTGCCGAAAGTCCCGGAACGCCCACCACGGCGGTTCCGGCAACGACTGCGATCGAGCCGACCGCAAGTTGACCAGCGCCTTCCTCGCGACGGGGAAGGAGTCGATCTGGGGTCCCGGACGCGTCAGTGTTATGCGGTGGTGCCGGGCGGGCGCTGGCGGGCGTGTTCATAGGCTTGGCGGTACTCGGCGGTGGAGATGCCGAGGATCTGCGCGAGGGTTTCGGCGTTGGCGTCGGAGAGGCCTTTTTCGCCGCGTTCGATGCCGCGCAGGGTTGAGGTGGCGATACGTGCAGCGGCGGCCAGTTGTGGCTGTGTGAGGCCGCGGATGACGCGCCAGTCGCCTGGGTAGCGGTCAGCGGGATCGATGGTGACGACCTGGTCGATGGGGGTCTTCAGCGTGGCCATGATCCGCACGAGGAAGTCGATCTGCGGTGTCGCCTGGCCGGCTTCCCATTTGTGAAGCGCGGAAACGCTGATGCCTGTCAGTCGCGCGAGGTCGGCGACGCTGAGGTTCTTGGCGATGCGGGCCTGGGTGAGTTTGGCGCGGTCAAAGCCACGCATGACTTTCCGTGTCATGCGCGGCTTCCCTGGGGTGTCGTCCGCATTGCGAGACCAGCGTTGCTGATACCCAGGACTTCCCTCTAGCGAGAGGATCATAACGTAGGATCATAACGTAGACTCTGTGGTGCCCAACCCACCCGATCGGTAGGTGGTAGCAGCAGAGAGGGACCCGCTTCATGTCCACGAGAAGTCTGTTTGAGCGCCGCGTCGCGGTCACTCGAACCGCGGGTCAGCCAGGCCGTCGTTGCCGTTGGAGCCGATCGATTCCGGCGTCGGTCGCCGCAGCGATCTGTGTGGTGGCCTTGGCCGTGAGTGCTCCCGCGCCGCAGGCGTCAGGTCAGGTTGTCATCCCTGTGGGTCCGACGACCGTCTACACGCTAGAACCGTTGAACTACAACCGGTATGAGACCACGCGTTACTCGTTACAAGGGGCGCTGTGCGAGGCGCCCAGCACCTGCGTCCAGGTGGACTACCCGGCGGCGCTGGACTCCTCGCACATCGATGGCGTCTTCGGTGAGGATGGCTCGATCGCGGACGGGGCGGCCGCGCTGGACCGTGCTCTGACCAACGATCCTGGGGTCACGCTGGTCATGTCGCGTTCACAAGGCAGCCAGGCCGTCGGCTTCTGGCTACGTAACTACGCACCCACCACCACGGTCGACCCGGGGAGCACCTCGCTACTTCTCCTCGCCGACCCCGAGAACACCTACGGGGTGCCCTGGACCCCGAAAGTGCCCACCAACACCGGTTTTGACGTCACCGAACTTTGGATCCAATACGACGGGTGGGCCGACTTCCCGCAGCGGTGGTACCCGTTGGCGGTCGCCAACGCTGTCTACGGAATGTTCTCCATCCACTCCGAGGGCTACATGGACATCGACCCCGATGACCCAGCCATGATCGAGTGGTCAGCCGACGGAATCAACTACAAGATGGTGCCCACCCAGGAACTTCCCCTCCTCGATCCCCTGCGCGCCGTCGGGCTGGGCTGGGTCGCCGACATCCTCAACGACCCCCTCCGGCGACGAGTGGAAGCAGCCTACGACCGGCCATCGAGTCAGGAACAAGCCGATGCGCTGCCCCAGACGCAGGAGCCAGGGAACGAAGCCGCGGAAGCGGGGGCAGCGCCTGTCAGTGCAACTTCGCCCGAGCCGGCGCCTATAGCGCAGTCGACCGAACTCGACGAGAGTGCGGGTAGCGTCGAGACGGTCGGCACCGACACGATCGAGCACAACGAACTCAACGACGGCCCTGTCAGCGTTGGCGGCCACGCTCTCGACGAGGACGCCCCCGATGGGGAGAGCGCTGATGATGGGACTAGCCAGGAGGCTGCTACCGAGACCGCCGAGGGGATCGACCTAACAGCCGACGAGACGCCGACCGCCACTGACGAGGGAGCGTCGAGCCAGGTCGCAGACACCGACCCCGGCGCAGAGCGTCCAGAAGAGCACTCCTCTCGCGAACAGGGCGCGGCGGGTGCCGTTGGCGGCGAAGACACTGCCGCGCCAACGAGCACGAACACTGTTGGCGATGGTGAGCGACACAGACATGCCGCCGATCGCGGAGATGCCCGGCGAACAGCTACGGCAAGAGGGCGATGATGGGGACTGCTAGCGAGAAGCTCGGCTCCGCATGGTCAGGGGAGCGGGCGGTGGTGCCGCTCACCTAACAGTAGCGTTGCATTCTGCTAGCATTGTGCAACATGGCGACTGTTTACCTACGAGACGTCCCTCAAGACGTCGCAGACCGGCTCGCGCTCCTAGCGGCCCGAGAGCGCATCTCGGTGAACGCCTACGCCGCGCGGGAGCTGGCTGAATCGTCTCGACGTGCCGACAACGCCGACCTGCTGGCCGCGTTGCCGGACCTCGGTGTCGCCGCCGAGGAGATCATTGCCGCGGTCGATGAAGGTCGCGCGGGGACATGATCGTCATGGACGCTTCGGCGGCGGTGGCCGCTCTGCTCAACGACGGTCAGGCTCGTGAACGCCTGGCCGCCGAGCGGGTGTGGGCACCTGAGGTGATCGACGTCGAGGTGGTCAACGGCCTGCGAGGCTGTTTGGTTCATGGCCGAATCGACGAGGGTGCGGCGCAGGCCGCGTTCGTGGCGTGGCGGGGCCTGGGGGTCCGGCGCGTCAGCGGCCGTGGGCTGCTGACGCGGGTGTGGGAGCTACGGGAGGTCCTCGACACCGCCGCCGCGTCGTATGTGGCGCTAGCCGAAGCGCTCGACTGTGCGGTGGTCACCGCTGATGCGAAGCTCAGCGCGGTCACTGCGGCGCGCTGCCCGGTACTGCGTGTAGCGAACTAGATTGCAAGGAGGTGGAGAAGGTGTTGAACATACTGCAGCGCAACGTGATCCGGGGCTTCCTGGATGAGGGTATGGACCCGCAGGAGATCGCCGACTATCTGGGCCGACTAAATGACCTGGGGCCCCTGGAGATTGTCACGATCCGCTCGGCTGCCTACGACATGCTCAACGAAGAGCCCGCCGCGACGCCGGAGACGGTTGGGCGGCCGGCGCTGACACTGATCGCCGGCGGCGCAGCGTAAACGTCCGTGTTGGTGGAGAGAAGAGGGGACGAGGGATGGAGTTCTTAGAGGCGCTGGCCGCTCAGCAGCCGACGACGGGAACCGTTGTGCAACTTGCCGATGGGCGGTTCCTGTCGCTGGATTCCGACGCGGGTGAGTCGTATGTCATCGGGCAGGATGGCGCCGGGGTGTTGACGGTGACGATTGTCGTGAAGGATCGACTCGGCGAGCGGCAGCAGGTGTGGCGGTACAGCCCCGCTGCCTGGATCGGTGTGGTGGAGACCTCGGATCCAGCCCCTCCGGGCACAGCTCTCAAGTTCACGTAATCCCAGCATCCGCGCGCACTGTGCGCGCATGCGTAGGTGTGTGACCTGCAGTAACGGCGCGTCCCCCGATATTGACTGGGCGGCGGAACGGTGTCACCGCAAGTGCGGCGCCCATACTCGAACAAAGGCGAGGGGAAGGAGCTGTCATGGCCGACGGTGCCACACCGGTTTATGGAATGTCGTTGGAGCAGGCGCTCATTCACGTCTGGTACGACGGATTCACCTCGGGAGCGTCGACGGGCTGCAACCTCTTCCTGCCGGCCGATGCGGCCGACGCCAAAGGCCGACGAGCTGGTGGCGGCCGCGATCGAGTCGTCGGAGCTGCGGGCACAGGTGCAGGTCGAGGTGCGCGAGCGGATCACGTCGTTGATGCAGACGGTGATGGCCAAGGGGCCGCTTCCGGGGGTTTCTGCCGAGGACATTCGGCGCCAGACGATCGAGGCGTCGCCTGGACGTGTCGGCCCGTCGGCGGACAATCACGAACAACCTGAAGGAGTCGACATGGCGGACGAGGCATTGGTGGAGCAGACCCCGGCAGACGACGAGGAGTTCTTCCCCGACGATGCGCTGCCGATTCATCACCTCGACGAGGACCGCGATGGGCAGCAGCGCGGTGTGTGCCCGCACTCGGGTGGCGGCCGCACCGACGGTGGTGGCTGTCCCCGCGGGTGTGAGGGAGCTACCGAGCACTACTCGAACGATGGGCACCGGGGGTGCTACGACCCGGCACCGGTCCGGCCGCGGGCTGGAGCGTAGCGATGAGCGCGGGTACCGACCACGCAGACATCTGGGCCTACGAGTCGGCGGCGTGCGAGCCGACGGAGTGGGAGCGCTGGATCGATGCCGTCGAGTCGATCCTCGGTCACTCGGCGGACGGCGACGGAGAGGCCGACGGTTACTCGCTCGACGAGTTCTACGACACATGGAAGCAGGGACTGTCGCCGGATGCTGCAGCCGCGGGGATCCGGCACACCGTGACCCGCGATGGCCGTCAGTACTGGCTGCGGAAGTCGCCTGGCGGCGAGTTCTTCGTCAACCGGGCGAATCCTCCGAGTCCGGAGTGGTCGGGTGAGCCTCGGTGGACGCAGATCGGCGGGCCCTTCGTCACAAGGCATCTGGCGTGCGAGTGGCTCACGGCGACCGGCGGAACCATCACCGAGGCCGGAAGCGGTGACGGTGTTGGTCGTAGCGAGCACGAGGTCATCGACCTGGACCAGGATGCGATCCGGCCGCCGGATGACGCGACCGAATGCGGTTGCGGTGTCCGCCGAACGATCATGCGACACAACGCGATCTCACCGTGCGCCGGCCGCGCGTTGGCGAGGCTGAAGGCAGCTCACCCCGACGAGTACGCCGGATACCTCGCCGAGCAGAAGACGGAAGCGTTGGCGGAGTTCGAGGAGACGTGGCAGCGTCACCTCGCCGGCGACCACAACCCGCGGTAGACGACGGAGCAGCGACGGGAGAACGATGAGCGCCACAGTTGGATGGGCCGACAACGCAACGGTTTCCGCTGTCGCGCGGGCGATCTGCGCCGAGCGGTTCAAGGATCGCAAGCTGACCGGTGAGCCCACTGACGCCGACGTTGACCAAGTTCGCCACCTCGCCGAAGCGGCGCTGCGGGCAATCGAGGCTCTCAGGACCGTCGCGGACGCCGCCGACGTCCCGGTTCGCGCAGTGGCTTTCAACAAGGCCGACGGGTCGATCGTGGCGCGGTTCGACGAGGAGAACGGGGTCGTCTTCGGCGAGGACCGGCCGTTCCCCTGGAGCAGCAAGTACTTGCGCGGTCCGCTGGTCCTGCTGTGGCACCCGAATGGCGGGCTGTCCGCGTAACAGGCACGGGATGTGGGGATCGAGGTCATGAGGACGAGGCCGTTGAGCTGGTCGCAGCGCGTGACGATGCTCATGATCGCCGACGGCCGCTCACCCGCGGGCGGCGACAGCTACCTCGACACCACCGGTCTGGGGATCCCCGGCGCCACCATTCGCTCACTGAGGCAGCGCGGGCTCATCGAGCCGTACTCGTGGGGGCAGCCGCGCAGCTGGGTTCTCACCGCCGCCGGGGTGGCCGCGGTCAACAGCGGATCCTGCGATGAGCCAGACGCGGAGGACAACGGCAGCGTGGACTCCGTTCGGGACGGTCATGGGTAGGCCGTCGCCGCAGACCGTCGCCCTGCGGGAGCGGATCGTGGCGGCGCTGCGCGGCGAGGGGTCGACACCGGCCTCCACGCGCCGCGTGTGCGAACTGCTGGGCGCCCGCCGGTACGACGAGACCGGCTACCGGATCTACCCGCAGCTGTGCGCGCTTGATCGGCTGGGGGTGGTGGAGCGCATCCGCCCCGGCGGGGACTGTCAGGACGTGTTCTGGCGGCTCCTGGGTGATCCCACGGATGTGGAGATGGCCGCGGCCGTGGATCTCGACGCCGCGCAGACGGGTGACGTCGACGAGGAGTATCCGAGTTTTCCGATGGTGATGGCGCGCCTGGATGCGCTCGGGGCGGCGTTGGCGGCCACCCGGTCGATCCGCGACGTGGAGATCGCCGGCAGGGCATTGGATGCCAACCTCGTGGAACTCCGCGCGATCCGACGCCTACTCGATCACGCGGTTCGGGCTGAGGCGGCCTGCGCGCGTCCGGTGTCGTCGCGGTCGGCGAGATCGGCGGCGAGACAGTGACATCAGGCGTTCGGCGGCGCTTGGTGAGGAAGCTGTGTCCGGGCAGTGATGCGATTCCCCCGTCGGCTCCCGATTCGGCGGATCAGTGGTGTCCCGCGTGTGGCGCGGAGATCGGTGTGGGAGACAACGGGTGCATCGTCGCGCACCCGATGCGGTACGGAGCGATCGTGGAGCACATGGCGCACGTCGTGACCGAACTCGAGTGCGGGTGGTGGGAGCTGATCTGGGCGCAGCCCCAGCGGCCGCGCTGACGAATGTGAGGTGGGATCGGCTTTCGTGCGTGGCTTTCTTGGTGGCGTAGCTGGGAGGTCGAGATGATGCTTGCTCATCGCCGAGGTCGAGCGGTGAATGCGCTGCTTGCGCGGTCGAGGCATGATGGCAGGTGGGAGTTTGCTGGGGATAGCGCGTATGGGCTATCGCCGTCGTGATGGGTGGGCTTTGGTGATGGCGGCGTCGTGGATGTCGATGCTGTAGCAGATGGTGGCGATGTAGTCCTCGATCTCGTCGGCATCTTGGGCGCGGCTGCCTTCGATCTCGTTGAGTGGCCCGACGAAGGGGCGTTCGTATGCCTGGGGGACACGGGCGGTGGGTTGTGCTGCGTCTCTGTACGCCAGCGCGGTGGGCTGGCGCAGGTAGTAGGCGGAGCCTTCGGGGGTGATGACGTACGAGCGGTCCGCTGGGTCCAGGGGTTCGTTGTCGCAGTTGGTGATTGACGCGTTGGGTGATGGTTGGAGGAGCCATCCGATGGTCTCGATTCCGGCCAGCGGTTGTGCTTCGGGGTATTCGTCTAGTTCCAGGTCATCGAGATGGATGAAGGTTTGGCGGGTTGGTGCGATGTTGTCGTGGCGCATTCGATTGATGAAGCGGACGGTTTGTATGTCGGCGCGGTCGTCGAGGCTGGCGGCGCGGGCGTCCAGGTCGATGTAGGCCTCGGCTGCTTCGCGGATGCAGGAGTGCAGGACGTGGGTCCAGTCTTCGAGTGCCGGGTTGTCGGCGACGAGGGGCAGTTCGAGGTGCGGGACGCGGGGCACGGAGCCGTGGGCGAGGTCGCGGGGTTGTGTGAGGGGGAACGCGTGATTGTCGCGGGTTACGACGTAGCCCGGTGCTGGACCGATGTCGGTGGGGATGTACCAGCCGGTGGCGGTGACGTTGGGCATGGGTTCCAGGTAGAGGTGCGGATGGGTGCTGAAGTAGCCGAAGACGTGCCGCTGCTCTGCGATACCGGCTGATGTCATTTGGGCGATGAAGTCGGCGAGGAGGTCAGCGGTCTGTGCGTCGAGGGGGTGCATCGTCGGGGCGGTCATCGTGTCACCTTTGCTGGGATGGGTGTTGATGTGAAGAGTAGGGGTTCCCGACAGGCCGTTGGGTGACGTTGATGCTGGGCAACCCCGACTGAACAGCGTGTATGCCATGTCCCCGCTGTGGTGCAGCTATTGCGGAATCGGCTCGGCTAGTGCCGCGCGGTCTGGTCAAGGCACATGGGAGAGTTTGCTGATTGAATAAACTCTCTGGAGTTTTGCCGAAAAGTCGGTGGAATGGTTGCGGCTTTTCCCGGCGTGTGGGCGCCGAGTCCTCCAGGAGAGTGATGGCGACCTGGGCGGATGCCGCCGGCCGGTTGGTCGTCGGGGACATGACGGTGACACGTCCCCCCATCCATCCCCGCCCCGACCCCGGTTTGCGGGTGCTCGAACGCCTGGTCACGGGCGCTTTCCAGTTCGTGACCCATGCACCGCTGAATTCGGGTTCCATCAACGGGTCCGGTATCCGCCCTGCTCGGAGACGGTCACCCTGTGCGGTGGGGTGTCCAGTCGCGGGGAAGCGGAAGGGCAGCTTCCGACGAATGGCCAGGACAGCCTGGAGCAAACGGCAGAGAAGGGGCCGTGGTACACGAACAGCCGGACACCGGTGTTCGTAAAGTTTCTCCATCTATGGGCGTGTCGAATACGCGCGCGAGAGCGGCTGTGGAGTCGTTGAAGCGCGGGCGATCTCGGGTGGCCCTCGGGTGAAATCAGTGGTGGCGGGCCCGGCGCGCCAACTGCTCGGGGTCGACGATCAGGACGGTCTTGCCGGTGACGCGGATCCAGCCGCGGTCGGCGAAGGTGGACAGGGCCTTGTTGACGGTCTCGCGTGAGGAGCCGACGAGCTGGGCGATCTCGGACTGGGTGAGATCGTGGTCGATGCGCAGGGCGTCGCCGCCGCGGACGCCGAAACGTTGCGCGAGGTGCAGGAGTTGGCCGGCGACGCGGCCGGGGACGTCAGTGAAGATGATGCCGCACAGGATGTCGTTGGTGCGGCGTAGGCGGCGTGCCAGTACACGGAGGAGTTGCTCGCCGATCTCGGGGTGGGCTCGGGTCCAGTGGGTGAGTGCTGTGCGGTCGGCGGCGACGGCTTCGACGTCGGTTAGGGCTGTGACCGTGGAGGTGCGTGGGCCGGGGTCGAAGACGGCGAGTTCGCCGAACATGTCGGCGGGTCCCATGATGGCCAGGAGGCTTTCACGGCCGTCGGGTGTGCAGCAGCCGATCTTCACCTTGCCGTCGAGGATGACGTAGAGCCGGTCGCCGGGGTCGCCCTCGGCGAAAATCGTTCGCCCCTCAGGGAAGCGGATGGGGTCGAGTTGAGTGGCGAGGGTGACGATGATGTCGTGGGTGAGGCCTTGGAAGATGCCGGCTCGGGCGAGGACCTCGATGCCGTGCATGCTCGGGTTACCTCCGGTGGTGTAGGCGCAGTCGTAGCTCGTCGGGCTTGAGGGTAAGGGTCTCGGAGACCTTGAGTTGGTAGCCGCGCTCGGGTTCGAGGGTGAACTGGTGCAGGACGGCGGCCAGGGTCAGCATGATCTCGTGGAGGGCGAACTGGCGGCCGATGCAGGCGCGGGCGCCGGTGCCGAACGGCTTGTAGATGTGGGGCGGCAGGGCTCGGATGTTCTCTGGTAGGAAGCGGTCCGGGCGGAACCGGTCGGCGTCGGGGCCCCAGGTAGTGGTGTCGCGGTGGGCGGCGACCAGGAGAACGAAAACCCAGTCGCCCTTGGCGAAGTGGTACTTGCCGTCGCCGATGGTGGCGTCGGTTTTGGCTTGCCGGAAGTAGCCGGGGGCGACGGGCCACAGTCGTAGGGTCTCGTCGACGACGCGGCGGAGGTAACGCAGGCGCGCTACGTCGTCGAAGGCGATGTCGGGGAAGGACCGCTCGGGCCAGCGCCGGTCGATCTCGGCCTGGGCGGCGGCGGCGATGTCGGGGTTGTTGGCCAGGTAGTGCAGTGCGAAGCCGATGGCGTTGGCTGAGGTTTCGCTGCCGGCGACGAGCAGGGTCAGGATCTGGTTGGTGATGTTGGCGTCGTCGAGGGTTGCGCCGGTGGCCGGGTTGGCGGTGTTGAGCATGTGGTCGAGCATGTCGGCGGGCCCGGTGTGGGGGCCGGCGTTGCGGCGGTCGTTGATGATGGTCGCGATCTGCTCGCGCAGCCACTTCTTGTCCTGTTGGTGTTGCTCGCGTTGTCCCTTGCCGAAGAGCTTCTCGTAGAACGGGATCGCGTCGGTGCGGCGGTTGGCGTACTTGAGTTCGCGCAGCACCGTGGTGATGAAGGGGTCCTCGCTGGTGTCGTCGAGTTTGTTGAACGAGTGGCCGATGCCGGCGCGGGCGACGAGCTCGGTGGTGAGCCTGTTGGATTCGGCGGGGACGTCGATCCAGGTGTCGGTGTCGGCGCGGGTGCTCCAGGCGTCGATCAGTTCGGCGACGGTAGCGGTCATGGTGGGGTGGTAGGACTCCATCGCGGCCTTGGTGAACGCCGGCATGAGGATGGCGTGGGCGGTGGCCCAGTTCGGCTCGTCGTTGTAGGCGGTGAAGAGGCCGTCGCCGGCGACTGGGCGCAGCTTGCGCAGCGAGTGCCCGACGTGTTTCTCCCAGGTGCTCTCGTCGTTGACGTCGTTGACCAGGCCGGTGTCGGACAAGACGATGACGGGGAAGTCGAAGATGCGTTGCTCGACGATGCCGTTGTGGGCGGCGATGTCGCGGGCCAGGCCTTGGGTGGGCTTGGTGAGGTCGATGGTGAGCAGGTCGCCGATGATCGGGAGGCGCCAGCGGGGGTGGGGAAGGGTGGCAGAGGTGTTGGTGGGCATGGCTATTCGCTCATCTCCTTCGCCCAGTTGTGCTGGGCCTCTTGTCGGGCGTGGGACCACCACCGGGCTAGGCGGAGCAGCTCGGTGGTTTCCTGTTCGAGGTTGGTCGATCGGGACTGCAGGATGACGGCGGTGTCGACCGTGGTCGGGGAGGCGCCGGCTTGCTTGGCGTGGACGGCGTTGGCCAGCTGCAATGCTGACAGGGCGGCGTCGCGGTGGGTCGGGGCGATCGCGTAGCGCTGAAGGTAGGAGTCGGCCTGCGCCTGGTTGGTGTCCTGGAAGTAGGCGCGCAGTTGAAGGATGGCGTCGCGGATCTGCACCGTCGTCTGGTGTAGGTCCAGGGGCGTTTTCTGGCGGCGGCTGCTGGAGGTGTGCAGCTCGAATGCGATGGCGGGGACGGCGTGGATCATGTCCGCGCGCAGGGGTTGCAGCAGCCGCCAGTGGCGGCTGGTGGCGTCGAGTCCGATGCGTGCGGTGATGGCCTTGGCGGCGGGGACCGCGGCGATGAGGCTGACGCCGACGGTTTCCCAGAAGATGTTGGAGCCGTGCAGATTCAGTCGGAAGTCGACGGTGTGGAGCCATCCGAGTTGTTCGAGGGCGGCGAGGATGACGGCGTCGATGCTGGTGCTGCCGACGGCGATGCCGATGACGAAGCCGCCGGCGGCCAGCAGACGTTCACGGGGTTTGGCGTCGGGGCGGAGCAGCTCCTTGATGGCCATCTTGAGCAGTCGGTAGGCCAGGGCGATGAAGATGCCGGTGAGCAGTGCCCAGGCGGCGACGCTGTACCAGCCGCCGAACCGTTCGAGGGTCTGGCCGGCGCGGCGGGCGGGGGTGGCGGCGATCAGGAAGCCGATGGCCAGTACGGCCGCGGTGGCGCGGTGGTAGCGGTGCCGCCGGCGGGCCAGCTCGGAGGAGTGTGCGGTCCAGAGGGTGACGAAGCCCAGAAATTCGGCGGCGGCGAAGATCATGACCGCCAGTGAGAGTTGTTGGGCCGCAGTGATGGACACCGGGGTATGGTCGGCCAGCACGGTTTGGATGGCGTGTTCGCGCAGCAAGTTGGAGGTGACCATCAGCGCGAGCGTGTGGTTGAGGTAGATCTCGTACTGGCTGCTGTTGAAGAACGCGTAGCGGATCGCGACGACGACGACCATGAAGACCAGCAGAGGCCAGGTGAGGTAGGCCGCGACCGATGTGGTCATCTGGATCGGAAGAAGACGCTTCGCATCATCGACTGGTGGTCGGCGCGTTCGGCGGCGGCGATCATTAGGATGCTGGCGAACATCTCCGCGTCGCGTTCCTGGTCGCTGGCGAAGTCGGTGCGGCCCAGGACCGCGTGGACCGCGGCGGGGTCGATGGCAGGCATCACTTGGCGGCACATCTCGACCTCGCGGTCGCGGTCGGCGCCGAAGGCGCGGTTGCGGCCGTGGCCCAGGATCATGTGGCCGATTTCGTGGCAGACGATCTGGTCGATGTGGTAGTCGGAGGTGCCGATTTCGTGCAGGATGATGTCGTCGTGCTCGCGGGTGAGCCACAGTCCGCAGGGGCTTCCGGCCAGAGCCGCGGTGTCGGTGGGGATCAGGTGGATCGGCCGGCCGCGGTATTCGGCGAGGTTCGCGATGAAGGCGTCCCTGTCCCAGGGGACGGGGATGGGCAGCTCGCGCGCCATCACGAGCATGTCCTCATTGGATACCGCCATCGTGGCTATTCCCCCGAAGTGTTCACGGGCGGCAGCTGCTCCAACTGCCGCGCGTGATCGACCATAGCCCGCAGGCTGTTGAGGGCTTGTGGGGTGAGTCCTGAGGCGCGCATGGCGAGATCACGGACGCCAGCGTCGCGCATGGCCTGGAGCAGGTTGAGCTGGGCGTCGATCTCGGGGTCGATGCCGGGGTCGATGAGGTAGGAGGGGGTCACTCCGAAGAACTGTGCGATCGCGCGCAGATGGGTGACCGTGGGGTTGGTCTTCACTCCGCTGCGCAGCTGCCACAGGTAGGCGGCGCTGATGGAGACGCCGGTCTTGGCGGTGATGGCTTCGGCGGCCGCGACGTTGGACAGTGGCGGGTCGGACGGCTTGCGCATCGTGTCGAAGAGCTTGTTCAGCTTGATCGCCAATTCGGACGGTTCAGCGTTCTCAGACGCCGTTACGTCAGTCAATATACTCTCGTTTCATATGCCGACCCTAGTCGTGTACTGATATTAGACCAGAGGTCGTCGCTGCGCGTTGGTGCTGTTCAGGGGGTTTTTGTCGGCAGGGTGGTGTTCGCTGCGGCTGGCTTCAAGATCGTCGGAGTGTGCACTTGAGGGGAATCTGTTTACATGAGTACACGTTGCGGACATACAGAAGTATTGGTATGAATGCGGCATGGCTAGGAAGTCGCCCCGCATCACGTCCCTGACGGCGCTCGGATCCTCCCGCGACAAGCCCACCGCCACGCGCGTCGTGCAGCTGCCCACCGCCGACTCCGACATCGCCCTCGTGCGCGGGTACTCCCGCGAACTCAAGATCGCCTGCGACGAGCTGCACGACGATCCGTTCAACCCGACCGCGCGCCAAGAGCTGATCCGGCTGATCCTGCAGGACAGCAAGAGCGCCGATGCGGCCAAGGAACGCCTTCACGGCGTCGCCGCCGGGCAGTAAGAGCGTCACCCGCCCCTTATCGATCAGTGGCACGTGCCGCCTCGGCTGCTGGCCGGTGTGGCGGCCGACGGTGCCGGTGCTGAGCGTTCTCCGCAACGCGCGAGGCAACCTCGAAGTGACGTGAGCTCCCCCGCCTGAACCCGACGCGGCGGGCGGCGCGACTCAGGGACGTGCCGTCGCTGCTGGTAGGCCTGCCGCCAGAGTCGACAACATGCCCACCTGCGGGAAAGTGGATGACTCGTCGGGTAAAAAGACCAGTACGCAGCACCTAAATCCAGCTCGTGGCGTTGTTACGATTTGCGGCATCCAAGGAGGTGTCGCCATGCGCAACCGCAGTCCCAACGCGTGTTCACCGAGCGTGCCGCAGACCGCCGTCCGGGCCATCACGGTGCAGCAACCCTGGGCCTGGGCGATCGTGTCGGCAGGCAAGAACGTCGAAAACCGTACACAGGCGTGGGCGCATCGCGGCCGACTGTTGATCCACGCCGGCGGGCGCTGGTCCGAGCGTGGTGGCCAGTCGGAACTGGTCCGCACGCAGTGGGCGCGACAGCACCCCGGCAACAACGTCATCCAGCACGGAGCGCTGCCCGAGTGGCTGTTCGCGGCCGCCGCGGCGGAGAAGGTCGCGGGGGTAGCGGCGGGAGCGTTCGTCGGCGTCGTCGACCTCGTTGACGTCCACCCCGACATAGGGTGCTGCAAGCCCTGGGGCGAGTCGTCCTACACCGAGCACGGCGGACGGGAACGCCGCCGCGTCGCGCACCTGATTCTCGAGAACGCTCGCCCGCTGCCGGAGCCCGTTGCATGTCGCGGGTCGCAGGGGCTGTGGGTGCCGCCGCCGGACGTGGTGCAGCGCTGCGAGGTGGCTCAGTGAGTGTCGGTGTGAGTGTCGAGGCGCACCGCGGCGCGCTACGCAGCGGTTTGGCGTGGCTGTATGAGACCGAGCAGCCCGAGGCTGCGATCCTGCAGCATCACGGCGATGGTCTCGCCTCGCACGGCAACCGGAACATGCGGTTCATCCCGGCGGGCTGGGGTGGTCGCGTCGTGATCGTCGTCGACGTCACCAAGGTCGACTACGGGACCGGTCGCGGTGCGCGAGGTCCGCGCAATCCTTTGGCAGTCGACGAGCTCGACGCGTTCACCGTGCTTCTGGCTGACCTCGGTCACGCGGTGGTGCACAGGTGGAACGGTCACCCCGCCGCGACGGGCAGCCTCGCGCTCGCTGGGCCTGCCCACCCGTCGCTGCGCGCTGCGGTCACCCGGTATCACGCGGGCTGTCCCCGTCACCGTTCGGTGCTGTGCCGGTGCGGCTGGTACAGCGAGGGTTACCGCCACGTGATCGGTGTGCGCGCGGTGCACGCCCAGAACGAATCAACCGCTGCTGTGTTGGTTTTCGATGAGTGAGCAGCATGGGGTGGAAGGGGAGGCGGTGGCCGGATCCACGGACATGTCGTTGGCCGACAGGTTCGGTGTCGGGCCGGGGCGCGACCGCCGGCACGCCGTGGATCTGTTGGAGGCGCTTCCGGCGATCGACGCCGGGGTGCGCGCCGGGCGTCTCGCGCGTGATGTCGAGGTGTTCGGTGTGTGCGGGGAACGGGTGACACTGGCGCGCAAGTGGGGCCGGTTCGAGTACGGGAACCCGCAGCTGAACTCGCGGCGGTGCGAGCGGTGCGGGTGGATCGTGGCACTGTATCTGGGCAGCACGGGTCAGGAGATCGACTACTACCGTGCCGATCCCACCGATCGGGCACTGATCCTGGCCGGTGGCAACGATCCCGATCTGATGCCGAACATCCTGTCCGCGGTCCTGGCCAGGTATCAGGGCCAGGCTCCGGATCCGGAGCCTGGGTTCCTGTCGGATCTGCTGGCCCACATCTGCCGGCACCGGCCGATCGCGGTCATCTGCGAGCAGTGTTGGGATGGCGGCGCCGAGGAAGCGCACGGTCCGGGGGTCATGGTGTGTCCGGAGTCGGCCGTGGCGTGCTGGTCGTGCACCTTCATCGCGGGGGCGTGGGCCGGCGAGCACGAAGGCGGGATCGGCTCGTGTGAGTGCGTGGTGACCGCGCCGTGCTCAGTGCTCGCAGCAGTCGCCGCCCACCACGGAATCAGTGTCACGGCAGGAGGATTCGATGAACGACGTTGATCTGGGGTCTGAGCTGGAGGCCCGCGCCGGAGGTGTCGACACGACCGGTGTGGTGAGTGTGCTGGCGTTCCTCGGCTACCGCCGGCGCCAGGCCCGCTGCAGCTGCGGTTGGCGGGGTCCGGTGCGGTGGCTGCTACCGAAAGGGGCCGCGGTAGATGCGCTGACCCATGCCGCTGGCCGCGGGTGCGCCCCGGCCTATCCGTTGGTGTCGAGGGTCGAGGGAGTGCGCTGATGGGGGCTCGGAGCAAGATCGAATGGACCGACTCGACGTGGCCCGTCGTCACCGGGTGTGCACCCGTGTCGCCTGGTTGTGACAACTGCTACGCCGCTGCGCATGCCCGCCGATTCGCGGGAACCTCGGCGTGGCCCAACGGTTTCGACGTCACCTTGTGGCCGGATCGGCTCGACCAGCCGATGCGGTGGCGGGCGCCGCGCAAGGTGTTCGTCTGCTCCACGGGGGACCTTTTCCACGACGCCGTGCCCGACGAGTACATCGCCGAGGTGTTCGCGGTGATGCAGAGCTGCGCCACGCATACCTTCCAGGTGCTGACCAAGCGGCACGCCAGGATGCGGTCCCTGCTGAGAAGCCCGAAGTTCTGGACCACCGTGACGGTGTTCGGTGAGGACGTGATGGCTCGGCGGCCGTCGCGTGAGCAGTACTGGCCCAATCACGGGCAGCGGCAGGGGTTCCTGCCGAATGTGTGGCTAGGTGTGAGCGTTGAGAGCCAGTACTGGGCCAACCGGCGCATTCCGGCTCTGCTGGACACCCCGGCGGCCGTGCGCTACCTGTCGATGGAACCACTGCTCGAACACGTCGACCTGTGCGAGGCGTTCCGGAAATGGTCTCCGCCGCAGGATCATCCGGCCTGGGATGGGCGCCGCCTGCGGGTGCGTGAGGTCCTGCACTGGGTCATCGTCGGCGGCGAATCCGGGCCGAAAGCGCGTCCCCTGCATCCGGACTGGGCGCGTGGGGTGCGTGATCAGTGCCTGCAGGCCGACGTCGCGTTCCACTTCAAGCAGTACGGCGAATACCGGCCGGTCCCGGTCGTCGACGACGACACCCTCGCCTTCGGCCGCGCCTACGACCACCCTTGCGGCGGGCGGATGTCGCCGACGGTGCGCGTGCCTTCGCCGGGTGCGTCCGGGATGCGCGGTGCGCAGACTCGGCTGCTGGAGCCCGGAGAGTGCACCACCAACACCGCGATGCTCGACCGCGACACCATCGCGGTGCGGGTCGGCAAGCGGCGCGCCGGCCGTGACTTGGATGGGCGGACCTGGGATCAGTACCCGGCGGCGGTGACGGAAACAGGTGAGCGGGTCGGTACTAGCCCAGTGGAAGCACTCGCACACAGTCACGGAGGACCGTCATGACGACCGACACCATCACCAACGCCGAGCGCAGCGCGCAGGGGCTGTACTACCAGGTCGAGCCGATGCCGGCGGCGGCGATGGCCGTTGGGCAGCGGGTCAGGCTGGGTCGCGAGCGGCAATGGTGGTCGGTGCGTGGGGTGGCCGGTGAAGAGGTCGTCGTGCTCACCCGGCAGGCGCCGTTTCGGCGGCGCGGTGCGCTGGAGTACACGGTGCTGGATTGGCGCTCGGGGGTGCGTGGGCCGGTCAACGTCATCGGGCAGGGCTGGGGTGTGGACACCGACGAGCAGTGCCAGGAGCTCGCGGAGTTGGTTCGCGACGAGCGATGGCTCGTGTCGATGCGCAACTGGCTTCCGATCGACGTGACCGACGTGAGGTAGACGGCGATGGCAGGCAAGCGTGTTGGCTCGACGATGACGGCCGGTGAGCTGCTGGGCCGTCTGCGGCGCCACTACATCGAGCCGTCACGCCGGCTTCCCGGCGGGATCTTCGTTCCCGAGGTCGGGATGAACGGCGGCTACGGTGCGGGGCGCCGCTGCGATGCCATCTACGTCGGGTTCACCACCACCAGCGGCCGGCAGCTTGTCGGTCACGAGATCAAGGTGTCGCGGTCTGACTGGGTAGCCGAGCTGGGCCGCAAGACCGGTAAGGCCGACGCGTGGGCCGACCAGTGCCATCAGTGGTGGCTGGTGGTCTCCGATCCGGACATCGTGCGTGCCGGGGAGCTGCCGGAGGGCTGGGGGTTGATGTCGCCGGGGCGGTCGGTGACCCGGATGGCGATCCACCAGCCGGCGACGGTCAAGACCGATCACCACCCGGACTGGGACGCGGTGCGGTCGGTGTTCGCCCGGTACGACACGTTGCGCGCCGAAGCGGTGGACGCCGAGCAGAAGGCCGCGCGCGAGGTGGAGCAGCGGAAAGCGCGCGAGGAAGCCGACGCGCGGGTGGCGCGGCGCATCGCCGAGTTGCCCGATGCCACCGAGTTGGAGCGGCAGCTGGATCTGGTGCGTGAGGCGCTGGGGGCGCCCATCGACTTCACGTCGGTGGATCGGCCGCCGCGGCACGGCGCGATCGGGCTGCAGGCGCTGCGTGAGGTCGCCGCGATGGTGGCTGCGCACGGGAGCCTGGCTCGTGTTGCCCATCGGATCACCGAGGGGTACGCCAATCCGCTCACGTCGGCGCAGAAGGCCGTCGACGACCTCGCCGGTGCGTTATCCGCCGTGGAGGCTGCGGGGAGCCGTTCGGAAAGCCATTGCAGTGCAGAGGATGTCAGGGCGTCGGCGTAGGAGGCGATGGGTCGTGAACACGGACGGGGCGAGTGCGCGGCGGTGCCGCGAGGTCTCAGTGGTCGCGGATGACGGTGTGCGGCTGTCGGTGCGCGAGGTAGGGGGTCGCGCAGCCGGGCACACCGTGGTGTTCGTGCACGGGCTGTGCCTGTCTCAGTTGTGCTGGGCGGGTCAGATCGACGCTCTGGTGGACCGGTTCGGGGACGCGGTGCGGGTGATCAGTTACGACCACCGGGGCCACGGCAGGTCCGGTCAGGCGCCGATGTGCAGCTATCGCATCGAGCGCCTCGCCGAGGACCTCGCGCAGGTGTTGGTGGCGATGCAGGTCGGCGGGTCGGTGACGTTGGTGGGCCACTCCATGGGTGGGATGACCGCGCTGGGCTACCTCGGCTTGCCGGCGTGCCGACGGCCCGTGGATCCCGTCGGTCTGGTGTTGTTGGCGACCGCGGCCGGCAAGCTGCCGCAGAGGGGCATGGGGCGGCTGTTGGGGACCCCGGCGACCGCGGCGTTGTTCGGGATGGTCGACAGGGCTCCCGAGCAGGCGGTCAAGGCGCTGACCGGGCCGCTGTGCGCGACGCTGGGCCGGTGGCGGCGCGGTGCGGCGTCGGCGGCGACGGTGGCCGCGGTGGCCGCTGACGCGCTGGCTGCGGTGTCGGTGGCCACCGCAGTGGGTTTCCTGCCGGCGTTGCGGGACTACGACCAGTACCCGACGCTGGCCACGATCCGGGCTCGCACCGTGGTGGTCTCCGGCGGGGATGATCCGCTGACCCCCGCGATCCACTCCCGTGACCTGGCTGCGGGGATTCCCGGCGCTGAACACGTGCACGTGCCGAGGGCCGGGCACATGCTGCCGCAAGAGGCGGCAGCGGTCGTGCACCGGGCCATTCGGCGTGCGTCGGGTCTCGACGGGGCGCTGCGCCCGAGCTCAGAGGCCGCCGAGTCCGCGGCGGCGCCGGTTCTGGCAGGGGTGGCGTCGTGACGGTCTACGTCGATGATGCGCGGATCCCGGCCCGCGTGGGCCGCTTGAGCAGCACCTGGTCGCACCTGTTCGCCGACAGCCAAGACGAGCTGCACGCCTTCGCGGCCCGCCTTGAGTTGCGGCGCAGTTGGTTTCAGGACCCCACCAAGACCGGCAAGCCGTTCACGGCGAAGCCGGGGAGCCGTGCCGCGCAGAACTGGCACTACGACGTCACCGAGGGGAAGCGGCGCCAGGCGGTGGCCCTGGGCGCAGTCGAGGTGAGCAGTCGGCAGGCGGTGGCCATCATCGACGCCCGTCACCGGGCCGCCCTGGACGCCGTGCACGCCGGGGTCGGGATGAGTGACGGTGACGAGGCGTTCCGGGCGTGGCGCGAGGGTCTGCTCTCGCCGCGGGCGATCACTGCCGCTCTGGACGCCAGGGCGCTGTACGGACCCGAGGTGGACCGTGCATGCGGAGTGGAGGAGCCCGCGGTCGACCAGTGGGAGGCCGGGCAGCTGTATCCGAGTTGGGAGCAGGTGCAGGCGTTGTCGCGGCTGACCGGGGTCGGCGTGCAGTTCTTCACGCGCCCATTCGATGCTGAGGTCACCGGCGGGTTCCTGTGCCGGCGGCGTGGGCGTGGGCGTGGCTGTTCGCCGTTGTCGGGTGTTCGGGGACCGCGGGAGTTCCCCCGCCATGTCGTCGCCGCGACTCCCGGAACACGTTGGCACATCGTCGAACTCAGTGACCAGCGGTGACGGCACGTCCCCGCGATGCGATGCCGGTCGTGTCAGTTGGCGCCGGGGGAGGCGACCTCGATGCCGTGATGGGCGCAGGCTTCGATCAAGCGGTGGTCGTAGGCGCACACCGTCGACACGATCGATTGATTGGCCAGGACGGTGGCCAGGTGCACGGCATCGAGCGTGCGCAGGTCGGCCGGCGCGACCGTCTCGGCGAGCGTGCTGATCTCCGGAGTCATCAACAGGACGTCCACCCGTTCGAGGACCCGCCGTGCCGCCACCGCCGCGTCCGGCTCGGCAGTCGCCGCCTCCTGGGTCCCTCGGGCGATGGGTTGGGCGGTGTTTCCGACGCGCAGTGCCGCGCGCAGCAGTTCGATGCGTCCGATCTCGGCGGTGCAGCAGTCGGTGCGCGCCGGGCGGACTCCTCGCTGAGCGGACTCGACGAATTCGGAGTCGGTGAGGTCGTTGATCCAGTCGATGAGAGCTTCGGACTCATTCTCGCGGACAACGAGTTTCACCATGGCGGAGGTGTCGAGGTAGATCATCGGTCGCCTCGCTGCTGCTGGAGGACCTCCGAGATCGAGGGCGTGGTGTCGTCGTCGTGTTCGAGTAGATCGGCCGTGTCGAAGAGTCTGCCGCGCTTTGCAGCAGGGGAGAGGCGGCCGGCGGCGATCAGCGCTTCGCGGTCGGTGTCGGTGTCGCCGACCGGTACGAGGCGGGCGACGAGGCGGCCGTGGTTGGCGATCTCGATGGTCTCGCCGCTTTGGGCGCGAGCCACCCAGGCGCTGGCGTTCTGGCGCAGCTCGCGGATCCCGATCCGTTCCATACCCAGACGGTAGCACAAAATGTGCTACACAAATGTGGTGTGGGTGTGATCGTCGCACCGCCGCGGCTCCGCCACCCGTGACGAACACAAAGCAATGACGTATCAACGCATTTCGACTCTGGAATGAGGAAAGCCATGTCGTTCGACTCTCTGTTGGGTGATGGCACGCAGGCCAACCCGGTGCTGATGGTGGCGCTTGGCGCCGTCGGGGTGCTCGTGGCGATGTCGCTGCTGCGGCTGCTGCGCCGGGTCCGCCGCATGATCTGGACTGCGGCAGTATTGGCCGCGGCGGGTAGTACGGGGGCCGGCGGTGGCTGGGCTGTCCTCGACGCGCTGAAGACCTGGCACTGACGAGGAGGGCTGGAAGCGTGAGCGATGACGACACCCGCACGGGCTGGCCGTACGCGCGCGCCGGAGGGGCATTCACCACCGGGGCCCGCGTGCTCGTGCGCGAGCTCGCGGACATCACGACCTACGGCGGCCGCCGCGCGAACTTCGACGGCACGATCGGCTCCATCCGCGGCCTGGTGGCCGGCGCGGCCGTGGGCCTCGGGGTCGACGGGCGGGCGTCCTCGGTAGCCGGCCCGACCAAGCTCGTCCTGGTCGACGACTTCGGGCAGGAGCATCGGTTCGAGTTCGGTGCGCACGACTACGTGACGCTGCTCGACTGAACCGGTACGCGGGGACGTGTCATCGGCCCAGCGTGTAGCGAGTGAAGCCCTCGGACCTGGACGCGGTGCTCTGCTCGGGCCCCGCCGCCGCCGCGCAGCCTCCGGCCGAGCCCGCCGCGGAGACCGAATGGCCGCTGTGTAGCACCCGCCGCCCGCCGGGGACCTGCTATCGCCGCTGGTCACGCCATGGCCCGGCGGCAATTCATCCCTACTGCGACGGAAACCGCGCCGCGCGCCGGTACTTCCTGGGTGTACCTGCCAAAGACACCCTGAAGGAGGCGCGCGGTGTGCCGATCGACGAAGCATGGTGGGCGGCGCTGCCCCGGCTGCGGAAGCTACGGCGCCGCGGCCAAGGCCAACGGGAATCGCCGGCTGGGCCGGCTGGCCCGGAAGAAGGTCGTCGACCACCTCACCGAGCAGGGCCTGGTGGACACCGCGAAGGCGATCCTGGCCGCGCCGCCGAGCGTGCTGCCGGAGTTCATGAAGGCGATGGGCATCGAGGAGTCGGTGCTCGGTGACACCCCGATGCCCAGCACGCACGCCAATCCGCCGTCGGCTGGGCTGTTGATCGCCGCGGCGAAAGCCGAGCAGGCGGCGCTGGCCGGGCCGCAGATCTCGCCGGAGGAACAGGCCCTGGAGGACGCGCAGGAGGCGTTGGCCGCGGCCGAGAAGTCCGTCGACGACGCCCGCAAGGCGGTGCAGCGCGACCAGGCCCGTCGTCGCAAGCTCGTCAAGGAGATGGGTTCGGCCGAGGGCGACGACCTGTCGATGGAGCAGCTCGCCGAGTTGGCCGAGGCGGGGCAGAAGATCGACGCTGCGAAGGCGGCGTACGAGCAGGCCAAGCTCGCGGTCCCGGCGGCTGCCGATGACGTGGTGGCCGCCAGGTACGGAGTGGCCGCCACGCTGCCCGATGAGGAGCGAGATGCTTACTGCGCCAACCTCAGCAGCGAGGATGTCGAGGCGCTGGCTCGGTCGCTGAACCGGTCGGTGGCCGCTGAGGCGGCTGGGGCGCTGGACGCCGGGCCGCAGCCTGCGCTGATCGCCGGCGCGGTGCGCGACACCTCGGTGTACACGCCGGGCAAGTTCCTCATGGAGACCGGCTCGGGGGCGGTGGAGGTCGAGGGTCGGCTACTCGACGGTGGCACGGCGATCCACCGCCGCGGTTCCGGTGACTTCCTGATCCTGCAGAAGCGCGACGGGGTGTATCACGGTGTCGCCGCGGCCGGCGGGAAGTCCGCGGCGCTGAACAAGGCCAACCGCATCCCGATGCTCGACGAGCTGCCGCCGTTGCACGCGGGGGCCAGCGACACCGAAGCCCAGGCCCATCACATCAAGTCCCAAGTGCTGATGCAGCTGGCGGGCCAAGCGGCAGAACATCATTGGAACACCGAACAGCATCAGGGATTCCTCGACGACAAGATGGGCGAGGCCCGCGACAAGCTCGTCGACGCCGTGGGCGCCGGCCCGGTGCGCGCCGACATCTACGACGCGACCAAGCGGCACAAGAAACTGATGCGCGAGAAGGCGGCCGTAGCCGCTGGCGAGGCCGCGCGCGCCGAGGCGCTGGCCGCGGGCAAGGGCGCCGCGGCCGCGGCCGCGGCCTATGCGGCCGCCCATCGTCGCGCGCTGGGTACACCCACCCGCGGCGGCGGGGTCATTCCGCACTTCGATCACAAGATCCCGCCGGACAGTCTCGGCCAGGAGAAGCACAAGTCGTTGTGGCGCAGTGGTATCCGGGCGTGGGGTAAGGAGACCGCTGACGATTACGCGGTGATCTCCCAGCGTGCCGGCAACCTGAAGGCGTGGGGCTTCTCGACGAGTGGTCCGGGCGTGAAGACGTCGAGCATCAGTGATCTGACGTCGGTCAACTCGGCGTTCGTGCAGAAGGCGCTCGACGGCAAGGAGCGTTCCGCGCTGACGACCTATACCGGGGGGAGCTACACCGCGATCAACGCCGCCATCTGCGGACGTGATGGCGCCAAGCCGTCGGGGTCGATCAAGACGGTGGTCTCGGGTATCGAGTCGGCGTTCGACAAGTTCCGTGAGCACAACCCGAACATGGACCCAATGACGGTGGTGCGCGGCACCCGAGTGCCCAGTGGGTGGAAGGGGACGCCGGGTGAGTACATCGACGCGGTGTTCAGCGTGGGGGCGCGTATGGAGGTCGGGAAGGTGACCAGCACGACGACCAAGCAGTCCACGGCGTCGGCGTTCGCCGGGCATCCCCCGTACTACATGGTGGTGCGCACCCGTGAAGGGCTGCCGGTCAAGAGCATCTCGAACTTCTCCGGGGAGGACGAGGTGATCCTGCCGATGGGATCGCATCTGCGGTGCGTGCACGTCGAGCACAACGGCATCGCCGGTAAGCCGACGGTGTATCTGGTCGGTGAGGACCTGGTGGCCGAAGCCGAGGACACGCACGCCGGCGGCGACTGGAAGAAGGCAAGCTGATGATGGATGACAGGCTGGCAGTGACGATGAGGCTGAGCTGGGCTAATAGCATGTCCCCAGAGTTGGGCGGGTACGGAGAGGGGCGGTCATGGCGGCGTTGACCAGAGCGCAGATCGACGAGATCCAGCAGCGCCTGGACGAGGGGATGACTCCGGAGGCGGTCGCCGACTCGATCGGCCGGCTGGCCGATCTCGACGAACTCGAGGTCGTGGTGATCCGGTCGACTGCCTACGACCTGCTCAACGGCGAGCCGGTGCGCGCCTCCGACGACTAGCGTGCCCCGCCGCGGGCCGGGGGAGGACGTGTCGTCGCCGCTGCTCAGAAGGCGTGTGGTGAGCGATTGACGCGCCAGAAGCCGGGATCGAGACGTTCGGCCAGGGCGGCGAGGTCCTCGACGAAGGCATCAGCGGCGGGCCCTTGTACGCGGATGGTCAGGTAGTCGCTGCCGCCGCGGATGGACGTGGTTTCGGCGCCCGCCGCCGCCGTCCACGCTGCGGCAGTCAGGGCGTTGATCCGGGCCAGCTCGTCGTCGGTCTCGGGGTCACCGGTGGCGACCGAGAGGTAGCGCACGCCGCGGGTGAGGTCCTCGGCCTCGGCCAGCAGCGAGCTGACTGCCAGCTGTTCGAGGAGGCCGGCGCTCTCGCCGGCAGGAGGCGTGTTGTCGCCATCGGAGATGGGTGCGCTGCGGGACTCGTCGGTCATCGCGGTCTCCTTCACGCGTCGGTCGGTGTTAGCTCGATCCTGCCTGTCGACGACGCTGCAGTGGGGGTGGCGCGCCGAGCGATACATGCACTTCCCGCCATGACACACGTGGATCGCGTGAAAGTGCGCAAACAGGCTTACTAGCTGCCCTGACAGGCCCATATGGGTGTCGTCGACCCACGAAGAGGCGAATCAAAACTTACCAAGGGTGGTGAATTTTCCGGAATTGGGTTAGTCTGGCCGTGCCAAAGACACCTTCACCGGAAGGGAAGCCATGATTCGTCGTATTCCGTCCCGAGCGATTGCCGGGGCCCGCTGATGTGCCGCTCGCTGAAGAACGGGCAACGTCGCCGCTGCCCCAGCTGCACGAGCTATCCCGCCGCCGCCCGAGCCAACGGCAACCGCCGACAGGGCCGACTGGCCCGCCGCAAGGTCGTCGATCACCTCGAACGCATCGGCCTGACCGAGACCGCCGCCGCCGTCCTGGCGTCACCGCCCAGCGTGCTGGCCTCCTTCATGGCCGCCACCGACATCGACCCCGCCGTCCTGGGTGAGGTGCCCATGCCTGGGGCCGGACCCAACGGCGTCGACGTCACCGCCCTGGTCGAGAAGGCCACATCCGAACGCGCGCAACGCAAACGCGTCGTCTCCGTTGCTGCGGCGGCAAGGCCGACTACTGCAGTGACGGCGCCGCCGCGCGTGCCCGCCGCAGGCCCCGCGCCGACTTCGGTACACGCCGGCGCCGCTGCCCGGCTGGCCGCCGCGCTGGGCCGCCGCCGCGCCGTACGGCCAGGGGCGCCAGCGCCCGCGGCCAACGTGCCGAACTGCAAGAAGAACATCTCGGTGGTCATGGAGTGGGAGGACCGCGCCGAGCACGTCTTCGCCGCCGGGGCCTCCAAGGCGCAATGCCGCATTGCCTGCGCGGAGGCGGAGATGCTCTGCAAGGGCTGCCCGCTGATGGAATCCTGCGCTCAGGAAGCCAAGGTCACCCACTACACCGGCGTTGCCGGCGGCCGCATTTTCGTCAACGGTCGGCACCGGTTAACCCCCTCCGCCCCGGCTAGGATCGTCGCATAACCGCACTCCAGAGGGGTGCTGGTGCATGTGTGATCCGCTGCGGTGAGAAGGTTTGGTGAGCGATGACGGCAGGTGTCGGACTGAAGCCCCTCGATGTGTTCACGATGGGGTTGAGGTACCTGCGCAACAGTCAGACCGACGAGGCCCGTGAGGCCTTCCGTCAGGCCGTCGAGCGTGACCCCGAAATGTGTGATGCGTGGCTGGGGATGCTGGCCACCGGGTCCACGTCGGCCGACGTCACCGCCGGCGCCTACCGCTCAGTGGCCAATCTCGGCGGTGCCCTCAAAACCGCCGGGATGACCGTCGCCGATCTCAACGTGCAGACGTCGATGACGTTGGGATCGTTCGGGCTGAGGTTGCCCACCCACACCCGCCTGCACGTCGCAGTGGCCTATGCGGTGGCACTGGCCGAGGGGCAGCCTCCGCAGCTGGCCAAGGCCGATGAGGTGATCACGCGTGAAAGCCGCCTGCCGAACATGTCCGCGTTGGATCTGGACCTGCTCGACTACGTGCGACTGGGGTTGCTGGGTCTGGCGAGACGCTGGCCGGACGTGCTGAGCTTCGAGGGCAAGCAGAAGTGGCGCTCGCAGGACTCCAACCCCGAGTTCGTGAACTTCCTCAACGTCGGGATGCTGGTGTGGAAGGTCTGGGCACTGGTGGGGACCGGAAACCCCGTCGAAGCGCAGCGCTACGCCGAAAGCGGGCTGTCCACATCAGGACTGCCCAACGACGTCCACGCCCGGCTGCGCCTCGGCCGCGGGTACGCGATGCGGGCCCAGGGTCAGCGCGAGGAGGCGATGACGGCGTTCCGGGAACTGCAGGCCTGGGTCAACACTCCCGAGGTGCAGCAGGCGATCGAGGACCCGGAGAAGGTCATCGAGATCGTCACGGCGTCCTCGCTGGCGACCCGCAGCGACGTGTGGGATCCCGAGTCGGGCAGCTCGGCGGCCTCGCTGGAAGTCGAGGCCCGCGAGAAGCGTCGTGACGGTGTGCGCGCGGAGGCAATGGCGCTGCTGGACAAGCAGATCGGCATGCACGGGGTCAAGGAGCAGATCCGCCGGCTGGAAGCCAAGGCGATGATGGACCAGAAGCGTGCCGAGGTGGGGATCGAGAAGAAGGACGTCGGCGCTGCCTTCATCTTCACCGGTCCACCGGGCACCGGCAAGACCTCAATGGCGCGAGTTCTGGCCCTGCTGCTGTTCGGTCTGGGAGTGATCGCGCGTCCTGAGGTCGTCGAGGCCTCCCGTCCTCAGCTGGTGGACGAATACCTCGGCAAGACCGCGCAGAAGACCAACGCCGTGGTCGACAAGGCGTTGGGGGCTCTGTTCTTTCTTGACGAGGCGTATTCGCTGTACCAGAAGGGCTATTCCGACGGCGACGCCTACGGCCAGGAAGCGGTTGATACGTTGTTGGCGCGCATGGAGAACGAGCGTAAGACTGAAGACCCGAACAAGAAGCTCGTGATCGTCATTGCCGGGTATGAATCCGACATCGATCGTTTCCTTACGATGAACGAGGGTCTGGCGTCGAGGTTCACCACGCGCATCCGCTTCGAGTCCTACACGCCCGAGGACCTGGTGAAGATCGCCGATCTGATGGCGAGCTCCGAATCGGCGCTCTACTCGGCGCAGGCGCAGGACCTGTTGCTGCGCAACCTGCAGGTGCTGGAGCAGATGCGGGTCGATGACGTCGATTCGGCCGGTAACGCGCGCGTGGTCTCGGGTATCGACAAGGTTGGCAACGCACGCTTTGTGCGCAACGTGACCGAGAAGGCCACCGAGATCAGGGACTACCGGCTGTCGTCGAGCCCGGCGATCGATCTGTCGGTCAAGGAAGTGCTCGTCACGATCGAGGCCGAAGACGTCGCCTCGGCGTTCCGTGAAGTCTGCTCCGTGCAAGGAGTTGCGTTCCATGAATAGTCGAAAGGGTCGTCGTGGCTGAACTTGAGGGGCCCGAGCAGAGGCGCCGCCGCGGGTTCCGGCTCACGGCGAAGTATCAGGTCAGCGGGTGGCGGTTCCTGTACCGCAGGTTGCAGCACGCTCTGGTGCGCCGCGACACCCGCATGATCGACGACCCTCAGCGTGCGCAGGCATCCCCGCTGGTGCTCGGCATCGCACTGGGTGTCGTGGTGTGCATCGGCGCGGTGGTGTGGGGGTTGTTCTCTCCGGCCGGGCAGGTCAAGGACGCCAAGATCGTCGCGAACAAGGACACCGGTGCGTTGTACGTGCGCGTCGGGGACCGTCTGGATCCGGTGGCCAACCTGACGTCGGCGCGGCTGATCGTCGGGCAGCCCGAAGTTCCGGTGCGGGCCAGTGTCGCCGAGATTGACAAGTACCCGAAGGGATCGCTCGTCGGAATCATCGGTGCGCCCAACGACATTCGTGATGCACAGAATCCGTGGTCGGTGTGGACGGTGTGCGATTCGACGATGACCGGTGCGGCCGTGCCGTTGGATCCGGTCTCCGGTCTGCCCACCACCGCGCGCTCACCGGTCACAACCACCGCCATCGGAGGACCGCTGACCAAGGGGGCGGACACCGGGACCATGGGCGGCAATCAGGCTCGGCTGGTGGGATACGACAACCGCACGTG
The DNA here is from genome assembly GCF_002592005.1 of Mycolicibacterium palauense. Classification (GTDB taxonomy): domain Bacteria; phylum Actinomycetota; class Actinomycetes; order Mycobacteriales; family Mycobacteriaceae; genus Mycobacterium; species Mycobacterium palauense. Next base: position 72,690 of record NZ_NVQF01000004.1, on the reverse strand, counting down.
GCTGGTCTACTCGCGGCCCGACGGCGTGGTGGTCCGCTCGACGGTGGACATCACCGACCCGATCGTGGCCGACGCGTTGGGGCTGCGCGCCGACGATCTGGTGTTGCCGATCTCCCAGGGGCTGTTCAACGCCATCCCCGCCGAGCCGCCGCTGATCGCGCCGGCGATCGCCGGGGTGGGGGAGCGGCCGGCGTTCGCGCTGGATAAGCCGTTGACCGTGGGCACGATCCTCAGTGCACGGGATTTGGGCGGGCAGAAGACCTACTACGCGACGCTCGCCGATGGCGTGCAGGAGGTCAGTCTGACCGCGGCGACCATGATCCGGGCGGCCAACCCCCAGGTCAGCACCGAGCCTGTCGAGGTGGGTCCTGATGAGCTGGCGGCGTTCCCGAAGTCCACGCAGCTGGCGGTGTCGTTCTACCCCAAGGACACGGTGGCCCTCGTCGACGCCGACAACGAGCCGGTGACGTGCTGGTCGTGGTCGCACTTCGGTGACGAGCCGACCTCGCGGACCGAGGTGATCACCGGGCGGACCCTGCCGTTGGCACCCGAGCAGGTCAAGTCGCTGCTGCCGATGGTGTCGGCGGCGACGTCGCAGGGCATGACCGCCGATCAGGTGTACATGCCGTCGACGACCGGCCGGTTCGTTCAGGTCACCAGTGCGGCAACCGATTCCCGGCTGCGTGAGTCGTACTTCTGGGTGGCCGACAACGGTGTGCGGTTCGGGTTGGACACCTCCGATCAGCAAAGCGGTGACGTCACCCTGACGGCGCTGGCGCTGCATTACCCGGTGCCGGCACCATGGGTGGTGATCTCGCTGTTCGCCGCAGGGCCCACGTTGTCGCAGAAGGACGCGTTGATCCGCCACGACGGTGTTCCCCCCAACCCGACCGTCGCCGGCCTGGACGTCAAAGGAGCGAACTAGTGCGTACCAGCTTCAATCGGCCGTTCACACCGGTTGCGCCGCCGCGTATTTCGCGTGACGAGATCAACGTTCCCGCGCCCAAGGAGATCGAGGAGGGCGAGCCGGTATCGAAGCTGCGCACCATCGGTGTGCCGCTGCTGATGGTGGTGGTGCTGGGCGGCATGGTCGCGATGATGATGCGCACCGGGCGGTTCAACCCGATGTTCCTGATGTTCCCGCTGATCATGCTCATGGGGATGGGCACGATGATGTTCGGCCAGAGCGGCGGCGGCGGAACCTCGCGCGCCCAGCTGCTCTCGGACCGCAAGGCGCAGACGCGCGGGCTGGGCGTGACGCGGGAGAAGGTGTTCGACCGCGGCCTGAGCATGCACGAAGGGTTGCAGCACGCATTCCCCGATCCGACGTTGCTGCCGAGCCTGATTGGTACGGAACGCATGTGGGAGGTGACGCCCACCAACGACGGATTCACCGCGCTGCGTTACGGGCTCGGGGAGGTCGAGTTGGCCGCGCGCATCGTCGCTCCGGAGGCGCCGCCGGGGGAGTTCCTGGAGCCGGTCGGCTGGGTGCAGACGGTTCGCTTCCTGCGCCACCACTCCACGGTGTCGGGTATGCCGTTGGCGTTGGCGACGGCACGCTTTCCGGTCGTCGGGTTCGCCGGGGACCGGGAGGTGTCGCTGGGGACGCTGCGGGCGATGCTGCTGCACGCCGCGATCACCCACGGGCCCGACAACCTGGCGATGGTTGTGCTCACCGACGATCCGGACGGGCCGCAGTGGTCGTGGATGAAGTGGCTGCCGCACACCCAGCACCCCTTCAAGCTCGACCGGCTCGGCAGCGCGCGGATGATGTATTCGGACTGGTCGACGCTGACCGCCGACGTCGGCGGTGAGGATGAGGACGACCCCGCCAAGATCATCGACTTCATGATGAACTTCGACCCGCACGTCGAGTTCACCAACGACAAGTACCGGCACGTGCTGGTGGTCGTGGACTCCGCGGTCACCGACAAGCTCATCGACTCGGTGATCGAGCCGCGGGCCGGGGTGACGTGGCTGATGGTCAATCCGCCCGAGGACGCGCTGACCTCTCGGGAGGGCATCGTGTTGCGCTGCGACGCCGACCGCACGGTGTGGCGCACCGAGGCGGACAAGCCGCTGGCCGAACCGACGAAAGTCGCGGTAGCCGATCAGATCTCGCTGATCGACGCGCGCACCATGGCCCGCCAGCTCGCCAAGTTCGAGGTGGCGTCGTTGACGAGCCTGGGCCGGCAGGCCAAGCAGTCCGAGCGCGGCCGTGACTGGGGCACCCTGATGCGGGTTCGCGATCCCGGCGCGCTGGATCCGATGGATACCTGGAGCGCGATCAGCCGCTACGGCGACAAGCGGCGCCTGCGGATTCCGATCGGATTCCTCTCCAACGGTGACCGTTTGGACCTGGACCTCAAGCAGGCCGCCGACGGTGGCACCGGACCGCACGGGCAGCTGCTGGGCACGACGGGCTCGGGTAAGTCGGAGTTCCTGCGCAACCTGGTGGTCAACGGGTGCGTCTCGCACTCGCCGGACATGCTCAACATGCTGCTCGTCGACTTCAAGGGTGGCCCGACGTTCCTGGGAATGGGCGATCTGCCGCACGTCAGTGCGGTGATCACCAACATGGAGCAAGAGGCCCACTTGGTGACGCGCATGAGCGAGATGATCGAGGGTGAGATCGCGCGGCGCTTCCAGATCCTGCGTTCGGCCGACGAGTTGAGTAATCGCTACGACGTCAAGGACATTCGCGACTACGAGCAGCTGCGTGAGCGCGGCGTGGACCTGGCGCCGCTGCCGTCTTTGTTCGTCATCATCGACGAGTTCGCCGAGCTGCTCGCCGAGTACCCCGAATACGGCGATCTGTTCAAGCGCATCGGCCGGGTGGGGCGGTCGCTGGGCATCTACCTGCTGTTCGCATCGCAGAACCTCGACATCTCCGGGCGTACGAGCGGTCTGGAATCCAACATCGGCTACAAGATCGGCTTGAAGACCCAGACCGCGCAGGAGTCGCGGGCGCTGCTCGACAGCTCCGATGCCGCCTACCGACTGCCGGGGACCCCCGGTCACGGCATTCTGCTGGGCAGTGCCGGTGATCGCGCCGGTGAGCTGACCCAGTTCTACGCGGGGTTCACCGGCGCCGCATACTTCCCGCCGGCATCGGAAGTCATCGTGGAACGGACTCAAACACGTTCCGAAGAAGGCGGATTCGTCGGTCCGCAGGCGTTCACCGCGATCGAGGCGCCGCTGCCCAAGGATCCAGCCAACGCCGCCGAGGTGGTCAGCGAACCCGAGCGCACCGAAGAGGAACTCGAGAACGCGCCGACGATCTTCACCACCGTGGTCGAGCGGCTGCGCGCGGCCGATGCCTCGCAGGCGTACCGGATGTGGCTGCCGCCGCTGGAGGTCAAGACCCTCGATCAGGTCGAACCGGATCTGCAGCAGTGGTCGGTTCCGGCCAACACCGCGCTGCCCAAGCTGAGGGTGCCGATGGGTCTGTTCGACGACCCCGCCAAGCACACCCAGCCGGTGTGGACTCTGGACACCACCGACCAGAACATCCTCATCATCGGTGGTGCGCAGACCGGCAAGTCCACGGCCATCAAGACGCTGGCCTGCTCGCTGGCCTTGCACAACACGCCCGAGCAGGTGCAGATGTATCTGGTCGACTACGCCGGCGGCGGCCTGGGGCCGCTGGCCGAACTGCCGCACGTGGGTGGTGTGGCGGGCCGGTCCGAGCCGGACGCCATCAACCGCATGATCGCCCAGGTGCGGACCCTGATCAGCGATCGCGAGCGGATCTTCCGCGAGTACAAGATCGGCACCATGGCCGAATACCGCAAGCTGCGCACTAACCCCGACCACCCGTTGCTGCGCCAGGACCGCTACGGCGACGTCTACATCATGATCGACGGCTGGGACGCGGCCGTGGCCGAAGGGCAGGTGCTGCAGTTCCGCGGCAGTGAGATCGAGTCGCTGATCGTGGGTGCCCTCAACTACGGGGTGCACCTGGTCTTGTCGACGGCGCGCGTGGTGGAGATGCGCGGTATCGAACCCCACATGAAGGGGATCGTCGAGCTGCATTCGGACACGGAGTTCTCGCGGATCAGCAACGCGCTGTCGAAGAAGCGGCGCAAGGAGCCCGGCCACGTCCTGGTGGCGGGGTCGGAGCTGTACGGGTTGGTGGCTCTGCCGCGCGTCGACGGGATCGACGACCGCAGCACCATCAGCGAGGGTATGGGGGATCTGGTCGGCCAGATCGCCGAGCAGTTCGCCACCAGCTCGGCCGAGCGGCTGCGAACCCTGCCGACGTCGTTCACCCACGGGCAACTCGAAGCCTTGGTCGAAGAGGCCGACAAGAGGGCGATCGAGCAGAGCGGGCGCTGGGATCCGCGCCGGCAGATGCGCATCCCCTTCGGTATTCAAGAGGAGCGGCTCACGCCGGCGTACGCCGAGATGTGGCGGGAGCCGCACCTGTTGATCGTGGGCAACGCCAAATCCGGCAAGAGCGAGGCGGTCGGCTCGTTCTACGACGGTCTCACCCGCCGGTTCCCGCGGGGTGTGGACGAGGCGGCGGTGATCTTCGTCGACCCGCGCCGTAGGCACCTGGGCAAGATCAGTGACAACAACCTGTTCGCCTACGTCGCCACCGAGGACGAGTTCATCGCCGCGGTGTCCAGGTTGTGGGAGACCTACGACATCGCCGGGCGCGCGCTGCCGCCGAACATCGACGCCGAGACACGGGCTGCCCGGTCGTGGTGGAGCGGGCCGGACGTTTTCGTTGTCGTCGACGACTACCACCTGTTCGCCAACACCCGGAATCTGGCCGAGACGCCGAAGATTTTCAAGATGCTGCCGCAGGTCGAGAACGAGCCTCTGGCCCAGGGGTGGCACTTCGTGCTGGCGCGGGCAGCGGAGGACTTCTACATGGCGATCAACCGCGACCCGATCCTCAAGCGCATGATCAACGACGCCGTTCCGACCGTGATGCTCTCGGGCAACAAGCACGACGGGCAGATCGGGGACCATAAGTTCGAGAGCTTCGGCATCCCCGGCCGGGCCCGCTACGTCGAAGCGGCGGTAGCGCGCTCGGGGCGCATTCAATGCGCCTGGTCGGGAATCCGCTACAGCGACGACGACAATCTGGGCGACTGATGTCGGACCGTCCGCAGGGCTCGCGAGCAGGAAAAAGTGCGACACCAGTACTCACCGGTGGCGGTATGCTATTGGGGAGATTTACCATCACAGGTAATATTGCCGGCACAGCGCCACGTGCGGCATCGGGGAAGTGAGGTTTGCTAGTGATCACCAATGTTTCGTCATCGGTCATGATGGCCAGCGTCGCCGACGTGGTGAGTAACGCCGCCACCACCGCCGCCGTCATCGACGGGGGAGCCCCCGTCATCATGGCGCCCGCACCGGCGGGCACCGATGAGGCATCCGCGCTGGCCACCGCTAATACCAGTGCCCACGCGGCTGACCTGCTCGGCACGTCGATGCTCGGCTTCCTGGAGTTGGCGCGCTTCGCCGGGACCCTGGGCATCACCGATGCCAGCTACACCACCGTCGACGCCGCCAACAGCACGCAGTTCCTGTAACCGGGGCGGCGATCACGATCATGACCGAGGGCGTCAGAGAGGGGGCACGCTTTGTTCGGCCCTCCTGAGGTGATCACCGGCCGCCTGATGTCCGGGGCCGGTGCGGCCCCCATGACTGCCGCGTCGACGGAGTTCGCCGCCGCCGCGACCGCCTACGAGGTCTCCATCGACCGGCTCACCGCGATGTTGGCCTACCTGTCGGCGTCCTGGCAGGGCCCGGCGGCGCAGGCCATGCAGGCCACCGTCATGCGGTTCATCATCGTCAACCGACTCCTGCAGGCTCAGATCATCACCTCCGGGGCGAGGACCGCGGCGCAGGCCGCCGCGTTCACCGAGGCCTACACGACCATGGCGCAAATGGTCGAGATCGTGGAGAACCGCGTCACGACCGCTACGCTGCACGCCACCAACTTCCTGGGAATGAACACCATCCCGATCGGGGTCAAGGAAGGCCAGTACATCGAGATGTGGATGCGCGACATCGCGGTGCAGACCAACTATCTGGCGCAGACGGTGGCCAATACCAGCTACGACCCGTTCGCCAAGCTGCCCCCGCTGTCGATGCCGACGAGTTTCCCCTCGGTGATCAACCAGGCTATCGGCGCGGCCATGGCGGCCACAGATCGCGTGCGACTGCAGGCAGCGAAAGCGCAGAACCTGGCGTCGGTGATGAAAAGCAAACTCGGCATCGGGATGGCTCAGGCCGAAGCGATGGTGCAGCGAGTGGGACAGGGAGCGCAGAAGGCCGAGGCGCAGGCCGCCGTGACACGTTTCCGTGAAGGCAACGTGCAGCGTCAGATGGAAAACCAGATGGCTCAGCAGTTGGTTCAGCAGATCCCCCAGCAGGCCGCGCAGGCCGGGCAGCAGGTGATGCAGATCCCCCAGCAGGCCGCGCAGCAGGCCCAGCAGATGGGTCAGCAGTTCGGATCGCAGATCGGCAACCTGATGAGCCAAGTGTCCCCCGAGCACCGCCTCGACAATCCGGGATTCTTCGACACCCAAGCCTCCTCGTCGACCCTGGACCGGCTCGCCGGCAGTACCGGCGGCGGCGCCGGCCTGGCCAGTGCGATTCGAGTGCCGAATCTGGCGGGATTGTCCGGTGCCTCAACGGGATTCCGGTTTCCGAGTGGATGGGACGGCGCCATGCCAGGGTCGGCGCCGCCGCAGGCGCCGGCATCGCCCAGTGGCGGCGCCGCAGCGCGTCCCGGCGGATCGGGCATGCCGATGCACGGTGCGCGCCGTCGCGACGACGAGAAGTCCGCGACCGTCAAACGACCCGACACCGAACTCATTCCGATGTGGGGCAACGTCCCCGCGGATGAGGAAACGGTGACAGCCGGCGCGCTGGTCGCCGGACGAGAGACTGATGACGAGAAGGAGGCCAGCTGATGGCGGGCTTCCCCCCACACTTGCGCTCAAGGCTGTTCGGAGCGCGGCGCGCCACGGTGGCGTGTGAGTCCAGGAGCGGCATGTCTACCACCAACAGAAATGGAGATACTCATGGCCGGTAGTGGCTCACCGTTCAGCATGGACATGGCCGTTCAGGCCGCCCAGACAGCCAGCTTCCAGGGGCTCGTCGACTCGGCCCAGGCGAACAACAAGCAGTTGATGACCATCGCGGACTCGGCGATGGCCGCCAACCGCGGCCAGATGAGCCAGTCGTTCCAGGTCTGGCTCAGCGACATCCATCAGACCGCGGTCACCAACAACCAAGTGCTGGACTCGATCCGTGAGGCGCTGCACTTCGGCATCGGCTCGACCGACGCGCAGGAAGCCTCGGCCGCCGCCGACTTCCAGCAGATCACCGGCGTGGTCAACCCGTTCCACTGATCGCCTCCCGACCGCCTGAAACCCACTGAACCGCAAGGAGATAAGAAAATGCCCGGAGCTGACGACGTTTACTACAACTATCCGCTGATGGAGTCCATCGCCCAGCAGATTCAGCAGTGCGGCACCGTCGCACAGAGTCTGCTCGACGCAGGGGTCGCCAACAAGCAGACCCTGCTGGGCAGCTTCACCGGTGACACCGCCATGGTGTTCGAAGAGAGCTTCACCAAGTTCCAGCACACCCAGCAGGACACCATCGAGGTCACCAGCCGCGGTGGTCTGGCCTACAGCCGCGGAGCCTCGGAGATGGGGACCAACGAGCTCCAGATGATGAAGCAGTACCCCTAAGCGCCTCGCCTCCGCGCGCGAGGGCGCCCCGAGTCCACTGCTGGTGGGGTCGGGGCGCCTTGCTGTATCTAACCCGGATGGATGGCGTCGAAAAGGTCTGCTGTGCAAGGATAGTGAGGCCGCCCGGCCGGTAGCATTCGCGGTTATGGCACGCGACATTCTGGCTGCAGCGCACTTGAGCGTCGACTCGGCGCTGTTCGTCAAGCGGTTGATGGACATCGACAGCCTGCCGCCGGTGCTGGCCCTGATGAACAATGTCTACTATCCCGAGGACCAGGCCCGCGTCGACGACGAGACCGTTCCTCTGCTCGTCGAGTCGGGGCTGATCGATCTCGACGGCGACGTAGATCCCACGCTGGCGTCGTGGATGCGGGTGCTGGAGCGCCCCGACATGGAGGTCACGCTGCGGGGGATGCAGAACGATCGCATGCGCCGCGCGGTGGTCGCCCGTCGCGGCGAGACGCACGTGATGGCGATGCGCCGCAACGACGAACTGGTCGTGCAGGCGGTGTGGTCGACCACGAACTCTCTCGACGACGTGGTGTCGACCCCGATCTGGTCTGCGATGCGCGAGTCCCCCGAAGTGCTGGCGCCGCAGCCCGCGGAGTTCGAGCCGGTGACGTTCCCCCTGGATCAGGTCGCCGAACTGTCGGCGGCCTCGACTCCGGGAGACATGCTGCGCACCCTGCGCGGGGAGCTGGGCGTCGACGTGCAGACCGCGAAGATCCTCAACGAGGTGTCGGCCTACAGCGGGCAGCGCTGCGAGATCGTCATGCGGGAGAACCGGGGCATCCAAACCGTCGACACCAAAGCCGGTGTGATGGTGGCCGACACCTCGTTCGGGCGGGTGGTGTCCGCGGTGGGCGGGCACGGGCCACGTTCCCGCCTGTGGGTGACTTTCGGTCCCGGAACCTTCACGCGATTCCGCGCTGCCATGGCCGATCTGGTGCAGCTGACCCCGAGTAGAGACTGGTTCGCTGCCCGTAGTGACCAGGACTGACAGGCCGGTGCATCAGTGCAGGAAAATGAGGGTCTTCGGCCACGAGTTCGGCCGATTTAGTGCGCTAGTGTGCTGGTGAACGCTAGGACAATGGTCTTGCAGAGAACCCAAGGCGTCAGCAGTCAAACGACCGGAACACTGCCCGGTCACACCGTCAGATTTTGCGGGGAGAGGTGAGCCGAATGGCCGAGAACGTGGAAACCGGTAACGGCCGGCACTGGTCGGAGCCCGAGGGTGCTGAAGAACCTACGCAGTCCGCACCATCGGAACCCGCCGCCCCGCCGCAGGAACTGCCCGGCCCGCCAGCCACCAGCATCACGCCCGCGAGCACCTCCGAATGGGGTGCGCGGCCCAGCGTTCCGCCGGCGCCCCCAGCCCCGCCGGCGCCCGCCGGTGAGCGCGGCTTCAACGGCGAGCGCGCAGCGTCGACGTCGCAGCCCCCGTGGGGTGCGCCGGCCACGCCGACGCGTGCCACCAACGGTGCGTCGCAGCAGCCCGATCAGCGTTTCACCAACGCCGGCCAGCAGTGGGGTGCCTCGCCGGGGCAGCCCTGGGGGCAGCCCTCCGCGGCGCCCCAGGGTCAACATCAGGGCCCGCAGATGGCCCCGCGGCGTCCGCAGCAACCCCAGGCCGAGCAGTACCAGGCGCCCGACGTCACCCAGCAGATCCCGGTCACCTCCGACCAGGGTCGGGTACGTCAGGCGGTGCCCGATCGCGAGGCTGCCACGGGCCGTGGCGTCGAGGCGGATCAGTACCGCCGTCCCAGCGCGCCGATTCAGGCTGCCTCAGCCGGCATTCGGCAGGACCTCATCCAGACCGCCAACGAGGAGCGCACGCCGGTGGCCAACACCGGATGGCGCGGGGCGCTGAACAAGAGCGGGTTCAAGCTCAAACCGGGCAAGAAGGAGAGTCGGCGCCGGGAGGTCTACAAGCGCATCCGCGCCCCGAAGGACTCGATGTACGCCGTCGCCGTGCTCACGCTCAAGGGCGGTGCCGGCAAGACCACGGTGACCGCCACGTTGGGGCAGGTGTTCTCCTCGATCCGCGCCGATGGAGTCATCGCCGTGGATGCCGATCCCGATGCCGGCGATCTGCCGCTGCGGACTGCGGTGCATCCGCGGAACCTGTCGATGATGGAGATGCTCGACACCGAATCCAACGATCTGCGTCAGCACGACCAGGTGCAGCGGTTCCTGTCGACGACCGAGACCGATCTGCACGTGCTGGCCAACGGCTGGCGGCCCGACGGTGAGCGGGTGCTGGTGCCCGAGGACATCCGCGACGTCTACGAGATCGCCTCGCACTACTACAGCATGCTGCTGTGGGACGGGGACAAGGCGCTGAACTCGCATGTGGTCCGCGAGATGCTGGACAAGTCCAATGCCCTTGCGCTGCTTGTGGAAGCGTCTGCGCCGGGGGCGTTCAAGGCCGGCCAGGCCATCGACTGGCTGCGCAATCACGGTTACGAGGGATTGCTGGCGCGCACGGTGCTGGTGGTCAACGAGACGACGGCCAACACGCGGCTGGACATGAAGGCGCTGACGACGGTGCTGGCCCGGCAGCAGCTCAAGCTGCATCACATCCCGTTCGATCCGCACCTCGACGAGGGTCTCAGCGTCGACCTGGACAAGCTGAAGAAGAAGACCCGCCGAGACTTCGAGGACCTCGCGGCGACGCTGGCCGACGACTTCTCGGTGCCCCAGCCGCCGGCCCCGGTAGCCGTCGCGAGCTAAGGTCAAGGGAGACAACACATGTCAGTCGTCTTACCGGTCGAGTCGCTGCCGGTCGATCCCGGTCGGCAGCCCGAGAGCGCGGGTGCACCGGTCCAGGCCGTCCCCGAGCAGATCCGGGTCGCCATCCACGTCGGCAACTACAACGTCGACACGTCGCTGGCCGCGCATGCGCCGCTGTCGATCGTCATGGAGGGCCTGGTTCCCTTTCTGGTTGAGACGCTGCGCAGCGAAGGTCTCAACGTCGACTTCACCACCACCGGTGTGTACACCCTGGCCGTTGAAGGAGGCATGCCGTTCGCGCGCACACTGTCGCTGGCCGAGGCCGGTGTCCTCGACGGTGCGCGGCTGCTGCTGCGCGAGGTGCACTCCAACGAGGTCTTCAAGCCGATCATCGAAGACGGCAGCGATGCCCTGGCGGAGTTCAACGCCGTCAAATTCGCGTCGTTCACCGCCGACACCGCCCGCGCTCTGGGGCTGATCGCGATCGTTGGAGGCGCTGCGCTGACCGGGGCGCTGACGATCGCGGCCTGGTGGTCCACGCCGTCGAGCCTGTGGTGGGCGCCTCCCGCGGGTGCGCTGACCCTGCTGGCGATTCTCGGCGCGGTCGTGGCGTCGCGGCGCTCGATCACGCAGGTGTCCTACGCCGCCGGCATCGCCGCGCTTCCCCTGGCGTTCTCGTTGGGGTGGGTGGCCGTGCCGGCCTACGAGAACACCCCCGGCCACTGGACGGCGGCCAACGTCTTCGCCGCCGCCTTCGCCACCGCCGCGGTGTCGTTGATCGTGTTGTGGCTGACCGGAATCGGGATCAGCGTGCACACCACGGTGGTGACGATGGCGGTGATCGGCGCAGCCGCGGCGGGAGTGCGCACCTACACCGGGTTCGACATGCGCCAGATCGGCACGGTCGCCGTCGTCGTCGGCATGATCCTGGTGGCCGTGGCGCCAGGTCTGGCGTTGTCGCTGGCGGGGGTCAAACCTCCGAGCCTGCCGGTTCCTGGCGAGGACATCGACCGCGCCGAGCTCGACGAAGCCGCGATGGTCGTCGAGGTGTTCGACGACGGCAACGACGTACGGACCGTGGCGCTGTCGGAGGACGAGGACGCCCAGCTCGAACGCCGGGCGCGGGTGTCCAACAAGTACCTCACCGGTCTGTTCGTCGCTGCGGTGACGACCATCGTGGCGGGTGCGATCGTGGCCACCGAGCCTGCGACCCACTACTTCTGGGGTGAAGTCGCCGTCGCGGTCCTATCGATCCTGGTGCTGGTGCTGCGTGGTCGGTCGCTTCCCGATCGGGTCCACGCGGTGACGTTCTTCGTCGGTGCGTTCGTGCTGCTCGCCGGCTTCACCCTCACCGTGATCGCCGGCACCGCCACCGCCGTCGCCGAGATCAGTGTCATCGGCGGGGTGGCGCTGGTGACGGTGCTGGCCGCGCTGGCCGGAATGCTGCTGCCGGGACGGATCAAATCGCCGATTCCCCTGCGGCGCATCGAGTATCTGGAGTTCTTCGCCAACTTCGCGGTGGCCATGTTGGCGTTCTGGATCGTCGGCGCGTTCAACTTCTTCCGGAACCTGCTATGACCGTGGGATCGATGATGCTCGCGGCGCGTACCGCTGCCGTCTTGGCGGCGGTCACCGCCCTGGTCGCGATCGCTCCGCTGGGAACGGCGGGTGCGGTCACCCCGCCCACTCCGGATGTCGCAGCCGCCCCGCCGGACGGCCCGCCTGGACCCGAGGGCCCCATGCGCAAGAACGGCGGTTGCGTCGTCGGAGGTGTGCTGCCGAACTCCGATCTGTCCAAGACGCCGCCACCGCTGACCGCGCTGCAGATCGAGCAGGCGCACAAGTTCTCCACCGGCGCCGGGGTCATCGTGGCCGTCATCGACACCGGTGTGCGGCCCCAGCCGCGGCTGCCCGGCATGATCGCCGGCGGCGACTACGTGGACCCCGCGGCCAACGGGTTCGACGACTGTGAGGGACACGGCACGATCGTGGCCGGGATCATCGGCGCCGCGCCCGCGCCGACCGACGGGCTGATCGGTGTGGCTCCCAACGCGCAAATCCTGGCGATCCGGCAAACCTCGTTGGCCTACATGCCACAGGATCAGTCCTCGAATCCCGACGACCCCAACCAATCTCGCACCGCCGGTGACATTCGCACGCTGGCGCGGGCCATCGTGCACGCGGCCAACATGGGTGCGCGGGTCATCAACATCTCCGTGGTGTCGTGTGTGAAGGTGTCGACACCGATCGACCAGGCCATGCTCGGTGGCGCGCTCAAGTACGCGGTGGAAGTCAAGGACGCGCTCGTCGTCGCCGCCGCGGGGAACGTCAACTCGAGCGTCGACAGCGGGGCGGGCAACCAGAACTGCAAGAGCAACCCCGACGCCGACCCGACCCGACCTTCGGATCCGCGCAACTGGGGTGGGGTCACCGTGGTGTCCACCCCGTCGTGGTTCGACGACCTGGTGCTGTCGGTCGGGTTCGTCTCCCCGGAAGGGGCCCGCGCGGAGAACACCATGTCCGGGCCGTGGGTCGACGTGGCCGCACCGGGGTCGGGCATCGTGTCGCTGTCGTCGAGCGGCGAGGGTGTGATCAACGGCGTCCCCGGCGAGGAAGGCGGGCTCGTGCCGATCGCGGGCACGTCGTTCGCGGCGGCCTACGTCTCCGGAACCGCGGCGCTGCTGCGTTCACGATTCCCGCAGATGACCGCCCGCGAGGTCGCCACCCGCATCATCACCACCGCCCACGCGCCGGCGCGCGGTGTGGACAACGCGGTCGGACGCGGACTGATCGACCCGGTGGCGGCGCTGACCTACGACATCCCCGTCAACGGGGCCCCGGAGGTGACCGTGCAGGCCGCAGAGCTGTCGCTGCCGGCGCCCCCGCCTCCGCCTGACTCGGCGCCGAAGTGGACCGCGGCGATCGTGATCGGGACGGTCACAGCTGCGGTCGTGGCTGTGCTGATCGTCGTGACCGCGACCGGCGCGCGAAGGAGGCAGTGATGGCGGGCCCGAAACGCGCACGGGGGCGGTGGATCCGCGTTCCCATGATCTCGGCGCTGGTGTACGGCGTCGCGGTTTGGGTGACCGTCGCCTTCACCGTGAACAAGGCGCTTCCGGTGTGGGCCGCCGCGACGATCCTGGTCGCTGCGGCGATCGCCTTGTTCATCCCGATCCGGGGGCGGGTTCTGCTTGTCGAATGGCTCGCCGTGGCGTGGTCGTTCCTACGGCAACGTCGCCGGCCGCTGCCCCCCGAACTGCCGCCGGCGACCGACGTCAACGTCATCTCCGGCACTGCCGGTGTGCGGTGGGACGGCAAGACCCTGGTGGCCGTGGTCGAGGTGGCCCCGCAGCTGGCGCTGACCACCGAAACCGGCGGACGCACAGTCAGTGGCAGCGAATTGCCGCTGTCGCTGGTTGTTTCGCTGATGACGCAGTACGGGCTCAACATCGACATCGACGTCATCGAGGCGGGCTGCCACGTCCCACCGGGCACGGCCTACCGCACGGTGTACTCCCAGTTCGTGGGGCCGCGTCACGTGGTGGGTGAGCGGCGAACCTGGCTGGTGTTGCGGCTGAACTCCTTTGACAATCTCGACCGGATCATCGAGCGAGGCCCGTCACGCACCGCCGGGCCCAAGGCGTTGGCCGCCGCCGCGCACCGCGCCGTACAGCGGTTGCAGCAGGAGCAAATCCCGGCCTACGCGCTCTCGGCGGAGGATCTCGACACGATGGGGGACGTGCTGTTGGCCCCGGTCGGGCCAGCGGACAACCAGGAGAAGTGGTCCTACATCCGATCCGGACCGAACTTCATCACCACCTACGTCGGCAACCCCGAGCTGCTCGCGCAAGGCCAACTGGATCGCTGGTGGTCCTGGCGCACCGAGGAGACGATGACGGTGATCCGGCTGACCGGCGCCGGCGGCGGCGCCGAGATTCAGGTCGGCGTGCTCATCCGGTACGTCCACCACGGCAAGGCCTACAAGCCTCTGGCCGAGGCGAAGCTGGCCCGGCCCACCGGAATTCAGCGCCAGATGCTCGATGCCGGCATTCCGGCCGGCGACCGCGCCCTGCGTGCCACCATGCCGACCATCGCGTTCTCCGCCGTGCGCGACGTCCGGGTGCCCATCGGGCCGTCCGGGCAGATCCTCGGCCAGCTCGACGAGGGCACGCTGGCGGTGGTGCCGCTGTGGGATCAGTCGGGCTCGCCCAAACGACGCCGCGTCGACGCACGCGTCGGCGTGGAAGTGGCCCGCCAACTCGTCCTGCGCGCCGTCGTCACCGGCGCCGTGGTGGCCATCCACACCGACGACCGGCAGCGCTGGGACGGGCTGGTCGCCACGGTCAACGACGAGCGGCGGCTGTTCTACGCCACCGCCGGCGCCCGCACGAGCGACGTCGCGGTGTTCGACGGCCGCACGGTCACCACCGTGCCGACGCGCACCGTGCTGCGACTTCTGGGCCCCGACACCGCCAGTGGCGGCGCGGACATGACCATCGTCGAAGGGCCCGGCCAGGTCCTGGAAGTCAGCATCGGCGATGCCGACCCCATCACCGTGTGGACGATCCGGACGCGGGAAGAGGATCGCTATCTCGGGTTGGGCCACAACGACATTCCTCAGCCGCGGCGGATGGTGTCCACGGCTCCGGTCCTGTCGCGCACCGGGCGCCGATCGGCGGCCGCAGCGCCGGCGCCCACGCGGCGGCGTGCCCCGGCTGAACCGTCGCCGGCCGCGACGCCGCCTGCGGTAGCTCCGGCCGCCGCAGCGCCGGCCCCCAGCCGCGATCGTGTGCGGGCCAACGGCAACGCGGCCAACGGCAACGCGGCCAACGGCGATGGTGGTGGTCGACACCGCGACTTGGGTGGCCCGCAACGGATTCCGCGCAGTCAGCGCTCCAGCGAGCCGACCCCGCCGCCACCGCCGCGGCGGCCGCCGCGCGACTATCGACCCAAGGAATGACGGGTCGGACACCGTGAAAGGCACTGTGCCCCGCCACCGAAGTGGCGGGGCACAGAGCTGTGCGGTGCGGTGCACGCGGTTACGGTTCGGCGGGAGGCCGCAGTCCCCAGCGGTCGCGCAGCCGGTCATGGCGCGCCTTGGTGTCCTCGTCCATGTCGAGGGCGAGCTTGAGGTAGCGGGATGCTTCGGCGCGCTGGTCGTCGCTGCTGGAGGGGTGCCAGAACGCCTCGGCAGCGTAATCGGCGGCGGTACGTGCGAACTGCCAACGCCGCCACGGTTCGTCTTCGGCTGAGGCTTCGCAGATGGCGTCCAACGCGGCGCTGAGCGCGCCGGCCGGAGAGGCGAGGTCCTCGGCATGGGGGCTCATCGGCTAATGGTATTGCCGCGTGACCGGTGCTACCCGGTGCGCGGAGGGGGCGATTTGCACGGAATCGGTGCGGTGGTGTCGCGGCGTGTCGACGCCGGGTTCTCGGGTCGGGGCGGTGAGATGAGCAGTGGCGAGACGGTCTGCGGTCGGATGACCAGGGGTGACGCCGCCACGTTGGACGTGATTCGTCCGTGAATCCGCTCTCCATGGTTCGTGAACGCAGCCCCGCGTGTCGCGCACAAGCATTGTGAATTATGCTTTGACCTGCAAGGACAGTATGGCCCCTGGTCGGTGACAGTTTTTTCCCGCAGCAGTGGCATTCCCCCAGTTTTGGAAGGTTATGATTTGCGCATGCCAAAGACTCCGAAGCTGGTCCGGGCCCTGAATTCCCCGCCCGTGGTCATTGCGGTCGCCATGCGTAAGGGCGGTGTGGGTAAGACCACCACCGCGGTGAACCTCAGCTACGAACTGACTCGCCTGGAGGTGTTCGATGAGGCCGAGCAGCAGACTCGTCCGATCCGCGTGCTGCTCATCGACATGGATCCGCAGGGCAACGCCACCTCCGGCCTGGGCTTGGACATTCCGCCCGACGGTGACCCGACGCCGACCATGTTCAACGTGCTGCATCCGGAGAAGCACCGCAGGTTGCCGCTCAACGACGTCATTCAGGGAACCGATTTCGGGGTCGACGTCGCGCCGTCGAGGGAGGCGCTCGACGAACTCGACAAGGGTCTGGGGCCCGGAGGTCAGATGAGGCTGCGCCGGGAGGTGGAGACGCTGCCGGCCTACGACTACATCATCATCGACTGCCGGCCGACGCTCAACGAACTTGCCTCCGCGGCACTTTCGGCAGCGACGTGGGTTTTGGCGACCGTGGGCACCGGCCCCGACGAGGTGGCCGCGCTGGCGTCTCTGGACGCGGCGGTGGAGAACGTGGACCTCAACAACCCCGGCATCAAGATCACCCACGTGTTGCTGACGAACTACATGAGCGGCTCGCGAGCGACCAAGACCATCCGGCGTGCCGTCGAGGACGCGTGGTCCAAGGAGTACCTGGGCTACATCTCGCGCACGGTGCGTGTCACCGAAGCCAAGGCGCACAGTCAGCCGATCTCGGTGTACGACCCGACCTGTACCGCCGCTGAGGACTATCAGCGCGTCGCGATTCGCATCGCGGAGGAAGGATTGATCCCCAATGGCTAAGGACATGCCACTGCCGACCGCTCGCGGGCGGGCGGTGTCTCAGGACGCTGCCCGGATGCGAGGTGTTCCCTCCGGCACCGCGGCGGCCACGCCGGCGGCCACGCCGACCGCTGCCGGCCACCAGGTGTCCGACCTGGTGGCCCACGATCCGGCGCTGGAGCAGCTGCGCAGTCGCAAGGTCAAGCGCACGGGGATCAACGTGCACATCAACACCAACGTGCACAACGCGTTTGCTGCATTCGTCGACGAGTACGACTTGCCCAAAGGGGACGCAGCGTCGCTGGCGATCCAGGAGTTCCTCGAACGCCGCGGCGTGCACATTCCCGGCGTGGCTCGGGCGTTACCGCCGCCGGTAGCAGGTGTCCCGAGTGTGACGGATGGGCATCCCGCTGGTGGAGATTCGACGTCTACTGGATAGGCTGGAATCGTTGCTGGTAAACAAGTCGGGGGATCGGCCGATTGGCATCGACGCAGGATTGGGTGACGGGTGACCAACCACATGGACAACATTGCCGACATCGCGGCCGAAGACGACGATAAGCCCGAAGGTGGCACGCACGAACTGATACGCGCCGAACAACGCGGCAAGGCTGCTATCGACCCTCCGCACGTCGCGACCGAATTCTTCGCCAAGAAGTTCCAGGAATTAGCTGGAAGCATGAACGTGCGCATGCTCGAAACCGACAGGGTGCGGAAGCTCACGCCGCTGCGCATCCAGCGGATGCTCAAGGAGCAAGCACCGGATCTGCCGGTTTCCCAGACGCAGATCTACCGCTACTTCCACGGCGAGGCGCCCCCACGTCTGGACGTCGTGTACGAACTGGCGCGCCTGTTCGGCGTCCCCCCGTCGTACTTCATGCCCGACGATTTCCTGCCCGAATAGGGGCCTGACGCGAGCTCACTGCGCGCCGGTGGATGTTGTGAAAAGCAACCCCTGTGCGGCAGGCGATTCGAGCTGATCGAGCCAATAGACTGAGGCTCGCAACTCCGGCACGGTGCCTAACAGGGGTCTTTGGCAAGAGGTTTCCCGGTAGCGGTGCGGCAACGTGCCCCGTGCCGGAGTTGCATTCTCCGAGGGGGATTTTCGCTCCCCGGAACGGGAGAAGGACCTGAGGTGGACAGCGAACACGGCGACGACGGCACCGCGGCCGTCGGCACGGCGCTCAAGGCCCACATTCGGATGCGGCTGGCGTTCTGGCAAGCCCAGGACCGCCGCAGTATCACCGTTGACGGACCCGCCTGGCTGTGGCGTGGGCGGTACCTCGCGCCGCTGCGCCTGGCGGATCTCAGCACCCCGACAGCCGAACTGATCGTGCGCCGGCGAGCCAGTGGCATGCATCCCGCCGCGCTCTACGGCACCCCTGGGCCGCGCCGCCGTCGACTCCCGCGATGGATCTCCCCACGGGGCGCCGTGTGCTGGGTCGCCGCGGCGGTGATGCTCGCCTTCGTCGCGGCCCTGAGCCTGCGCGCCCCCGACGATGACGCCGGCATCGGTGCGTGGGCCGCCTGGGGCGCCGCGGCCTGCGGCGGCGCGGCGCTGGTCGTCGCGTCGCTGCTGCTGTGGGCCAACCGTGACCCACTCAAGCTCACCAGATCCCAGGCCGCGGAGGTCCACGTCGCTCAGCGAACTCTGGACTGGAATCCCCTCGCCGGTGCCGGCCCGGTCTCGGCCGGCGGCGCCTTCCTTCTCGAAGGGTTCACCATCGTGAGCCTGCTCGATCAGAGTCCGGCCTGGGACTTGCCGGGGCTCACCCTCGTTCGAACACGTTTCGACGCGGACGAGGAGATCTTTCAGATCGCCCGCGCCGCTTGTGTTCTCGATCAACACGAGATCAACCGTGTTCGGGTCGGGCACCTGGTCACCGGCGCGTGGGCGGCCGCGCTGCGTGGGGAAACCAGGCATCTCACCGAGGCTCTCCTGGGTCGGCTGATGGTGCTGCATCAATGCGTGGCGACTCTCGACAGTCTGTACCAGCGTGCACAGCGGGCCGGTGTCGTCGCCGAGGTCGCCGACAGCACATTCTGGGCCGCCGCGGCCGAGAACGAGCTCGCCGCAGCCTCCCTCGACGAACTCAACACCGACCTCCTGGCGATGTTCGAATTCGACTACAGCGAAGTCGGGTCGACGCTCCGACCGGCCTAGCTACGCTCCAGCGCCGCTGCCAGCGCAAATGACAGTGCCCCCGAGTGGCGGCCTCACCGAGGTCGCCACCGGCCGTTGGCGACCACTCAATCAGGGACGTGACATCGCCGCAGGCCACGGCAACCAACCCGTCGACGTGCACACAGCGCTCACAACCCGCTCACGACAAAATCACCTACAGAGATAAAGTTACCGATAGCGGGAAGCGTATTTGCCCTAGTCAATCGCTAATCTAGGCCCACGGATGTGCAAATCATAACGGGTTGGATTTGCACACTCGGGACCGCGAAAGCGACTGACCCAAGGAGGTAGCGCGATGTCTGAAGCCGCCGTGATCGAGTTGACCGCCATGCTGGAGAGCCAGCCACCGCAACCGTCGGACGAGGAGTGGTACGAGCGGGCGTTGTGCCCGCAGACCGACCCCGATGCGTTCTTCCCGGAGAAAGGCGGATCAACAAGGGAAGCCAAGAAGATCTGCCTCGGCTGCCCGGTACGGGACCAGTGCCTGAAATGGGCGCTCGACAACGACGAGCGTTTCGGCATCTGGGGCGGACTCTCCGAACGCGAGCGACGTCGGCTCAAGCGCGGTATCGACATCCATCCCGCGCAAGACGACCACCATGTCGCGGCGATCGCCGCCACCACCGACGACGACCACGACGTGAGGTTGGCGGGATGACCCGGCCCGCGCAGCGCTCCGGGCGCCGCCAGATCCCCGGATTCGGTGATGACCAGCCGCCCGCCGAGGTGGTCGACGCCTACTGGACCGCAGTGGATCTCGCGGCTTACGGCTGGCACGCCAAGCGCCTCGAATTCGACGCCCACACCGCCACCGCCTTCGTCACCGCCCACACCCCGACACGGCGCACCGTCACCGTGAGCTGGGACCTACGCGGCAACCGCCCAGCACGCCAACAGGTTCCGGGCAACGCGCCCGCACACCGGCTGCTCGAACTGGCAAGGGCGGTCGCCAGTCTGGGCCAGAACGACGCCGAGACCGGCGATGAATGGCTCACCCAACTGTGCTGGCTGGTGCAATCGCAGGTCGGCTCCCCGCACCGCCATCACCGCAACTGGCGACGCGGCGAAGCGCTGCCCACCGTGCCCGCCGGCCAACAACCCCTGACGCGGGCGCGCACCGCAGCATGGCTGCTCGCGCGACTGGTCGGCAAGTACGGCTGGACCGTCCGCCACCTCGGCGAGGACATCGCCGGCGGCGGCTTCATCGCCGACATCCCCGGTGACGTGACGGCGATCTTCCCGGCCGCCATGGAGTACGACGGTACCGCCGCGGCGGCGCTGGCCCGGATGCTGCCGTCGCTGCCCGCCCAGGATCTGCACCTGCTGGCCCGCCTGGACTACCAGGCGCTGTGGGTGGCCGGACGAACCGGCGGACGGCGATGACCTCGCCCGCCAGCGTCATCGCCACCCCGGCGTCCTGGGTTCCGGACTACTACCTGCACGGCTCCCTACGGCACTGGGATCCACCCCACGGCCAGCGCTGCGGCTGCCGGCGGCGCTACGAGGGCACACAGGTCATCCACTGCGTCGGGCGTGTGCAGCACCTCCTCGACGTCGCGTTCGGGCGGCCGCCGCGCTCCCGGTGCGGAGTGCGCCTCATCCAAGCCGCGCCGAGCGCACTACTCAAGGACGGCGCACCGCTGTGCCCGGCATGCGCGGCCATCACCGGCCCCCCGGCGCCGCAGGTCGAGATCTTCAACCACCGCGCCGACGAACCGGTCGTGGCGCGGTGAGCGCACAGCACCCGGATCCCGAACTCGTCCGCAAGCACCTGCTCAACGTCCTGTCCGAGGCCGGCGGCGACCTGACCACCGCCGAGCTGCGCCAGCTGTTGGCGCGCTGGGCGCCGGGACTGGTCAACGAGACCGTCTACCGCAACCTGCTCGTCCTCGAACACCGCGGCGAGGTCCGGCGCCTGCGCCGTCCGGGGCGCCGCCACGTCGCCTGGGCCCTCGTCACCCCCGCCCACGTACCCGCGAAGGAGGCACACCGATGACCACACCCCACCCGCTGGCCCCCTACGTCCTGGCCATCCCCGTCACCGAGTTATTCGTCGACCACACCTACCAACGGCCCCTGGATCCGCAGCGCGTGCGCACCATGACCAACTCCTTCGAGCCGAAGCTGCTCGGAGTCATCGAGGTCTCCGACCGGGGACCCGACCACAACCCGCGCTACGCGGTGATCGAAGGCCAACACCGTTGGGCCACAGTAAATGCCATCAATCCGGCCGCATCCATCGCCGCCCGCGTCCACAGCGGCCTGTCGGTCGCCGAAGAGGCCCAGCTGTTCCACGGCATCGACGTCCACCGCCGCCGGTTGAGCACCTGGGACAGGTGGAAAGCGCGACGCGCGCAGAAAGACCCCGACGTCGCCGCGATCGAGGCCACCGTGGCGCGGGTCGGACTGCGTGTCGACGACGCACCCAAGGACGGGCACATCAGGTGCACCGCCATGCTGGAGAAGATCGTCGGCAGCCGCGGCGGACATCCCCTGCTGCGCGACAGCCTCAGAATGCTGCACGACACATGGGGACCCCAGCAGAACGCCTTCGACGCACCCATGGTCGGCGGGATGGCGGTCATGCTCGACGCGTTCGGCACCGACGCGCAGTTCGACTGCGACACCCTCGTCGACGCGCTGATCGACCTGACCCCCGAGCGGGTCGGCGCCCTGGCGCGCGCCAAAAAGGCCAACGGCAAGCACGGCACCGGTGCACTCCCCAAATTCGTGGCGCTCACCCTGCACGAGCGCTACAACCTGCACCGGCCCGCCGGCTCCCGTCTGGCCACGCCGGACGGCTTCCGCGGCGTCCTGCGCTCAGCCTCGGCCACCCCCCGGACCACCGCCAACGCCGGCGGCATCGCGCCTGCCGCCGCCTGACGCGGGGACCTGCCGTCACCGCAGATCACGGGCACGGATCCAGCCTGCGGTGACGGAAACGGATCGGCCCGGCGGTACTCACCACACGACGGCACAGGAAGGAGACCGGAGATGACCGCCCTCGATCACCGATCCGCAGCGGTCAGCGAACGCTCCGACGACAGCGACTACGGCAGGCTGCCCCCACACGACGACAGCGCCGAGCAGTCCGTGCTCGGGGCGATGCTGTTGAGCAAGGACGCGATCGCCGACGTCTTGGAAGCTCTGCGGCCGGGTGACTTCTACAAGCCGCGTCACCAGAGCATCTTCGACGTCATCCTGGACCTCTACGGCCGCGGTGAACCCGCCGACGCGGTGACCGTCGCCGCCGAGCTCGACCGCCGTGGCACTCTGCGCCGCGTTGGTGGGGCGCCCTATCTGCACACCCTGCTGGCGACGGTTCCCACCGCGGCCAACGCCGGCTACTACGGGCGGATCGTGGCCGAGAAGGCGACGCTGCGCCGTCTCGTCGAGGCGGGCACCCGCGTCGTCCAGTACGGCTACGCGGGGGCAGAAGGCGCCGACGTCGCCGATGTCGTCGACCGCGCTCAAGCCGAGGTCTACGACGTCACCAATCGAGATCGCCGCGAGGACTACGTGGCGCTGGCCGATCTGCTGCAGCCGGCGATGGACGAACTCGACGAGCTGAGCACCAACGGCGGCCTGGCCCGCGGTGTGCCCACCGGGTTCATCGAACTCGACGAACTGACCAACGGGCTGCACCCCGGCCAGATGATCACCGTCGCGGCGCGCCCCGGCGTCGGGAAGGCGCTGGCGCTCAACACCGCTCTGCCCACACCGACCGGCTGGACCACCATGGATGAGGTCCGGGTCGGAGACGAACTGCTCGGCGCCGACGGCCGCCCCACCCGTGTCGTCGCGGCGACAGAGGTCCTCCACGGCCGGCCCTGCTACGACATCGAATTCTCCGACGGCACGGTGATCACCGCCGACGAACAGCACCAGTGGGCGACTCGACGCGGCATCGCGATCACCGCCGAACTGCGGGTGGGCGACACCATCCCCACCGCCGCCGCCGTCGAGCTGCCCGCGATCGCCACCCAGCGCGACGACCCGTACACGGTCGGCCGCTTCCTGGCCGGCGACCGCAGCGTTGCGCTCGCCGGATACGACTCGGTGATGTCGCGGTACCTGCGCGGGTCACTGGAGCAGCGACGAGCCATGCTGCGCGGGCTCCTGCACGCCAGCACCGTCACCGGCGGGCCCGGTGACAGCTTCACCATCGAGGCGCCCTGGCGCCTGGCCGAGAACCGCACCCTGGCCGTCGAGCTGCTCAGCACCCTCGGGTACGTCGTGGCCCCAGGCTGGCCCGGCGAAGCGATCCACGTCGTGGCCGGCGAGCGCACCGTCACCTCCATCCGCGCTCGGCACAGCGTGGCCGTGCGGTGCGTACAGGTCGACAACGACGACCACCTGTACCTCGCCGGCAGCGGCATGGTGCCCACCCACAACTCCACGCTGGCACTGGATTTCATGCGATCGTGCTCGATTCAACATCGGATGGCCAGCGTCATCTTCTCCCTGGAAATGAGCAAGTCCGAGATCGTGATGCGGCTGCTGTCGGCCGAGGCGAAGATCAAACTGGCCAGCATGCGCTCCGGGA
This sequence comes from Mycolicibacterium palauense, assembly GCF_002592005.1. Lineage (GTDB taxonomy): Bacteria > Actinomycetota > Actinomycetes > Mycobacteriales > Mycobacteriaceae > Mycobacterium > Mycobacterium palauense. Next base: position 48,993 of record NZ_NVQF01000004.1, on the reverse strand, counting down.
AGATGAGCGACGACGACTGGACCCGGCTGGCCAAGAAGATGAGCGACATCAGCGAGGCGCCGCTCTACATCGACGACTCACCCAACCTGACGATGATGGAGATCCGGGCCAAGGCCCGCCGTCTGGCGCAGAAGACGGATCTGAAACTCGTTGTGGTGGACTACATGCAGCTGATGACCTCCGGAAAGAAGGTCGAGAGCCGTCAGCAGGAGGTCTCGGAATTCTCCCGGACACTCAAGCTGCTGGCTAAGGAACTCGACGTTCCCGTCGTCGCCATCAGCCAGCTCAACCGCGGCCCCGAACAGCGAACGGACAAGCGGCCCATGGTGTCTGACCTTCGCGAGTCGGGCAGCATCGAGCAGGATAGCGACGTCGTGATGCTGCTGCATCGACCCGACGCCTTCGAACGCGATCATCCGCAAGCGGGAGAAGCCGAGATCATCATCGGCAAGCACCGCGCGGGACCCTGCCGATCCGTAACCGTCGCCAGCCAACTTCACATGTCCCGCTTCGCGAACATGGCAAGAGGCGGCTACGGACCCGAAAATGGTTACTAGACAGTCACGTTATCGACAATGAGCGCTGTTGACCAGCAAGTCAAGACTAGAGTACAGCAAACATGAGGAAAGGGGAAGGTGTATGGGGTTCTACGACACCGCCTGCCTGATCACCGGGGTGAATGTGACCAGCGTCGACGCGACCGCGGTGCTGCTGCGACGCGATCCGGAGGGGTACTACTACCCGATCTCGCTCGGCGTGCAGGGGGCTTACGACGGGTACGGAAGCCTCGACACCATCACCGCCAGCTACCGCAACGCAGCTCTAACGTCGTTCTTCTCCAACGCCTTTCGGTCGGGCCGATTCCATGCGCACGACTACACCCACGCCGGGGATCCCCTCTGGTTCGATCCCGACATCGCCATCGAATCGCTGCTCTACCTCATCGAGCGCACGACCACCTGTTCGAACCTCTACGGAGGCATCTATCCGCCTTGCACCGTGCTCGACGGCGATGCGGTGGTCATGGCCATGATCGCCCAACCCGTCTGGGATGCCATCGCCGACGCGCGCCACCCAGGTCGACGCAACCTCGCGCCAATGGCGTTCGGCGCCGGCCTACCGACGGCTGCCGAGATCTACGGGCCGGGGCTGCACGGGCTGCAGGATCCGCTGCGCCAACTCGCGGTGATCTCACATTTCATTGCCACCCACCCGCCGCTGAGGTGGGCTCCGCCCGGCGAACCCGCGCAGCGCTATCCGCGCGGCGCCGGCCGCCAGTTCAGCGCCGAGGACAATCGCCAATTCGTAGACGAGGCGCGCCGCGATTACCGGGGGAGCAGCGTCATTCAACGCGCGCTCGACATCTACGTCCAAGCCGTGGACTGACGCGCGCTTGCTTCAGCTGACCAGGTAGGGCGCATAGTCCCGGCCGTCAACGGGTGGCACATGCGGCCACTGCCCGGTGATGCGTCCTATCGCCCAATGGTTCTGTGTAGCAGTGTGTCTGGAAGACAATCGCTGTTCAAGGTAGAGGAGGTGGCTTGCGGCGGGACGCGCCTGGAGCGTGTCGGCGCTACCTCCGGGAGAGTTCCTCCGACCCTGACGATCCCCAGCCCGATGCCGCCGCCTGGTGCTGATGGTCGGATCTGATCGCCACATCGCAACTTGGATGGGTGTGGAACTGGCTGGCGGCCTGAGCTGTTGATGTGGGGCAGCGATCTCGGCGAGGTTGTCAAGCCTGCACCAACTTTCTAGACGGCACACCAAACGTCACCGCCCATTAGAGTTGACTGCAGGTGCATATCACGGCCGAGCAGCCGCTTGGCGCGGATGCGCCGCAACGGAAAGGCAGTCGACATGACTGAGCACCGATGTCCGAAGCCTTCGGGGGCAACCCCGAAGGCGCCCCGCGAGATTCCCTCCCTGGTCCAGCGAGCCGGCCTCTATGTCGTCCGGCAGCTGATCGGATGGGGAATTACGGAACTGCTGGATGAGTACGGCCGGCCGTTCGTGCATACGACTCTGATCCCCAAGGTGTCGGAGTTCGTGACCAACTTCCCGTACCCGCCATATTGGTGAATGAATTGCCTCATTAGAGAGGGCGCCCGGCTCCGGCCGCGGCGCCCTCAATCTTTTGCCCCCGCTTCGCCGCCACGCGCGTTGGATGAACCGGCCCGCCGGTGGTCCTTGAAACTCCTCGGTGGCGAACAACGCCCACCCGCCGCTCAGCCTCTCACCGCCCGACATCCTTACCCAGCGCGTGCTCCAGATGTGCGCCACGCGCCCCAAACGCGCGGCGCCACTCAAAGCAGCGATTACGGTCTGCTCGACGAGGAGTTGGTGGTGGCCGATCGCGTTGAACCTCCTTCCTACCGGCGCCAGACATGAACACGGTCGGTTTTGAGAGGTGCTCCCTCGGGGCCCTTCACATACGGGGCGATCCACTTCGGCCGCCGGTCGGCGTGGTTGGGGCCACACGCCTGCTGGCGCCAGTGTCCGCCGACCCACCACCGAGTGCGGTACTGGCGCTCGCTGGACTCACCGTCGTGTTCGCGAGGCGGGCTCATGGGGCGGCGCAACTCGATGATGCTCACCCGGTCCGGATTGCTTGTCGCCGGTTCGGGGGCCTGCGTTCGTGCTCGCGGGGCGTCGTCGAAGACGCGGGTCGCAGTGACCGTGGGCTGGCCCATGAGCAGCCAGGCGGCTCCCACGACGCTGACCAGGGGAGAGGCGTCGGCTGCGTGCGCCGCCTCGGCGGTGCGCGGAACGAGCGGATCCAGCAGCAGTGTCGGGTTCGTCGCCCACAGCGGTGAGGTCACCTGATAGGGGCTGAGGAGATCCGGGTGCTTGGCCAGACGCGACAGCGGTTGCAGCTGGAGTTGCCCGTCGGGTCGAGACCGCCACCACAGGCCGTCCCACGTGACCTCGGTGGGATCGGTTGGGCTCAACGCATTCCACGGTACGTTGCCGGCGGGCCTGGCCCAGCAGAGCAACCCGGTGGGCGAGGGTGCGGCGATCGCCGGTGTCCACTCCGGCAGGGAGTCGGCGGCGTCGAGGGCGACGTCCACCATGTCGCGGGATACCCAGAACAGCTCAGCGCTGTTGCGTATCACGTCGGACTCCGCGCTCATTTGGCTCAGCGACTCGGCCAACTTGGCTTGCAGCCGCTGCAGCCGTAGCTCGCCCGCACCCGAGGTGTTGGACGGTTCGGTCAGGGCGGTGGACTGGTGCTCGACGAGCTTGTCCAGAGCGTTGCACCATTGTCGGCGGATGTCGGGCACGCAGTTGGGTGCCCACGGCAGACTCTTGCGCTTCACCATGGCGTGTTTCCCCGCGCGCACCCCGGCAGCCTCACAGCGCCGAGTTTAACCGGCCGCGGTCGCCCGCCAGGGCTGGGGACGTGGCATTGGCGCAGGCCCAGGCGGTGTGAGGCTGCACCGGCGCAGCCCCACACCGCACGGTCAGGCGGCCTGCTCGCCGCGAGGACCGGACTCGGCGTTGAGGATCTCAGCCTGAATGGCGGCGCTGACATCGGCCAGCTCGGCCTCCGCTGCGACCAGCTCGGCCGGTGCGGACAGGTCGGTGCCGACAGCCGCCGCGCGCGACTGCTCAGCCCGATCGCGGGCGTGCTGCGCCCGTGCCGCCACGTCCGCGGCCTCACCGGTTGCGCAGTCGAGCCACGCACTGACCAGCTGGTGAGACCAGGCCGCAAGTGCTTCGGCGCCGCGGCGATGCACCTTGGCGGGCACCAGCTGCGTCCACAGTGTCCGATAGCCGAAGCCGACCTTGACGTGCTGGTCACCGTGCTCGGAGATGATCTCCACCTGCAGTGGGCCGCTGGACCAGCGTGCGCGGTGTCCGTTGCCGTTCACCGCGGCCTCGGCGCAGCGCGACAGATCCAGCGGTGGCAACTGGGGGCGGTACTCGACCAGCTCGTGCAAACGCTCGGCGCGCGCCTGCAGAGCGTCGGCGTGGCGCTCGGCCTCGGCGGCAGCGTCCAGGGCGGCGTTGACGTTCTGGCGTGCGGTCATGTGCTTCAGGCGTAGCTTGCGGACGGTGACCTGCAGTTCGTGCTGGCGCAGCAGTAGCGAGTTGCCGGCGGCCGCGGCCTTGAGCTCGCCGAAGGTCAGGGTTCCGTCCCCGCCGAGGTCTTCGATCTCGCGCACCTCGCTGTCGGCGCGGTAGAGCTGTTCGAAGCCGCGGCTCTTACGCTCGGCCAGCTGGAACATGTAGGCGTCGAAGGAGCCCTGTACGGCGTAGCAGTAGATGTCGATGTGGTCGTGCTGGTTGCCGGTTCGCACACCGCGGCCGTTGCGCTGATCCCAGTCCCGCGCAGTCCAGGTGGGGTCCACGTGGTGCATGGCCGCCATGCGATTCTGAATGTTGGTTCCCACACCGACTTTCGGTGTGGAGCCGAACAATACCGACACGCGGCCGTCTCGGCAGGCGGCGAACAGTGCCTCGCGTGCCTTCGAACTGGTCGCCTCGTGGATGAAGCGGATCCGGTCGGCCGGCACGCCGCGGGCGATCAACCCGGCGCGGATCCTGCCGTAGCTCTGCGCATCGCCGGGGTGCGGCGTTCCCAGATCGCACAAGACCAGCTGAAAGGCCCCCGGCACAGGCGAATTGGCGTAGAGGGTATCGCGGGTGCGGTGATAGATCGAGGCCACGTTGTCGGCGACCGCCTCCAGTTTCGGGGCGACCTCGCAGAACCCGACCAGGTTGGGATCCAGGGCCACCTTGCGGCCGTCCCCGCAGATCGCCAACATGTTGTCCGCGTCGGGCTGGACGCGGCGGGCACGCAGGTCGTCCGCGCGCTTGACCAGGCCGGCCATGAAGGCGCGGGTGTTGTCCGTGGGCTGCACGACGAGGGTGTGCTGATGCGGTGTCGGCAGCTTCAAGTCCGTCATCGAGCTGCGGACCATCGACATGAACGCCCCGATCATCGTGCGCAACTCGGGGACGTTCTGGATGACCACGGGGCGGCGGCGGCTGCGGAAGCCCGAGCCGTCCGGGCTGACCTCGATCAGGGTTTCGTAGCGCACGAACTGCGCCGCCCACGCGTCGAAGTGACCCAAGCCGGATGCGATGAGGCGGTCCGGGTCGCAGAAGCGTTGCCACACATATGCTTCGGCGAGCGTGTTGGTGTAGGGGGTTCCGGTAAAGAGGCTCGCGTACGGGCGAGAGGAGTCGGCGCGGCGCAGCATCGAGAGCTTCAGCAGCAGGTCGGTGGCGCGCTTGCTGGCCCCCATGCTGAACCCCTCGGCGCGTGTGGTGATCGGCAGCCGGCGGAACCGGTCGGCCTCGTCGACGGCCAGGTAGTCGATGCCGAGCATGTCGAAGGTGATCGCCTCGGCGTCGGTGGCGACGTCGCGTAGCCGCTCGATGCGGCCCTCCAGCGAGCGCACGGCCGCGGCGATGCGCTTGCCGTTGTCGCCCTGGCTGCGCTTGTAGTCCTCCAACTCGGCGAGCTGGTCGTCGAGCCATTCGCGTTCCACCTCGGTCGGGACCGGCATGGAGGCGAACGTCTCGTGGGTCATGATCACCATGTCCCAGTCGCCGGTGGCGCAGCGCGCGGCGAACAGGCGTCGGCCGTAGCGGGTCAGGTCCTCGCGGGTGACGACGAGGATCTTGCCCGCGGGTGCGGTCTGCAAGGCCTCGCGTTGGGCCTGCTCGATGAGGTGGTTGGGGACGATGTAGAGGGGCCGGTTGGCAATTCCGAACTGCCGTAATGTCATGCACAGCGCAATCGCTGTACGGGTCTTGCCCAATCCGACACTGTGGGCGGCGAAGGCGACCGGGACGGACAGGGCGCGATCGACGAAATCGCGCTGCCAGGACCACAACTGCAGATCATCGGCGAGGCCGGGGAATGTCAGGTACGAGCCGTCATCGCGGCGCAGCACGTGGGAGTTCATCGCGTGGTTGTAGCGATCGAGGAGACGTTCTTCGCGCTGCGGCGACTCCCACACCCACAGCGAGAACCGCTGCTCGATCGCGGCCAGCGCCGCCAGCGCGGCCTCCGACTCGTCGGCGTTGCGGACCCGGCGGGTCGTCCGGGCAGCGTGGTCGTACACCTCGTCGTAGACGGTGGGCGAGGTGCTGTTCAACCCGGCCTGCAGCAGGTCGAACGCCGACTTGCGGGTGGTGGTGTAGGTGATCTTGGCGTCGGGGGAGATGTTGTGCGCGTTGCCCTCGACCTCCCACGCCGCCAGCGGGGCGATGTGATGGACCCGAACCCAGGACGCTTCGAACACCTCACGGCAGAAGTCCTCGATGTCGCCGGCACTCACCCACGGAGAGCCCAACTCGATGCGCACCTCGTCTCGGCCCAGCCAGCGTGGCTGTACCTGTTGCAGCGCAGTCACATTGCGCTCGTAGGCGGGATTGGTTGCCGCTGCGGCCAAAGCATCCTGCAACTTGGCGCGGACGTCGCCACACAGGTAGTCGCGTGCGGTCTGCACACGACCGGTGGCGGGGTCGCGGTAGGCCAGATCTCCAAGGGCAGCGAAAGCGGCGGCGGCGGTGGGTAGCTCCAGAAGATCGGCGACGCGGGTCAGGTCCAAGCCGCGGCCCTCGCCGAGGGACACGGCCATCGCCTCGCCGGCCGTGCCTGCCCGCGTGACCGGAACGGGGCGCCGGTTGACGCGACGTTGCAGGATCGCCGCGGGCGCGGCGTCACCGGTCTCCTGATCGAAGCGCTCCAACGCGAACACCAGAGCGGCATCCGGGTCCCCCCTGAAGCCGGACATGGTGGGTGTGCGCCAGCTGAGCTTGGGCAGACCGGTGTCGGGGTCGGTCTTGCCCTCGACGAGGGTGCCGCGGTTGAGCGGGCCGAAGCGCTCGACATAGGCCAGATAGGACTCACGGCAACGGATTCGCAGCGGATCAAGAGCCGCATCGGGGGTGCTCCAATCGGCCTCGGCGGTCACGAGGTCAACCGTGGCGTCGCGGAGGGCGACCAGGGCGTGTAACTCCTTGCTCGGTCGTGTGACGGGCTGCAGCTGGCCGTCGAGGACGCGGGTCATCGCGCCGTCGACGAGGTGGAACGAACCCTCTTTGCGGCCGTCGGCGTCGGTGAGCGTGACGTCGGAGAAGTCGACAGTGGTCGCGGCGTCGCTCGGGTAGGGCAGCAGCATACGGTCGGCGGCGGCGAAGGCGGCGGCGACCGCTGCGTGCGGGTCGTCGGCGTCGATGGTGACCGGGTTCTGATGGAACCCGGTCAGTCGCATCGTGCCGGCGACCAGCTCGGGGTGTGCCGCCCAGAAACCGCTCACTCGAGCTGAGTCGGTACGGCCCCGCCCATCGGGGCCGGTCACGTAGTGGTGGGGCTGGCGGGTGTCCCACCCCTGCCGCGCCTCGTCGGCGGCGCGGACCCGCAGCACCAGGACGTCGGCCACCACATCGGTACCCTCGCCGGCGAAGTAGCCCGCCGGCAGGCGGATGGCCGCCAACAGATCGGCGTGCTTGCGCAACGAATGGGACAGTCCGGTGGCCGCATCCATGGAGTGCCGTGAGGTCACCATCACCACGTAGCCACCCGGCCGCACCGCGCGCGCTGCCCGCACCAGAAAGTACTCGTGCAAGGGGCCGTAGAAGGCGATCGCGGAATCGGAGACGTTGGCGGCCGAGAAGGGGACGTTGCCCACGGCGGCGTCAAAGCGGTTGTTGGGCAATGACACCTGCTGCAGGCGGTCCTGCAGGATCCTGGCGTCGGGGTGTAGGACGGCGGCGATGCGCGCGGCGGTCGGGTCCACCTCGACTCCGGTGTAGCTGATGGGCAGGTCGGCCGGAGCGTGGCGGAGGAAGCGGCCGTTGCCGCACCCGAGGTCCACGACGTCGCCGCCGTAGAAGCCGGCGCGCTGCAGCAGCCGGTAGATGTGCTCGATCAACGTCGGAGGGGTGTAGAACGACGTGTCGACCACGCGGGCGGCGGCCTTCATCGCCGCCGGGTCCGCATCGTCGAGGGCGTCGGCCAGCGCGGCCCACGACGCGGCGGGCCGGGGGTCGAACAGAGGAGAGGCCGCGCCCCAACCGGGGAACTGCTCCAAGCAGGCGCGTTGCGCAGCGTCGGGGGCAGCGCCGTGGGGCAGAGTCTTGAGGACGTGCACGGCGCGGACTGCGGAGCGGCCAGCGGAAAGAGTGGGAGCCATGGGGCACCTTTCGGTTCGGTGACCGGCCCCTCAAGGCCAGCCGTTTCGTAGCGCCAGAACGTGTTCCGGCGTTCGTCGAGCACTGTAGCGGCGGGCTCCGACAACATGGTCGACGACGCCCAGCGCGGCGTTGCGCACAAGAATACCTCTCAGGCTTACTGACTTCTATACCTGAGGGCTGATAGGCTCTGCGCGACGGCAACCCAGGGAAGGGGAAACCACCGATGGGGCACACGCCATCACCACCCGCAACCGCTCCCCAGGCGTGCGTGGCGGTTTTCGCGTGAGCACCGCCTACGACGGCGACGGTGGATTCGCCGAGGGGCGCCGCCAGGAGCGGCGACGCTACATCGAAGGGCGCGCGGCGCGTACCGCGGTGCCGGGCCGCGCCAAGAACGTCAAGAAGCCGTGGACCGTCGACGAAGCCAAGATCGCGCTGAATCTGGCACTGACCGTGCCCGAGGCGGCGGTGCAGATCGGGCGGACGGCCAGTGCCGTTGAATCGCTTCGCCAGCGCTGGAGAAAGGGCCGGCTGCCGGACGCCCTTTCCGTTCACATTCCGGCGCCCCGGAAGGAGCAGCGATGACCGAGGCGAATGATCCCGTCAGCTATCTGCTGACAGTCGGTGGACGCACGTACCGCATCGACGCGGACGCCGAAACCCACGACATCTTCCAGTGGTACATCGAGGCCAAGGGCACACCCACCGACCTCGCCGGCCTGTCCCGCCAACAGGTGGTGGCCCGGCTGGGCCGCAGCGCCCTGCCCACCGACTTCCCCGCCTCCGACATGACGATCGGTGACAGTGCCCGCGAGGCCGGTTTCTGGCGAGGATGGTTCGAATCGACCGTCCGCGACTACGAGGAGCGGATTCTCGACACCGCCGCCGACACCGAGAGCGCGGGTGAGAAACAGACCGAGACCAGCGACGACGGCACGTCCCCCTGGGCGCCGAAGACCCGGCAGTGGACCGACGTCCCGATCGTCGCCGACGGCCGCGTCGCGATCGTCACCAGCCGAGGCATCGTCAAGCCCTCCGGCGCGGTCGTCGCCGGCCCCATGCCCGCAGGAGACGCGCTGCACAAGTTCCTGGTCTGGAACTGGGGCCCCAAGCCGAAAGAACAGCCGCAGGTGTGGTTCACCTACGAAGCACTCATCGGGCTCGGCGTTCCCATGGACAACCTGCCGCCCGATGATCTCGCCGGCCTGGTGGCCAAGACGTTCCACTGCGAAGTCACGTGGAGCCAATCCGGCTGGTTCACATGCCGATTCGAGGACCACGACGGTACGACACGCAAAGCGCAAATCGTGCTGGTTCCGCTGCTGTACCTGGACCCGCCACCGCAACAACCGGGTGACATGGGCGTCGCGGGGAAGGAGGGGACACCCACCGAACTGCCCGAGGACGAGGCTGAGGCCGTCAAGCTCCTCGCCGACCGCATCGCATGGCTCGCCGGTATCGGGGACGCCGGCCTCGTGCCGTCCTCGCGGTGGGCCAACGTCGGCGCGCAGCTGCTCGACCGCAAGCGGCAATCGGGCCGTACCAAGGCAATCGAAGTCTGCCCCCTTCCCACCGAAGTCAGCGTCGAAGCCGGCGCCGATCTGGAGCCCACGCTGCCGGTGAAGTGGGATAACCGTCCGCATCGAGGCCGAGAGGACGCCGTGGACGTGCAGGTGGACCAGCGCGCGGCCTACCTCGCCTCCGCAGGGCAGGTCGAACTCGGCTTCGGCAAGCCCAAGGAGCTGCAACAGATCAAGGTCGACGTCTTCAACCAACAACGCCCCCCGTTCGGTCTGTGGCGGCTGCACCTCCCGCCAGCCGAACAGATGGACGGGCTGACCACCAAACTGCCGCTGCCGCACCCCAGCATGCACTGGAAGGAGCCCACCACCTTGTGGGTCACCACCCGCAGCATCCAGCACCTCACAGCGCCGGTGGAATCCGGCGGGGCCGGGCTGGGCGTCGAGGAACTCGACATCGACACCGCATGGGTCTGGCCCGAGCAGTCCCGGCTGCTCCGTGGATGGGCCGACGCCCTGCGCGGCAAGCTCCAGGAAGCCCGCGACGCCGAACGGCTCGACTACCAGCAGATGATCAAGGCCATCTACACGACCTACCTGGGGCGTATGGGCAGCGGTAAGTGGCCGCCCTTTCACAGCGAGCACCAGCAACCCGCCTGGTACGCCGCGATCCGCGCCGACACCCGGTTCCGCGCCATGCGCTACGCCGCCGGCATCGCCACCCAACACGGGCTCTACCCGATCGCCGCCGAACTCGACGCGTGGATCTACCGGCTGCCCGCCGGGACCGATCCGCAGATCCTCGACGAGAAGTCCACTGCCAACGGCAAATACCGCGTCAAGTGGACTAGCGCCGACAAGGCGGGTACCGCAACCGAGGGTGCGGGCCAGTGAAGAAGGGCCGCTTTGCCACCTCCCCGCAGACGCCGCCCCCCACGCCGCCGTCCTCCTTGGCGCCTGCGGCCACCCCGCCGCCGAGCAGCAGCCAAGCGGGACAGCCGTCGTCAACCGGCGGCAAGGGCTTCGGCGCGTCGGTGCGCGCGCTCGTTGAACGAAAGTTCCGCGAACTCAGCAACACGCAACGCTGGCAGGGAGTCTCGGAAGCCAAGAGGCGGGCCGAGGCGCGCCGTCGCGGCACCGATGAGATGCGCAAGCGTCTCGAACGCGAGACCGGGAAGCGGCCGGCGGCGAGCACCGTGACTCGCAACGCGTCGAAGGGGAGAACCCCGCAGGGTGCAGACCAACAGCGCCTCGACCGCCAGGCCGCCATCGACCGTGCTGGCGGACTGAAGCAGTTCGCGTCCAAGGCGAAGATCAGCTCACACCAGGCGCGCCGGTGGCGGAACTCCGGCGGTCCCATCCACACCTCGGAAACCATCGTCGTCGACTTCGACGTCACCGGGGACCTGCAGCACGGGCAGCGCACCGAGGGTGAGCCCGAGACTCTCGACGTCGGCAAGCACCTGACCGGCGAGGTGACGCTCGATGGTGTTGACGCCGACGACTTCATCGAGGCCTTCGCCACAGGTGACATCGAGACACAGAAGGAGATTCTCGGTGTGCGGATCGCGCAGACGATTCTGATCGGCTGGGACGGCAACATCACTCGCACCTACACGGTGCAGTCGATCACCACGTTGAGCATCCGCGACTGACGGGCCGACGACTTGTCGGCCCCCACGACTAGACTCATCACCGTCACCAGTTCCACAATCCGGCCCGACACGCGTGTCAGGTCATCTACCGAAAGAGGATGTGCCCCATGGACACAACACACACACGATCCGCGCCCACCGACGCCGCAGTGATCCCTCCGGAGCCACCGCTGCCGGAACCGGCCGGCACGATCTGGGTCGACTTCGGAGACGGCGGGTCGGCCCGCTGGGCGGGGCTGAGCACGACCACCCTCGACCAGGTGTGCGCACATCTGGAAACCGTCAAGAAGCCCGACACCCTGACCTGACGAACACCCGGCAGCACAGTTCGTCCTGCCCAGTACAGTTGAACGACAACGAGGCCCCCGTGGCCGCGCCCCACAACAGCAACCGGCCGGGTATGCGTACCCAGTCTCACAACCCCGATGGGAACCACCACATGCAGCTCACAGAGGACGAGATGGCGAGCCGCGTCGGCCTGCCCGGCCCCGTCATCGCCGAACTTCTCCAGCCTCCCAACGGCGCTTCCACCACTGCCTGCTTCGCCGACATCGACGTTCTCCGCGCCCAGATCGCCGCGCTGATGCTGTCCTACGGAGTGCGCTGGCAGTGGGTGCAGACGGCGATGCGCGAGTCCTCGCCGAACCCCGAGTCCCTTCGGGCCGCACTGGAGTTCTGGAGCCGCATCGCTCCTCACCCCGCCCACCCGCGGCACTGGCCGCATGCGGCCACTGCGCTGGCGACCGCCCTCATGGTCCTGTCCCTGCTGACGGGCATCATCCTCGGGCTGCACCTGAGCCCTCAGGGGCTGCTATGACCGAAAGCCAACGCCCCCACACGGGGGGACGCGGCATCGCCGCAGCTAGCACCCATCAACCGCAAAGCGAAAGCCGGCAGCGCCGGCCCGACCCACCCATACCGAAGGAGTCCTGATCATGACCGACAGCCGCGTGTACACGCCGGCGCAACCCTGGTTCCCGCCGGCAACGCCGGTGGAGTTCCCCGAGGGTCGCCTCACACCGGCCTGGGTGGGCAAGGTCGCCAAGTCCAAGCACGGCGATGTCGTGATCCGCTCCCACCTCGTCCCGCGCCACCCGCAGGACAAGCGGTACATGGGCGCGTTCCGAACGTTCTGGCGAGCACTGGCCTTCGCCGACCGCCGAGGCGTCTACGCGATGCTGGAACGCTGGCTGGCCGATGCCGATGCCGAACTGGCGGGCACCGCACTCAGTGAGGAGGACGTCGCCGTGCTGCGCCGCTTCCGCGGCGACGTCGACGGCGCGCTCAACCGGCTCAAGCGCGCCGATGACGAGCCCATGGCGTGGGCTGGGGCCGAGTTCTCCAAGTACGCGCCCGAGGAGCGCGTCATGCTCGAAGCCCTCATAGGCGCCATCTCCCTGCACCGCGCCGGCGATCTGGCCGACGACGAGCTGTACGCCATCCTGGGCAGCCTCGACGTCGACCCCGCCGACCGCGACACCGGCATCACCGACGCGGCCCTGGCCAAGATCCGCACCGCCGCACGAACCGGGGAACCGCTCGAACTCGAGTCCACCTATCGGCGCTCCTGAGGCAGACCGGCGCGAATTTTCTCCGGCCGCCTTGATCCCGTCGTCCGCCTCACCGTGAAAGGGTGCTGTCGGGTCGGGGCGATGACCGCGGAACCGTGGTTGTCGGTGGTGCCCGATAGCATCTCCCCGTACAGCGCGAAAGCGATTGCTGGAACTATGAATCGGCCGTCTCTGCGGGGATCGGTCACCGACGGAGGGGCACACACCATGACCGACGTGAACACCACTTACGGCACCGCTTCGGACTGCCTGGATGGCCCTCGCGGCTGCCAGGGAGATGCCATCCCCCGCGCCGCGCTGTCGGGAAGCGGGGAGTGCTACACCCGCTGCGACCATCACTGGAACGCCTACTACGAGCGCACGGCCCCGAGGATGGCTGAGATCCGCGCCCGCTACCCGGAGACCCCGCCGCTCGACTTCGACCCCCTCGCTGCGGGCGAGCGGTGGTCGTATGACGACCCCTGGCCGTGACACACGACCGGCTTGTCGGTACCCGCCGGTAGAATCATCTGCAACACGAATCGCCCAGTGCGATAGCCTAATCGGCCCCACCCGAGGGTGGCGCCACCCAACCCCGAAGGGGCGATGACAATGAACGATGCCATGGGATCTGCGCGCTTCGTCGGCCCGGCCGCCGGCGTCGTCCACGACGGCCAACGGGTGGTCGAGTGGTTCGGCGACGCCGGTCTGTACGTCCTGGATCCGCCGCTGCGCGGGTACGGCACCGTCGTCGCCTCCACGCTGGACCGCGCCCCGCGCATCGCCGCCTCCGGCGGTGCCGAGTACGGCGTCGAGACGTTCCTGTGGGGTGTCACCGGGGAGGACCTCCATCGCGGGTTAGACGCCGAGGAGCTGCCCGGCAGCGGCTGGGGCAACACCCTGGCCGACGCGCTGGCCGAGGCGGGCTACACGTTGATCCCGTAACCGGTCGGGGTTTGCGTGTCGGTGCCCACCGATAGAATCATTCCGCAGGACAAAACCAATGTCCTGCACCACAAACGGCCATCCCCGCGGGGGCGGTCACCAACCGAAGGGTCAATGCAATGGCTGATATGAACACCACCGTCACCGTGATCGACGCGTGCGGCATGGCGAAGGTCCCGGCGCTACTGCTGAGCCGCCCCGGAAAGGGCAAGTCGAGCCTGATTCGCGGGCTCGCTGCCGCCCAGACCATCCCGTGCGAGGTCGTCCTGGGCTCGCAGTACGAACCCGCCGAGATCGGTGGACTGCCCTATCTCGACCCCAACGGCAACGGCGTACAGCGGGAGGCCCCCGCGTGGGCCAAGCGGCTCGTCGAGGCGGGCGCGGGCATCGTGTTCCTCGACGAGCTGACCACCGTGCCCGAAAGCGTCCAGGGGCCGATGCTGACGGTCGTCCTCGATCGCGTCGTCGGTGACCTCAAGCTCCCCGAGGACGTTCGCGTCGTCGCCGGCGCGAACCCACCCGATATGGCGGCGGGCGGCTACGATCTCGCGCCGCCGATGGCAAACCGGTTCTGCCACATCAGCTATGAGCCGACCGTCGATGACTGGCTGCACGGCATGAGCACCCGGTGGCGCACCCTGCCGGTGTCGCGCGCGGTGGTCGCCAGCACCGAACGCGTCTCCGCGACGGTATCGGCGGTAATGGGCTTCATCCATCATCGTCCCGACCTGCTCGACAAGTTCCCGGAATCCCCGGAGGAACGCGGCCGCGCCTACCCCTCGGAGCGCAGCTGGGACATGCTCGCCCGTGCACTGGCCTACGTACGCGCCGACGACCAGCCCGCGATCCAAACCCTGGCAATGGGATTGGTCGGCGAAGGGGCCGGCATGGAATTCGTGCAGTGGTTGCAGCACGCCGACCTACCGGACCCCGAGGCCGTGACCGCCGACCCCTCGCTGGTCGACTGGGCGCATGAGCGGCCCGATCGCGTGTGGGCTGTCCTGAACGGCGTGGTGACCCTGGCCGCTGAACGCGGCACCGTCGAGGCGTTCCGCAAGGCGTGGAAGCCACTCGGTGCAGCCGCGGATGCCGGTGTGAAGGACTTCGCCGCGGCCGCGGCGCGCACCCTGGCCAGCTTCCGCCCGCCGAACGCGAAGATCCCGGTCGAGATGCGCAAGTTCGAAGCGCTGCTCAAGAGCGCCGGGCTGCTGAGCGAGGACGCGGCATGAGCCTCGCGACCGGCACCGAGGCTCGCGCTCTGACCGCTGAGGAACGCGAGGCGTTCCGAGTGGTGCGGCTGGTGGCGTTTCAGCAGATGCCCTACTACGCCGCCGGGCTGTTCAGCCTCATTCCCGTAGCACTGCCCGGCTTGGGTACGTGGGCGGTAGACCGTTGGTGGCGCGTGTATCTCGACCCCGAACTGTTGGTGGGGGAGAACGCGTGGCCGGTGCGCGAATCCGGCGGAGTGCTGTGCCACGAACTCAACCACGTGCTGCGCGTGCACGCTGAGCGGGCCACGGCGCTGCCGCAGCCGTACAGCCATGACGCATGGAACCTCGCCGCCGACGCCGAGATCAACGACGACCTGCTCGACGCGGGTGTGGAGCTGCCCGACGGGGTGGTCACACCGAAGGCCATCGGGTGTGACGACCACGGCATGGCCGAGGACTACTACGCGCATGTGGTCGACGACGACCCCGGCGGCGGAGGTGGCAGCGGCCCCGCTGAGGACGGGGAGCCGGGATGCGGATCCGGGGCGGGACTCGCACCGGTTCCGGGGGAGTTGGCACCGGCCCACGCCGTCGACGGGCAGACCGGCGTCGACGAGGCGACCGGCGGACTGATCCGCCGGCAGATCGCCGAGGCGGTGCGCGAGGCCGCCGGGAAGGGCCGCGGGACCGTGCCCGCCGGTTTGCAACGGTGGGCCAACGGCGTGCTCAGCCCGCCCAAGGTGCCCTGGCAACGGGTGCTGCGGTCCGTGACGCGGCAGGCCGTCGTCGAGGCGGCTGGCCGGGTGCAGTTCACCTACACGCGGCCGTCCCGCCGGCAGAGCCCCGGCCTGATCCTGCCGTCCATGCGCGGACCCAAGGTGCGGGTCGCCATCGTGCTGGACACCTCGGCGTCCATGACCACCGCCGATCTGCTCGCCGGTATGGCGGAGATCCGGGGCGTGCTCAAGTCGACGGGTATCAGCGGCGATCGCGTCACCCTGCTCACCTGCGACGCCGCCAACGGAACCCCGCAGCGGATCAGCCGGGTGGACAGCGCCGTGTTGACCGGGGGCGGGGGAACCGACATGCGGGTCGGGATCGCCGCCGCTGACGCCCTGAGGCCGCCACCTCACGTCACCATCGTCATCTCCGATGGCGACACTCCGTGGCCCGATCACCCGCCCCGGTCGAAGCTGGTGTGCGTCATCGTCGGGAACGAGCACGCCGCTTCTCGCACACCGGGGTTCGCGCTGACGGCCAGGGTGCCGAGCGGCGCTGGCTCTTGACGGTGGTGGTCCACGTGTCGGTAGGTCGCGCTACAGTTCTCATGTAGCGCGACCCCCACGGGTTGCCCAGAGACGGCCAGGCTTGCGAGCCCGGTCACCGAGCCTCGATAGGCGGTACCCACCATGGCTGAGAACAGCGACCATCCCGGCGGCGCACTGCACGCTTACGCCCACCAGGTGTTGGCCGGCACGGGCCTGACCGAGACCGACGCGTACGCCATCCCGTCCGATGACGACGAGGGATCAGCGGTGCACGCGTTGCAGCACGGATGGGAGCTGGCGTGCCGCGCAGCGAAGGTGGCGGCGCAGTGACCGTCGAGTTCTACGACCTCGCGCAACGGCTCGCCGCCGAGAAAGCGGGCAAGCCCGTCCTGCGGGTCGCCCAGGCACTCTTCACGCTGACCCCCGCGGCGGTGTTCGTCGAAGCCCACATCACCGAGAAGGGCGTCATCCGAGCCACTCTCACACCGCCGGCCGGAACGCCCACCACCTGCACGGGGGGTGCAGTGCTGCGCGCTCTGGCGCGCGCCGGGACACAGATGGACCCCGCGCAGCCGCCCGCGCAGCTCGTCATGCCGGATGGGGCCACCCTGGCCGCGCTCGCGTCCATCGCGCGCAGCCACCACAAAGACGGCGACCCGAGCATCCGTGCTGCCTCGGCGGTCATCGGATGGTGGATCGACCGAGCGGGCTATCCGGGCACCAACGCGGTCGTCAACCTGCTGGCCCACTCTCGTCAGAGGTTCATCACCGCAGCGCCACCCGACGCCGAACGCCACACGGCTCATTGGCGATCCGCGCTAGCCGTACCCGGTCTGCCGCAATGGGCTCAGCGCGTCGGAGCCGGGGTACCTCTGGACGCGTTGACCCCGATCCGGGAGGACGACGCCTACAGCTTCACCCAGGCGTGCGCGCGGTTCGACAAGGGCTACAGCTGGACTGCACCGGAACCGCCACCGGTCGCGGCCATGGGGCTGCGCGCCCGGTGCGACACCGCAGACCTTTGGGAGGCGGCGCTGCTGTCGGATCGGCTCTGGCGACACCGCGCCGTGCACACGGGCCACGTGACCGGCGGTGAAGTCGTCGCGACGACCAAGGCCACCTTCACCGTGCGCTGCCGCCGACTCGACGCCCGGCTACGCAGCGGAGCAGCTGTTCTGGGCTGGGCCGGCGGGCTGGACTCCTACGACCGGTCCACCCACTTCTACGGCGACGTACACGAAGCAACGGCGCACAAGGGTGCCCTGCTGCTCACCGTCGCACGGGTGGCCGCAGCACACCGCCCAACGACCGGGCAGTGGGTCTCTCTGATGCCCGCGCCGCCCAATCCGCGCACCGTGAGCATGGGCCGATCCAAGTACCGCCGGTTGCAGTTCCGCGCCGACTCGTGGATCGCCTCGGGTAAAACCCCCGGCCTACGCCGCCGCGACGTGCCTCTCGATGTCCTCTGTGCCGCAGCAGAAACGGAGTAACACCATGCGGATCCTCAAGCCGCGCAACACCGTCACCGAGCACGACGGCGCGACCTCACCGCCGGCACCCGTCGCCGCACCGGCGGCCAAACCCAAGCCCAAGGCGGTCACCTGGCCGGGAATGGAACTGCTCAACGACCCGATCAGCGCCCAAGTGCTCATGTCGGTGTGGAGCGGAGATCTCGTCGTCAACGTTCCCAGCCCGCCGGGAGCCGGCAAGACCCGCCTCACGGTCCTGCTGGCCGCGGCGCTGTCACACCGCGCCGGCCTGCGGGTCGGTATCGCCGCCCAAACCCGCGCACAGGCCGTCGACATCGCCCGGCGGCTGTCGGACGTATGTGAGCATCCGAAGATCGGATTGCTCTGGGGCCGAGGCACTGTCAAGCCTGACGCCCACGGATGTCCCGTCCTCGACGGGTCGACCAAGATGTGGCCCAACAGCGGAGGGGCCGTCCGCGTCGCCACCAAAGCGCGGTGGCTGTTCTCCGAGCCCTCAAAAACCAAGGCCGACATTCTGATCGTCGATGAGGCGTACCAGTGCACCTACGCCGACCTCGGCGCGCTCGGATCGATGGCGGCGCAGGTGGTCTGCGTCGGAGACCCCGGCCAGATCGACCCCGTGGTCACCGGTGACGTCACGCGGTGGGCCAACTCGCCCACCGGCCCGCACGTCCCCGCCCCACACGCGCTCGCCGCCGCCCACCCCGAGATCGTCAACACCGTCGCACTGCCCTACACCTGGCGGCTGGGACCCGACACCACCCATCTCGTGCAATCCGCGTTCTACCCCGAGCTGCCCTTCACCTCACGACGCCTACCCGAGCACATCGCCGTCGACGGCCAGCCGCTACCGGAACTGACCCACCGGGCGATCACCGTCGCCAACGGCAGCACCGATACCGCCCTGATCGCCGCCGCGGTGACGCGGGTCCGCGAGCTGCTCGACGGCGCGCAACTCTGCGACGCCGCCGGCGCGCGCCCGGTCACCGAGGACGACCTGGCCGTCGTCGTGCCTCACGTGCCGCAGGCCGCGGCGGTACGCGCCATGCTGGCGGATCACCCACGGCTGCTCTGCGGGACCGCCGATGCCCTGCAGGGCCTCGAACGGCCCGCCGTCGTCGCCGTGCACCCGATGGCCGGTAAACGCACCGCCGATGAGTTCTCCCTGACGACGGGCCGACTGTGCGTCATGCTGTCCCGTCACCGCAGCCACCTGTCGCTACTCGTCGACGAGCAGACCCGCGACGTGCTGCACCAGGCCGACTCCGAGGCTGCCGCCGCCGCGGCCACCGTCATGGACCGGCTGCTCGCGACCGAAGAATTCTGAGTGCCGCGGCGACGGAATCGGGCCGCGGCGGCGGTACTTCTCCGGCGTGGATGCCAAAGACCCCTACCGGAACCGACCGCCCAGCCCGCCACCGGAAGATGTCGGAGCGTCGCGATACACTGATGGCAGCGACTCACACCGAGAGCGCACACCAACCGGCCAGGCCCGCGGGCCCGGTCACAGAGCCCCGAAGGGTGGCACCACCGATGTATTGCGTTGACGGCGAGGACATTCCCCTCGAAATGCTCACCGCGGACCAAGCCCGCACCGTTCTGCACGACCTCCACGCGCAGGCCGCCGCGAATACCACTCACGACCGTGCCCTGGCCGCCCGGATCGACGACGTGACCGGCTGGCTGGAGACATTGGCCGACGAAGCGGCCGCCGTCGCCGCGGACGAGGCCGCGGCCGAACACGCCGCCGACATCTACGCCGACCAACTGGCCGGGATCTACTGATGACCGCCACGGACACCGCTGACAGCGCAGAGGTCGACGTCGACACCGACGACATCTGCTGCGACCCGTACGAGGAAGGCTGCACAGCCTCGCTGGACGACGGCGAAGGATGGAACGGAGCGTGCGGCAACTGCGCTGACCGCCAGTACGCCGAGGAGGAAGGCGACTGGTGGCTCGACGACGCCGACGACGCACCTCGGTGTGAGGGGGACCGGCAATGAACCGCCCCGAACCGGCGCTTCCGGCCGCCCTGGCAGCGCGGCCACACGACCGCCGCCGCGGCCTACCCATCCCCTTCGTCAACGAAACCCCGGACGGCGAGGTCGATTTCGCGGCCATTCAGGCGAGCCAGGTGCTGCGCTGCGCCCGTGAGCGACTGTGCGGCTCCTGCGGGCAACCCCTGGCGTGGTGGGTGGCGTTCCTCGGAGGCCCCGAATCAGCGACGCAGCGGGCGTATCTCGATCCTGGGATGCACCCGGACTGCGCGGAGGCGGCTCTGACCCTGTGCCCCCATATCGCTCGGCGCCACCATCGACGCGCCCCAGAACACCGGCTCGCCGCCGGCGTCATCACCCCCGACACGATGACCGAGACCAAGCCGCAGCGCTGGGTCATGGGAATTTGCCGCGACTACGAAGCCAGGATCGTCGCGCCTCGCAGCGCGCAGGCGCACGTGCTGTTCCTGCCCAGGCCCTTCCACCGCACCCGCACCTGGAGCTACACCGCCGCAGGGCACCTCACCGAGGACACACCCCCACGGCGCCGCTGACCAGCGGGGACGGCACGTCCCCGCAACACACGGACGATCACACGCCCAGCCAGGAGGAGACAACCATGCGCGCACTCCGCATCAGCGCCAACGGATGGTGGCAGACCATCGACATCGAGCCCGCCGTAACGAACCGGCACCGCAGCGCCACCCTCGGTCTACGACACAACATCGCACTCCGGTACTGCGCCGACACCATCACGGACGCCGAACCCAACATGGCCGCCATGGCCCTCCTGCCGGCGGTCAGCGACCTCGAACCCGAAGCCGTGCCGATGATCTACGGCGACGCCGTTGTGATGGGGGTCGACCCGGACACGGGTGAACCCGCCCCGATGAACGCCCAGCAGTACCACGCCATCAGCTACGCCCTCCTGTCCTCGCTGGCCGCCTGAGGCCGAGCGGCCACACCGGGCAGCGGCACGCAGTGGCCGTGGCCCCTCACCTACACGGCCGGCCCCGAGAGGCCGGTCACCAACCCCCGAACGGTGGGAGACCGTGATGCCGATCGACGACTGCTACTACACCCCAGTCCAAGACCCGGCCAACGCCGAGTTGACCTGGGCGACCTCGCTGGGCGACTTCCAGCTGGCCGACCGCGTGGCCCTTCGACCCGAGTCGCACTGGCACAGCGCAGGCGAGCGCACCGGGATGGTCGTCGGCGTCCCCGGCGGCTGGGTCCGGGTGCTACTGGACACCTCCGGCCGCAAGGTCAAGATCCGCTGCCGGGACCTGGCCGTCATCGCCATCCCCATCCGGTGCAGAGCCGTCACCAAGGCGATCATCGAATCCAAGGACTTCCGGTGAGTGGGCACGTGCTGATCCTGGTGGCCTGTGGCGCAGCCAAACTGAGCCATCCAGCTGCCGCCGAAAACCTCTACACCAGTGGACACTTCGCCCTCATGCTGGCAGCCGCCCGCAGCGAAGCAGCCGACACGGTGCGCGTCTGCGGCGGCACCGCCAGCGTCGCCATCCTCTCGGCGCTGCACGGGCTCATCGACCCCGCAACCGTCCTGGAGCCCTACGACCTCAAGATGGGCCAGCCCGGCTCGATCACCGCCGCGCAGGTCGCCGCCCAACTCGTCCACACCCCGCCCGACGAGATCGTCGCCATGCTGCCGACGGCCTACCTGCTGGTGCTCGCCGAGGCCGTGGACACGCTCAACGACGCGACCCTGACCGACATCACCGTCCACAACGCTTTCGAAGCCGCCCCCGGTATCGGATACCAACGCGGTGTCGCCGCATCGCTGCTACGCACCGCAGGCCGCATCGGCAACGAGTATTGAGTAGCAGCAAATGGCAGTGCGCCACAATACAATTAGAATGCGCCGCAGATCGTGACGCACCAAACGGCCCGGCCTGCTGGCCCGGTCGCCCACCTCCGAAGGGACGCCTACATGACAATGCGCACCGTGCTCATCCAGTGGACGGAGATCTCGCAACACACGGCCCGCGTGCAGGTACCGGTCGACAGCGACACCGAGGAACTGGACCTGGAGAACCGTCTGGCCGAACTCGACGATGACGGCTTCCAAGGCCTCGAACGCGAGATCCAGTCCGTCGTCGCCGTCGAGCACGATCCCAACGCCGAAGTCCTCGTACCCCTCGACGAGACGACTGCTCGGCGGGCGAGGATGCGCCGCTGATCGGTGCTCGACCCTACGCCGGGGACCTGCCGTCGTGCCTGCTCAGCCGTTCACGCCGAGCGGGTCCGACGCCCCGGACTCGACGCCGCCCCGGCGCGTGCGACGGCTCGCGGCGACATGAGGGCTGATCACAACCGCCCGCGCACCCTCAGATCGGCACTCGCCGGGTGCATACTCGAACGACACCACATCAGAGCAGGTCAACGGGGATGACAAGGAACATGCACGTCACCGAGCAGGGCGACGCGCCCGCGCCGCGGATCGCGCTGTCCGCAGACTTCACCATGCCCGTGGACGCCGTAACCGCCACCTACGCCATCCTCGGCAAGAAGGGCCGCGGAAAGACCTACACCGCCTCGGTGCTCGCCGAAGAACTGATGGACGCCGGCTGCCTGATCTGCGTTATCGACCCCACCGGAGTCTGGCACGGCCTGCGGTCCTCCGCCGACGGACGCGAGGCCGGTTATCCCGTCGTCATCCTGGGCGGAGACCACGCCGACATCGCGCTGCGCCCCGACCAAGGCGCGGCCATCGCCGAACTGATCGCCCAACAGCGCTTCCCCGCCGTCCTCGATCTGTCCCTGATGCGCAAAGCCGAGCGCCGCGCCTTCGCCGCCGACTTCCTCGAAACCCTGTACTGGCGCAACCGTGAACCGCTGCACCTCATCATCGACGAGGCTGACGAATTCGCACCGCAGCGGGCCCCAGCGGGCATCGAGCGGCTACTCGGAGCAACAGAGGACATCGTGCGCCGCGGCCGCGTTCGCGGGCTCGGGGTGACGTTGTGCACCCAACGCGCTGCTGCCCTGCACAAAACCGTTCTTTCGCAGATCGATTCGTTGATCGCACTCGGAGTGACCGCGCCGCAGGACGTCAACACCATCAGCGAATGGGTCGCCCAGCACGCCGAGGAAGGCCAAGCGCGCGAAGTCCGGCAGTCCCTTCCGTCACTGCCGGTGGGGCAAGCCTGGGTCTGGTCACCCGAGTGGCTCGGGGTCACCCAACGCATCAGTGTGCGCCGCCGCCGGACCTTCGACTCCAGCTCCACCCCGAAAGCGGGAGCGCGCCGGCACACCGCCATCACGTGGGCTCCGGTCGACGTCGACGGCCTGCGCCGACAGCTCGACGACACCACCGAGGACCAGCAGGCGCCCCCCGGCGCGAGAGACCAGCAGGCCCAGGCCGAGATCGACCGCTTACGCCGACAGCTGGCCGCCGAGCAGGCGCGCGTCGCCCAGGTGCAGCGCGTCGAAGTACCGGTGCTCTCGGGCGAGGACATGCAGGCACTGACCGAAGCAGTGACCCGCCTGCGCGACGTCGGCGAACAGATCATCGCCGCGGCGACCACCGTCGAACGCGCCCTCGCCGCAAGACACCCCGCCATGACCAGCGCACCCGCCACGTCCCCGAACCGCAAGCCTCCACCTGGCCCTCCGGACTCGAAGTCCCCCGTCGCCGCAACGGCGGGGGAGGGGACCGGTGACGGGCGCCTCGGTCTGGCCCACCGCCAGATCCTCACCGTGCTCGCTCAGCACGGCCAGCGGACCACCAACCAGGTCGCCTTGCTGACCGGCCGCAGCCACAAGGGCGGTGGCTACCGCAACGCCCTGTCGACACTGCGCAGCAGCGGTCTGATCGAAGGCCGCGGCGACATCCGCATCACCGACGCCGGCCGGCACGCGCTCGGCAGCTGGGAGCCTCTGCCCCCGCCAGGGCCTGGGCTCATCGCCTGGTGGGCCCAGCAGCTCGACAAGGCGCCCCGCCTGATCTTGCAGTACTTGGCGATCAACGCCCACCGCGACGTTCCCATCGCCGAGATCGCGGAAGCCACGGACTACAGCTCCGCCGGCGGCGGCTTCCGCAACGCCGTATCCCGGCTGCGCTCCCTGGGCCTGGCCACCGGACGTGGCGAGCTTCGCATCAACCCCGACCTGCTCGCGGCCGGCGACAGCACGGCCTAACGCTGCGGCCCCGGACGGGCGTGGCCGGGGACCTGTCGTAGCCGCAGGCCACGGGTGCGCCGAGGGCAGCATGCGCCCGAGCGTGACGGAAATCAGCTCCGCGGCCGGTACTACCACCACGACACCCACACGCAACCCGGAGGACCATCGTGCAGTTCCGCAAGACCAAGACCCTGGGCCCCTTCCGCTTCACCCTGACGCAGCGAGGCCTGTCAGTCAGCGCCGGAGCAGGCCCCCTGCGCTTCAGCCGAGCGGCCGACGGCACCGTGCGCCGCACACTTCGGCTGCCCGGCACGGGCATCTGGGATACGAAAGTTGTCCGGCGCCAACGACGCTGACGAAAGCCGCCTGTCGCACCGCTCCGATAGGATCACATTCGAACAACCAGAACACGGCCGACGCTCGCGAGTGCGGTCCCCACGCCCAGGAGGGCTTAATGAGCACACCCGCGTTCGAGCAGCACCCGCCGTCCCCGACGATCCTCGACGCGTTCGCCGGCCCAGGCGGATGGGATGTCGGCGCCGCCATCATCGGCATCGACCCCTCCGAGATCCTCGGCGTCGAGATCAACGCCGCCGCCGCGGCCGCGGCCACCGCCGCGGGCCACCGACGCGTCCTGGTCGACATCCTCGACATCAACCCAGCCCACTACCCGAACACCACCGGATTCATCTGCTCAAGCCCCTGCCCGACGTTCTCGCCGGCAGGGCTTCGCAGCGGTACCGAGGATCTCCAGATCATCCTCGACGCCATCACCCATGCCGGCAGCGTGGACTGCGACTGCCCCTGGGAAGACATCGCAGAAGAACTCACCGACGCCAGCGACCCACGAACAGCGCTGGCTGCGCAGACCATTCGCTTCGCCCTCGGGCTGCCCAACCTCGAGTGGCTCGCCTTGGAACAGGTCGCCACGGACGCCACGACGATGATGTTCGAGGACATCGCAGCGGAACTCATGGAGGACTTCGCCGGCGTGAACGTCTTCACCGTCGACTCCGCCCAATTCGGCATGCCGATGCGCCGCAAACGAGTGTTCCTCGTGGCCAACCGATACGAGCCGACCGGGCTCCGAGACCACTATCCGGCGACTGTCCACTGGCCCGAACGCACGATGGGCCAAGTGCTGGGATGGCCGGACGGCGAGATGGTCCGGACACGCGGCAACAGACGCGCCACGGGAGGGAATCTGTTCGCCGCCAACAAGGTCGGATGGTGCCTAACCGAGAAGGCGCGCTCGTGGACACGGGAGAGTACCGGTGAACGACTGACCGAAGCCGAAGCCGGATACCTGCAGGGGTTCCCACGTGACTATCCCTGGCAGGGAAGCCGCACCGCCCGCTTCCACCAACTCGCCGATGTCGTCGTACCACCCGTCGCAGCGGCGGTCCTGGGCACAGCGGCCAACCGGCCATGGAGTGCCGCGACCCTCCAGTACCTCGCCGACCTCTACGACCATCCCACTGACGCGACCGACGCGCTGGCGGGGTGAACGGCACGCGACAGCCCCCGCCCAGCACCACGGAAATCGGGGGTTGTCGAGACGCTGAAGCGGCCAAACCCGCAGCTAACCTAGACACCACGCGCCACCAGCGACCACGCGAGGACCAGGACCTCAGCAGCGCCGGGACCGGTGCTCACGAGAAGACCGAGGGGAGATCACCGCCGATGACCGCTCGCGGAACCGACCGTCCGCCGGTGCCCAGCGCACCGCCCGCGGCGCCGACCGAGGTCATCGTGGTGCACGACCTCCAAGAAGGCGACTACCTGCCCGACTACGGCAGCACGGTGAGCAACGTCGAGATCCGCACCGAACGCCTCGGCGTCGAATGGGTCGACCTCCTGCTTGCCGACCAGCGCCACCTCACCCTCGACGGCCACGACGACATCGCTGCCGTCCCCGCGGCGGCCGAGTTCGCGCCCGTGTCGGTGAAGGGAGGTACTGCCCTGTGTCACGGTTTGTGATCAGCAGCCTCCGCGAAGGCCCTGAAGAGCTACGACGCCAGCTCCCGCTCAGCGCAGAGACCGTCGAGATCCGGACGGGCCCCGACGGCCAGGCGTACTTCTCGGCGCGCCTCGACGAGCAGGTCATGCACCGCCTCAACCCGAGCGACAACGCGACGGCCCTGCCGGCGGAACACCTCGGCGCCGACGACGCCGGACCCTTCCTGTGGGTGCGCGACATCGTGATGCGCCCCAGCCGCCCAGGCGACGCCCCGCACTACGGCATGCAGCGATTCCCCGTCGACATCGCCTACGTCTTGGATCTCAGCTACCACGACGACCAGGTTGTCGACTTCACCAAACTCCAGCCCGTCGCGGCCGTCGACATCGACGACCTCCCCGACGACCAGGAGGCCACCGCCCACGGCGATCAGCTCGCCGCGCCGCCGCCGTCACCGATTCCCGAGGACCTCGACGTCGAACGGACGACCCCCGTCGAGACGGCCGATCAGCTCACCACCCCGCCACTGGCGGCGGCGACCACCGAGGATCTCGCCGCCCCGGCCGAGCCCGAGAACCTCGTCGACGCGACGGCACCGCCGGGCACCGACAGCGGCCCGGACATCGACGACCTGCCCGATGACGAGGAGACCACCGCCCGCGGCGATCAGCTCGCCGCGCCGCCGCCGTCACCGATTCCCGAGGACCTCGACGTCGAACGGACGGCCCCCGTCGAGACGGGCGGCCACGGCGGTCAGCTCGCCGCCCCGCCGCCGGTGTTTCCCACCGAGGACCTCGACGCCGCCCCGGCCGAGCCCGAGGACCTCGGCGCCGCGACGGCACCGCCGCGTGCCGACAGCGGCCCGGACATCGATGTCGAACGGACGATCTTCATCGAGCTCGATCACCGGGCTGAGGACAGTCCGTTCAGCAGCGACATCGCGGTTAGATCCGATCAGACGCCGGTAGCGCCGCCCGCGGCAGTACAGCCGGAACACCAGGAACCCGCGCAGTCGGGTCCTCTCACGCCGGTAGCGGCAGAACCGGTCGCCAACGGTCACAGGGAACCGCTCGATCCCGTCCCCAGCGCTACCGGTGCGCTGAGCGCGGCTATACCGGCGGCGCCCGCTCCCGGCGACGGAGAGATCACCGGACCCCTCCCAACAGAGGCAACGGCACGTCCCTCCGACGCGTCCGTCGCCGAGACCGGGGCTATCGCGAGAGCGCAGCGGCGGCCCAGCGGCCCTCCGTCGGCACCACCGTCGCCCAGCATGCCGTTCGGGCCCGCTGCAGCCCCTCCCGCGCGGCCACCTCGCTTCGGAGGGCCGCCCGTACAGACTTCGACATGGCCGCACGGCGCACGCCCCCCGCACTCAGCCCCCGAGCGGCCGGCGCTGCCGTGGAACGGCACGCCGCCGCCGGTCATCCCGGTCAATCGCGGCAGGCGCACACCGTCGGCGAGGGCACTGGCGATCGGCGCCGCTGTGCTCGCCGCCCTGATCCTCGTCGTGCTCGCGGTCTGGAGCGTCGCGCGATCCGACACCGACACCGGCCAGCCGAGCGCCCCCATGAGTACTCAAGCCAAGCTCGACGCCGAAACCCTCAAGCGACTCAATGCTGCGCTGCCCAAAGGATATTCGGAGAGCAGCTGCTCGCCGGACGAGGCTGCGGCCGATGCCACGGTCACCTGTGGACGCAACACCGATCCCGGCGGTCCGGTGAAAGCGACGTACACGCTTTACGCCGACAAGCGGACCCTCACCCGAGCCTTCACCGAGACCATCGGCAAATTCGAGCAGGTTACCTGCCCCGGAAACATTCAGTCCCCCGGTCCGTGGCGACGCAACGCCGCCCCGGACACCGTGGCAGGAACGCTGTTCTGCGGCATTCAGGCAGGCCAGGCTGTGGTCGTGTGGACCAGCGACGCGCAATTACTTCTTAACGTCGTCGAATCAGGTGCACAGGGCCCTTCCTCCCTCGACCAGCTCTATACCTGGTGGGGCACCCACTCCTGACAGCGCGGCAGGCGGCGCGCGCCGGAACCCGTACGTGCCCGTGCGGGCGGTCCATCTGTCGGAGCCGGTGAGTACACTCAACGCTGCATCACCGCAGCACAATCCGGCCCGGCATGAGTGCCCGGTCACCAGCGCGAAAGGCACACCGCCATGCCCAACCACGACATCGCACGCGAGATCCACCGACTGCCGCACCATCTACTGCTAGCTGCCCTGCCCGATCTGCGCGCCACAGACGTATTGCACGACCTACGAACCGAATTCGCCAGATGGGCCGTGAGTCAGCCCGAGCAGTTCGGTTCCTGGCGGCAAGCGTGGAGCCGCTGGACGCACGCATCAGCACACCGGCCCGGCGCGATCACGCTGACGGTGACTTGCCCGGAATGCCGAGGACGCCTCTTCAGCACCAAGCGAGGCATCCCCGGTCCCTGCACCACGTGCCATGGTCGCCGACGGTCCACAGTGCGCAGTAGAGCGATCTGGCAAGCCGACACCGAGCCGGCGGCGCCGTAACGCCTTTCTGCACCTCGACCGCTCATCCGGCCCGGCATGCGAGCCCGGCCACCAACCCGGCAAGGACGACCGACATGACCGACCTCGATCTCCTCATGCAGCGGCAAGAATCGCTCGACAACGAACTGCAGGGCTACCTAGTGGACTCGATCCTGGGGCCCGTCATCAAACACCCCCTGGTGTTCTCCATCCCGCACAGCCCACAGCTCAACGCCATGGCCAACGCGCGGCTACGTGCCAAACAGGCCGAATGCCGGATCGCTGCAGAGCGCCGAGACTGGACCCAGTACTTATTCCTGCACGAGCGGCCCTTCAGAGTGCACGCGTTCACCCGCATCTCGGCCCAGCTCGGCGACGTCGACTATTGGACCCGGCTCGCCGACCTGTGGGTCGACGCCGAGAACATCTACGAGCACGAACACCTGTGGGTGACGCTCCTGCAGGACGAATCCCGCACCCCGCGCAGGCACCTGATGATGACCGAAGCGGAGCGACGCAATCTGGCCCGGAACCCCGAAACCGTCTCCATTCACAGGGGTTTCACCGTCGATGGACGGCACGCGGGTATGAGCTGGACCCTGAACTTCTCGATTGCCCGCAACTTCGCGCTCCGCTTCGGAGGCCACGGGCCTCCCCGAGTGGCATCGGGAACGGTCCGCACCGCAGCGGTCATCGCCTATCTACGGGGACGTGGTGAACACGAAATCGTCGTCATGCCAGATGATGTCACCAACGTGAGTGTGGCCGAGGTCTAACCGCCTGGTGGCTTACGGGCCCGCTGCCATCGTCAGCAGATGACGGCGGGTCAGCTCGACATCTCCGAGGGCGCGGTGACCGCCGCCGTTGCGCAGCCGGCGTGACGTGCCCTCGAAGTCGCTGCGCGGAGCCATCACGTCGGCCCACCAATGAGCGTGCGAGATCAACCCGGAGGCGTCCACGCCGCAGCGGCGACAGTCATCGGCGACCACCCTGCGGTCGTAGTCGGCGTTGTACGCCAGAACCACCTTGCCGTCGACGAGTTGCGCGAACCGTCGATGCACCGCCGCCCACGACGGCACATGCGGGCCGGTAACCTCGCGCTCGGTGATCCCGTGGACGGCCTGAGCCGCCGGCGTCATCGGACACCCCGGATTGACCAACGTGTTCAGCAGCGTCCTACCCGTATGCGCGTCCACCACTGCGATCTCGCAGATCGGGCCGCCCATCGACACCGTTTCGGTGTCGACGACGACCGCGACCCCCTCCCGTAGAACGGCGCGCGCGAACCGCGTCGCCGCGACACGAGGGGACGCCGCCGCCGCATCGGCGAGGTACTGCCGGCGCAGTTCGACAGCGCGGCCCCAGTCAGGCCGGACGTCATGTGGAGCGGCCGTCGTGATCAGGGCATCCCTACAGCGCTCCAGCTGCGCCACGGCGCCCATCGAGGACGCGAGAGCACGGCGAGCGTCACCGCTGCAGCGCTGCGGGCCGCCGGGCTCGTGACTGGCCTTGCACACTGTGCCCTCATTCCGCCGCATCGCATCGTCTTGTCCGCCAGTGCCGACGACCACGACACGGCCCCGTCGACAGGTCCCAGATCGGTAGTACCGGCCGCCGCCGACATTTCCGTCAGCCGCGCCAGGACCAGATAGTCCGCGCAGCCGCGACGGAAACAGGGCAAGACGCCGGTACTACCACTACGAACACGTCCGCAGAGCCCTGGAGGAACCATGTGCAAAGGCAGCCACGAGCCCGGCGGCCCGCAGCGATGCAGCGGCGACTGCCGCGCCAAGGCCGCCCGGTCGGCGGCCGAAGTGACGGCGCTGGAGACCCGCCAGCGTGCACTGCACGCACGCATCGCCGAGACCTCCGCGCCCGCCGTCGAGGCCTGGGGACCGCACATCGGCCCTCCGCCGTTCACGCCGCCGTACGCGCCGGACTTCGACGAGTGGTATGCCGCGCACCGCGTCACGAACCCGGACTACCGCCGCGAGAACGCCTACAGCCACTTCTACAACCTGGCCGGCGACTGCACCGGCCAGCCGGGCTACTCCGATCAGACACCCGAGCAGGCCGAGCGCGCCGCACAACGGGAACGCGACCAGAAGGTGCGCAGCGACCGCGAACGGGACGCAGCAACCCTTGGATACGGCATGCGGTCCACCGCGGCCTATGTCGACGCTCAGCCCCCGGCGGACTTCTCGAGTTGGTCCCCGGAGCAGATGAACGACCCCCTCGGCCGCCGCGGCGGCGAGCCGCTGCCAGGAGCCGTCGATCACCGGCGGCGCGGCTGACGGCGCGGCCGGCTTCGAGGCAGCGCGCACCCGTCTCTGTCGGTGCGATCCATTAGAATCGAGGTCAGTCGAGCAGCACGTCGACACACACCTCCGGCCGGACACGAGTGCCCGGTCCCACACCTCTCAGGGAGACACCCATGACCACCTCCACCGCCACCGCACCCGCGTTCACCGTGACCCTCACCGCCGCTCAGATCACACTGTTCAGCATCGACGACGACGCCTTCGACCGCTGGTGTGAGGCCAAGGGCGACGAGCTGGAGTGCGATGTGCCCGAGTGGACGGAGCCGACCGCCGGCGCCACCCTGTCCCAGTTCTTCTACGAGGCACAACAGGCCGGCGTGGTCATCGGCGACGCCAGCTTCGACCTGCAGGTCAACGGTGACGACGACACCGAACTCAGCGGCTTCTACGCCGTGCTCAAGAACGCGGCCGGAGACCAACGCCTCGTCGGCCTCACAAGCGGATGGACCGAGGTCGCTCGCGTCGAGAAGGGCACCGACGTCCGGGAGAGTGCCCGCGAGCATCTCGACGAGATCTGCAACGTCGCCAACAGCGTCCTGCGCACCTTCGCCGCCTCACCGGACACCAGCAGCGCGCACCGCCACTTTGGCTACTGGATCAACCGCCAAGCGTGCACCGCGCGCTGCTACGAGTGCCAATACCAGTTCGTCGGCACGGAGGACACCGCCGAGGAGTGGAACCAGGCGTGACCCGCCGAGGGTACCGGCGGGTGTCAGAACCCACCGGTACCCTCAGAAACGTTGAGACGCAACACGGCACGACACCCATACGGCCAAGTGCGCGCACTTGGTCACCGACACCACAAGGGAGACCGGCACCATGGGATCAATCAGCTACGCCATCCCCCGAGGAAGCTCGGCCCTCGCCGAAGTCGCACAGTACGTGCGCGGCACCCGCGCCGAAGTGATCGCATCCAACAGCGCCCCCGGCGACGGATGCGAATGGGGCGGAATGTACTTCGCGGCCCACCGAGAAGAATCCGGCCAGGTGTGGGCCTCCATCACCCTGTTCGCCCAGCATCGCGGCGACGTCGTGATCAAGATGATGGACGAGACCATGGGGCCGACAGCGGTCGGCGTCGGCGCGACCGTCCTGGCAGCATTGACCGACCCACCCGAGGGTGAGTACGCCCGACAGTGGCGCCGCGAAGCCGCCCACTACCAACAGAAGCGCGCCGCCGCGCTCGCCGCCCGTGGCCAGTGGATCACACTGGCCGCCCCCGTGCCCCTGCGCAACGGAACCCGCATCGACACCGTGCGCGTGGAGACCCTGCGGTTGTGGAAAGCGGAGTCCGGGTTGCGGATTCGACCGCACTGGGACTGGTTCATGGCCAACTGGACGACCGCGCCACCCCGCAGCTGAACCCCCACTCGCCATCGCCCGCCGCCGGGCGCGCTTGCTCGACAGCGGACAGCCGAAAGGACACACGCCATGACCATGACACCTCACCACGTCCCCGTCGCCGGGGAGACCGCCGACGAGCACCGCCGACGCGGCCTATCGCTGAGCTACCGCACGGCCCACAGCCGCGGCGCCTACCGCGTGCGTTGGGACGCCTACGACCTCACCCTGCTCTACCTGAGCACCAACCGGGCGCACCTGGCCACGCCAAAACGCATCCACGCCCAGATCAACGGCGGCCGGTGCGCGTTCGCCCCCGTGCGGGCCGCGATCGCCGACGCCCGCCGGGACTGGACCACCGCACCGGCAGAACGAGGACACCATGGCTGACCCGCGCGACACCACCACGTGCACCGTCCACGGCACCATCGTGCTCGCCGGAGAGATGACCGACGCTCAGCGCGCCGAACTCGACGGGTACCTCGTGCGAGGCACGGAGTACCGCCCCGCGATCCTGGAGCTGGTCGGGCTGGAGATGAACCGCATCGACGACGAGTGGTTCGACATGTTCCTGAACGATATGACCGTCGAGGACACCGACCGGCTGGCCTGGGACGGTGAACTCGACGAACATCCAACGGTGTCGATCGTGGACTTCATCGCAGCGTTCAAGGCCGCCGCAGAACGCCACTGGCGGCTGCACGGCACCCTGCACGTCGAGATCGACGCCAGCGCCGAGCACGGCTGGCGGGGGACCGCCTCAGCACTGAAGGCCGTGATCGCCCGCGTCGAGGAACAACTCGCCCGCGGAGAGCTGCGCGAGCTCGCCTTCACCGCGGTGCCCAACCAGGACGGCCACCCCATCGGCAGGGTGTGGGTGACCGACTAGCAACGCACGCGTCATACCCAGGCGATACGAGTAGCACAGCCGCACAACACAAGTCGGCACACCAACGGCCAGGCACGCGAGCCCGGTCCACCACGAAGGAGACACCCGTGACTGATACAGACCCACTGCTTTCGGCGCTGCTGGGCCACCGAGACGCGCTCGACCGGGCGATCGCGCTGCGCTCGACCGAGATCGTTCGCGCATGGATGCTCAAGACCGGCCGCGCCAGCCTGTGCATCGACGAGGAACACCGCAGCCTGGCACTCACCTACGACCGCTCCGCACTGCTGGACGAACGCGCCGAGGCGCACGACCACGGGTTCAGCTTCGACGGACTCAACGACGCGATCGGCAACCTCCCACGTGAGCTGATCCGCTGGGAGCAGACTGCACCCAGCGGCTACACCGTCATCCTCGCCGACCTCAACACCCACCTGGGCCGCGTGCGCGACGATCGCAACGCCAACCCGATCGCCTCGACCGACCCCTGGGAGAAGCCGTGAACACCGCCGCCGCGCACGCGAGCACCGACCTGGTGACGGTGGCCTACCACGGCGCCCGAGCCGTCCAGACGGGCTTTCGCGCCTCCACCGACGACTGGCAGCCGATGCTGTTCTTCACCACCGCCGACGGTCGGCGGCACATCACCGCCGTCGCACACACCAATCAACAGAAGGACGCAACCGCCAACGCCGTCACCGCTCTGCTGCAGCGGCACCGCGCCGTGGAAGCCCTCTGGCTGGCCTCGGCATGGGAAGTCACCCCCGACGCCACCGACAGCGACCCCGCTGCCATCAGGCCCTCCCGCGACCCCCGGCGCCGCGAGATCCTGTTCCTGGTCCACGTCGGGAAGGACTTCGCCGCCGCACACCGTGCACCCATCCGACGGCACCGCAAGGGCGCCCCGACACTCGGTGACCTCACCGAGTCGCACTGGCACATCGACGGATTGATGAGCACGGCGCTACGCCGCGGCATCGGGTGAGGCCACCGGCGCGGGCACGCTGTCCAGCGGGCCCGCGCCGAGTGTCACAGCCGACCGATACACTCACCGAAACGGGTCGCAGCAGCATCGCGGCCCACCACCGGCACGGCCCGAGGGCCCTGTCATCGACCGATGAGGAGACAGCGATGCACTCCACTGCAGACGATCTCGCCGCACACGCGGATCACCAGGAGAAGATGCGCCGACGCGCCCGCGTTGAGCAGCGACGCTCCCCGGCCCAGCTGACGCCGCGCAGCCGAAACAAAGCCCGGATGCACAAACGTCCCGGCAAAGGCCACCGTCACGCCTGGCGACGTGAGGTCACCGCGTGAACACCGCAGACCGATACGGCGACACCCGCCGCTTGATCGACACCCACGGGTGGGCCGTGATCGGCGTCTTCCCGACCAGCGCCGAGGACGGCCCCCCGTTCAGCTACACCGTCGGACTCACCGACCGGGGACTGCCCGAGCTGGCGATCTACGGACTACCACCGCACACCGCCCACGGTGTGCTCAACGCCGCCGCCCGCAAGGCCCTCGACCACGGACAGCTTCCGTGCGGCGAACCGCTGTCCGAAGTGCTCGCTGGGGGACTGACCGTCGTCGCGCTCACCATGGACGACACCGACGACCTGACCACCGTGCGGGCACTCTACGGCGCCGTGCTCGCCGCACAGCAGATCCTCTGGCCGGATGCGCACGGCCGGATGCCCTGGCAAGACTGGGATCTCGGAGACATTCAGCCACTCCATGGTGGAGTGCCCACGTGAGCGCCGACACCGGTGGGGCGGTGCTGCTCGGCGGCTACGCGGCCAAACAGTGCCCCGTGCGCACCCAGCACGACTTCGGCCCCCACCCGCAGACATGGGTGCCCGACGACGAGGACCAGGCGCGACTGAACGCCGGCATCGCCTACGAAGCCGAGATCTTCGCCGCCCTGACCGAGGCGCACCCCGGCGCCGTCGTCATCGACAAGCGGCTACGACACGACGAGGCGGTCGCAGCGACTCTTGCCGCCATGGACGCCGCAGCGCCGCTCATCCTCGGCGGATGGCTGCCCGACGACCGCCCCGGTGCCCGCAAGGGCAAACCCGACCTCCTGATCCGAGTCGACGGTGGGTACCTGCCCGGAGACGTCAAACACCACCGCACCCTGGAAGCCAAGAAGACGAAAACCGCCCAGGTGTCGCGCTTTCCGAGCCCGCATCTGCGCCACACGGAGCCGGGCTGGACGTCGGCGACGACGCATCGTCTCCACGACGGAATGCAGCTGGCCCACTACACCCGGATGCTGGAGGCCTGCGGGCGGCACCCCGGCCCGGATCACCTGTGGGCCGCCATCATCGGCACCAGCACCCTGCCTGGTGCCGCCGGCGAGGAGCGGGTGCTGGTGTGGCATGACCTGACCGAGCCGCTGGGCCACACGTACTCCCGAAGCCGCGGCAAGGCCGCCCGCACTCTGCTGCAGCGATACGACCACGAGCACCGGTTCCGGGTGGCGGTCGCCGCCGCCGCGGCCGCCGGCGACCTGCTCGTCGAGCCCGTCCGGCAACCCGAATGCCGAAGCTGCCCCTACGAGCGGGTTTGTGCGCAGACGATGGGGGCCGACGACGCCTCCCGAGCACTGACGGTGGGCAGCCTCGACACCCGCGAGTGGCTGACGCTTCGCCGACTGGGCATCAGCACCACCGCCGCGCTGGCCGCCGTCGACGCCGACGACGATCGGTTCCTCGACGCCTACTACGCCGAAACCTCCCACAGGGGCCGCGAACACGTGCGGTCCCGGTTGCGCGGCGCCGTGGCGAGAGCGCAGATGATCGCCACCGGTACCGCACTGTCCCTCATCCACGGTGAACCGGTCGACGTGCCCACCGCCGCGGTGGAAGTCGACCTCGACATCGAATGGGACGCCGACGGCAAGGTCTACCTGTGGGGAGCCAGGGTGCGACGCGGCGGCGACGAGACCACCGCGCGGTTCCACGCCTTCGCCGACTGGAGCATCGACGACGACGCCCAGGAGCGGGCACTGGCCCGTCGTTTCGTGGGCTGGCTGCGGGACCTGCACCGCCACACCGTCGCGGCAGGGGACACGTTGCGGGTGTTCCACTGGTCGCCAGCCGAACCGTCTCGGCTCCGACGCATCCTCGGTGGCGACGTCGCCGACCTGCTCGACCCCGAGAACGGGGTGTTCACCGACCTGGAGCGCGTGTTCAAAGAACAGTTCCTCACCGTGCACGGCACGAGCATCAAGGTCGTCGCGCCGCTGTTCGGGTTTCGCTGGCAGGCTGTCGACGCCGGCGGCGCCCAGTCCCAGAGCCGCCACGACGAGGCGCGGGACGGGAACCCCCACGCCGAGGTGGCCCGGCAGTGGCTGCTGGGCTACAACGCCGACGACACCGCGGCCATGGCCGCCATCCGCGACGGTATGCGAGCGTGGGACGCGCGGTCGGCAGCCGAGAATGTCGGTGCCCTGCAATAGAATCGAGGTAGTCACTTACCAGTGGCGCATACGGCCGAGTGCGGGACGCTCGGTCACCGACACGTACGGCAGGGAGAAACGCAATGGCCGATTACTACGGCAAGGGCCGCACCAACGTCTTCAAGGTCAAGGACATCGACGCGCTCACGACCGCTTTGGCGGGCGCTGACTTCATCGTCGACACCCGGCCCGATCGAGGAGCAGACGCGGTGTTCATCCGCGTCTCCGATGACGACGCCTCCGGCAGCTGGGGCCAGCTCGTCTACACCGACGACGACGCCGAGCCCACCCAGTTGAGCGTCCCGGACATGATCGCCGAGCACCTCCAACACGATCAGGTAGCCGTGTTCGTTCACGTCGGGTCGGAGAAGCTGCGCTACCTCAGCGCCTACAGCATCGCCGTACACGCCGACGGTCGCCAAGTGCGCGTCGACATCGATGACATCTACCAGCGCGCCGCCTCGGAATTCGGTGTCACTATCGGCGAAATCGACTGGGCCATGTACTGATCGAGCCGCACACGGCAAGGACTCCGCCGACACCAACGGTGTCGGTGGCCCGCGATACAGTCAGGACGAACCACCCACCCGGCCGAGCGCGCAGCGCCCGGTCCACGACGGCCAAGGAGGCCCACATGATCGCCAACACCCAGCCCGACGCTCTGCTCCGCTCCGATGACATCACCAACGACCACCGGCCCGGCCCGGCCGTCGGCATCGGCCAGGCGCTCCGCATCGGCACCGACGCCAGCATCGAGACCATCGACCTCACTCCGTGCGACACCGGCAGGTTCGGGGCCACCATCCGTCAGGCCATCGGATGCCGGCTCTACACCGTCACTGACGCTACCGAGCGCATCGACATGTGGACCGACGACGAAGGGATGCCCGACCTGGGCGACGTCGAGCTCGTCGCCGCGACGCTTAACCCACTGGCGACTCTGCTGCTGGCCGAGTACCGCGCCGTCTACCAGCCCTACTTCGGGGTCGCCCTCTTCACCGGCCGCAGCGGCGAACACACCGCCGGCCTGCACCCCGCGCAGTTGACCGACCTGCGCGGCCGCGCCGAAGCGCTCGCCGCCCGGCCCTCGCAGCTTGAAGTGTTCCGTCGGCGAATCATCGCCGCCGCCGCCCGCCACGGCTGACCCCTGCACAGGTGGCCGACCGCGACCAGACAGCCGAGGGCGCGGTCGGCGCGCTCTGAATGTCAGTGCCGCACCGTAGAATTAGCAGTGTCCAACCAAACGGGCAGGCGTGCGCGTCTGCTCACCTACGAAGGGAACGTCAGCATGGACAACCAGACAGATTCGGTGACCCTGTACTTCACGTCGGGTACCAGCGACAAGGTGTACCACGCTCGAATCGAGGCGGCCGCGGAGGGCGGATACGTCGTCAACGTCGCCTACGGTCGGCGGGGAGGAACCATGTCCACCGGAACCAAGACCAAGACGCCGGTCGACTACGCAGCGGCGCGGCGCAACTTCGAGAAGGTGTTGGCCGAGAAGCGATCCAAGGGATACACCGACGGCGAAGCCGGTACGCCCTACCTTCAAAGCGAGAACGCGGGCCGAGTCAGTGGGTTGCTTCCGCAACTGCTCAACGTCGTCGCCGACGCCGACATCAGCCGCGTCGTGGCCGACCCGCTCTGGATCATGCAGGAGAAGTTCGACGGCCGTCGGCTGCTGCTGCGCAAGGTCGGTGGCGACGTCGAGGGGATCAACAAACTCGGTCTGGGCGTCAGCGTGGCGGCCCCCATCATCGCTGCCGCCGCGGCCATTCCGGGTGACGTCGTGCTCGACGGCGAAGTCATCGGGGATCGCTTCCACGTGTTCGACATGCTGTCGCACCACGGGATCGACCTACGCGAGCACCCCTACGGTGTGCGCTACAGCGCTCTGACCGACCTGCTCGACGCCGCAGGCGAGACGGCGCACCTCGGATACGTGGACTGTTGGACTGACGCCGCGGACAAGGCTGACCGGCTCGCCGAACTCCGCGAGCGCAACGCGGAGGGGGTGGTGTTCAAGCGCTCCGATTCGCCCTACCGGCCGGGTCGGCCCAACAGCGGCGGCACCCAACTCAAGCTCAAGTTCGTGGCCACGGCGTCGGCGGTGGTCACCACGATCAATCAACAGCGCAGCGTGGGTGTGAGCCTGCTGGATGGGAGCCATTGGCAGAGCGTCGGTAATGTGACGGTGCCTGCTAACCAACACATCCCGTGCGTCGGAGATGTGGTCGAGGTTCGCTACCTCTACGCCGCGCAGGTCGGCGGTGCGCTGTATCAACCCGTGTTGCTGGGTGTTCGTGATGACGTGGACCCCACCGAGTGTGTGGTGGCCCAACTCAAGTACAAGGCGGGCTGACCCCAGAACCGCACGCCCCCGCAGAGGCTCTACACCTCTGCGGGGGCGGCGGTCGGAGCAACTTCGGGCAGGCCGCCCAGGTCTGGTCCTCGGAGCAGTGGGGCGCCGGCGCCCGGCTACGGAGTGCGGCGCGGCGGGGTGCCGGTGGAGTAGGCGCCGTCGGTGAGCAGCGGTGCGCCGTTCTCGGCCAGGAACGCCGCCCTCAACGCCGCGGCGGTCATTCCGAGGAAGTGAGACAGCGGGACCAGGGCCAGCAAGCTGAGGGTGGGATCTGGTGCCGCGGCCAGGGGAACTCCGCCGCGGCGCAGCGTCCGGTACCCGCGCTCCACTTCGCCGAGGGTGTATCCGGCGGCCAGATCGTCAGCAGTCCAGGGCAATTCAAGGTAGGGAAGGCCCAGATCATCACGGATGTCATCCCCGAACACGCCGTACAGGAACCGTTCCAGCACCTCCCGATCCGCGGCGAACAGCATGTGTCGTTCCTCGGTGTCGTCCTCGGTCTGAGTAGTCAGCCGTAGTCGGTCGCGAACCTGGCGGATGTGATACCGCGTCGGTGGCCCCAT
This sequence comes from Mycolicibacterium palauense, assembly GCF_002592005.1. GTDB lineage: Bacteria > Actinomycetota > Actinomycetes > Mycobacteriales > Mycobacteriaceae > Mycobacterium > Mycobacterium palauense. The sequence goes on along the minus strand of NZ_NVQF01000004.1, from coordinate 9,646 downwards.
CTGCGATCGCAACACCACGGTCTCGGTCGAGTCGTCCGTACTGCATCCGTAGCCGGCGGCGCGAGCCCAGCCGAGACAGTCGGGGCTGAGAACCGGCGCCGCCATGGTGAGCAAATGTATCCCGCCGCCCCACCGCCGCAGCCGGTGCCTGTGTCGCGGACCACGCTCGGGCCGACTGAGGCGGGGGACATGCCACCGGGGCTGGTCAGTGACCCGAAGTGGTGTGCGGACCGAGCGTCGCGGCGATCTAATGTGGACACCATGGCCGACAACGTGCTGCCAATGCACCGTCCTGGTCGAGGCCGCCGCACCGCTGACCCCGGTCCGCTGTTCACCGTCAAGGACGTCTCCGACGCAAGCGGGCTCCCGCAGCCCGCCATCAGCCAACTCGTCGGAAGCACGTGGACTGACCAGGGGCGGATGTTCACTGCCGACCAGATGCAGATGGCCGTCGACATCGCCGCAGAACAGCGCCGGCAGGCCTCGGCCGACGAAGCGGATACCTAGACACTCATGCTGTTGGCCGCCGAAGATCCCCACCGTCGAGCTGAGTGACGGAAAGGCCGGGATCTGCAGGTACTCCTTGGGTAGAACAGTCCTACCCGCAGGGAGTCCCACCGCATGCCCCACTCACTGAGCCGTTCACCAGCGCCGCCGCAACCAGTTCCTCCGAAGCGCGGCCTCGCTGTCCGCATCGCCGCCGCCCAGGCCGCAGTCACAGCAAGCAAGTGCACCGGCCGTCCGGTAGACCCACGAGTCGAGCAACTCGCGCAAGTCGCATCCGACCCCGCCGGTGAGCCCACGCGGTCGCGGACGACTCGGGCAGCCATCCCCGAGCGGGGCTGCGCGCCGCTCGGGGATTGACGCACGGTGGCCGACCGCGACAGACCATGGTCCCCGCTGCGACCCGCCGCGCCGGCCGAGCCGAGTGTCCATGTGCAAAGCAGCTGACGAACCCGGCGGGCCGCGCCGGTGCGCCGCAGAAGCGCGATCGCACTTCCAACGGTCGACACAACGTGTCGCCGAGCTGGAGCGTGAGCGCGCCCGCTTGACCGCCCGAATCAATGCCCTCACCGCCCAGCGCGAGTCCGTGGTGGAGGGCATCGGGGAGCAGGGGGCCCTGCTATTCGAGCAGCTCAACGGGCATCGCCCCGTGACCATCGCCAACACTCTCGGCCACGAAATCACCGCCAGCTACACCATCGGCGAGCACACCCCGAGCGTCCATCTGCGATGGGCCGGCCAACTGAAGTGGGGTTCGTGGAATCAGGCAGCCGAGCTCGATGCACCGATCGCTTACGCGCTGGCTGTCGCCCTGGAAGGCGGCCAGTGGAGGAACAGTGACCGACTGGAGCGAATTGCGCTGCCGCACAGTAACAAAGAGGTCAGCCTCGGAGCCAGTGACAAGATCAAGAACGGCGCCTCGTTCATCGTCATCGATCGAAGGGAGACCGACGAGTATCGCGGCTCAACCAGTTTCCTAGAACTCGATGGCAAAGCCGCCAAACGGCTGGCCGCCGAACTCAAAGCCGGCAGTCAGCAGTTACTCAACCTGGCGCCGGAACCCTCATAAAACGTTGGCGGACAGGCGATGTCCGCATTGAGGATCAGACTATTCGTTTGACCACGACGTCGGTGGGCATCGCGGCGATGCGCACCACGTCGCCGCGTTGCGGGGCGTGCACCACCTGACCCCCGCCGAGAGCTATCTGCACGTGCTCGGGTCCGCGGCTGCTGAACCGGGAGAACACGAGGTCACCCGGTTGAGCGTCGGCGGGGTTGATGCGCGTGCCCAGTTGGATCTGGTCGTAGGTCGTGCGAGGTAAGGACTCGCCGGTCGCCTGAGCGTAGGCCCACTGCGTCAGCCCCGAGCAGTCGAATCCGCCGCCCGTGGGGCCACTGGTGCCGCCGCCGCCCCACACGTACGGCAGCCCCTTCGCGGCCAGCGCCTTCTCCGCCACCCGGCGCCCGGCCTCACTGCCACCACGGCCGGACGGCAGTGCGGACGCCGATCGCTGCTCACCCGGAGACCCGTCCTTCGCCGAGGAGGACGGCGAGAACGCAGACGCCAAGCTCGCCGCCGGTGAGGCCAGCGCACTTAACGGAGAACCCCCACCACCGCCGCCGCCCGGCATGCCACCGCCGCCCGGCATCCCGCCACCGGCGCCCGGCATCCCGCCACCGGCGCCCTGCATCGCCGCCTTGGCCTGCTCGTAGTAGCGCTGCGCGAGGCGGTCAACGAGGACTCGGCGCAGATCCGCCGGCGGCATCTGCGCGCGCACGGTGTTGGCGCCATTGCCGACGGCATCAGCCTTGGCTTGCAGCACGCCCAACTGTCCCATCGGAGTGCCCTCTACCGGGGCCAACTGGTCGCGGCGATCGGCGTAGGTGTCCTGGGTGCCGTTCAGTTCGTCGCGAGCGGCGGTCACGTTGGCCCCGGATTCGTCGACGACCGGCACCAGCGAGGGGTCGACCTCAGCCAGGGCGGCGCTGATCTCGGCCTGGCTCTTGCGCTCGTCGATCAACTTGTCGATGAAGACGCCTAGCCCGCCAGGCAGGGCGTTGAGGCGCTGCTGGATCTGAGCGGGGACCTGCGACGGTAGCGGGGCCGTGACCGGCGTGCCCTCACCCAGCAACCCCCGCAGCTGGTTGAGGATCTGGGTCACCTCGTCGCCGGTGCTCACCGTCGAGTCGTCCCGACGGCGCACAGGACGAGCGCCAGGCGCGCTCGATCAGCGATGTCAGTCACGCGGTGCTCCCTCCTGTATCGAGATCAATATTCCCACGACTGGGGATGAAGTCGGGGTTATCGCACGTCACGTCTTCCTGTGGGTGTGGTTCGATTCGCCGCATCGACCGCGGCGCAGCTATCGAGACGCTTCCGGAATTCATGCCGGGCGAGGGGCCGGTTCGGCACACAACCTGGGGCATCATGAGGCGAACACGGTCGGCCGGATCGGCCTCACGCACCCGGCTCGGCTCGCCGCGGCAAGCACACGTGAAGGGGAACCCACGATGACGGCAACAGTCGATGCGAAAGCAGAGCTGAGCCAGCTGGTGGTGCGCTCGCCCTCGGCACGCAGAGCCGAAGTCTCGGCGCTGCTCAGATTCGGCGGCGGGTTGCAGATCGTCAACTCCCGGCTGGCCGTCGTGGCCGAAGTCGATCAGCTCGGAATCGCCCGGCGACTGTGCAGAGACATCCACGACCTGTACGGGCAGACCCCCGCGATCAGGCCGCTCGCGCCCGCCGCCGGCCGCGGCGAGAGGTTCCTGATCCGCGTCACCGACAGCGCCGAGGCGCTCGCGCGACAGACCGGACTGCTCAACCAACGCGGCCAGCCGGTGCGCGGCATGCCCGCCCACGTGGTGACTGGACAACTTCCCGACCTGGAGGCGGCCTGGCGCGGCGCTTTCCTCGCACGGGGAGCACTGGTCGAGAACGGGCGAACCCGCGGCATGGAAGTGACCTGTCCCGGCCCCGAGGCGGCACTGGCGCTCGTCGGAGCCGCGCGACGTCTGGCAGTGCCGGCGAAAATGAACGAGATCCGGGGCGTCGATCGCGTCGTGGTGCGCGACCCCGAACGGGCCGGGGAGATGCTGTTGCGCATCGGCGCAGTCACGACGCACCAAGCGTGGGTAGAGCGCCGTCAGCGCAGCGTCGAACGGATGCCGGTCGACCGGTCCGCCGGTTTCGACGACGCCAACCGGAGACGCTCAGAAGCGGCCGGTGCAGAAACCGCGGCCAGAGTGTCCCGAGCGCTCGACATCCTCGGTGCGACCGCACCCGACCACCTCGCAAAGGTTGGACGCCTCAGGATCGCGCATCCCGCTGTGTCGCTGGAGGAGCTGGGCCGCCTCGCCGAGGAGCCGATGAGCAAGGACGCCATCGCGGGCCGTCTACGGCGGCTCCTGGCCACCGCCGATCGCACCGCACGCCGGGCCGGCGTCCCCGACACCTCAGAGCACGCGCTGACCGACAGCCCCGGCGATGACCTCACCGCACGACGGTCTGGATGACGGCACCGCTCACTCGGTCGCGGTGTCCGCCGGAAGCCGACAACGCCCAGGTCGGGGCCGGTAATCGACCGCCGAAAATTGGTGCACCGGCCCGCCCCCACGTCGTGTGAGGATCTATGTAGCAACCAATGAGGTCCCCCGTGTGGCGCGGTGACCGGTCGCTACGAGTGAAGGGAACGGTCACGCCCATGGACGCTGCGACGGGGATGTCGGCAACCAACGACCCGGACTGGACCGTGGTGCGGGACTTCGTTCGCGAACTCAAGATCGCCTGCGATGACCTGCACGCCGAGCCATTCAACCCCGAGGCCCGCCAGATGGTGCTCAGGCTCATTCAAAGCGACAGTCCTGCAGCCTGATTCCGCGCTGGAGCGCGTCGCCAAGACGCGTGAGAACCCTGACACGGGTCACCTCCGGCTGCTCACCGATCGCTGACCGCAGCTGGTCGATGACCGTGGCGTACCTTTGCTAGGAGCAACGGTGACGACCAGGGGGGTGAGCATGGATCGCGGTCGCAGACGGCAGGTCCGGATGGTGTGCGGTCCGGTAGGCGTGGTCGCCGTCGTAGCCGCCGGTTGCGGAAGCGCTCCCGATACGTCGACGGCCTCGTCCTCGACCAGCCCGGAGCTCACGGTCAGCACGTCAGTGAGCATGCCGGTCTCCACCACCGATTCGCCCACGACGGCCGCACCCGCCGCCCCGCCGGCAGTGCCGCCAGGCAAGGTACTGGCCGGCCCGCAGTCGGCGTGCACATCGGCGGTCTCGGCAACACCGATCGACCTCACCGGGGTCGAGGTCAAGGTCGGTGAGATGGCCGGACGCGCCGGCACCAGCGCGCAGGTGACGATGACCTACACCGGGGACGTGCCCACCACCGGCACCGTGCTCTGGTCGCTGCTGGCCACCAACCCGGCCGGGGAGAGCGTGCAGCTCGGATACAAGACCCTCGACGGGCAGAAGGTCGGCTACTTCTACTTTCCGTTCGCCGAGGGCACCCAGCACAACATGGACGGCTTCGCCGACACCGACACCCCCGGTGAGATCGGCATGGTGCTGCCCCAGGCGGGCCTGGATGCCCTCGGTCCGGTGTGGTGGTGGTCTGCCACGGTCAACGTCGACGGCAAGGACATCGACTTCTGTCCCGACCCCGCGTGACGCCTGCGCCCAGACGCGACGACAGGTCCCCGACCGATGGCCGGCCACCGTGGCATTACCGGCGGAGCGTGGGAGGGGATACGGCGTGGCTTCCCTGACGCGGTACGGAACCGAGGTGGGATCGGCGTTCAGCCTGCTCGGCCAGAACGAGAACGACCTGACTGCAGCACTCGGGTTCACTCTTGCGCGCTGTCGGGCACTCAGCGACGCCGTGCTCACCCGCGTCTGGCCGGGACTCGGTGACGGTGAAGACGTCGACTTCGCGCTGGAAGTGCGCGCCGAGGTCGGCCGCACGGATCTTGAGGTGCGGTTGCCGGCTAGCTCGGCGCTGCTGATCTTCGAAGCCAAGCGGGACTGGCTGCTTCCCACGACGATGCAACTGGCGCAATACGTCTCGCGCATCCACCGGTACGGTTCGGGGGCGCTGGTGTCACTGTCGCAGGCCTCTACCGCTCTCGCCGAGACCCAACTGCCGACGCAGATCGAAGGCGTCCCAGTGGTGCACCTGCCGTGGCGCGACGTCCTCGCCGACATCACGGAGGCGCGAGCGAAATGTCGCGGGCGAGAGCGTATCTGGATTGACGAGCTGCACACCTACCTGATGGAAGTGATACGCATGCGCACAGTGGCCGACAGCCTGGTCTACAGCGTGGTGCTCAGCGAAGACCGCCCCGGCGGCGAGGGCACCCCGACGTTCCGCGAGTTCGTCACCGATCAGCTCTGCTACTTCCACCCCTACGGCGTCGGTGGATGGCCCACCGACCCGCCCAACTTCATGGCCTTCCGGTGGGGCGGCGCCGTGCAGCGCATCCACCGGATCATGCACACCGATGTCGTTCCCACCATCCGCGACCGGTTCCCCTACCTGCCCGAGAACGACGCCAGCGACCGACCGCACGCTGTGTACGACCTGGGGCCCAGAATCCCCCCGCTCGAACCCATCCCCAACGGCGCCGGCGTCTACCCGTCCTCTCGGCTCTGGGTCCTGCTCGACCAGCTGCAGATCGCACCGACACTCAAGGACGCCATCGCGGCGACACGAGCGCTCCAGGAGGGGTGGGTGCGCGGCTGACCTCTCTCCAGGACCGGCCCGAGATGCCCTATGTCTGATCGTCGCCATCGGTCTCGATGAATCCGTAGGTGATGGCGCCCGGCAACTCGGCACTGAGCGGTCGTGCAAAGGAGAGCTCTTGGGCGCGGTCGCGGAGGGCGTCGATGATGCGATCGATGGTGGGCAAATCGAGAAGGTCGAGTGGCCTTGTGAACTGCGTCCCGGATAGGAACTCTGCGACGCGGCTGATGCTCTCGACGAGCGTGTGGAGGTCGTCCTCGGCGATCAAGAACTCGAGGCGTTGTACGACGGCAGCTGACCAAGCCGTAGTGGTGCCGAGACGACGCTTCGCTTGGGCTTTGACGTTTCCGACCGTGCGCGAAAAGTGTCGGTGCGCCGCGGTAAAATCATGGTGTTGGACAACAGAGTTCAACACAATCCGGCTGGACGTGCGCGTTCGGTCACTGGACCCGCAAAGGGAGCATGATGCTGAAATCATCCGCAAACAATGAGGCCGCCGACAACGGCGTCGACGACACGCCGCCAATCGACAACGAAGCTGCTGCTGCCAGTAGCACCGCCTCCCAGGAGCGAGAGGCGATCGCCAACGCCATCGAGCGGCTAGAGGAACTCGGAATCGGCGCAGTGGCAGCAGTTTACGTTGACGACGAGAATCGACTGCCCTCTTATGTGCGACACGTCGGTAACGCGAGTGGTGGGCAAGCGTTGGACGACGCCGAGCTGGATTACGCCATCGGCTGGCTCCCCGCCGAGGCGTTCCTCAACGATGACTCGCCCTGGCCGGGGTCATACAACCCGTACATCACCCTGGCGCACCTGCGCACGATCGCGGAGGCGGGCAAGTGAGCGGCGGGACGTTGATGATCAACGACGTCGTGGTCGAGGCCAGCGAGTTCGCCTACGACGGCTGCCACAAGGTCTACCTGATCGTCTGGGGTGGCGACCGGGAGCTGATGCTCGATTGCGGCTACACCGCTGACGACATCCACCCGATCGAGCAGCTGCCCGAAGTGTGGGAGGAGACGTGCCCGCTGCGGTTCATCAGCAGCGCGGACCTCAGCGAGCGGTACGTCGAACAGTGCGAGACGGCGTGCGTGAGGTGGGAGCCCGCCGCGACCAGCTGAGCGCTGCGGCCCCAGACGGCCCGGAGCGGTGCCTGAGAGCGCCCTCCGGGCCCCGGCAGAGGAGATGGCAACGGATCATCGCAGCCGCGGCTCGGCGCCACAGGAGCAGGGGCGCCGGCCCCACAGGGGAGGACGTCGAGAGCGGCCGCCGGATTCGTTGACGGCGTGACGACGGAACGGGCCGTCCAGGCCGGTACTTCCCCCGCAGAGACACGTTCCGACACACACGACGCGGGAGGGCGGAGATGGGTTTCCGGATGAGCACAGCGTGCTGCGCAGCGATGCTGAGCGTGCTGACGGCCGGCTGCACGGTCAGCACCGACGGGACCGTCGTCGCGGCCCCGACCATGGGGCATGCACCACGGCCCATATCCACCGCGGCGCTGTCCCAGCTGTTGCTCAGCAGCCGAGAAGTGGGGGCGGTGATGGGCGCCTCCCTGAGCGTCACCAGCTCCAGCCACGGGCTGTACGAGAACGAACCGTTGGACGACGGGTGTCTGGTGTGGGCCGAAGCTCAACGCCACACCTATGAGGGAAGCGGTTGGACCGCTGTCCGCGTCGAGGAACTGCGCGACAGCCCTGACAACGCCGACCACATCGTCTACCAGTCGGTTGTGTCCTTCCCCGACGCGGCCAGCGCCCAGGAGCTATTCACCGCCCAGAAGGCTGAGTGGGCCAGGTGCGACGACCGGCGCGTCGCCCTGAACGACCCCGGACAACCAGCGCACTACTGGTCACTCAATACCGCGACCGACGACCAGGGCGTGCTCACCATCACCCGGTCAGAACAGGACCTCCCAGGCTGGTCCTGCCAGCGTGCGATGACTGTGCAGAACAACGTGGTCGTCGACCTGTCCGCGTGCGCCATGAACATCGACGACCGCGGTGCAGAACTTGCCCGACGCATCGCCCACAAGATCGACGATCAATAGCGCAATGGAGCGCGCATAACCACCAACACTTGCGGATCGGGGCCGGGAAACCTCGGAAACCATGGCACCCAGGTATCGCAGTCGCATCCGGTCAGGGCGTTGTAGGGTGCTGCCATGCTGAGCGGGGGTCGGGCGAGGACGTATCGGCTTGCTGTCGCGGCTCTCGCATGTACCGCGTTAGCTGCTGCGTGCGGGGCGCAGGAAACTGCTGGGCCGCAGACGGCCAGCAGCGCCACCGCCCAACCCACGAAACTGTCCGGCCTGCAGGAGTACCCATCGATCCAGGCGATGGCAGACGAACTGAACCGGTTCGGGCAGTCGTGCACCGTCAAGCCGCTCGGTGGCGGCGTCTACCCCGTCGACACCGGATCGTGTGAGGCGTATGGCCGGACCGTCGTGCTCGCCATCTACGCGAGCCAGGAGAGGCTGGACGAGCAGGTCAAGACGTTTGATCTCTTCCGCCAGGCGGGACTGGACTACGGGATCCTGGCGGGCAAGAACTGGACGATCGACTGCGGGACCCGGCCGGTGTGCGACAAGATCCACGACGACATGGGCGGGAGCATCTCTGCCGCGCTGCCAGTGACGCCCACGCCCACCTCCTAACCGCTGGACGGGGCTATTCAGGCCCCTATGACGGCGGTGCGATCGCCGAGGCCGAGCTCTACGCCACGAAGGACTGATCACACCCCAAGGGGACGTGCGCGGTGGAGATAGCGGGGCAGGGCATCGGGAACTCTGACCCTCAGGTATTGCAGTTTAAGCAAATGGGCAGCTATGTGGAGCGTCGACGCCGACGTCGCCCCACCACGGTCATCCAGGCCATGAGTGGCACGGGGGAAGCGCCGTAGGCGTGCAGTGACGTATCGCCGAATACTGCTGCCACACAATGCAAATGGGCTTTGAGGGCGGAGCCCGGACGTGATTCGAGATGCCAAGGCGCACAACGACCTCAAGTCGGGGCCGCCGGCCGGGCGCCCGCAGCTCCACCACACCAGTCGAGGCGAAGCCGAGACGACATACCCGAAACACACTGCAATACAGTATGATTAAGACATGACCAATGGCGAAGCCATCACCACCCACGCGATTCCAAAACTGTTGCACTACAACGATAAACGACCGAAAGCGATGGCCGCAGGCCATCCCGCCCAACCCAACACCTCGAAACCCGTTGTATAACAACCACACTCAACCACGCACATAGGCGCCGCCAGGCGCCGGCCTCGATGCTGTCTCTTATGCACATCTCCGAGCCCACGAGACCCAGGCTGACCTCGTATGCCGCCTCCTGCTTGACACGAAAAAAAAGACGACACGAACACAGTCCTTCACTCCACACCACT
>NZ_NVQF01000039.1 GCF_002592005.1 Mycolicibacterium palauense | reverse complement strand
GTGCCCACCCCGCGAAGCCGCCCCCCGCGGCGCCCTCTGGGGCGGTGTGGGCGGGCTGGCGTTGGGCGCCGCGGGGGGCGGCTTCGCGGGGTGGGCACAGGCTTCCTCGACTCACAGCGACGGACAAGACATCGTCGACCTCGATCGCAGTTACCCGTTCTACGGGCAGGCCCACCCGGCCGGCGTCGCGACCGATCCGCAACGCTACTGCGTGTTCATGAGCTTCAACCTGGCTTCTGGCGCGACCCGCAGGGATCTGCAGACGCTGCTGGCCCGCTGGTCGGCGGCCACGGCAGTCATGCAGGAGGGACACCCGGTCGGCACCGTGCAGCCGTCCAGCGAACTCGCTCCCCCGGCCGACACGGGCGAGGCTTTCGGCCTCAGTCCCGCCAGCCTGACCGTCACCATGGGACTCGGCCCTGCGGTGTTCGGGGACCGCTTCGGCCTCGCCGCGCGCCGACCCGCCCTGCTGCAGGAGTTGCCACCGCTCAACGGTGACTACCTGGACCCCAAGCTCACCGGGGGCGACCTCTCGGTCCAAGCGTGCGCCGACGACCCCCAGGTGTGCTACCACGCCGCCCGCAACCTCGCCCGGATAGGCCGAAGCACTGTCACACCATCCTGGGCGGCGCTGGGCTTCGGCCGCGCGTCGGCCGGTCCCGGGCAGGAAACTCCGCGAAACCTCATGGGATTCAAGGACGGGACCCGCAATGTCAGCACCGACGAGCAATACGACGAGTACGTGTGGATCGCCGATAGCGACCAACCATGGATGAACGGTGGCACCTACCAGGTGGTCCGCAAGATCAGGATGCTGCTTGAAACATGGGATAGTGACCGTATCGGCGATCAGCAGACCATCTTCGGACGGTACAAACAGGAGGGCTCGCCGCTGACGGGCAAAGCGGAATTCGACACCCCCGATTTCGGCGCCAGGGACAGTGCGGGTGACCTGGTCATCGATCCGCTGGCACACATCGCGCTCGCCGCGCCCGAGAACAACGAGGGCGTCATGATCCGCCGCCGTCCGTACAACTACACCGACGGGCTGGACCCGACGGGCCAACTCAACGCCGGCCTGCTGTTCATCTGCTATCAGAACGATCCGGCGAACTTCATCAAGCTTCAGAATCGGCTCGGCGCAAACGACTTACTCAACGAATACATCCGCCACGTAGGTTCGGCCATCTTCGCGGTTCCACCCCCACCCGAACCGGGTCGATACATCGGACAGGCACTGTTCAGCTGAACAGAATCGCCTTCCGCCCGGCGTCGTCGGACAAAGGTCGATTTCCTGTCCCGTGCGGGGTCGGTTCGGCCAGGTCGATTCGGCGGTGTTGAGCCGCCGGTTTCCCGCTCTTGTCGACGTACCGACGGGATCTACGGGGTGCGGGACCTCGGGGCGGTTCGGGTGCCCGCCCACAGTGCCACGGCGGTGAGCGCGACCAGCCCGAGACCGGTTGCGAAGACGGTGAGGTCGAACGGTCCTGCACCCGGCCATCCGGCTTCGGTGCGCGCGGACCCGCGGAGGAAGGGCACGACGAAAAGGATGCCGACCGTGACGACGGACTCGGCGACGACGACGACCGGGAAATGTCTGACGGCGAGGTGAAACACGGTGTGGGCGTCGCCACCGTGCTGCGCCGCGCGGATTCGCGGGATCAGTACCCGGGTGTTGTAGGCCCCGGCTACCAGCAGCGCCAAGACCAGGACAAGCTTGATCGCCAGATAGCGCCCGTATGCGGTGGTCAGTAGCTGGCTCGGGGTGCCGACGTGCGTCCAGCTCAGCCACGCTCCGCTGACGAGCAAGGCGCCGACCGAATACAGCGCCACGACGGTGAAGCGTTCCCAGATCTGGATCCAGTCCTGGGCAGCACGTGCATCGGTGTCGAGGCCACCGCGGGTTCGGCGCCCGATGATTCCGGCGGCGGCCAACACGATCAAACCACCCACCCAGAACATCATTCCGAGAATATGGGCGGCGATCAGCACGTTGCGTACCAGACCGTCGATCGGCGAAAAAGAAGTAGGGATGTGGGGAATCATCGCGCCGATCACGGTGATCGCAGTGACGGCGATGGCCAACCCGCGAGAATCGCGGGACCGCATCCCGACCAGGCCGGCTGCAACCAGCACGAAGATACCGAATTGTGCCAGTGTAGTCGCACCGCCGGCACTGCCCCGTGACGGCGGCGACGCCACAAACTCCGAAACCACACCCATACTGGCCGCGCCGACAAGCCCGGTGTGCCCGAATCGAGCTACAGCACTGAGGAATTGCAGAACCGCCACCGCGATGACGAAGACCGCCGCCGGGGCCGCCAGGGCCCGGACTCGCCGTGACACGACACCGCCGCGGGCTTCGGGAATGGCCAATGCCGCCACCGTGATACCGATCGCCGCAGGCACCGACAAACTGAGGTAGTAGAGAACTTCGAGGAGGATCTCCGACAATGCCGGTGTGGGCGGCGCGGACTCTGGCACAGAACTCTCCTTGCTAGTGGTCCGTCTGTGAATTAGTGAGGTAGTTTGTAGTATGCCTGTTGTGACAGCTGCCCCGTTGCCGGTCAGCGATGCCCAGCGCGCGGAGTTGCAGAAGATGGCGGCCTCGACGTCGTTGCCGCATCGGCAGGTGGTGCAGGCGCGGGCACTGTTGTGGGCCTGTGATGGGGTGGCCAACGAGGAGATCGCCCGGCGCAGCGGGGTGGACTCCGATACGGTGCGCCGCTGGCGCACTCGGTTCGGTGAACACGGTGTCGATGGTGTTGGTCGGATCGCCAAGGGCCGGGGACGCAAGCCGAGCCTGCCGGCGGGCACGGTCGCTGAGGTGTTGCGCATCACGCATAAGGAGCGACCCGCTGACGGGTCGACGCACTGGTCGACCCGGACGTTGGCGGCGCGCGTCGGCATCGGCAAGGATGCGGTGGCCAAGATCTGGGCTGATCACAATCTCAAGCCTTGGAAGGTTGAGACCTTCAAGGTCAGCAACGACCCGCGGTTCGAGGAGAAACTCGTCGATGTCGTGGGGCTGTATGTGAACCCGCCGGCGCGGGCGGTGGTGTTCAGCTTCGATGAGAAGACGCAGTGTCAGGCGTTGGACCGCACCCAGCCCTCGCTGCCGATGAAGGCCGGCCGAGCCGGGACGATGACCCACGACTACAAACGCAACGGCACCATCGACTTGTTCGCCGCGATGAACCTCGCCACCGGGGAGGTGCTGACCGAGCTGCGCAAGGGGCACACCGACGCTGACGTGCTGCGGTTCTTCAAGCAGATCGACGCCAGCGTCCCCCGTGGTCTCGGGGTGCACGTCGTGCTCGACAACCTCTCGGCGCATTCCACCCCCGAGATCGCGAAGTGGCTGGCGCACAAGGACCGTCGCCGTTGGCACCTGCATTACACCCCGACCTCGAGTTCCTGGGTGAACCTCGTGGAGCGCTGGTTCAAGGAACTCACCGACAAACGGCTGCGCCGAGGCGTGTTCACCAGCGTCGCTGAACTCACCGAAGCCATCACCAGGTGGGCTGCGCAGTGGAACACCGACCCTAAACCCTTCATCTGGAAAGCCACCGCCGAGGACATCATCGCCAAAGTCCAACGCGGCAGAGCCACCCTTAACCAGATCAAATCACAGACAGACCACTAGGATCGACAGCTCAATTCCAGGCTGTCGCGCTGCTTGTCGGGGATGTTGACACTGATGTAGCCGTTGCCCGGATCCCGCACGTAGTCGAGATACGTCTTCGCGCCCGCACTGTCGGCATTGTCGGCCAGTATCAGCGCGCCGGCGCTGAGATGGCGCTCGACGAGCTGAAGTACCGGAAGGTACATCTCCTTCCATCCGTCGAGGAGCATGACTCCGACCGGCCCCGTCACCGCGCTGAGTGTTTCACGCGCGTCGCCCTCGAAGATGGTGATGACGTCGTCGAGTCCAACGGCGGAAAAGGTCCGTGAGGCCGCGGCGATCTTCGTGGCGCTCATTTCGGTGGTCACCACCCGTCCGAACCCGTTGTCGTGTACCGCGGCAGCAAGGTGCAGCGTCGAGATCCCGTAGGACATCCCGAACTCGATGACCGTTGCCGGCTTGGTGGCCCGCACCAGGGAGTACAACAGCCGTCCCGTGGTGGCTCTGACGGGCATGTAGATCTCGGCGGCGGCGTCGGCGCGCTCCTGTGCGCTGGCGTCCGGCGACCGGTGCAGGCCGGCATGCGGGCCACCCGGCCCGGCGTTGCGCCGTTGGGCTTGGGCTTTCTCGTACAGGTCGGCCAGCGCACCGGACACGGGATCACGATCCAACGAGGTCACCATCGCTTCAGGCTAACTAACTTCCGTGCTTTTGACGGACGTAAGAATCTGCTGTGTGTCGACGCCCGACATCACTCGCGGCAAGCTACCCCTGGGTTGCGACTCGGCTCGGTGGTCGTCGTCGGCAACCGCAGCGCCGGGATCATCCAGGTACTCGAGGCCGCCACCGCCAAGGACCCCGCCACAATCAACGGATGGCCGGTGAGCGCTTCGGAGACACCCTGAGACGGGTCGACCCGCGTGAGGGCGATCCGCTCGCTCAGCCAGCAGGCCCCGAGTACGACCCCGAGAACCGCCAGAAGTGTGCGCACCAGCGGGTAGGCCCGAGTGCAGCTGAAGACCCACAGCGAGGGCATGATCAGGGCGACGATCATCAGTTGGGTCAGTTCTATGCCCACGTTGAATCCGAGAAGCTCACCTACCAGTGAATCGCGGCCGAGCTCGAGTTGGCCGAGCAGCGCCGCGAATGCCAGTCCGTGCATCAGGCCGAAACCTGCAGCGATGCAGACTTCGCCACCGCGAACGATCGGCTTGATCGCGTGGACCGCCGACACCAGGATGGACAGCGCGATCAGGCTCTCAACAAGGCGACTGGGCAGGTGCACCAGTCCCACGGCACCCAGCGCCAGGGTGGCCGAGTGCCCCACGGTGAAGGCAGTCACCACGTGGACGACTCGAAGGGTGCTGCGACGCGGGTTGTTGGTACACACCCATCGGCCCCGCCGTGCCAGTAGGGGAGCGGGAAGCAGCAGCATGATGAGGAACAGCAGATGATCTGCACCCTCGGCGATGTGCTTGATGCCCAGTCCGATGGCCGCGACGAAGAACTGCGCGGCCGTGGGGTTGTGGTGACGGGCCACGGTGATGGTATGCGATTGCCAGTCCAAGACCCCGAGCGTCACGTAATCCTCGGCCGGGGTGGTTCTGGTGGCCACGAAGATCCGATGAGACAGCAGGTGATGCACGATCGCGTCGCAGTGCAGGTCGAAATCACCCAGCGCCGTTGCCTCGGGCGGGTCAAGGGTGATGTCGAAGATCAGGTGGCCCACACCGTCGATGACGCCGACGCGGCCGTTCAGAAGGTTCACACCCCAGGCCGCGCCGGTGCTGGGCTGTGTCGCCCCGATGTGTGCCGCCACATAGGAATGCAGCTCTTCGAGAGTCTGCGGTTGGGCGACGGTGGCGGCGGTCAGCGGCTCATCGAGGGCAAGCGCCATCCGATCGATCGGCAACTGTATCTGGCCGGTCACCCGGTCGGCGGCACCCAGGTCGAGCAGGATAGCCGTGGTGCTCAGGGGGTGGGCAGCCGCGGACGCGCAACTCGCGATCAGGACGAGCGCCGCCGCGGCCATGCCCGCGAGGACATCGCGGATTGACCGGAGGCTGCGACGATCGGGACGCGGGCCATCCGCCATGGTCAGCTCGGCTTGCTGCTGCCGTAGTCGTTGTTCTTGTCGCGATACACCGAGTGGTAGTGGATGTTTGGTGTGCTGTTACTGCGGGTGTTGATGAACTCGATCCACACGCTGGGCCCGTCGATACGGATGTAGCTGTTCTCGTCGGTCGGGCCGCTGTTGTTCGACCAGCCGATCCGGGTGTCGTCGAGTTCCGATTGGTATTCCGCCAGCAGCCTCGTGGCAGCGTCGGTACTGAGATCCCCGACATAGGTCCGGATCGCGGCCAGGACGGCCGCCCGCTGAGTCGCGTCCAGGTCGGAGACCGGCAGCCCCTCCGGAGTGGGGAAGGTGCCGGAGTCCTTACCCGGCCCCATCAGCAGATCATCGAAGGTTCCCGAAGTGATCTCGGCGGCGCCGCGCTGCCGATCCGTCAGCGCGTCGATCATGGCGAACATACTTGACGATTCGGCCCCGACCGGCCTCACCGTCACTCCGTCCACGTCGAACGAGGTCGGTTCGGAACCGACGAACTGCGGCGTCTGGCTGACATCGTCGCCGTTGTAGGTCAGATTGCGTGCCAGGTGGTGGCCACCGAACTGGACCATGAACGGTCGGTCTTCCGAAGGCTTCCCGTAGACGGCGATGAAGTAGTCCTTCACGCTGCTGAACATGTCGGCCCCTCGGCCACCGAGACCGGCAAGAAAGTCATCGGCCGCCTGAATGTCCCGATCCTGTTGGTAGCCCACGCCACTGAGCGCCACCTTGAGCACCGCGTAAGCCGCATCCAACTGCTCGGAGGTCAGATCGGCCAGCGCGATTCCCTCGCGCGGCACCGTGCCGGCCGGATAGTTCGACCAGGTCTGCCGTGCTTGGCTGTCGGAGAAGTCGTATTCCACAGTGTCGCGCTGCTCCTGATCCAGCAACGCCAGGAAGGTGTTCGTTGCGGCCACGACGTCTGCGGTGTTGGCTCCCCCAGGGCTCACGCCATCGGTGTTCAGATCAACCGCTGCGATCGGTTGCCGGTCGCCCGGCCCCCCTGACGGAGACCCCGCCGCGGCCGCGGATGACGTGCCGAGCGTGGGCGACGTGGCAGACGGTGAGTCCGAGGTGCAGCCCCCCACGACAAGCGCCACTGCCAGGCCGAAGCTTCCGAATGCCCAATATTCTCTACGCATACTTCCCTCATCTGTGGACACGATCACTCCGACGACAACCCGACCAGAAGATGCCTTCGCGCTTGGTATTTCAGCGGGCCAAGGAGGGGCCGACGGCGCAGCACGGCTCGACGCTATCGCCGCAGGCTTGGATGACCATGTGCGCCAACTGTGGGCAGATCGAGTTCGATGCGTGGTGCACGAGCGTCACCACGTGAGTCTTCGAACTCGTAGTCCAGGCAGTCAGCTCCGGGTCCCGGAAGGGATCAACGGGTCGGCAAGGCCGCCGACGCAGGTAAGCGCGGGCACGAGGCCGCTACGACCGGGCCCGCAATCGGAAGAGGTTGAGCTTGTAGGCGTTGACGACCCTCGGCAGGAGTCGAGCAAGTAGCCTGTTGCCGTAGCGGTAGCGCGCCGGCCAGGATCTGGCGACATCGGGCTGCGGATGGGCGAAGGTGCGCGTGTCGAGCAATTCCACGCCCCAGGACTCCAGATCATGTGGGTCTTCGCAAACCCATTGCATCCGAGCTGCCATGGATTTCATCACTCCGTTGCGGTCCTGGTTTTCGATCATCGCCCGACCGCCGGTATCGAAGGCCAGCAACGATCCGTCGAAGCGCTCGGCGAGTTGCGCCACGACCCTGCGCACCTGCTGTTCGGTGAGGTAGAGCAGGACCGCCTCGCAGACGAAGAAGTACGGGCCGGGCGCGGCGGCGACGGACTCGAACCAGTCGGTGTCGAGGACCGAGCCCGCCAGCATCGTGTTTCGGCCCCGATCGGCGAAGAACCGCCTGCGCAGTGTGATCGCATCGGGCAGATCGAGGTCGAACCAGTGGACCTCACCGTTGTCGAGCCGGTCGAACCGGGTGTTCAGACCGGCCCCGAGCTCAACGACCGTCCCGGCGGGATGTTCGTCGAGAAAGTCGCGCACCCAGCCGTCGAACACCGAGGTACGGAGCACCGACCCGGGCAACGATGGGCCCTTGAAACGGGTGAAGTCGTAGTCGATGCCCTCGACGAGTTCGGCCGCACGTCGATCACCGAGCACCGGATGGCCCGAAGCGGCGTCACGCGCCCTGCCGTAGAGCGGTATCAACAACGTCTCCTGCACGGCGCCGAGCTCCGGCTCGATCTTGCCCACGGACGCTCCTCCGACTCACGGTGCATACCCCGGGGACACACCAGCTCCATCGATATTAGGGTAGCCTAACTCCGTTGGTGAGGGGCGTTCACCTCCGGCGACCACCACCCCCGGAGGGGCATGGTCACATAAAGCCGGTTTTCGCGGCGGCCACCATGTCCTGGACCTCCCTGCGGAACACCTCCGGAATGCGTTGTGCGTCGAGGTCCAGAAAACCCTGCACGATCAGGGTGCGCGCGTCCTCTTCGCTGAGCCCGGTCGACATCAGGTAGGCAATCTTGTCGGCGCTGATCATGCCGATCGAGGCCTCATGGGACAGTTGGGCGTCGCTGGACTTGGCCACCAGCGACGGCGAGGACCGCAGTTCGCCGCCGTCGGTGAGCTTGAGCCCGTCACAGCCGAGGTAGCCATGCACCCCCGGGGCTTCACCGGTGAGTTCGGACCGATTGACGATGGTGCCGTCCCCGGTGACCATCCGGGTCAGGCTCTCGGCGTTGGCACCCGCCCCCGTCAGGCGGATCTCGGACTCGATGGTGCGCGTGGTGCCGCCGGGAGCGTAGACGACCAGTTGGTCATTGGAGTTCGCATCGGCCTCCAGCACGGTTGCACTGTTGCAGTAGTGGCTGCGCAGACCCGACAGGGCTATGGCGGTATCGGTGCTGTGGGCACCGGCCGCCAGATGCGCGCGCGCATAGCTGTCGACGGTCATCCCATCGGCCCAACGTTCGATGGACACCGAGCTGCAGGTGGCACCCTCGCGCAGATAGGTCTCCGAGATCGAGACGTGATGGCCCGTGTGGGTCTGGCCCCAAACCGCCGCCCCCGACAACATCGTCATGGTGGCGTTGCGATCCACCACGGTGATGTTGTGCACGAACTGCCGCGCCTGCGGCGTCTCCAACAGGGTGAAGGATTGAAGCGGCTTGCCGAGCGTGACCCCTTCGTGCACCCAGATGAAGTGGCCCACACGCTCCTGGGTGGACTCGGCGAACTCGCGCACCAGGTCGTCGAAATCGGGTGGAATCAGGTTGAACATCAGATCCTGCACCCACGGGTAACGGCGCAGCGCCTCGGCGATCGGCCAGATCTCCACCCCGTCGTCGCGCACCGAGATGCGCCGCAGCTCGTTGTCGACGATGACGCAGGTACCGGAGTGCTCACGTTCGGCGCTGTAGCCGATCTCACGCAGGGGGCGAACCTCGTTCTCGGTCAGGGATCCGGTGGTGCCGTCAATCGATGTCATCGGTGCACTCCTCGCGTGATGTGCTTGTCGGTTTCGGGTCGGTCGTCGTTGCCGGGCACGGTGTACCCGTGAGCCTTGATGTGCTGAAACAGTGCGTACGGTTCCCCCGAGTGGACCAGCCGCCCGCCGACCATCAGGTGGCCGACATCGGCCTTGAGGTAGTCGAGGATGAACCCGGTGTGGGTGATCACCAACGCCGACCGGCGCTGCCCCTCGCCGTCGGGTTGACGCAACAACTGGTGGATCCCGGCACCGACCGCGGCAATGTGTTCGAGGTCCACGCCGCTCTCGGGTTCGTCGAACAGACAGACCTGCGGTCGCTGAAGATAGAGCTTGAGGATCTCCCAGCGCTTGATCTCCCCGCCGGAGAATCCGGCATTGATATCGCGATCCAGTAGGCCTTCGAAGTCCAACAGGTGAGCCTGAGCGGTCAGTTCGTTCACCGCCGACAACGATCGGCCCAGATCACGCAACGACACCCCCTGAAGTGCCGGCGGCCGCTGAAACGCCAACCCCAATCCCAGCTTCGCGCGCTCGTCCACCCCCAAACCGGTGATCTCGGTGCCCAACAAACGCACCTCGCCGCTGGTGACCTCGTACGGAGGCAGCCCCATGACCGCACCCAGCAGCGAGGACTTCCCAGACCCGTTGGGGCCGAAAAGCACATGGGTCTCACCGCCGTTGATCGTCAGGTCCACCTGCCGGCAGATCGGGACCCCCGCCACGGACACATCGACGTTGCTCAGTTCCAATGACACACGCACCCGGTCGATATTAGGTAAGCCTAACCACAAGACGGTAGGGACTTTGTGCCCTAAGAGAGCCCTCGGGTTTGACCGCGTTGATGGATGCCCAGCCCACGACCCCGCGAGCGAACAGACATCGGCAAGCTTTTACCGTTCCATCTGGCCCACTGTTAAGGTGAGCCACACCTAGCATTGGACAGGCAAAGCTGGGTGAGTGACGTCTCGGAGCGAGGACTAACGGATGACTGCCGCCGGTGATATCTCCAGCACAGCGTTGTCCCTGCTCGCCGCGGGTCCCAGCGTGTCCTCGCAGATGTTCGGCAGCGCGCTGATCGGGCTGCGGGAGGGCCTCGAAGCCGCCATCGTCGTCACCATTCTGGTGGCCTTCCTGGTGAAATCCGACCGCCGCGACGCCCTGAAGTGGGTATGGCTGGGTGTCGGAGCGGCCGTCGCCATGACGGTCGGGGTGTTCCTGGTCATCCAGTTCGGCGAGAACACGGTGCAGGATCTGGCCGCCGAGGCCATCGCCGGGGTCGCCTCGCTGGTGGCCGTCGTCATCGTCACCACGATGGTGCTCTGGATGAAGAAGGCCGCCGCCGGCATGTCGGGCCAGCTGCGCGAGGAGATGTCGGCCGCGCTGGAGACCGGCGCCGTGGCCGTGCTGACGCTGGCCTTCCTGGCCGTGGGCCGCGAGGGTTTCGAGACCGCGCTGTTCATGGTCGGCTACGCCCAGGCCGAGACGGCCTGGCCGCTGGTCGGGCTCGTCATCGGCGTCGCGATCGCCGCGGCGCTGGCCTACGGCCTCTACCGCGGCGCGCTGCAGATCAACCTGGCGAAATTCTTCAAGTACACGGGCGTGTTCCTCATCGTCGTCGCCGCCGGGATCCTGGCCTACGGGGTCAAGGCGCTGCAGACCGTGGGCTGGCTGCCCGGGCTGGGCAACAAGGCCTTCGACATGACCGGCTGGTTCGACTGGTCAGCCTGGTACGGCGAGGTCATCCAGGGCGTGTTCAACATCGACCCCAGCCCCACCGTGCTGCAGTTCCTCTGCTGGCTGGCCTACATCGCCGTCGTGCTCACGCTGTTCCTGCGGCCCAACCGATCCGCCAAGCCCGCCGACTCCCCCACACCGGACCTCCCCCAGAACGCACCCGAGAACACCCCCGAGAACGCACCCGAAAGGTCGACCACGTGAACCGCACTCTGCCCTTCCTCGCCGCCGCCGCGATGCTGACCGGCGCCGGCCTGGCCGGCTGCACCGCCAAGGAGTCCGACTCGGCCGGCGGCGCCGACGGCGCCAAGGAGCCGGTGACCGTCGAGGCCTCCGACACCGAGTGCACCCTGTCGTCCACCGAGGGCACCACCGGGGCCAACACGTTCCTGATCACCAACAACGGCAGCAAGGTCACCGAGTTCTACGTCTACGGCGAGGGCGAACGGGTGATGGGCGAGGTCGAGAACGTCTCCCCCGGCCTGCAGCGCAAGCTGATCGTGCAGCTCGGTGAGCCCGGCACCTACCAGACCGCGTGCAAGCCCGGCATGGTCGGCGACGGCATCCGCGCGGACTACACGGTCACCGGCGAGGCGGTCCAGATCGACACCGAGGGCAAGTTCAAGGAGGCCGCCGACAGCTACAAGCGCTACGTCAACAGCCAGACCGACGCGCTGGTGCCGGCCACCGAAACCTTCGTCGCCGCGATCAAGGCCGGCGACATCGAGGCCGCCAAGGCCCAGTTCCCGATCGCGCGCACCTACTACGAACGCATCGAGCCGGTCGCCGAGTCCTTCCCCAACGACCTGGACCCGCGGATCGACCTGCGCGAGGCCGACCTGGAACCCGGCCAGAAGTGGACCGGCTTCCACCGCCTGGAGAAGGACCTGTGGGTCGACGGCCTGCAGCCCGACACCAACCAGATCGCCGACCAGCTGGTCGCCGACGTCAAGGAACTCAACGACGGGGTCAAGGCCCCGGACTGGAAGATCGACTCCACCCAGATCGCCGGCGGCGCCCAGGGACTGCTCGACGAGATCTCGACGAGCAAGATCACCGGCGAGGAGGACATCTTCAGCCACACCGACCTGTGGGACTTCAACGCCAACGTGCAGGGCAGCCAGACCGCGGTGGCCTCGGTGCGCCCGATCCTCGACGAGCGCAACCCCGACCTGGGCAAGCGGGTCGACCAGCGCTTCGGCGAGGTCGAGGCGCTGCTGCAGAAGCTCCGCGCCGGTGACGGATTCGTGCTCTACGACACCGTCACCGAGGACCAGCGCCAGCAGCTGTCGCGCGCCATCGACGCGCTCAGCAAGGAAGTGAGTCAGGTTCAAGGTGTCATCGCAGGACAGTGATTTCCCCGGCGATTCCCCCGGCCCCGGCGATCCCGGGACCGGACAGGACCCGGTGACCGCCACCGGGGAACCCGGCGCGTCCACGCGCACCGGGTTCTCCCGGCGCAGGCTGCTGGGCGCGGCCGGCGTCGGAGCCGCCGTGGCCGGTGCCGCCGGCGCCGGCGTGATGGCCGGACGCGCCTCGGCGGCCAGCTCGGTGCACACCGAACTGACCGGCCCGGTGGAGTTCCGCGGGGTGCATCAGGCCGGCATCGTCACCCCGGCCCAGGACCGGATGCACTTCGCCACCTTCGACGTCATCACCGATGACCGCGCCGAACTCGTGCAGCTGCTGCGCGAGTGGACGCACATGGCCGAGCGGATGACGCAGGGCGAGGAGGCGTTCCGCGACGGGGCGATCGGCCTGAACCCCTATGCGCCGCCGTCGGACACCGGCGAGGCGCTGGGCCTGCCCCCCTCCCAGCTGACGCTGACGATCGGCTTCGGCCCGTCGTTCTTCGTCAAGGACGGCAAGCCGCGGTTCGGCCTCGGCGACCAGAAACCCGACCTGCTCGAGGATCTGCCGAAGTTCCCCAACGAGACCATGGACCCGGCGCGCTCCGGCGGCGACATCTGCATCCAGGCCTGCGCCAACGACCCGCAGGTGGCGGTGCACGCGGTGCGCAACCTGGCGCGGGTGGCCTTCGGCGTGGCCGCGGTGAAGTACTCCCAGCTCGGTTTCGGGCGCACCTCGTCGACCACCCGCGACCAGTCCACGCCGCGAAACCTGTTCGGTTTCAAGGACGGCACCAACAACATCAAGGCCGAGGACACCCAGCTGCTGACCGAGCAGGTGTGGGTCAACCCCGGCGACGGCCCGGACTGGCTGACCGGCGGCACCTACATGGCCACCCGGCGCATCCGGATGCGCATCGAGCCCTGGGACCGCACCACGCTGCTGGAGCAGGAACGGGTGATCGGCCGGCAGAAGGGTTCCGGCGCCCCCAACGGGCTGACCCAGGAGTTCCAGGAACTGGACCTGGACATGGTCGACGACGAGAACCAGCCGCTGATCGACGTCGGCGCCCATGTGCGCGTGGTCTCCCACCAGCACCTGAACGGCATCCGGATCCTGCGCCGCGGCTACAACTTCACCGACGGCACCGACGGCTTCGGGCACCTGGACGCCGGGTTGTTCTTCATCGCGTTCAACCGCAACCCGGCCACCCAGTTCATCCCGATGCAGGCCGAGATGTCGCGCAGTGACGCGATGAACGAGTACATCACCCACACCGGCACCGGCCTGTTCGCGATCCCCCCGGGGATCCCGGCCGGCGACCGCGACGCCTACTGGGGTTCGACGCTGTTCGGCTGACCGGGGCCGCCCGCGCGCTCAGCTGCCGGCGGCGCCGGCCTCCTCGGCGGTGCCGGTCTCCTCGGCGGTGCCGGTCTCCTCGGCGGTGCCGGTCTCGTCCAGGTCTTCGTGGCCGGGCACCGGGTGCAGTTCCTCCGGCGCGACGCGCTGCGGGGTGTCCGACGGCCAGGCCGCGCGCCACTCCTCGGGGCTGATCGGGTGCGGCGCGCCCGCCTCCCCCTCCAGCGCGGCGCCGGTGCGCCGCACGGCCACCTCGGACTCGACCGCGCGGACGTCGTCCATGAACGACAGCACCTCCGAACGCAGGGTGTTCTCGGCGTCCTCCTGCTCGGCCAGCGCGATCGCCAGCATGTCCGACGGGATCAGGTCGGCGGGGATGCCGGCCTGACGGGCCCGCGAGATCACCTTCTGCGCCAGCGCCAGCGCCGGCTGCCCGGTCGGCAGATCGTCCATCACCGACAGCCCCGCCGCGCCCGCCTTGGCGGCCTTGGCGGCGCGTTCGACGCTCTTGCGTTCCTCCCACTGGGCCAGCTGATCGGCCAGCGACACCTCCTGGCCGCCGAGCACCGTGGGCACCCGGTGGGCCAGCTTGCGCACCAGCGCGTCGGCGACGTCGTCGATGGTGAACGCGTGCTGGGGGGCCTCCTCGGCGATGCGGGCGTGGAAGAGCACCTGCAGCAGGACGTCGCCGAGCTCGTCGCGCAGCTCCTCGGCGTCGCCGCGGTGCACGGCGTCGAACAGCTCGTAGGTCTCCTCCAGCAGGTAGCGGCGCAGCGACTCGTGGGTCTGCTCGCTCTCCCAGGGCCCGTTGGTGCGCAGCCGGTCCATCACCGCCACCGCGTCGAGCAGCCGTTCCCCGGCCGCCGGCTCGGGCGCGGCGATCACCCGCTCACCGGCGGCGATGCGCGCCGCGACCGCCGGGTGCGCGGGATCGGAGGACACCAGCACCGGTGCGTTCTCGCCGGTGTGCACGGCCCGCGCCGACGGCAGCGACCAGGGCACCTTGACCGGCAGCTCCTCGGTGTACTGCACGTCGCCGGCGAGCAGCTCGAGGGCCTCGACGGGCACCAGCGTGGGCCGGCGGGGATCGAGCAGGATCACCGTCATCGTCCGTCCCCTTCACGCTCGCCCGCGGGCCCCCCGGGCACAGCCGTTATATCAACTTCACCCTGCGGTTTCCCGTCTAGCGCCAAAATCAGGTCGGCAACCATCTGGACCAGCTCCAGGTCGCGGATGCGCGGCGCCCCGATTCCGCTGCCGGCCCGCGGGATGGGCACCTGCACCGTCGACGTGGTGGCCCGGTACTGGCCGCCGGGATAGACCCGTTTGAGCCGCAGCTGCGCGGAGTCGGGCAGCGTCAGCGGCGTCAGCCGCAGCGTGGAGGGCTGGCCCGCCGACCCCGTCGCCGACA
Source organism: Mycolicibacterium palauense (assembly GCF_002592005.1). GTDB lineage: Bacteria > Actinomycetota > Actinomycetes > Mycobacteriales > Mycobacteriaceae > Mycobacterium > Mycobacterium palauense. Next base: position 39,677 of record NZ_NVQF01000039.1, on the reverse strand, counting down.
CCTCGGTGACGCCGTAGCGGCGGCACAGCAGCCGCAGCCGTGCCACCGCGACCAGGCGCCGCGCCGGTTCGGGCAGCTCGCCGTAGCGGTCGGTCAGCTCCTCGACGACGGCACCGACCTCGTCCTCGTCGGCGGCCGAGGCCAGCCGGCGGTAGCCCTCCAGGCGCAGCCGGTCGCTGCCGATGTAGTCCGGGGGCAGGTGGGCGTCGACCGGCAGGTCGATGCGGACCTCCTTGGGCTCCTCGGCCCCGGCGACGGTCTGCCCGTCGGCGGCGGCCCGGTACGCCTCGACGGCCTCGCCCACCAGCCGCACATACAGGTCGAAACCCACCCCGGCGACGTGGCCGGACTGTTCGACCCCCAGCACGTTGCCGGCGCCGCGGATCTCCAGGTCCTTCATCGCCACCGCCATGCCGGCGCCGAGCTCGTTGTTCTGGGCGATGGTCGCCAGCCGGTCGTAGGCGGTCTCGGTCAGCGGCAGCTCCGGCGGGTACAGGAAGTAGGCGTAGCCGCGTTCGCGGCTGCGTCCCACCCGGCCGCGCAGCTGGTGCAGCTGGGAGAGCCCGAAGGTGTCGGCGCGCTCGACGATCAGGGTGTTGGCGTTGGAGATGTCCAGCCCGGTCTCCACGATGGTGGTGCACACCAGGATGTCGAATTCGCGGTTCCAGAACCCCTCGACGGTGCGTTCGAGCTGCTCCTCGGGCATCTGCCCGTGCGCGACGACCACGCGGGCCTCCGGGACCAGCTCGCGGACCCGCGCGGCGGCCTGGTCGATGGAGCGCACCCGGTTGTGGATGTAGAACGCCTGTCCGTCGCGCAGCAGCTCGCGGCGCAGCGCGGCCGCGACCTGTTTGTCGTCGTGCGGGCCGACGTAGGTCAGCACCGGGTAGCGCTCCTCGGGCGGGGTCAGGATGGTCGACATCTCCCGGATGCCGGCCAGGCTCATCTCCAGGGTCCGCGGAATGGGGGTCGCGCTCATGGTCAGCACGTCGACGTGGGTGCGCAGGCTCTTGATGTGCTCCTTGTGCTCCACCCCGAAGCGCTGCTCCTCGTCGACGATCACCAGCCCGAGGTCCTTGTAACGCACCCCGGTCTGCAGCAGCCGGTGGGTACCGATCACCACGTCGACGCTGCCGTCGGCCAATCCTTCGATGACCGAACGGGATTCGGCCGGGTCGGTGAACCGCGACAGTCCCTTGACGGTGACCGGGAAGCCGGCCATGCGTTCGGTGAAGGTCTGCAGGTGCTGGTCGGCCAGCAGTGTGGTGGGCACCAGCACCGAGACCTGCTTGCCGTCCTGCACCGCCTTGAACGCGGCGCGCACCGCGATCTCGGTCTTGCCGTAGCCGACGTCGCCGCAGATCACCCGGTCCATCGGAACCGGCTTCTGCATATCGGATTTCACCTCGGCGATGGCGGTCATCTGATCGACGGTCTCGGTGAACCCGAAGGCGTCCTCCATCTCGGCCTGCCACGGGGTGTCCGGGCCGAAGGCGTAGCCCGGCGCGGCCTGGCGTTTGGCGTAGAGCGCCACCAGCTCGGTGGCGATCTCCCGGACGGCCTTGCGCGCCTTGGTCTTCGTGTTGGTCCAGTCGCTGCCGCCCAACCGGCTCAGGCTGGGCGCCTGACCGCCCACGTAGCGGGAGAGCTGGTCCAGGGAGTCCATCGGCACGTAGAGCCGGTCGGCCCCGCCGCCCCGCTTGGACGACGCGTATTCCAGCACCAGGTACTCGCGGCGGGCGCCGCCGACGGTGCGCTCGGTCATCTCGACGAACTTGCCGATCCCGTGCTGGTCGTGCACCACCAGGTCGCCGGCGGTCAGCGCGAGCGGGTCGACGGTGTTGCGCCGCTTGGCCGCCAACCGTTTTCCCTCGGAGGCGGTCACCCGGTTGCCGGTCAGGTCGGTCTCGGTGATCAGCACCAGGTTGGCGCCCGGCACCACCAGGCCCAGCTGCAGCGGACCCTTGAGCACGCCCACCACCCCGGCCTTGGGCGCCGCTCCGGACTCCAGCATCTGCGCGGGGATGTCCGCCTCGGCCAGCTGTTCGACCACGCGACGCGCCGTCCCGGTGCCCGGCGCCACCACGGCCGCGAACCCGCCGGTGGCGACGTGGGCGCGCAGCATCGCGAAGATCCCGGAGATGCTCTCCGCCGACCCCCGCGCCGACGGGGCCGCCCGCACGTCGAGCTCGATCGCGGACTCGTCGGGCAGCTGGCTCAGCGTCCACCAGGGATGCCCGGCGGCGCGGGCCGACTCGCGCACCTCGGCCAGCCCCCGGAATCCCGACCCGCCGAGCTGCTCGACGTCGATGGGGGCGTCACCGCCGACCGCGGCCACCGACCAGGACGCCTCCAGGAACTCCTGGCCGGTCTTGATCAGGTCGGCGGCGCGGGTGCGGACCTTCTCCGGGTCGCACACCAGCACCGGGGTGCCCGCCGCGAGCTGGTCGGTGAGCAGGGTCAGATCGTCGGGCTGCAGCACCGGCAGCAGGGCCTCCATCCCGTCGACTGGAATGCCCTCGGCCAGCCTGGCCAGCATATCCCCGACGGTGCCGACCACGGTGTTGTCCCCGCCGCTGCGCCCCGCCGCCAGCGCGGCCGCGCGACCCCGGACGTCCTCGGTCAGCAGCAGCTCCCGGCAGGGCACCGCGACCACCGCGTCGACCGGCACCTCCGGGATGGAGCGCTGGTCGGCCACCGAGAACATCCGCATCTCGGAGACCTCGTCGCCCCAGAACTCGACGCGCACCGGATGCTCGGCGGTCGGCGGGAACAAATCCAGGATGCCCCCGCGCACGGCGAACTCGCCGCGCTTGCCCACCATGTCCACCCGGGTGTAGGCCAGCTCCACCAGCCGGGCGATGGTCTCCTCGAAGCCGGTTTCGGCCCCGACGGCCAGGGTCACCGGGTCGGCGTTGACCGCGGCGGCCGGGCCGCCGGCCATCGGCTGCAGCAGCGAGCGCGCCGTGGTGACCACCACCCGCAGCGGCGGCCCCAGGCGGGCGTCGTCGGGGTGGGCCAGCCGGCGCAGCAGCATCAGCCGCGCGCCGACGGTGTCCACCCCGGGGGACAGCCGTTCGTGCGGCAGGGTCTCCCAGGACGGGAACATCGCGGCCGCCTCGCCGAACACCCCGCGCAGCTCGGCCGTCAGGTCGTCGGCCTCGCGGCCGGTGGCGGTGACCACCAGCAGCGGGGTCTGCCGGGCCAGCGCCGCGGCGGCGAACACCTTGGCGTTGACCGGCGCGACCAGGCGCAGATCCTCGGGCCGGCCGGCGGCACGCTCGGCCAGGTCGGTGAATGTCGGCGCGCTCAGCGCCATCTCGACGAGACCCGCTATCGGGGTCTGGGCATGGAGGTACCCCGGTGCGGTCATGATGACGTCCAGTCTAGAGGGCGGGCCGAAGACAGCTGCGCCCCGGCGGATTCGGCGCTACTCGTCCTGCAGGTGCGGGTCGGCCTCCAGGTGCTTCAACCCGTTCCACATCAGGTTCACCAGGTGCGCGGCCACCACTTCCTTCTTCGGCTCGCGGACGTCGAGCCACCACTGCGCGGTCATGGACACCGACCCGACCAGCGCCTGGGCGTAGAGCGGGGCCAGGTCGGGATCCAGACCGCGGCGCGCGAAGTCCCCGGCCAGAATCGAGGCGACCTGCGAGACCGCGTCGTTGAGCAGGCTCGAATAGGTGCCGGAGCTGATCGAGGCCGGCGAGTCGCGGATCATGATCCGGAACCCGTCGGTGCGCTCCTCCACGTAGGTCAGCAGCGCCAGCGCCACCCGCTCCACGCGAACCCGGGAGCGGTTGTTGGTCAGCGAGGACGTGATCTTGTCCAGCAGCGCCGACATCTCCCGGTCCACCACCACGGCGTAGAGGCCCTCCTTGCCGCCGAAGTGCTCGTAGACGACCGGCTTGGAGACGTTGGCGCGCTGCGCGATCTCCTCGATGGAGGTGGCCTCGTAGCCACGCTCGGCGAACAGCGACCGCGCGATGTCGATGAGCTGGTGCCGTCGCTCGGTGCCGGTCATCCTGGCTCGCGGCGCACGCACTTCCTTGTCCGGAGCTGCCACGGGATGCAGCCTATCGGGACCCGATAGACTCCGGGCGGCGTCAGTCCGTCGTGGTGTAATCGGCAGCACCTCTGATTTTGGTTCAGATAGTTCAGGTTCGAGTCCTGGCGACGGAGCTCACGGAGCTCACGGGGCTCACAGGGCTCACGGGCTCACGGGGCTCACAGGGCCCGGGGGTGGGCCGGCGGCCGGTCAGGCTCCCGCGGACGGGTCCACGGCGTGGCCCCGCAGCACGGCGGCCAGCTCGGCCGGCCACCCTTCGGCGCGGTAGCGCAGCGGAATGACGTCGGGCACCGGGCGCAGCCCCACGATGTCGGTGACCACCTGGAACGGAACCACGAATCCGTCGGCTTCCCCGGGCCCGGTGAACCGGACGTAGTCGGCCTCGGGCAGATCCACCGGCGCGCCCTGCGGCCAGTCGGTGCAGGTGCACAGGCCGCGCGCGGTGTCGACCAGCTGCAACGCGGCCGCCCGCGCCTGCGGCGCCTGCCGCAACCGTGCGGTCTGGAACTCGTACTCGGCGGCGGCCAGCAGCGAACGCGCCCGCAGCGCCAGCACCCGCGCCGGATGCGGTCCGGCCTGGTCCAGCGGCACGATCAGCCCGTCGGCGACGGTGTAGCCCTGCGGCGACACCGGGCAGCGGGCCGCGCGGTAGGCCAGCTCGGCGGTCTCGAAGAGCGCACCGACCAGCTCCGGGTCGTCGGTGCCGACCAGGATCGAGTCGTCGCCCGGGAAGAACGCCAGCGGCCGGGCCCCCGCCGCGCCGCCGGTGTCGGGGACGAAGCCGGCCAGCCAGCCGGGCACCAGGACCGCCGAATCGCAGTAGCTGCGGCCGTCCCCGGCCATCTGGAAGAACTGCTGGTCCTGTCGCTCGGCGGGGTGCAGCAGCGCGACGTTGTGCCGCGCCTGGGCGAACATCTGCTCGCCGGTGACCCCCCACTTGCCGGTGTCGCGCTCGGTGACCAGGAACGCGGCCTCGGGCAGGTCGAGCACCGCCGCCTCGTGCACGAACGGCCAGACCGGGCGGATCCAGGGCCGGTTGGTCTCGGCGGCCGCGGCGCCGGTGAGGCTGGCCGGGCGCAGCACCGAGCGCAGGCGCTCGCTGACCTGCGGCCAGGTGTCCGGGGTGGGCCGCAGATAGGGCGGCAGCCGCTCGGCCAACGCGGTCGGCCAGTCGCCCACCGGAACGGCCGCGAGGTCGCGGTAGAGCCGGTCGGCCAGCAGCACCCGGGTGTCGTCGGCGAACTTCACCACGAACGGCATCGGCTCGAAGCGGGCGTCGGCGAACCCGTGGTCGGCCAGGGCGGCCAGCAGGAGGCCGGCGAACGCGGAGATCGAGTCGGCCCCTCCGGTACCCGCCCCGGCGTCCTGGCCTCCGATCCCCACACGCGCATGCTATGCGACGAGCGTCCACGAGCGTCCACGAGCGTCCACGAGCGTCCGGCGCGCGGTCCCGCCGTGGTTTTGCCGCGGACGTGCAGGAGATGACAGGCTGAAAGTGGTGCCGCCGCGGGCTGCGGCGCCCGCACGGAGAAGAGAGGTCCATGACCGAACACGGCGACTCCGCGGTCCTTGTCCTGGCGGCCGGTGCCGGCACCCGTATGCGCTCGGACACTCCGAAGGTGCTGCACCCGCTGGGCGGGCGCAGCATGCTCTCCCACACCCTGCACGCGGTCACCGGGCTCGAGCCCGCCCACCTGGTGGTGGTGCTGGGCAGTTACCGCGACCAGATCACCCCCGCGGTCACGCAGCTGGCCGCCGAGCTGCACCGGCCGGTGCAGACCGCGATCCAGGAGGAACAGCACGGCACCGGGCACGCGGTGCTGTGCGGGCTGTCGGCCCTGCCGGCCGACTTCGCCGGGGTGGTCGTCGTCACCGCCGGCGACGTCCCGCTGCTGGACACCGCGACGCTGTCGTCCCTGGTGAGCACCCACACCGCGGCCGGCGCCGGGGTCACCATGCTGACCACGACCCTGCCCGACCCGACCGGTTACGGACGGATCCTGCGCACCCAGGACGGCGAGGTCATCGCGATCGTCGAGCAGGCCGACGCCACCGAGTCCCAGCGGGCCATCACCGAGGTCAACGCCGCGGTCTACGCCTTCGACATCGCGGTGCTGCGCTCGGCGCTGAACCAGCTCAGCTCGGACAACGCCCAGCACGAGTTGTACCTCACCGACGTGATCGCCATCGCCCGCAACGACGGCCACACCGTGCACGCCGAACACGTCGACGACAGCGCGCTGGTCGCCGGGGTCAACGACCGCGTGCAGCTGGCCGACCTGAGCGCCGAACTGAACCGGCGGATCGTCGCCGCACACCAGCGCGCCGGGGTGACCGTGATGGACCCGGCCACCACCTGGATCGACGTCGACGTGACGGTCGGGCGCGACACCGTGATCCACCCGGGCACCCAACTGCTCGGCGGGACACGGGTCGGCGCGCGCTGCACCGTGGGCCCCGACACCACACTGCGCGACGTCGTCGTCGGCGACACCGCCTCGGTGGTGCGCACGCACGGCACGTCGGCGGTCATCGGCGCCGGGGCCGACGTCGGTCCGTTCACCTACCTGCGCCCGGGCACGCAGCTGGGCGCCGAGGGCAAACTCGGCGCCTTCGTCGAGACCAAGAACGCGGTGATCGGCACCGGCACCAAGGTGCCGCACCTGACCTATGTCGGCGACGCCGACATCGGCGAGTACAGCAACATCGGGGCCTCCAGCGTGTTCGTCAACTACGACGGGGAGTCCAAGAGCCGCACCACCGTCGGTTCCCACGTGCGCACCGGCTCCGACACGATGTTCGTGGCCCCCCTGACCGTCGGCGACGGCGCCTACACCGGCGCGGGCACCGTGCTGCGCGAGGACGTCCCGCCCGGCGCGCTGGCGGTCTCGGCGGGCGCCCAGCGCAACATCGAGGGCTGGGTGGAACGCAAGCGGCCCCACAGTGCTGCGGCCGCTGCGGCCGCTGCCGCGCGCGCGGCCCGCGACGAACGGCCCGACACCCCCGGCGACCAGCGGTGAACGCCGCCACGGTCCCCCGGCGTTGGCATTCTGGTAACCCGGCCACGACGTGGCCGCAACGCTACGTACCATTGCCCCGTATCGATCCCCGAGCGGCGAGGACGCAACAGTGAGCACCGACTGGTCCGACAACCGTAAGAACCTGATGCTCTTCTCGGGTCGGGCCCATCCCGAACTGGCCGAGCAGGTCGCCAAGGAACTCGACGTCCACGTCACCGCGCAGACCGCGCGGGATTTCGCCAACGGCGAGATCTTCGTGCGCTTCGACGAGTCGGTCCGCGGCTGCGACGCCTTCGTGCTGCAGAGCCACCCCTACCCACTCAACACGTGGCTGATGGAACAGCTGCTCATGATCGACGCGCTCAAGCGCGGCAGCGCCAAGCGCATCACCGCGATCCTGCCGTTCTACCCGTACGCCCGCCAGGACAAGAAGCACCGCGGCCGCGAACCCATCTCGGCGCGGCTGGTCGCCGACCTGTTCAAGACCGCCGGCGCCGACCGCATCGTGTCGGTGGACCTGCACACCGACCAGATCCAGGGCTTCTTCGACGGTCCCGTCGACCACATGCGAGGCCAGTCGCTGCTGAGCAACTACATTCGCGACAACTACGCCGGCCACGACATGGTGGTGGTCTCACCGGATTCCGGGCGCGTGCGGGTCGCCGAGAAATGGGCCGACTCCCTCGGCGGGGTGCCGCTGGCGTTCATCCACAAGACCCGGGACCCGCGGGTGCCCAACCAGGTGAAGTCCAACCGGGTCGTCGGTGACGTCACCGGCAAGACCTGCATTTTGATCGACGACATGATCGACACCGGCGGCACCATCGCCGGCGCGGTCAAGCTGCTGCACGAGGACGGCGCCGGCGACGTCGTCATCGCCGCCACCCACGGGGTGCTCTCGTCCCCGGCCCGCGACCGGTTGTCCGAAAGCGGAGCCCGCGAGGTGATCGTCACCAACACCCTGCCGATCGGCGAGGACAAGCAGTTCCCGCAGCTGACCGTGCTGTCGATCGCGCCGCTGCTGGCCAGCACCATCCGCGCGGTGTTCGAGAACGGTTCGGTCACCGGCCTTTTCGACGGATCGGCCTGAGATGCCGGCGAAGTCGGAGCAGACGGCCACCATCTACCACAACCCGCGGTGCAGCACGTCGCGCAAGACGCTGGAGCTGCTGCGCGACAACGGGATCGAACCGACGGTGATCCAGTACCTCAAGACCCCACCCAGCCGCGCCGAGCTGGCCGCGATGATCGCCGACGCCGGCATCGACGTGCGCACCGCGGTGCGCAAACGCGAGTCCCTGTACGGCGAACTGAACCTGGCCGACGCCTCCGACGACGAACTGCTCGACGCGATGGCGGCCAACCCGATCCTGATCGAGCGCCCGTTCGTGGTGACCGGCAAAGGGACCCGGCTGGCGCGCCCGATCGACGCCGTCCGCGAGATTCTGTGACGGCTGGCCGCCGGTGCGCGGCGGCCGTGGCACTGGCCACGGCGGTGACGGTCACCGCCTGCGGCGGCCAGACCCCCGACTACCAGTCGATCTGGAGCACCACCCCCTCGACGCCCGAACCGGCGCCGTCGAGCGCCGCCGCGCAACCGGTGCCGTTCTCGCAGTACCTCGAACAGCTCGGCGTGCAGGGCGAACCGGTGCCGGCGACCGGACTGAAGGACCTGACCGTCACGGTGCCGCGGCCCCGGGGCTGGAGCACCTACACCAATCCCAACCTCTCGCCGCAGACCGAGGCGATCGCCAAGAACAACGACTACCCGACGGCGATGGTGCTGGTGTTCCGGCTGCACGGCGGTTTCGACGTCGCCGAGGCGATCCGACACGCCACCGCCGACGCGCTGCTCTCCCCGGGCTTCACCAAGCTCAACGAGTCCTTCGACGACTTCGACGGATTCCCGTCGGCGATGATCGAGGGCAGCTACAACGTGGTGGACCGCCGGCTGCACTCCTACAACCGCATCGTGATCCCGGTGACGCCCGCCCCGGCGTTCCAGCGCTACCTGGTCCAGTTCACCGTCACCAGCCGCGCCGACCAGGCGGTGGCGCAGTCCGACGACATCCAGCGGATCATCGACGGGTTCTCCGTCGCGGTGCACTGAACCCTGCTGATTCCCGCGCCCAGGCTGCATCTTCGGACACGTTCCCCCAGGTCGGGGTGTCACAACCTGCAGTCTCGGCGCGGCTAGTGTGAGGGCATGTGGACCGCAGCCGACCTGCCCTCCTTCGCCGCCCGCACGGTGATCGTCACCGGCGCCAACAGCGGCCTGGGTGAGATCACCGCCGCCGAACTGGCGCGCGCCGGGGCCACCGTGATCCTGGCGGTGCGCAACACCGCCAAGGGCGAGCGGGCCGCGGCGGGAATGTCCGGCGACGTGTCGGTACGGCGCCTGGATCTGCAGGACCTGGGCTCGGTGCGGGAGTTCGCCGAGAGCATCGACACACCGGTGGACGTGCTGGTCAACAACGCCGGGGTGATGGCCGTCCCCTACGCGCTGACCGCCGACGGTTTCGAGAGCCAGATGGGCACCAACCACCTGGGCCATTTCGCGCTGACGAACCTGCTGCTGCCCAGGATCACCGAGCGGGTGGTCACGGTGTCCTCGTTCATGCACCACATGGGCCGCATCAACCTCGCCGACCTGAACTGGAAGGCCCGCCCGTACTCGGCGTGGCTGGCCTACGGGCAGTCCAAGCTGGCCAACCTGCTGTTCACCAGCGAACTGCAGCGCCGGCTGACCCGGGCCGGTTCACCGGTGCGGGCCCTGGCCGCCCACCCCGGCTATTCGGCGACCGACCTGCAGCACCACACCGGCAGCAGGGCCACCGACGCGCTGATGACGGTGGGCAACAAGCTGGCCACCGACGCCGCCTTCGGGGCCCGCCAGACCCTCTACGCCGTGGCCGCCGACCTGCCCGGGGACACCTTCGTCGGCCCGCGCTACGCGATGGCCGGGCCCACCGCCGTGGTGGGACGCAGCCGCCGCGCCCGCAACGCCGACACCGCCGCCGCGCTGTGGGAGCTGTCCGAGCAGCTCACGGGGGCCGGCTTCGGGTCCGCGATTTCCTGATGAGGGACCGGGTGCGCTACCCTGATCCCGCGTCACGGCGAGGGTGGTCCGACCACCGTTATCGACGGGGACTGTGAATTCTCTTCGCGGTTCGCCCGCATCGGCTCCTCTCCGCCGTGCCCCGGATACTACCCAGGCATAACAGGAGCGATACACATGTCCGCTGGCAAGCAGATTTCCCGTGACCTGCAGGTTTCGGTGCGCACCGAGACCGGTAAGGGTGCCTCGCGGCGCGCCCGGCGCGAGGGCCTGGTGCCCGCCGTGCTCTACGGCCACGGCACCGATCCCCGCCACCTGCTGCTGCCCGGCCACGACTACGCGGCCGTGCTGCGCAACGCCGGCACCAACGCGGTGCTGGTGCTCGACATCGAGGGCACCGAGCAGCTGGCGCTGACCAAGGCGCTGGAGATCCACCCGATCAAGCGCAACATCCAGCACGCCGACCTGATCGTGGTGCGCCGCGGCGAGAAGGTGATCGTCGAGGTCAACGTCGAGCTGGAGGGTGACGCCGCCCCGGGGACGCTGGTCACCCAGGACGCGACCGCCATCGAGATCGAGGCCGAGGCCATGTCGATTCCCGAGCGGTTCACCGTGTCCATCGAGGGCACCGAGCCCGGCACCCAGGTGACCGCCGGCCAGATCGAGCTGCCCGAGGGCGTCACGCTGGTCTCCGATCCCGAGCTGCTGGTGGTCAACATCGTCGAGGCACCGTCGGGCGAGGAGTTGGAGGCCGAGGGCAGTGGCGCGGAAGCCGGCGCGGAGCCCGCGGCAGCCGAGGGCGGCGAGTCCGAGACCGACTCCGAGTAGGCGGCACTGGTTGTGGCCGAACCGCTGTTGGTGGTCGGCCTGGGCAACCCCGGACCGAACTACGCCAAGACACGGCACAACGTCGGCTTCATGGTGGCCGACCTGCTGGCCGGCCGCATCGGCGGAAACTTCAAGGTGCACAAGAAGTCCGGCGCCGAGGTGGTGACGGGCTGGCTGGGCGGCAGGTCGGTGGTGCTGGCCAAGCCCCGGGTGTACATGAACGAGTCCGGCCGGCAGGTGGGCCCGTTGGCCAAGTTCTACTCGGTGGCCCCGGCCGACGTCGTCGTCATCCACGACGAGCTCGACATCGAGTTCGGGCGGATCCGGCTCAAGCTCGGTGGCGGCGAGGGCGGCCACAACGGCCTGCGGTCGGTGGCTGCGGCGCTGGGCACCAAGGACTTTCAGCGGGTGCGCATCGGCATCGGGCGCCCGCCGGGCCGCAAGGACCCGGCGGCCTACGTGCTGGAGAACTTCTCGGCGGCCGAGCGCACCGAGGTGCCCACCATCTGCGAGCAGGCCGCCGACGCCGCCGAGTTGCTCGTGCAGGTCGGGTTGGAGCCCGCGCAGAACACCGTGCACGCCTGGACGTGACGGCCCGTGCGGCTACAGGGAGATCGCGTCGATCTTGGCCGCGAGATACTCCCCCGCGACCACCGGCTCCAATCGGTCCGACACGGCCACGGGTTTGGCGAGCGGAACCACCCTGGCCTCGGGCGAGAGGTCGTGGAAGTAGATCAGTGAGATCAGTTCCTCGTCGGGGGCCGACACCGGAGGAGCCAGCACGCGGTGCCGGCCGGAGCGCCACCGGTGACCGGTCCAGTACGCGAGGATGTCGCCGATGTTGACGGTGAGCGCCGTGGGGTCGAACGGAGCGTCCTCCCACCCGGCTTCGTCGGTGTACACCTGCAGCCCACCGGCGCCGGGCTCGCGGTCGAGGATCGTCACCGTTCCGAAATCGGTGTGCGGCCCGATCCGGAACTGCCCGGCCTGCGCCGGGCCGGTGACCGTCAGTGGCGGATAGTGATTGATGTTCGAGGACCACATTGCGTTGTGCGCCAGGGCGGTCAGAGCGTCCGGGCGCTGGCCCAGAGCCACCGCGCACAGCGTGAGCAGTTCGTGGGTCAGCCGTTCCATGTAGACGAGGTAGATCTCGTAGAGCCCTCGCAGTTCAGGTATCTCCACCGGCCAGATGTTGGGATTGAACCACCGCCGGTCGACGTCGTGATCCCCGGTGGGAGTCTGGGCCTGAAACCCCAGGGTCTCCTTCATGTCCGGCGGGGTCGCCGTGCCCTCGGAGTAGCCGTTGGCTTCCAGGCCCGGACCCAGCCAGCCCGGCAGTCCGGGCTGGGTCGACGCGTACTGCTGCTTGACCTCGCCGGGTAGCCGGAAGAAGTATCTGGCGGCCTGGCGGACCCGCGCGGGTAGTTCCGGGTTGATGCCGTGCCCGGTGACCAGAAGGAAACCCGCCCTGCGAAGTCCGTCGTCGACAAGACGGCAGACCTCGTCGGCGGCGGCCCCGCCGGCACGCCACTGCCGCAGGTCGACGGTTGCGATCGTAGCCATGGTGAGTGTCCTTTCCCGCGCTTGCGCGGTCAGCGGGTGGTGGTCAGGCGGCGCGCCTCGACCGCCCCCGTGTTCGGTTTTCCGCCACGGGAACCCGCGAGCTTGGCGGCCAGATGGTCTTCGACGGTGATGGGTGCGTACCGGGGCGGATTGGACCGGTCGGTGCAGTTGGGCAGACACGAGATCAGCGCGTCGTGCCTGCCGTCGTGAAAGAAGGCTGCCGACCTGCGACGAATGAGGTTGCCGTCGGCGTCGCGGGGGGCGACCACCCGGTGCATGGTGGATGTCCAGCGGTCGTTGGTCCATCGCGCCAGCAGGTCCCCGAGGTTGACCAGCAACGCACCGTCCGCGGGTCGCACGTCGCACCACGCCCCGTCCGGTCCCAGCAGCTGCAGCCCGGGCACGTCGTCCGCCCACAGCACCGTGACGATTCCGTAGTCGGTGTGGGCACCCATTCCCAGCTGGCCGTCCTGAAGCTCGGCCTCGCCCGCCGGGACGGCGTAGTTGTTGAGGCGCAGAACGTCGATGCTGTGGTCCTGGACCTGTGCGAAGTGGTCGGCGGGCAGATCCAGCGCGAGGGCGAACACGCCGGTGATCCGCCGCGCCACCGCCGCCGCGGCGTCGAACCAGCCCGACACGGCACGCCGGAACCCGTCGACCTCGGTGGGCCAGATGTTGGCCGGATAGTGGCGTTCGGGGAGGTTGGCACCGGGATGGTCCCCGGATTGTGCGCCGACGTTGAACGCCTCGAACAGATCGGCCGCCGAGAGCACGCCCAGGCTGAGGCTGAGCCGTTCGGCCCTGGTCGGGGTGTATCCGCGGTTGATCGACGGGTCGGTGCGGTACTTCGCCTTGACCGATCCCGGCAGTGCGAAGAACCCGTCCATCGCCCGGGTCAATTGGTCGATCGCGGAGTGGGGCACGCCGTGCCCGACGACCTGCATGAAGCCGACTTGGGACGCCGCCCGGTCCACGGCCTCGACGAGCCGACGGCGGTCGCCGGGTGTCGCTGTCTGGGCCAGGTCGATGATCGGTACGTCGATGCCGCGCGAGGTTGCCATGCTGACTTCGGTCCTTTCTCTTGGGCGTTCGGTGTTTCCGGTGTGCACGGGTCCGACGGCCTCGGCGTCGGCCGATGGGGGTTCACAGGTCTTCGGCCGGCAGATGTAGACGCCGGCACACCCGCCTTTCCACCACTCGCGACGTCGCCCCGAGGACCACCGATGCGCAGGTGAGCAGCACGACCGCGGCCCACAGGCGGGAGTAGTCGAACTGCGTGACCGAGGTGACCATGAGGTGGCCGAGGCCGTTGCCGAGCGCGAGATACTCGACGAGAACCGCGCCGGCGAGCGCGCCGGGAACCGCAATTCGGGTACTGGCGATCAAAGCCACAGTGGCATAGGGAAGTTGAACCTTCCTCAACGTGGCGGACCGGCTGTAGCCGCAGCAGGCCAGCAGTTCGCCGGCGCGCAGGGGGGTACGACGCAAGGCGTCGTCGATGTTGAGCAGCACCGGAAAGAAGCTGACGAGTCCCCCGACGATCGCGATGGACACCAACCCCCGCCCGAAGACGGTGAGGCAGACCGGAAGAAAGACCACGAAGGGCACCGCCTGACCCAGCAACGCCATCGGCATGACCATGCCGCGCGACGCCGGGCGCAGCGTGAGCAGGGCCGCGGTGGCCAGTGCGGCGGCCAGGCCGGCAACGAACCCCAGTGCGGCGTGCGCCAGCGTCTCACCCGTTGCGCTCAGTAACGCCGCGCGCTCCGCGGGGGTGGTGTGGATCAGGTAGTCGGCCACCTCGAGCGGGGTTCGGGACAGGAAGGCGTCGACGTCCATGAGGTACAGCAGGGCGGTCCACAGCCCGAGGCTGAGCATCAGAACGGCCACCGCGAGCGACACCCGCTGATACCACCGCATCGGTGGTTGTGACCACAGTGTCGACGACATGTCCGGAAGCCAGCGCGTGAAGCGGCCGGTGGCGAACCCCATCGCCCCGTAGAGCAGGGCCGCGACGACCGTCGCCAGGACCGCGAACGCCCAGGTGCGTTCGACATCGCCGGAGCGCTGGGCGGCCACCATCGCGACGCCGACTCCCCTGTCCCCACCCAGGTAGGACCCGACGATGGCGCCGAGCATCGCGGCGGGTGCCGAAAGCTTCAGTCCGGTAGCGATATTGGGCATCGCCGAGGGAATACGGACCTTCACCCATATCGCGGGGCGACGGGCTCCGAAGGCCTCCATCAACTCCAGGGAGCGCCGGCTGGAGGCGCGCAGCCCGGCGACGGTGCCGAGGGTGGTGGTGAAGACGACGTAGATCGCGGCGGTGGCGATCCGCGGCACCGAGCCGCTGTACAGCGTCGTCAGGATGACGCCCACCGCGATGATCGGGACCGTGTAGGTGAGCATGGCCACGTGCAGGGCGGGCCGGGTCAGCAGGCGGTGCGAGGCGGCGACGATGCCCAGCCCGAGCCCGATGACGTTGCCGATGACCAGTCCCGCCAGCGTCTCCGCCAGCGTGGTGCTCAGATTGGCCCAGTAGAAACCGAATCCGTCCCGGCCGATGCGGGCGAGCACCGCGACCGGAGTCGGGACGGCGGGGTTGCCGGTGACGCTCGCGACGACCTGCCACGCCAGGATCAGCACCGCGATCCCGATGACGGGGCTGTACCGTCTGGCAGTCCGCCCGGCGAACCCGGCGAGCGCCCACGGCGGCGACCCAACCGCCACGGCCACCGCCGACGTCATGGTTGCCCGCCGAACATCAGATGGTGACGCAGTTGGCGGGTGTGCCGGGCGAACTCCGCAGTCTCGAGCACCTCTTCGCTGCGCGGCCACCCGAGGGTGACGGGCACGTCGGCGACAACCCGGCCGGGCCGGGCCGACATCACGATGACCCGGTCGGCGAGGATCACCGCCTCCTCGACGGAGTGCGTGACCAGCAGCGTGGTGAAGGGCTGTCCGGACCAGATCCGCTGCAGTTCGAGATTGAGCCGCAACCGGGTGATCTCGTCGAGTGCACCGAACGGTTCGTCCAACAGGAGCAGGTCCGGGTCGGCGGCCAGGGAACGCGCGATGGCCACCCGCTGCTGCATTCCCCCGGAAAGCTGGTCGGGGTGCGCGTTCGCGAAGTGTTCCAGCCCGACCATCGCGATCAGCGCGTGGATACGCCGGTCCCGCTCGGCGCGCGAGAGGCGGCGTTGCCGGCGCGATTCCAGCGGCAGGCGAATGTTGGCCTCCACGGTGCGCCAGGGCAGCAGGGCCGCGTCCTGGAAGCTGATGCTCACCCTGCCCTGTTTGGCGAGGGCGCGCGGAGACTGGCCGAGGGCCGACACCGATCCCTCGGTCGGATCCTCCAGGCCGGCGGCCATGCGCAGCAGCGTCGACTTCCCGCAACCGGACGGGCCGAGCAGGGCCGTGAAACTGCCCGGGGCGATGGATATGTCGATCCCCTCGAGCGCGACGACCGGCCGGGTCCCCGGATAGACCTTGGACACGGCATCGAACCGGAGGCCGACGACCCCCGGATCGGGTGCCGCCCCCTGCGCGTCCACCTCCCCGACATTCCCGGTGACGGTCACAGCTCGGGGTTCTCTCGGTGCACCTCGCGGATCGGGCCGAGGTCGAACAGTTCCTCGGCGGTCGTGTGCACCCCGCCGGCGGCCATGTTCTGCACGGTCTCGGCGACCCGGCCGTCGGGGATGTCGAGGACCCCGCTTGCTCCCGGCCGCGGCACGGCGGAGCGCGCGACCTGTTGGCAGGTGGCCCGCTCCGTGGCGACGTCCAGGCCGAGATCGCGTCCGTACAACGACTCCGTGAGATCGGCGGCCGCATCGGGATCGCGGATCACGTCGGTCCAGCCACGGGCCAGCGCGAGCAGCATCCGTTTGACCCCGGCGGGATCGGCGGCCAGTGTCTCCGTGTCGACCATGAGCGTCTCCGACACCGATCGATATCCGTGGTCGTCGAATCCCATCGAGACCGGGTCTGCTCCCTGCAGCTGCAGCGCCACCAGCTCGTTGGCGGTGAAGCCGAGAAAGCCGTCCACGGCTCCGGAGGTGAGCAGGGACAGGTCGTAGTTGGCCGGTACCGTCTTGACCGAATCGGGATCGATGTCGTTCAGCGTGCAGAACACTCGCCAGGGCGTCATCGACACCGCGTCGACGGCAACGGTCTTGCCGACCAGATCGGCGGGTTCACGCAGCGGCCGCTGCGGCATGGAGAGCACGGTGTAGGGGTTGATCTGGCAGATGGCTCCCACGATGACCAGGGGCGCGCCCTGGTTGCGCGCCTGTGCGGTGATCGACGGGCCCGAGACGCCGAGCGCCGCTTTCCCCGTCGCGACTATCGGATCCGGTGCGATGTCGGCCCCACCGGCCATCAGGGTCACACCGTCGAAGCCGGCGTCCCGAAAGTAGTGACGCTGCTTGGCGACGTACATCCCGGCATACGACGAGTCCAGTATCCAGTTCAGCTGGATCGCCGGTGTCGGCGGGACGGCGGCCGCGGCGACCTCCGGGCCGGTGGAGCGACGGCTACACGATGCCAGGGTGGGCGTGGCGGCGACCGCCGCGACCGCTGCACCGACACGTATGGCGTCGCGCAGGAACAATCGTCTGTCCACAGAGGCCTCCATTCAATGCCGGAGACCCTAGAATATAAGTGACGCTAATGTCGCGGGTTTCCGCGGTGTTACTCGGCCGTGACGAAATGTTCCGGCGTCCCATGCGGTGAGCCGGTGACGAGAAGCAGCTCGACCTCGGGCGAATCCGACTTCTCGAACCAGTGCGGCTGATTGCCGTCGTAGTGCAGCGAGTCCCCCGGATGCATCAGATACGCGTCCTCGCCGACGTGAACGGTCAGAACGCCGCGCAGGATCACGATCAGGTCCTCGCCGCTGTGCTGGTAGACGTCGTCGGCGATCTGGGCACCACGCATCTGGTGATGGAGGCCGAGCAGGATATGGCCGCCGGCCGGACTCGTCACCAGCCTGGACAGATCCGACGCGTCCGCGTGCCCGTGCGGAATCACGGGGGCGGTGCCCGCACGGTAGAACACCGCGGTGGCAGTCATCGGCGACGGGCTAAGGAGCGCGCCGACGGTGACGTCCAGGGCCTCGGCGAGCTTGTAGAGCGTCAGAACGCTGGGGTACACACGACCGTTCTCGAGCTGACTGAGGAAGGACTGCGAGACGCCCACGATCTCGGAGAGGCGAACCATCGACAGCCCGGACCTCTTGCGGTGCGCGCGCACGGCCCGGCCGATCTCCTCGGCGCGAAGACTCTCGCCCTCCGGTGACGTCTCCGCGTCCATCGTCGCTCCTCCTCGCCGTGCCGAAAGCCGGCGGCACCGGCGTGGCTCCACCGCGCCACCGAGACCGCTCGGGCAGGGCCGGTCCCAACCACCCATCCGTTCGGCCGGATCTTAGCGAACCCCCGGGCGAGGGATCGGCATCGCCGGCCCGCCCATCGGCACGGAACTGTCCGGAACGGTCCCTCAGACTCCCCGGATGCCGCTGCCGACGACCTTGACCGTCTTGTGCGGGTAGCGTTTCTCGGCATGCGCCTTGGCCGCCGAATCCGGGAGCACGTAGAGGGTTTCGGCCTTGTCCTGCAACGGCTTGAGCACGGTGTCCATGAAGGCCTTGCGGTCGTCGAGGTAGGGCTCGATGACGTCCTCCCCCGCCGGGCACACCGCGAGGCAGTAGGCGGCCTTGTAGTTGGCCTTGAACGACAGGCTCTGCCACATCGAGGCGTTCTCGGAATCGCTGACCCGCTCGCGGAAGTCCTCGCCGTCGGCGGAGTCGGCGACGGTTTCGGCCCAGTCGGTGAAGCCGCCCATGAACTCGCGGTAGTTGTGCACCGAGCAGGCCAGGAAGTCGAACTCGCCGTCCTTGCCGATCGCGCCGACCGGGCAGGCGGCCACGCACAGCTTGCACTCCAGGCACGGTGAGTAGTCCAGCGGCGCACCGTATTCGCTGATCTCGTCGTCGACGAGCACCGTCGCCAGCAGGATGAAGTTGCCGAACCGCGGGTGGATCACGTTGCGGTGGATGCCCATGACCCCCAGCCCGGACGCGACGGCCACCGGCTTGTGGGCGACCACCCAGATGCGCCCCGGATAGCGGTCCATCTCCATCGGGAAGGTCGCCGACGGGTTCACCGAGCGGTACCCGGCGTCCTGTAGTGCCCGGGTGATCCGGTGGGCGGCCTCGTTGATGATCTCGCCGCTGCGGTGGAACTCCTGGTTGGCCACGCTGCGCGCCGTCGAGCGCACGTTGTCGCGGTTCATCCGCACCACCAGCGAGATGAAGCTGCGCGCCCCGGGCAGCGCGGCCTCGACGTGCTCGCGCTCGGAGCTCAGCGCCGGATCGTCGACCCGGGCGAAGGCGACGTCGTCGGCGCCGGCCTGCAGGCACACGCCGCGCAGCCAGTCCGCGTCGATGGCCCCGCGCCGGGTCCGGTGCCGCGGCCGGGCGGTCACGGCACGCACGGTCGGGTGGTCGGCGATGCGGGGCGGGACGCGGCGGGTCTGTTCGGCCATGCTAGGTATAGTACACAATACTCAGCTAGCCGCCGCGGAATCCCCCGTCCGCCCGCCCACCTCAGTCCGCGGTGCGCCGGGCGTAGGCGCGCAGCGCGAACGGAGCGAACACCGCCGTCAACAACAGCGACCACAGCACGGTGGCCAGCACCGGATGATGCAGCGGCAACTGCGCGCTCGGCGGCGCCGCCGGCCCGTTGCCCCACAGCACCCGCATGGCCTGCGCCAGCGAGGACACCGGATTCCACTCGGCGATCACCCGCAGCCAGTGCGGCATCGGCTCGGTGGGCACGAACGTGTTGGCCAGGAACGTCACCGGGAACAACAGGGTGAACATCACCCCGTTGACGGCCTCCACCGAGCGCATCAGCGAGCCGATCAGGATGCCGAACCAGATCACGCCGAAACCGAACACCAACACCAGCGCGAACGCCAGCGCGGCCTCGGCCACCGAGCCCCGGATCCGCCAGCCGATGGCCAGCCCCGTCACCGCCATCACGACGACCCCGATCGAGGAGTGGATCAGGCTGGCCACGCTGCGCCCGATCAGCACCGACGACCGGGAGATGGGCAGCGAACGGAACCGGTCGATGATCCCCTTCTCCACGTCGGCGGTGATCCCGGCGGCCACCACGAACGCCGAGAACACGATGGTCTGCGCCTGGATACCCGGCAGCAGGAACTCCCGGTAGGACGTGCCGCCGGTGTTGGTGATCGACGCCCCGAACACGAAGGCGAACAACAGCACGAACATGATCGGCTGCGTGGTCACGTCGCTGAGCATCTCGGGCATCCGCTTGGTGTGGATCATGTTGCGCTTGACCATGATCCAGGTCTGCCGGGCCAGCGAGGTCTGCGCGATGGCCGGTCTGACGCCGGTCCGTACGCCGGTGGTGGTGCTCATCGGGCCTCCTCGACCTCGGCCCGGTGGCCGGTCAGCGACAGGAACACGTCGTCGAGGCTGGGCCGGGCCAACCCGATGTCGTCGACCTCGATACCGCTGTCCTGCAGCCGGCCGGCGACGGCGGTCATGTCGGCCAGGCCCTCGGCCGAGGCGGTCAGCCTGCGCGCGGGGCGGTCGACGAACACCTCGGCACCGGTGCGCGCGACGATCTCGCGGGCCGCGCCCAGGTCGGTGGGACGCGACACCGTCACCACCAGGCTGGTGTTGCCGGCGCGCTGTTTGAGCTGCAGGGGCGTGCCCTCGGCGATGATGCGGCCGTGGTCGACCACGACGATCCGGTCGGCCAGCTGATCGGCCTCCTCCAGGTACTGCGTGGTCAGCAGCAGCGTGGTGCCGTCGGCGACCAGGCTGCGCAGCACCTCCCACAGGTCGCTGCGGCTGCGCGGATCCAGGCCCGTGGTGGGCTCGTCGAGGAACAGCACCGGCGGGGCGGCGATCAGGCTGACCGCCAGGTCCAGCCGCCGGCGCATCCCGCCGGAGTAGGACTTCACCACGCGGTCTGCGGCGTCGGCGATCGAAAACTGTTCCAGCAGTTGTCCGGTGAGCCGGGCCAGCTCGCGCCGGCCGATGCCGTAGAGCCCGCCGATCATCCGGATGTTCTCCCGGCCGGTCAGCAGCTCGTCGACGGTGGCGGCCTGCCCGGTCAGGCCCATGTGCCGGCGCACCAGATCCGGCTCGGTGCGCACGTCGTACCCGGCCACCCGTGCCGTTCCGCTGGTGGGCGCCGACAGTGTGGTCATCATCCGCACGGTGGTGGTCTTGCCCGCGCCGTTGGGGCCGAGCAGGCCCAGCACGGTACCCGGTGGGACGCTGAAACTGATGCCGTCGACGGCGGTGTGGTCACCGAAGCGCTTCACCAGGTCGACGGCCTCGATGGCCGGTGCGGTCATGGTGCT
This sequence comes from Mycolicibacterium palauense, assembly GCF_002592005.1. Lineage (GTDB taxonomy): Bacteria > Actinomycetota > Actinomycetes > Mycobacteriales > Mycobacteriaceae > Mycobacterium > Mycobacterium palauense. The sequence continues at coordinate 18,736 of NZ_NVQF01000039.1, read as the reverse complement.
CACCGTATCGGCGCGTATCGGCTCCGCGCCAACGACTTCTGCGGCGCGCGGCCGCGGCCGCGGCCGCACCACGTCCTGAGCGCACGCTCGATGCGGGGAGACCCGACACCAGCGCTGCACCACGTCCTGAACGCACACTCGATGCGGTAAGACCGAACACCAGCGCAGTACCACGTCCTGAGCGCACACTCGATGCGGTAAGACCCGACACCCGCGCCGCACCCCGTCCTGAGCGCACGCTCGGTGCGGTAGGACCGAACACCCGCGCCGCACCCCGACCTGAACGCACACTCGATGCGGTAAAACCCGACACCCGCGCCGCACCCCGACCTGAACGCACACTCGATGCGGTAAGACCGAACACCAGCGCAGTACCACGTCCTGAGCGCACGCTCGGTGCGGCCAGGAACGTGGAGTTCGGCAGAACGTGGAGTTCGGCAGGCCAGGAGCACAGGAGCCCCGGCGGGCCGGAAGTGTGGACCCGACCGGCGGCTAGGTGAGACTAGGTGACCAGGGCCACCGAGTTGGCCCGGCGCAGCTTGCCCGACGGGGTCTTCGGGATGGTGCCGGGGCCCAGCACCACGACGTTGCGGGGCCGCACGTCGACCTCGGAGACGACCTCGTGGGCCACCTGGTGCTCGATGCGGCGCACCTCGACGGGATCCTGGTAGGAGTTGGACTCCACGGCGACGGCGAACGTCTCCCGGGAGTGCCCGGCGTCGAGGCGCACGGCCACCGCGCAGCCTGGGCGCACGCCCTCGACCCGCCCGGCGGCCCGTTCGATGTCGGTGGGATAGATGTTGCGGCCGGCCATGATGATGACGTCCTTGACCCGGCCGCACACCACCACGTGACCCTTCTCGGTCATGTAGCCCAGGTCGCCGGTGTCGTACCAGCCGTGCTCGTCCTGGGCGGGGATGAAGCCACCCATGGTGATGTAGCCCGGGGTCAGCGACTCGCCGCGCAGCTCGATGACGCCGACACCGCGGGCCGGCATCAGGTTGCCGTGCTCGTCGACGATGCGGGCCTCGAGGTCCTTGAGCAGCGGGCCCAGCGTGGCCAGCCGGCGGGTGTTGCCCTTCGTGGCCGGCACGGCCTGGTGCAGCGCGGCCAACAGGTCGGCGTCCACCTCGTCGACCACCAGGCCGGCGCCGCACTCGGAGAACGACACCGCCAGCGTGGTCTCGGCCATCCCGTAGGCCGGCAGGATCGCGGTGGGCGGCAGCCCGAACGGCCGGCCCGCGTCGATGAGGTCGTCGACGTCGGCGGGGTCGACCGGCTCGGCGCCCGAGAGGGCGAACCGCAGGGTCGACAGGTCGAATTCGCCGGGCTTGGCCTGCCGGCGCAGCCGCTTGGCGAACAGCGCGTAGGCGAAGTTCGGCGCGGCGGTCATGGTGCCCTTGTACTTGTCGATCAACCGCGCCCACAGCAGGGTGTCGCGCAGGAACTCCATGGGAGTGACCTTGACCAGCTCGGCCCCGAAGTACATCGGGATGGTCAGGAAGCCGACCATGCCCATGTCGTGGAAGCAGGGCAGCCAGCTCACCATGACGTCCTTGTCGACGTCGTACTTGGCGCCGATGAACATCGCCTCGGCGTTGGAGTAGATGTTGCGGTGGGTGATCTGCACGGCCTTGGGAGAGCCCGTCGAGCCCGACGTCAGCTGCATCAGCGCCAGATCGTCCTCATCGGTGTCCACCGGGTCGATCGGGTCGGCGGCCATCAGGTCGGCCACGGTCAGCACCTCGATGCCCTTCTCCTGCAGCACCGGGATGGCGGCGGTGAACGGCTCGGAGACGATGACGGCCTTGGCCTCGATCATCGACACCACGTTCATGGTGTCCTCGGCCCACACCACCAGGTCGGTCCGGGGCGTCGGCTGGTGCAGCATGGTCAGGCTCGCGCCACGCATCCACAGGCCCTGGGCGGTGGGAGCGATCTCCACCGGCGCTCCGACGAGCACACCGATCGCGTCGCCGTGCCCGACGCCCGCGGCGGCCAGGCCGCCGGCGATGCGGCGGGCCCGCTCGTGCACCTCGCCCCAGGTGTGTCGCACCGGCTCGTAGGGTTCGCCGGTGACCATGCCCCGAGTGGTGGTTCGGGCGTTGTAGTACATCTTGTCGGTGAACCTGCTCACGTGGACCTCCTCGGCTTCCGGAGCGACTCGGGTGATCTCGATGACGCGATCCCGGCCTTCATCGTCCGCCCGGATACGGGCGTCCAGTAGTAGCACGCGCACACAATTGCGCTGCGGTTAGATCTCGGATTGGCAGAGTCCGCGCGCAGGTCCGTCCGCCGGCAACCGCGCAGCTCGAAGCACCACCGACGGGGCCGGTGGCAAACTGCCTCGTTCCTGAAGCGGGACCGCTGCCTATCACCGCCGCTATCTTAAACTCCTCTTAAGTACCTGCCAAACTCTCGGGCGCATTGAGGCATGGGTCACAGTCACAGCCGGCGTGTCCCGACGCGCGCCCGGGGCCGGTCAGTCCGTGCCGGAGGCGGGGACCACCCGCGCGCCGTGCACCGGCCCGCTGGCCACCCGCACGGTGCGGCACACCCCGGCGCCGGACAACTCGCTGCTCACGTCGAGCGCCGCCGAGGCCGACTCGCACAGGAAAGCGCAGGTGGGCCCGGAGCCGGAGATGATCCCGGCCAGCGCGCCCGCCTCGGTGCCCGCCCGCAGCGTGCGCCGCAGCGCCGGGTCCAGGCTCACCGCGGCGGCCTGCAGGTCGTTGCCCAGCAGCGGGGCCAGCCGGTGCGGGTCGCCGGCGGCCAGCGCGGACAGCACGGGTTCGGCATCCTGCAGGCGCGGCGGCCGCCCGGTCGAGCGCAGCCGGTCGATCTCGGCGAACACCTTCGGGGTGGGCAGGCCGCGCCGCCCGAACGCCAGCACCCAGTGGAAGGTGTTGCGGGCCAGCACGGTGGCCAGTTCCTCGCCCCGGCCGGTGCCCAGGGCGGTCCCGCCGTGCAGCGCGAACGGCACGTCGCTGCCCAGCTTGGCCGCCAGGGTGTGCAGGTCGTGGCGCGGGACCCCCTGCTCCCAGAGGGCGTTCATCGCCACCAGCACCGCCGCGGCGTCGGCGCTGCCGCCGGCCATGCCGCCGGCCACCGGGATCGACTTCGCGATGCTGATCGCCACATCCGGTGCCCGCCCGAGGTGTTCGGCCATCAGCTCCGCGGCCTGCCAGGCCAGGTTGCGTTCGTCGACCGGAAGCTGCCCGGCGCCCTCCCCGACGATGTCCAGCGACATCACGTCCGCGGTGCGAACGGTGACCTCATCGAACAGCGAGACCGCATGGAACACGGTGGTGAGCTCGTGGTAGCCGTCGCCGCGGACGTCGCCCACCGCCAGGTACAGGTTCACCTTGCCGGGAACCCGGACGGTGACCGACCCGGTCGGGACCCATTCGGGCGCGGTACTGCCGTCGGACGCGGTCACCGCACGAGACTATCGTCGCGCCGCGGCGGCCGACACTTACCCTGACAGCGTGGCCCCTGACAACGCGGCCGGTGCCGGAACCGGGCTGGGCGACTTCGTCGTCGAGGCGACGCTGGGCAGTGGCGGCAGCGCCACGGTCTATCTCGCCCAGGACACCGCCGAGGGTCGCCGGGTCGCGCTGAAGGTGCTCGGCGAGCAGCACCGCGGGGCGGCGGATCGGGAACGGCTGCGCCGGGAGTACCGGCTGGCCGCCCGGGTGACGCATCCCCACATCGTCGACGTGTACCGGCTCGGACCGCACTGGCTGACGATGCAGTACGTCGACGGCGGCAACGCCGCGACGCTGCCGGCGCGCGGCGACCGGCTCACGGCGTTGGCGCAGATCGCCGACGCGCTCGACCACGCCCACCGGATGGGGATCGTGCACTGCGACGTCAAACCCGCCAACATCCTGGTGTTCCGCGATTTCGCGGCGTGCGGGGCCATGCTGATCGACTTCGGTGTGGCCCACGCGGTCGCCGAGGACATGGCCAGGCGGCTCGGCACCGACCTGTCCGGCCCGGCCCACTTCTCGCTGGATCCGGCCCGGCGCATCACCCACGAGCGGGCGCCGCGGCCGGTGCAGGTGGTGGCCTCACTGCCCTACGTGGCACCCGAGCTGCTGGTGGGGCGGGTGCCGTCGGCGGCCACCGACGAGTACGGGCTGGCGTGTGCGGCGGTCGAGCTGCTCACCGGTGCGCCGCCGTTCGCCGGCACCGACGCCTCCCACCTGGTCGACGCGCAGATCCACGAGCCGCCGCCGCGGATCTCGGAGCGGACGGAACTGCCGCGGGCCGTCGACGCGGTGGTGGCCACCGCGCTGGCCAAGAATCCCGAGGAACGCTACGAGTCCTGCCGCGCCTTCGTCGACGCGCTGACCCGCGCGCTGCGCTGAGCGGGACGCCTCTGAGAGGGGCGGGGTGGCGGCCCGCCTCAGAGCCGGACGGGGTGGTCCGAGGACTCGCCGGCGCCGTCGGAGCGCTGCAGCAGCCGCACGAACTCCGCAATCGACAGCGTCTCGCCGCGACGGGCGGGGTCGATGCTGGCGGCCAGCAGCCGGCTGGCCGACTCGTTGCCCGAGCCGGCCCACTCCAGGAAGGCGTTGCGCGAGGTCTTGCGGCGCTGCGCGAACGCGATGTCGATCAGCTCGAACACCCGTTGCCGGAACGACTCCTCGGTGGGCCACGGCGAGGTCTCGTAGCGGTCGATGCGCACCAGCCCGGAGTACACCCGCGGGATGGGCCAGAAGACCGTCGGCGACACCATGCCGTAGCGGCGGACCCGGCCGTAGAAGCGCACCTTCACGCTCGGGACGCCGTAGTCCTTGCCGCCGGGTTCGGCGGCCAGCCGCTCGGCCACCTCGGCCTGCACCATCACCATCACGGTCTTGATGGACGGGAACTCGGCCAGCAGGTGCAGCAGCGCCGGGACGGCGATGTTGTAGGGCAGGTTGGCCACCAGGGCGGTCGGCTCGGTCTCCAGATCCGCGCGCGTCAACGTCAGGATGTCCTGGTTGAGCACCGTCAACCGGTGGATCTCGCTGTGCGAATGCTCGGCGATGGTCTGCGGCAGCCGGTGCGCCAGCACCGGGTCCACCTCGACGGCGGTCACCGACGCGCCGCGGTCGAGCAGCCCGAGGGTCAACGACCCCAGGCCCGGGCCCACCTCGATGACACTGTCGTGGCGGTGCACACCGGAGGCCGACACGATGCGCCGAACGGTGTTCGCGTCGTGCACGAAGTTCTGTCCCAGCGACTTACGCGGCCGGAAGTTGAGCTCCTTGGCCAGGTGCCTGATCTCGGTGCGTCCGAGCAACCGGATGGTCACGAGGCACCTGCCCTTCCGCTACACACAGGCCATGCTCCCCACCCCTGGCGTGCCCGCGTGACCTCCGCGATGGCGATCTGCTCTTCACGAGTTGCCAGGTCTGCACGGGCAGCATAGCGCAGTCCGCCCTGGCGCTCCCACGTATTCTGGTCAAATTGCACGCCGCCGTAGTAGCCGTTTCCGGTGTTGATGGCCCAGTTTCCGCCGGATTCGCAGCGCGCCAGGGCGTCCCAGATCGGCCCGTTGCTCACCGGCGGAACCTCGGTTCCGGGCTTTGCGCCGACGCGCACGACCGAGGCCCGGGCCGGCGTGATCACCACGTTGGCCACCGGCAGCCGGCCGGTCTCCACACCGTTGACCCGCGCCACAGCAAAGGTGACGTCCTGGACGCCCGGGGTGCCCGGATCCTCCACCACCTGCCGGCTCATGTTCATCGTGACGTCCTCGATGCGCTGCGCCGCGGGCTGCAGCGGCAGCCGCTCGGTGACCTTCTCGGTGCGGATGCGGGTCACCTGGATCTGCATGCCGTCGATGACCGGCGAGGACGGCGCCGGGACCACCCGGTCGCTCTGTTCCAGCTTGGCGCCGGCGGCGTCCAGCAGGCCGGCGACGTTCGGCGCGGCCAGGTGCACGGTGCGCACCGCCCCGCCGTCGTTGATCTGCACGGTCTTGGCGCTGACCACCGGCAAGGCCATCCCCTCCAGCGGGACGCGGGTGCCGCGGGAGGCCGCCGCCGGAGCGGTGTCGGTCATCCGCAGCTGCGCCAGCGCCTCGTCGACGGTCGAGGCCGTCGTCCACAGCTGCTTGCTCTGCCGGCCGTCGAGCGAGACCTCGACCGGCCGGCTGCGCCGCAACACGATGGTCTCGGCGTCGTGCACCGCGGTGTCGCCGGCGGGGAGCAGGTCGTCGCGGTCGCTGACCTCGTAGCCGTTCTCCCGCACCACGTCGATCACCCGGGACTTCATGGTGGAGACCGTCAGGGGCGAGCCGTCGACGAACAGCGTCACCTCTTTGTGCGCGGTGACCGCGTAGCCGCCGGCAAAGACCAGGGCCAGCAGCATGGCCGCGACGACCCCGCGCAGCAGCGGCGAACGGGACTGATGCAGTTTGGTCAACAGGTTCACGGTGAGCAATCCAGACATGCTGTGCAGGCGGGGGCACGCGCACGGGGACCCCGCGATTTATCACAAGACGGTAACGAACCGGTCGCGGGTCGGGCAACTTGGGCACACGGGACGCGGCGGCGCCCTACCCTGTCACCCCTCCGACGACCCCATCCCGTAGACCCGTCGGGCGTTTGCCGACGACTGCCGGGCGAGTTCGCTGGCCGGCCGCTGCGTCAGGTCGGCAAGCGCCCGGACGGTGTACGGCAGACAGTACGGCTCGTTCGGTGCTCCACGATACGGGTGCGGAGTCAGAAACGGCGCATCGGTTTCGACGAGCAGCTGCTCCGGAGGAATCAATTTGGCGGCCTCCCGCAGGTCAGCGGCATTCTTGAAGCTCACGGTGCCCGACAGGCTCAGATAGAAGCCGGCGTCGATGCACGCCCGGGCCATCGCCGGACCCGACGAGAAGCAGTGGAAGATGACCTGCGCCGGCGGCCCCTCGGCGCGCAGCACGTCGAGCACGTCCTCGTCGGCGTCGCGGTTGTGGATCATCAGCGGTTTCCCGACCCGCTTGGCCAGGTCGATGTGCCAGGCGAACCCCTCGCGCTGCACGGCCGGCTCCGCGCAGCCCTCCAGGCGTCCGGGCCAGTACAGGTCCATGCCGGTCTCCCCGACGGCGACCACACGCGGATGCCCGGCCAGCTCCTCCAGGACGGCCCTGGCGTCCTCGTCGAGGGCGTTGGCGCGGGTGGGGTGCAGTGCGACGGCGGCGTAGACGCGCGGGTCCCACTCGGCGGCCCGCACCGCCCAGCGGGCGGCCTGCAGATCGTCGGCGATGGTGACCACGGCGTGCACCCCGACCGCTTCGGCGCGGTCGACGATCGCGCGGACGTCGGCCTGCCCCGTCGCCCCGCAGGCGTCGAGATGGGTGTGGGCGTCGACAAGCGGGTCGAGCGGTTCGGGCGGGGGCGGCGGCTCGCGGCGCCCCGACCGCTTATCGCTTTTCGCGGACACAACCCGACACAATAGGGTGAAACCCTGATGAGCGACCCCGACCGTGTCCTTTCCGACGCCCCCTCCGACGCCCTTTCCGACGCCCCCGCCCAGGCCACCTACTACGTCACCACCGCGATCGCGTATCCCAACGGCACCCCGCACGTCGGGCATGCCTACGAGTACATCGCCACCGACGCGATCGCCCGGTTCAAGCGCCTCGACGGCTTCGACGTCCGGTTCCTGACTGGCACCGACGTGCACGGGCTGAAGATGGCCCAGACCGCCGCGGCCGAGGGCATCCCGACCGCCGAGCTGGCCACCCGAAACTCCGATGTCTTCCAGCGGCTGCAGGAGAAGCTCAACATCTCCTTCGACCGGTTCATCCGGACCAGCGACCACGACCACTTCGAGGCGTCGGCGGCGATCTGGCACCGGATGGACGACGCCGGCGACATCTATCTGGACTCCTATTCGGGCTGGTACTCGGTGCGCGACGAACGGTTCTTCGCCGAGGACGAGACGACGGTGGCCGACGACGGGACCCGGGTGTCCACCGAGACCGGTACCCCGGTGACCTGGACCGAGGAGCAGACCTACTTCTTCCGGCTGTCGAGATACGCCGACAAGCTGCTGGAGCACTACCGGGCCCATCCGGAGTTCATCGCACCCGAGACGCGCCGCAACGAGGTGATGAGCTTCGTCTCCGGCGGCCTGACCGACCTGTCGATCTCGCGCACCACCTTCGACTGGGGGGTGCCGGTGCCCGAGCACCCCGACCACGTGATGTACGTCTGGGTCGACGCCCTGACCAACTACCTGACCGGGGTGGGCTTCCCCGACACCGACTCCGCGGACTATCGCCGGTACTGGCCGGCCGACCTGCACATGATCGGCAAGGACATCATCCGGTTCCACACCGTGTACTGGCCGGCGTTTCTGATGTCGGCGGGCATCGAGCTGCCCAAACGGGTATTCGCCCACGGGTTCGTGTTCAACCGGGGCGAGAAGATGAGCAAGTCGGTCGGCAACGTGATCGACCCGGTCGACCTGGTCAATGCCTTCGGTGTCGACCAGGTGCGCTACTTCCTGCTGCGCGAGGTGCCGTTCGGCCAGGACGGCAGCTACAGCGAGGAGGCCATCATCGGCCGGATCAACGCCGATCTGGCCAACGAGCTGGGCAACCTGGCGCAGCGCTCGCTGTCGATGGTGGCCAAGAACCTCGACGGGGTGGTCCCGCAGCCGACCGAGTTCAGCGCCGAGGACCGCGCCCTGCTCGACGAGGCGGACGGGCTGCTGGCCACCGTGCGCGGTCATTTCGAGGCCCAGGCGATGCACCTGGGGCTGGAGGCCATCTGGTCGATGCTCGGTGCGGCCAACCGCTACTTCTCGGCACAGGAACCGTGGGTGCTGCGCAAGTCGGAGTCCGACGCCGACCAGCAGCGCTTCGCCACGGTGCTCTACACGACGATGGAGGCGGTACGGATCGCCGCGCTGCTGGTGCAGCCGGTGATGCCCGACTCGGCGGGCAGGCTGCTGGACCTGCTGGGTCAGCCCGCCGACGCCCGGGATTTCACCGCCGCCGGGCTGCGGCTGGTCCCCGGTGTCACGCTGCCCGCTCCCAGCGGAGTGTTCCCGCGGTACCAGCCGCCCGACGAGCAGTGATCTGAGTCACGCTTCGTCGCGATCTGTCACATCCGCCCGCTGCCCGGTGTCTTGAGGTCAGACCGGCTCCCACCCGAGCCGGGTCGAGGCAATCGAGGCAATCGAGGCAGAGGAGCAGCGATGAACACTCAGGACACACGGATCGTGGTGATCGGCGGCGGCTACGCCGGCGTATTGGCGGCCAACCGGCTGCGGGCGGCCGGCCCCGGCGTCGGGATCACCCTGGTCAATCCCCGCCCGCACTTCGTCGAACGCATCCGGCTGCATCAGATGGCCGTCGGAACCAGCACGGGTACCCACGGCGCCACCGAGGTTGCCGCCGAGGACTACCGGGGCCTGCTGGGCGACGGGATCGCCCTGGCGGTCGACAGCGCCGAGCGGATCGACACCGGCGCGCGGCGCATCGAGCTGGCCTCGGGCGCGGCGATGGACTACGACTACCTCGTGTATGCAGTCGGCAGCACGGCCGCCGTGCCCCGGGAGGTGCCCGGGGCCGCGGAGTTCGCCTACCCGCTCGCCGAGTGGGAGGAGGCTCAACGACTGCGGGCCCGGATGGACGAAATCGGCCGGGCGGCACCGGTGGTCGTCGTGGGTGGCGGGTTGACCGGAATCGAGGCGGCCGCCGAGTTCGCCGAGGCCGGCCGCCCGGTGACCCTCGTCGGGCCGACGCTGGGGCCCTCCCTGGGTGGGCCCGCCCGCGCATCGGTGGCCCGCCGGCTGGACGACCTCGGCGTCGTCGTCCTCGATGGGGCCGAGGCCGGGGACAGGGCGATGGTCACCGCGGTCGGACCGGATGTGGTGCACCTGGCCGGCGGGCGCGCACTGCCCGCGGCGGTGACGGTCTGGACGGCCGGTTTCGGTGTGCCGGGGCTGGCCGCGGCCAGCGGGCTGAGCACCGATTCACTGGGCCGCGTGCTCACCGATGAGACACTGACCAGCGTGGACGATCCCCACATCGTGGCCGCCGGGGACGCGGTGGCTCCGTCGGACCTGCCGTTGCGGATGAGCTGCCAGGCCGCGATGCCGCTGGCGGCGCAGGCAGCTCAGACGGTGCTGGCCCGCCTCCGCGGCCAGGCCCCGGCGCCGATCAACCAGGCGTTCACCGGACAGTGCGTGAGCCTGGGCCGCCACGGCGGCGCGATCCAGATCTGCCACGGCGACGACAGCCCGCGACGTGTCCACCTGCGCGGCCGTACCGCCGCGTTCGTCAAGGAACAGGTCTGCCGGTTCACGGTGTCGTCGCTGCGCCGGGAGGCCCGCCGTCCAGGCTCCTACCGGTGGCTGCGAAGCGACTGGCGCACAAACCTGTTGGCCGGACAGCAGGCGCCGGAGGTGGAGGTTCGGTGAGGCAGGAGGCCTCCGGCACCGAGGAACACGCCCGCCGGTTCACCGACCTGAGGCCGCTGTTGTTCACGATCGCCTACGAGATCCTGGGCAGCGCAACCGAATCCGATGATGTCCTGCAGGAGAGCTATCTGCGCTGGGCGGCGGTCGATCTGGCCACCGTGGCCGACGCCAGGGCCTACCTCGCCCGGCTGGTGACCCGGCAGTCGCTGAACGCGCTGCGGGCGGCGTCTCGGCGCCGCGAGGAGTACGTCGGGCCCTGGCTGCCCGAGCCGCTGCTGGTGGCCGACGGCGGCGACGAGGGCGCGGCCGCCGACGTGCTGCTCGCCGAATCGGTGTCGATGGCGATGCTGGTGGTGTTGGAGACGCTGAGCCCCGACGAGCGGGCGGTGTTCGTCCTGCGTGAGGTGTTCGGCTTCGACTATGACGAGATCGCCTCGGCGGTGGGCAGGTCCGTGGCCGCGGTGCGTCAGATGGCGCACCGCAGCCGCGAACACGTGCGGGCGCGGCGCAAGCGCTTCGATCCCGTCGACCCCAGGCAGTCGATGCAACTGACCACCGAGTTCTTCGCTGCCGCGGCCACCGGGGACGTCGAGGCGCTGATGTCGATGCTGGCACCCGACGTGGTCTGGACCGCCGACAGCGGCGGAAAGGTCAGCGCGGCGCGGCGCCCGGTGGTCGGTGCGCGCAACGTGGCCCGGCTCGTGATGGGCCTGATCCGCCTCGGCGGACCCGAGGGGCGCGTCGAACCCGCGATCTACAACAACGCTCCCGCGCTCGTGCTCTACCTGGGTGAGCGGCTGGAGGGGGTCGTCGGTGTGGAGGTGACCGACGGCCGGATCACCAACTTCTACGCCATGCGCAACCCGGACAAGCTGGCCGCCGTGGGCGTGCCGCGGCAGATCACCCGCTGAGCAACGCCGGTGCGGATCTGATGCTGAGCGCATCCGGTGCCACACTGATGCGATGCGCATTGAACGCCTCGGCGAGCTGGGCCCCGCCACCGGCGTGCTGCGCGCACTGGGCGCGGCGGCGGCGCGGCGGGGTCTCGCCGCGCCCGCGGCCTTCACCGGCGAGTGGTTCGGGTCGCAGGCGGTCATCGCGCCGACGCTGGGCGCCGCCCCGGCCGGAGCCGCCGAGGTGTTCGGGGACTGCCCGGGCACCGGGTCGTCCGCGGTCGGCGGCGGCTGGGCGGGCTATCTGTCCTACCCCGATCCCGGCGCCGACGACGCCCCGCCCCGGGTGCCGGTCGCCGCGGGCGGCTGGACGGACTGCGTGTTGCGCTGCGACGAGCGGGCGCAGTGGTGGTACGAAAGCCTCTCCGGCGCACCGATGCCGGCCTGGGTGGAGAAGGCGCTGGCCGCGACGCCGGGGGCCGCGGCCCACTGGGCCATCGACTGGTCGGAGCCCGACCGCCGGGCGCACCGCCGCGGCGTGCTGGCCTGCCTGGCCGCCATCGCCGACGGCGAGGTGTATCAGGCCTGCGTGTGCACGCAGTTCGACGGCGTCGCCACCGGTGACCCGCTGCAGTTCTTCGCCGACGCCGTCGCCCACACCGCCCCGGCGCGGGCGGCCTATCTCGCCGGCCCGTGGGGCGCGGTGGCGTCGCTGTCGCCCGAGTTGTTCCTGCGCCGCCGCGGCGACGAGGTGATCTCCAGCCCGATCAAGGGCACGCTGCCGCGCCACGCCGACCCCGCCGGCCTGCGGGCCTCGGTCAAGGACGTCGCCGAGAACATCATGATCGTCGACCTGGTGCGCAACGATCTGGGCCGGGTCGCCGCGACCGGATCGGTCAGCGTGCCCGAGCTGCTGGCTGTGCGGCCCGCGCCGGGCGTGTGGCACCTGGTGTCGACGGTCTCGGCCCGGGTGCCCGCGGCCCTGCCCACCTCGGACCTGCTGGCCGCCGCCTTCCCGCCGGCCTCGGTGACCGGCACGCCGAAGGGACGGGCCCGTACGCTGCTGACCGGATGGGAACCCCACCGCCGCGGAATCTACTGCGGCACAGTCGGGTTTGCCTCGCCGGCGGCCGGCACCGAGCTGAACGTGGCGATCCGGACCGTGGAGTTCGACCGCACCGGGCGCGCGGTGCTCGGCGTCGGGGGCGGGATCACCGCCGACTCGGACCCGGACCGGGAATGGCAGGAATGCCTGCACAAGGCGGCCCCCACCCTGGGTCTGCGCCCCACCGCCGGGGCGCCGGCCGCGGCCGGTCAGCCGCGGGCCCGCAGCACCGCGTCGTAGATCTCGCGGGCCGGCGGTGCGCCGGGGTGACGCTCGGCGACGTGCTTGCAGGCGTCCTTGACCCGCAGGCCGGTCTCGACCAGCGCCTCGACCTCGACCACCAGCTCGTCGACGTCGGCCTCGGGTGTCGCGCCGGCCAGGACCACGGTGATCTCGCCGAGCACGCCGTCGGCGGCCCAGTCGGCCAGCTCCCCCAGGCCGCCGCGGCGGATCTCCTCGTGGGTCTTGGTCAGCTCGCGGCACACCACCGCGGGCCGGTCGCGCCCGAGCACCTCGGCCGCGTCGGTCAGACAGGCCGCCAGCCGGCGCGGGGATTCGAAGAACACGCAGGTGCGTTGTTCGTCGGCCAGGGCGGCCAGCCAGGACCGGCGGGCGCTTTCCCGCCGCGGGGCGAAGCCCTCGAAGCAGAAGCGGTCCGACGGCAGCCCGGAGACCGCCAGCGCGGTGGTGACCGCGGACGGTCCGGGCAGGCAGGTCAGCGGCACGCCGGCCGCGACACAGGCGGCCACCAGCCGGTAGCCGGGATCGCTGATCAGCGGCATCCCGGCGTCGGTGACCACCAGCACGGTGGCCCCGGCGCGCAACTCCTCGACCAGGGCCGGGACCCGTTTGTCCTCGTTCTGATCGTAGAGGCTGACCACACGGCCGGTGATCCGCGCGCCCAGCGACTGGGCCAGCGACCGGATGCGGCGGGTGTCCTCGGCGGCGACGATGTCGGCCGTTCCCAGCGCCGCGACCAGCCGCGCCGAGGCGTCGTCGGGCCGGCCCAGCGGTGTGGCGCCCAGCAACAGTCGGCCACCACTCATGGGGCACAGCCTACGATCGTCGGTGATGACCGCTGCCAGCCCCGTGACGGCCGAGCGGGCAGCACCGGTGATCAGCCCCGGTCCGCTCGTTCCCGTCGCCGACTTCGGGCCTCTCGACCGCGCACAGGGCTGGGTGATGTCCGGTGTCGTGGCCGGGCTGGCCACGGTGACCCGGTTCTTGAACCTGCAGTCGCCGACCGACGCCGGGACACCGATCTTCGACGAGAAGCACTACGCCCCGCAGGCCTGGCAGATGCTGCACAACAGCGGCGTCGAGGACAACCCGGGGTTCGGGCTGGTGGTGCACCCCCCGGTCGGCAAGCAGCTGATCTCCATCGGGGAGGCGATCTTCGGCTACAACGGGCTCGGGTGGCGGTTCACCGGGGCGCTGCTCGGCGTGATCATGATCGTGGTGGTCGCCCGCACGGTGCGCCGGATCAGCCGTTCGACGCTGGTCGGCGGGATCGCCGGGGTGCTGTTGGCGGCCGACGGCGTCTCCTTCGTGACCGCACGCACCGCCCTGCTCGACGGGATTCTGACCTTCTTCGTGGTGGCGGCGTTCGGCGCGCTGATGGTCGACCGCGACCAGGTCCGCGAGCGGCTGCACTATGCGCTGCTGGAGGGACGGATCGCCGAGACACCGTGGGGGCCGCGGCTGGGGGTGCGCTGGTGGCGCTTCGGGGCGGGTGTGCTGCTCGGGCTGGCCTGCGCGACGAAGTGGTCGGGGCTGTACTTCGTGGTCTTCTTCGTGGTGATGTCGCTGGCCCTCGACGTGGCCGCGCGCCGGCAGTACCGGGTGCCGCGGCCGTGGCTGGGCACGCTGCGCCGTGACCTCGGCCCGACGGCCTGGGCGATGCTGCTCATTCCGCCCGCGGTGTACCTGGCGTCGTATTCGATGTGGTTCGCCTCCGAGACGGGGGTCAACCGCTACGAGGTGGGCCGCTCCATCGGCGAGCGGGCCTGGTACCAGCCGCCCGACGCGATCCGCTCGCTGTGGCACTACACCTACAAGGCCTTCGAGTTCCATTCCGGGCTGACCAACGCCGCCGGCAACCACCACCCCTGGGAATCCAAGCCGTGGACCTGGCCGATGTCGCTGCGGCCGGTGCTCTACGCCATCGATCAGGAGAACGTGCCCGGCTGCGGAGCGGCGTCCTGCGTCAAGGCGGTCATGCTCGTGGGCACTCCGGCGATGTGGTTCATCGCGGTGCCGGTGCTGTTGTACGCGGCCTGGCGGATGGTCGTGCGCCGCGACTGGCGCTATGCGGTGGTGCTAGTGGGCTACTGCGCGGGCTGGCTGCCGTGGTTCGCCGACATCGACCGGCAGATGTACTTCTTCTACGCCGCCACGATGGCCCCGTTTCTCGTCATGGCGATCGCCCTGATCTGCGGTGACATTCTCTACAAACCCGGCCAGACCGCCGAGCGATCTACGTTGGGCCTGATCGCGGTGTGTTGTTACGTCGCCCTGGTGGTCACCAATTTCGCCTGGCTGTTCCCGATCCTGACGGGCATGCCCATCTCGCAGGCCACGTGGCACATGGAGATCTGGCTACCCAGCTGGCGATGACGCCGCGCGGCCCCCGGGCCCCCCGGCACCGGCTCCCGGGCTCCCCCGGACAGGTGTCGTCTCCACGGCGCATCCCGCGGCGCATCCCACGGCGCGTGCTCCAGCGCGTACTACAGCAGGTCCCGCGCGGCCGGGCAGGACATGCAGCGCGGCCCACCGCGGCCGGTGCCCAGCTCCGAGGCCGAAATGCGCAGCACCTCGATCCCGGCGTCCTCGAGCCGCGCGTTGGTCTGGGAGTTGCGTTCATAGGCGACCACGACACCGGGGGCCAGGGCCAAGGTGTTGTTGCCGTCGTCCCACTGCTCCCGCTCGGCGGTCACCGGATCGAGCCCGGTGTCGATCACCCGTAGCCGGTCGATGCCCATCGCCTCGGCGGCGGCCTGCACGAAGGGGGCGGCGTCGCTGATCGTGACTCCCGAGCCGGCCTTGCGAATCGTGAAGGCCGACAGCGAGTCCACCACGTTCGGGTACATCACCACCGCGTCGGTGTCCACCATCGTGCACACGGTGTCGAGGTGCATCTGCGCGCGTTCCTGGGCGATCGGGATGGCGAGCACCGTCTCGGCCAGATTGTCGTCGAACAGGCTGCGCGCCAACGCCTCGGCCCCCGCGGGCGTCGTGCGCTCGCCGACCCCGACGGCCAGCACCCCCGGAGACAGCGCCAGCACATCGCCGCCCTCCACCGGCGCCGAGCGGGACTCGTAGGCCCGCCGCACACCGAGGAAGCGCGGATGGTGGGCGTAGATCAGGTCGGTCAGCGAGGTCTCGCGGATCCGGGCGGGCAGCGCCAGCGAGGTGATCGCCACCCGGGGACCGATCCAGAACGAGGAGTCCCGGGTGAACAGCAGGTTGGGCAGCGGGTCGATGACGAAGTCGCCGCCGTGGTGCATCCGGCGCACCAGCGACAGCTCGCTGCCGGCCAGCGGCAGCTCGGTGAACGTCATCCCCGCCATCAGGACCTGCGCCAGCGGTGCGGCGTCGAGGGTGCGCAGATAGGCCGAAAGCTCCTGGGCCAGCGGCAGACCCAGACGGCGCGCATCGACGGCGGCGGAGATCCCGTGCATGCGGGCCGCGCCGCTGGCGAGTGCCTCGGTCAGCAGGTCCGACAGCAGCAGCACCTCCACACCGCGGGATCGCAGCAGGTCGGCGAACGCGTCGTGCTCCTCCTGGGCACGCGAGACCCAGGGCAGACCGTCGAACAACAACCTGTCGTTGTTGCGCGGTGTCAGCCGTTGCAGCTCGGCACCCGGGCGATGCAGGATGACCACCCGCAGCGTCCCGACCTCGGAATTCAGCCCCAGCGCCCTGTCGCTCACACCTAGCACCGTAGCGGCACCGCGGCGCGGACAGTCACCTCAACTATGGTTTAGGTGTGGCGAACGAGCAGGAGCTGACCCCCGGCGAGCTGGCCCGCCGCGCGGGTGTGGCCGTCTCGGCCCTGCACTTCTACGAGCGCGAATCGCTCATCACCAGCCGCAGGACCGCGGGCAACCAACGCCGCTACACCCGGGACACCCTGCGCAGAGTGGCGTTCATCCGGATGTCCCAGCGGCTGGGGATCCCGCTGGCCAGGGTGCGCGAGGCGCTGGCGACGCTGCCGACCGACCGGGTACCCACCAGCAGGGACTGGGCCCGGCTCTCGGCGGGCTGGCGCGCCGACCTCGATGACCGCATCCTGCATCTGCAGCGCCTGCGCGACAACCTCGCCGACTGCATCGGCTGCGGCTGCCTGAGCCTGAGGAAGTGCGCGCTGAGCAACCCCGGTGACGTGCTGGCGCGGGAAGGACCCGGCGCGGCCCGCCTCTAGATCGAACATGTGTGCGATATCCTGGGTGTCGTGTCACTGACGGTACAGGGATCGCTGTTCGATCACGCGGAGCGGCGCCGGATCGGCCGGGGCGCCTGGATCGACGTGCGTTCGGGCTGGCTGGAGGCCTCGCCGGACTCGGCCAGCCTGTTCGAGGAACTGCTGGACCGCATCCCGTGGCGCGCCGAGCGGCGCCAGATGTATGACCGTGTCCTCGACGTCCCCCGGCTGGTGAGCTTCCACGACCTGGTCAACGAGCCCGCCCCGCACCCGGCCCTCAAACAGCTGCGCCGCCGCCTCAACGACATCTACGCCGGCGAACTCGGCGAGCCGTTCACCACCGCCGGGCTGTGCCTGTACCGGGACGGCAACGACAGCGTGGCCTGGCACGGCGACACCGTCGGCCGCGCCCGCGACGAGGACACCATGGTCGCCATCGTCAGCCTCGGCGCCACCCGCGTCTTCGCGCTGCGGCCCCGCGGTGGCGGCCATGCCCTGCGCATCCAGCACGGCCACGGCGACCTGTTGGTGATGGGCGGCTCCTGCCAACGGACCTGGGAACACGCGATCCCCAAGACCAGCAGACCCACCGGCGCGCGGATCAGCATCCAGTTCCGGCCGCGCGACGTGCGCTGACGGCCCCGGTTCAGGACCGGACCGCGGTCACCGCCGAGGTCAGCAGCTCCTCGGCACGCTTGGTGTCCACCGGCACCGGCGGCTTGCCCGTCTCCACCAGCGGGTTGGCGGTCACGATCACCCGGTAGTCGCCGAAATCCGCGGTGTAGCTGAACACCTCGCCGGTCTGCGGTTTGCCGTTGATGGTGGTCTGCAGCACGCGGTGCACGGCCCGGGTGTGGACGCCCTCGACCTCGGGGGCCGGGATCACCTCCACGGTGCCGTGCAGCGGCCCGCCGGCGAAGCTGACCTTCTGGCAGTCCGGGCCGGGGTCGGTGATCGGCAGCGGCTTGGAGGTCTCCAACGCGATCGCCACGAACCGGTTGCCGGCGCCCTCGGCAGAGACCGCCGCCATGTTGCCCTTCAGGTCGTCGGGCAGCGAGCCGGCGGCGAACTTCTCGCAATCGGGCGGATCGAAGGTGATGTTGGGCGGCAGCGTCTGAGCCGCCAACTCCTTGGGGTCGATGCCCTTCGGCGGGAAATCCTCCACCTTGAACTCCGGCCCGAACGAGGACTTCAGGCTGGTGACCTTGCCGATGTCGGCGGTCTCGGTGGATTCCTGGGGCGACGATCCGCCCGACGAACACCCGGCGAGCAGCCCGACGCAGGCAAGGCTCAGTACGGCCCTGGATAGCAACACCGGCGCCAATCTACCCGGGACGCTCAGCCCCGCAGTTCGGACACCGTGGCGACCAGCAGGTCCGCGGCGTACCGCGGGGACAGCGGCGGTTTCGGCGACCCGGGGTCGTTGATCAACGTGACCGCGGCCGTCGAATCCGGCAGGTAGGCAACGAAGGTGTGGGCCCGCGCCTCGGTCTGCGTGCCCGATTCGACGGCGGTGGTGATCGACGCCGAGAGCCCGACGGTGACCGCGCCGGGGATCTCGGGGGCGCCGACGAGCTCGACCGTGGCCGCGGAATGCCCGGAGGTGAGCCGCCACCGGCCGCAGCCGTCGAGCAGCCCCGGATCGACACCGGCATGGGCACCGGCCGTGGCCACGACATAGACGATCCCGCCGCTCCCCGAGGCCGACAGTCCCCGCACCGCGCGCGGCTGCGGGGCCGGGTCTGCCAGCACCCCGCACGGCGCCGGGTCGGAGGTCCAACCGGGCCGGAACCCCCACAGGGCCACCGGCGCCGACGCCACGGCCGGGTCGCCGATCCCCGCCGTCCCGGCAGTCCCGGCGACCTCCCCGACCTCCCCAACCCCCCCGACCCCCCCAAC
>NZ_NVQF01000038.1 GCF_002592005.1 Mycolicibacterium palauense | reverse complement strand
TTGCGCCTGACCGTGTGGAGCGACGGCGATGTGATGTTAGGGAAGCGGGGAGCTCCGAGATCTACACAGGGGGAATCGTCGGCAGCGTCAGATGTGTATCAGCGACGGGGTCTGGGCGTCGCCGACCAGAAACCGCACGGGCAGCGACCGCGCGTCCGCCCGCGTTCGGGCCCGGTCGATCATCGGCACCGAGATGTCGATGCCGGTGCACCGGACCCGGGATCCGAAACGCTCGGCGACGGCGAGCGTCGTCGCCCCGGCTCCACAGCCGACATCGAGGACCCGCAGCGGGGTTTCGAGTGAGGTCTCGAGAGGGGTCCCGGCTGTTCCGGCCGCCGCGGCGACCGCATCGACGACGAGCTCTTCGAACGGTTCGAGCACCTGGTCGAGCGTGGCCTGCAGGTCGACCCACGTTCGGCCTCCCTCCCCGTTCCACGCCTGCGCCTGGGCGGCATTGGCATGTTCGGGGTGCGCGTGTTCGGGGTGCGCGTGTTCGGGGTGGGCCTGTTCGACCATGAATCTTCTCCCTCGCTCGCGGATATGACACCGGGCACTATCGCAGCTCACGTCCACTCGAGGATCGACCGGGATGCGCCGCGGGCCCGCGCCGCGCTCAGCCGGACTCGGCCTGCAGGATCGAGATCGCGATCACGGTGGCCGGTTCCACGATCCGCGCCAGGTCGGCGCCGTCCTCGGCGGTCTGCGCGGCAAGCTCGCGTGGACCGTCGCTGACCAACACCAACGGGGTGGTCTTCCTAGCCACGACGGCCGGCAACATCGTCCGAATCGACCTCGACCGCAACACCGCGTGCACTATCGCTTCCGGAATGGTGGGTAGCACCTCGGTGCGCTTCGGCGTGGCCCCGGGGGACCCCCGCTCCCTGTACAGCGTGGGACTCGGCGGGACGGTCCACCAACTCACACCGCCAGCTAGACCTTCGGTGAATTCGACGCTGGCCACAATCGACGTCGACAGGAATTCGATTTCGGCAAAGTCCGGCCGATAAGTCGTCGCCCGTCGAAGCGGCGAAGATGATCGATTCTCAGCGCACGGCCGGCTTCGGAATGAGCGCAACGATCTCCTTGATGGTGTTGCGCAGGTACATGCCGGGGCGCCACTTGGGAGTCGACGGAGCGACCGGGTTGGCGACCGTGGTGTAACCGGGGGCACCGGCGTGGGCGCCGCAGGTGGGCCACGCGCCCAGGCCCTGGTTGGCCAGCACGTTCTCGGCGACCCGGATCTGCTCCTCGCGCGAGGCGTAGGCCGGGTTGCCGTGACCGCCGTTGGAGGCCCAGGTAGCGGCGCTGAACTGCAGTCCGCCGTAGTGTCCGTTGCCCGTGTTGATGGCCCAGTTGCCACCCGATTCGCACTGGGCGATGGCGTCCCAGTTGACGCTGTCCGCATTGGCCGTACCCGCCGACATCGCCATGAAGGCGACCAGGAAGGCGCCGGCGAGGATGACCGTCGAGAAGAACTTGCGGATGTTCGTCATGCCCTGTGTTTCGCCACAACTGACGCGCGCGTTACTCGCGTCACAACATTTTCTCTAAGAGTTCGTTGGCATTTTCCGCACACCGAATTTATCCGGGCAAATGCGGACGGTGATCTGCCGGTGATCTGCGCGCGAACCGGAAACAACGTCCGGCGGCGGGCGGGGTGGGCCGATAGCATGACGCGCGTGATCCGAGCCACCGCTGTTCCGGCCGCGCTCCTGGCCGCCGCACTCTGGCCGGCCGCGCCGGTCGCCGGAGCCGAGCCCCCGACACCCGACGGGCCGTCCGACGCGTCGACGTATCTGATCGGCGCCTGCTGGGACCCCAGCCAGCCCGCCGAGGAGCGGCCGGCCACGGTGGTCTACGGCTGCGACCACTCGAGTGTCATGGAGGACATGACGTGGTCCTCCTGGGGCGCCGACGGCGCGACGGGCACCGGCGTGGACAACGCGGTCGAGTGCCAACCCAACTGCGCCCAGGGACGCCGACTGTCCAACCCGATCGTCGTGCACGCCTGGAACCCGGCCCCGCCCGACAAGCCGGGATGCCCGCCGGGGCTGCAGTTCTACCGCGACATGACCGTGGCCTACCCCGCGACGGCGCCGCCTTGGGTGGTGCCGGGCACCTCCTGGACCGACGGTGTCGACTACATCGACGTCGACGGGATGCCGGCCGTGCACTTCCAGTACCAGGGCCCCTACAGCTGCACCCCGCTGAGCGGCTGAGGACCGGCCACCGCCGACCGCGGACTGACGACCGAGGTCCCGCACAAAGGGACTTTCGCCGCGCGACGCGGCGCCCCCGATTGCCTAGCGTTTCTGACCATGACGTACGTGATCGGCTCAGCGTGTGTGGATGTCGTCGACAAGTCCTGCGTGCAGGACTGCCCGGCCGACTGCATTTATGAGGGCGAACGCTCGCTGTACATCAACCCCGAGGAATGTGTCGACTGCGCGGCGTGTGCCTTCATCTGCAAGGTCGACGCGATCTACTACGAGACCGACCTCCCCGAGGACCAGCAGGCCCACCTCGCCGACAACGCGGCCTTCTTCACCGAGGTGCTGCCCGGGCGCGACGCACCGCTGGGCAACCCCGGCGGGGCCGGCGAGATCGGCAAACTGGGGGTGGACACCCCGCTGGTGGCGGCGATGCCGCACAAGTCCGCCGCGGGCTGAGTTCGGCTGGCGTTTCCCCGTCCGATGCGGTAGAGAAAGCACCGGACCGTGTGCCCCGCGGGGAGACGGTCCGGCTGCGGCGAGACGCCACCTCAACGCGTGAGACCTGTCCGCTAGGGCGCCGCAGACACCGCAGACGGCGCGCCCGCCGACCCACTCGTGGTCATCACCGGCGGGTGCGCGCACGCGGTCCTTGCGTGAAGGGAGTGTCAGGTTTGTACGCGGTGCTCGGGCTGTCGGTGACCCCGACGAACGTCCAGACCGTGCTCGTCGAGGGCCGGGACGCCGACGGCGCCACCCTCGAGCACGACGACTTCGACACCT
Organism: Mycolicibacterium palauense; assembly: GCF_002592005.1. GTDB lineage: Bacteria > Actinomycetota > Actinomycetes > Mycobacteriales > Mycobacteriaceae > Mycobacterium > Mycobacterium palauense. The sequence goes on along the minus strand of NZ_NVQF01000038.1, from coordinate 52,259 downwards.
ACACCGATCCGATCGCCGACCCGGTCCCGTCCCGGGCCTCCGAGCAGGTCGCCGAGGCGGTCCTCGGGCTCGCCGAGGCCCGCGACGAGACCCTGCACGCGATCGGGGTCACCTGGAGCGACGGCGCCGACCTGGAGGCCTCCCTGCTCATGGAGGCGCTCGGCGCGGCGGGTCTGCCCAATGTCGTGGCCGTCCACCAGCCCCGGGCCGCCGAGGCGCTGACCCACAGCATCGGGCGGGTGCTCGGCTACCGTCGCACCGCGGTGTGCGTGGTGGAACCCGGTCTGGCCATGCTGTCGTGGGTCGACTCCGAGCACGGTGACGTGCAGACGGTCACCAGTCACGCCATCGACTGCGACGAGCAGCTCGTCGACTGGGTCGCCGCGGTGTTCGATCGCCACGGCTGGCGGCCCGAGGGACTGTTCGTGGTGGGGTCGGTCGGCGGCTTCGAGGGCACCGCCCGGCTGCTCGCGGACCGGCTCGCCATTCCCGTGATCGATCCGCCCGAGGCCGAGTTGGCGCTGGCCCACGGCGCGGCGCTGGCCTCCGCGGCGGGCACACCGGCAGCGGGGGCCGCGAGGACCTCGGCCCTGCGCGGACGCGCCCTGGTCGCACCCCTGACCATGTTGGCCGCCGGGGCGGTCACCTTCGTGGTCTCGGTGTCGCTGGCCCTGGGCATGCATCTGGTGCCCGAACGGGAGGCCGCACCGGTCCGGGAACATCGGGTCACCAACACCGCGGGCACCCCCGCTGCCGCCGAGCCCAGGCCTGCCGGGCCCGCGCCGGCCGCACCCGTGCCCGCCGCGCCGGTGATCAACGAGATCCCCGCGCCCGAGGCGCCGGTCGACGCCCCGCCGGAGGCACCCGTCGGCATCGCGCCGGAGGCACCCGCCGACATCCTGCCGGAGGCACCGGCCGACATCGCGCCGGAGGCACCCGTCGACGAGGCGCCCGCGGCGCTGCCGCCGGAACCGGTGGTGGTCGTGCCCGACCCGGTATACGTGCCGCCGGCGCCCCCCGCGGTGGTCCCGCCGCCCGCGATCGTCCCGCCGCCCGCGGTGGTCGCCCCGGCGGTGCCGCAGGTGCCCTCGTATGAGAAGCCGCGGCTGCGCGACCGCATCCTGGACAAGATCCCGGGCCTCAACCGCCTGGCCAACTGACCGGACACGCCGCCTCGCGGCCTCGGCGGGCGGACCTCAGACCAGCTGGACGCCGGAACCCCGCGGCGCCTTCTGGTAGTCGACCTGCCAGTGCTTGATGCCGTTGAGCCAGCCAGAGCGCAGGCGCTGCGGCCTGCCCACCGACGTCAGATCCGGCATGTGGTCGGCGATGGCGTTGAACATCAGCTCGACGGTCATCCGGGCCAGGTTGGCGCCGACGCAGTAGTGCGCCCCCGTACCCCCGAAGCCGACGTGCGGATTGGGGTCGCGCAGGATGTCGAAGGTGAACGGCTCGTCGAATACATCCTCGTCGAAGTTCGCCGAGCGGTAGGACATCACCACACGCTGGCCCTTCCTGATGGGAACCCCGGACAGCTCGTAGTCCTGCAGCGCGGTGCGCTGGAACGACGTGACCGGGGTGGCCCACCGCACGATCTCGTCGACAGCGGTGGCGGGGCGTTCCCGCTTGAACAGTTCCCACTGCTCGGGATGCTCGGCGAAGGCGATCATCCCGTGGGTGATGGAGTTCCGGGTCGTCTCGTTGCCGGCCACGGCCAGCAGCACCATGAAGAAGCCGAACTCGTCGTCGGAGAGCTTGTGGCCCTCCACATCGGCCTGGATCAGCTTGGTCACGATGTCCTCGCCGGGTTGTTCGGCCCGGATCGCCGCGAGTTGCATCGCGTACATGATCAGTTCGGTCGCCGAGTTGCGGTTGTCGTGGTGGGCGAATTCGGGGTCGTCGTCGCTGACCATCTCGTTCGACCAGTCGAAGAGCTTCTTGCGGTCCTCCAGCGGCACACCGATCAACCCCGCGATCGCCTGCAGCGGCAGTTCGCAGGCCACCTGTTCGACGAAGTCCCCCGACCCCTGGGCTGCGGCGGCCGCGGCGATGTTCTGGGCGCGTTCGTCGAGGTCGGCGCGCAGCCTCTCGATAGCGCGCGGGGTGAACCCGCGGGAGATGATCTTGCGCAGATGGGTGTGATGGGGGGCGTCCATGTTGAGCAGGACGAACTTGCCGGTCTCGATCTGCTCCTGGGTCGACCCCGCGGGATAGCGGGGGAGCGCGGTCTTCTCCAGGCTGGAGAACACGTCGCTGCGTAGCGAGATCTCCTTGACGTCCCTGTGTTTGGTCACCAGCCAGTAGCCGCCGTCGTCGAAGCCGCCGTCACCGATGGGTTGCTCGTTCCACCAGATCGGGGCGGTTCTGCGCAGCTCCGCCAGTTCCTCCACCGGAAGTCGTGAACAGTTCAGGTCCGGATCGGTGAAATCGAAACCGGGCGGAAGGGTCGGGTTCGGCATGCGGTGCACTCCTGAACGGTGTGGCTTTTCATTAGCCTGGTAGCCGGGGAATCAGCCCTACGAAGATTGGTACACCGGCGACCGGCGAGCCGTGGCCGGTTCCACGAACACCACCGGCGAAATTTGCTCCTGAAACTTGTTCCCGATCGCCGCGCCTGGCGTCCGGCCCTGCGCCTGGCGATCATCGCCGCGGTGCTTCTGGCCGTGCTCCTGGTGGCGACCCAGACCCGTTCCGGTGTGTGGTGGCGGCTGGTGACCTTCACCTACCAGGTCAACGTGCTCGCCGCCGGCTACTACGCCTGGACTTTGGCCCGGACGCTGGCCCGGCCGGCGGCGGAGTCCCGGGCCGGGCTGCGCGGAGCCGTGGTGTTGTACGTCCTGGTCGCCGGTGTGATCTGGAATCTGTTCCTGACCGACCTGAGCATGGGGTACACCCCGGCCAACGTGTTGTTGCACATGGTGGTGCCCGCGCTGGCGCTCGCCGACTGGTTTCTCGTCAGCGACGGGCAGGGCGAACTCCAGTGGTGGTTTCCGGTGCTCTGGCTGGCCTATCCCGCGGGCTATCTGGCCCTGGCGGTGCTGGTGCTCAACCATGCGGGCCGGCGCGCGCCGTACTACTTCCTGGACGTCCAGGCGGCCGGGCCGGTCGCGGTGGCCGCCAATGCCACGATCCTGGCCGCGGGCTTTCTGGCGCTGGGATACCTGCTCTTCGGCGCGGGCCGGATGGCGGTGCGACTGCGCGTGTGACCAACCGCGCGGATCCACACCGCACCGGTGTAACGAGTGGGGCTGCTGAGCTGAAGCAATAGACATGGTGCGAACGAAAGCAGTCATGATGGTGCGCGCGGCACTGCTGGGGGCGGCCGGCGCGGTCGCGGTGATCGCGGCGCCGCTGGCCCAGGCCGATCCCGTCGACCCGGTACCGCCTCCCGCGCCGGTGGTGGCGGCTCCCGCGGCACCGGGCAACCCGGCCGCGGCACCGCTCGCGGTCACCGCCCAGGAACAGTCCGCGGCCGCCGGGGTACCCCACTTGAGCAGCCCGGACAATCTGCCGCCGGGCACCACCGAGGCGCCCACCACCTCGCAGAGCACCGGTCTGTCCTACCTGCGTGAACTGTGGCACGCCTACAAGACGCAGGAGGTCAGTCGCAGCGGAGCACTGCTGCTGCTGACCCAGCGGCCGATGAACGCCGACTCCATGCCGCCCAGCGGGATGCCCGCCGGGCCGCAGGCGCCGGTGGCGCCGGCCGCGCCGACTGACGAGCCGGTGCTGCCGACCCCCTGAGCCTCAGCCCCACTCGGAGGGGCGCGGTGTCGCGGTGACGGTCTTGGTCTCGGTCACCGTCGCGGTGACGGTCGCCGACGTCGAGGACGAATCGGCGGACTCACCCGACGACGATTCGCTGGAGGGTGATTCGCTGGAGGATGTCGTGGGAGCGGCGGTGTCCTCGGCCGAGTACGTCGGCTTCTGGAACTCGATCCAGGTGTCGCGGTAGATCACCTTGCCCCCGGAGGTCACCGTCAGCGCGGTCGTCGACACCGTGTAGGTCGCGTCATCGCCCTCGGCCACGAAATCGCCGTCACCGGCCTCGGCCGCGGCAACCAGCGAGGCACCGTCGCTGGTCCGCACCCCGCGGTATTCGTAGCCACCGTCGCCGTCGGCGCAGATCACCACCAGCGAGCGCGCCGTGCGGCCGTAGGCCGCGGCGGTCTGGGACTCGTCGCAGTAGGCCTCGGTACCCACGTAGCCGCGGGCATCGGCGGTGAACGGGCCGGTGACCGCAGCTTCGCTCTCGGTGGCGCTGGTCGAGGGGGCCGCCGAGGCCACCGGCAGGGGGCCTCCCGGCCCGGGCCCCGAGACCCCGACCACGACGACGACGCTCACCGCCAGGGCTCCGAGCCCCACCAGGGATGTCAGCTTTCGGTTCGACAGCATGGACCTGCTTTCTCCGGTCGGATGTGCCGTTCCCTAGGAAACCATCCTGAGCAGCCGATTCCGTGTTCCCCACGCCGCGTTTCGCCGAGAAGATCGCGCAGTCGCCCGCAGCGGCCCGGCCCGCCCACTAGGCTCACCCGGGTGGGCAGCCCGGGGACTGCCGAAAACCGACACCACACCGAGGGCGGGCCATGATTCGCGTACCCACCATCGGGGCCACCGGGGCCCTGTTCGCCGGGCTGTTGTGCACGAGCCTCTCCCTGGGGGCCCTCTCCGTCGCGCCCGGCGCCGGCGCCGAGCCGGGGCCGCAGGACACGACCCAGGGGATGGCGGACGTGCCCGGGATGGCCTACGGCGTACAACTGAGCACCCAGTGCCACAGCTGGGAGCGGTTCATCTTCGGCCGCGGCGACACCGGACAGACCTACGCCTGCCACTACATCCCCAACCAGTGGCCACCGGTCGACGCGGGATTCTGGGTCTGGTCGCCCCCGCTGTACGGCGTCCAGGAGATCGGCGCGCCGTGCCCGACGAACCGCGGTGCGGCCGCCCAGACGCCCGACGGCCTACCGCTGGAGTGCGCGGGGGACAAGGGCTGGCAGCAGGAGTTCTACGCCTAAAGGCGAAACCCGGTGACGTGCCGCCCCGATGATCAGGCCGGCAATCCCGACCATCAGGCCCACGATCAGACGGTGGCCGCCTCGTTGAGCGCGTCGAGGGTGGCCGTGGCCTCCAGATACTCCTGGACCCAGCGCTCGATCACCGCAGCGGTCTTCTCCACCTTGCTGAACTGTCCGACGACCTGCCCGATCGGGTTGAACGCGACGTCGACGGACTCGTTGGGGTACTTGTGGGTCGCGGCCACCGCCATGCCCGAGACCATGTACTGCAGCGGCATCCCGAGGGGCTGCGGGTTCTCGGGGTTCTCCCACGCCTCGGTCCAGTCGTTGCGCAGCATCCGGGCCGGCTTGCCGGTGAACGACCGGCTGCGCACGGTGTCCTTGCTGGAGGCCTTGACGTAGGCGGCGTGCTGAACCGGGCTGTTCTCGGACTCCTCGACCATGACCCACTGGGATCCGGTCCAGGCACCCTGGCAGCCCAGCGCCAGCGCCGCGGCGATCTGCTGCCCACTGCCGATCCCGCCGGCGGCCAGCACCGGCACGGGCGCAACCTCCTTGACCACCTGCGGCCACAGCACGATCGAGCCGATCTCCCCGCAGTGGCCGCCGGCCTCACCGCCCTGGGCGATGATGATGTCGACCCCGGCGTCGGCGTGCTTGCGGGCCTGCGAAGGCGAGCCGCACAGCGCGGCGACCTTGCGGCCCTCGTCGTGGATGTGCTTGATCATGTCCGGCGGCGGCGTGCCCAGCGCGTTGGCGATCAGCGTCACCTTGGGATGCTGCAGCGCAACCTCCACCTGCGGGGTCGCGGTGGCTTCGGTCCAGCCCAGCAGCTGCAGGGCGTCGTCGTCGCTGTGGTCGACCGGCACGCCGTGGTCGGCGAGGATCTTGCGCGCGAACTCCAGGTGCTCCTGGGGCACCAGCGCGTTGAGCGTCTTCTTCAGCTCCTCGGCGGACATGTCCGAATCCATGCCCTCGTACTTGTTCGGGATGACGATGTCGACGCCGTAGGGATGGTCGCCGATGTGTTCGTCGATCCACTTCAGCTCGACCTCGAGCTGCTCCGGGGTGTAGCCGACGGCACCGAGCACACCGAATCCGCCGGCCTTGCTCACCGCGACGACCACGTCGCGGCAGTGGGTGAAGGCGAAGATCGGGAACTCGATACCGAGCTGATCGCAGATGGGGGTGTGCATGCGTGCTCCTTGCCGCGCCGGAAAACTGCAACGTGTTCTAGTTTAACCCCACGGCGGCGGCGCCGAAACGCCCGGTGGCGCGCCGTCGCGGCGACCACGCGTCGGTCCGCCAGGGGTGACACCAGGGGTGACACCGACGGCAGGCGACGACATCGTCTGCCCCGCAGCGTTTTTCAGTCGGAGCCGGCCCGCAGGCCGGCGAAGAAGCGGCGTACGTCGTCGACGAAGAGCTCGGGCTGCTCCAGCGCCGCGAAATGCCCGCCGCGGGGCATGTCGGTCCAGTGCACGATGTTGTAGACCGGCTCGCACCAACTGCGGGGTGTGCGGGTGATCTCCTTGGGGAAGCAGGCAACGCCGGTGGGCACCGCGACCCGTCCCGAACCGCCGAACCGTCGGAAGCTCTCCCAGTACAACCGTGCCGAGGACGCGGCCGCGGCGTTGACCCAGTACAGCATCACGTTGTCGAGCATCTCGTCGCGCCCGACGGCGTTCTCCGGGTGCCCGTCACAATCGGTCCACGCCCAGAACTTCTCGACGATCCAGGCCAGTTGCCCAACCGGGGAGTCCACCAGGGCATAGCCCAGCGTCTGCGGCCGGGTGGACTGCTGTTTGGAGTAGCCGGTGCCCCAACGGCGGTGCCGCGACACCGCCGCGACCACCTCCTGCTCCTCCTGGCTCAGCTCCGCATCCGCCTCCGGTGGGCGCTGCGCGATCGGCATGTTCAGGTGGATACCCAGGCACCCCCCGCCGTTGCGGCCGATCTGAGTGGTCACCGCCGCGCCCCAGTCGCCGCCCTGTGCGCCGTAGCCGGTGTAGCCGAGGCGGCCCATCAGGGTGTCCCAGGCCGCCGCGATCCGCTCCACCCCCCACCCGGTGTGGGTGGGCTTACCGGAGAAGCCGAAACCGGGCAGCGAGGGGCACACCACGTGGAAGGCGTCGGCGGCACTGCCACCGTGGGCGGTCGGGTCCACCAGCGGCTCGATCACCTTGGCGAATTCGACCACCGATCCCGGCCAGCCGTGGGTGATCACCAGCGGCAGCGCCTCCGGATGCCGGGAACGCTGATGGATGAAGTGGATGTCCAGGCCGTCGATCTCGGTGACGAATTGGTCGAAGCGGTTGAGCCCGGCCTCGCGGGTGCGCCAGTCGTATCCGTCGCGCCAGTACCGCGCCAGCTCGCGCGTATAGGCCAGCGGGATGCCCTGGCTCCAGTCCTCGACGCATTCGGCCTCGGGCCAGCGGGTGTGGTCCAGCCGGGCGCGCAGGTCGTCGAGCACGGCGTCGGGGACGTCGATCCGGAAGGGCCTTATCGCCGTCATGAGCCACCCGTTCGCCGCCGCATCCCGTCAGTCTGACAGGGCCACGGCTCGGCCGAAATGGCGCACTCCGGTCGGCCCGTCACGGTCTAGGCTTACGGCATGCCCGATCTCGACATCGCCGCCGCCCGCCGCGAAATCACCGATGCGCTGCTGACCGCCCTCGACCGACGCCATGAGGTGCTCGACGCGATCGTGGAGGCCGACGACCGCGTGGATGCCCTCGACTCCGTTGCGAAGCTGCTGGGTTCCTCGCCACGCTGCGCCGAAGCCGTGCTGGGCCTGTCGTTCGACCAGCTGACCAAGGATTCCCGGCGCCGGATCGCCGCGGAGCTGGAGGATCTGAACAGCCAGCTCAGCTTCACCGCGAAGGAGCGCCCCGCCAGCACCGGTGACGACGTGACCCTGCGGCCCTTCGCCGGGACCGAGGATCGCGACATCTTCGCCGCACGCACCGAGGACATGCACACCGCCGGTGACGGCTCCGGCGCGCCCGCCGCCGGGCTGGACGACGAAATCAACGCCGCCGTGCAGCGGGTCAGCGCCGAGGACGCCGCCTGGTTCGTCGCGCTCGACGGTCCGGTGAAGGTCGGCATGGTGTTCGGCGAGCTCATCGGCGGCGAGGTCAACGTGCGGATCTGGATTCATCCCGAGCACCGCAAGAAGGGATACGGCACCGCCGCACTGCGCCGGTCGCGCTCGGAGATGGCCGCCTACTTCCCGGCCGTGCCGATGGTGGTGCGCGCACCCGGCGTCGCGCCGGCGTGAGTGTCCGCGCCGGCATCGTCGTCACCGGAACCGAGGTCCTGACCGGCCGGGTCAGCGACCGCAACGGGCCGTGGCTGGCCGACCGGCTGCTCGAGCTCGGGGTCGAGCTGGCCCACATCACCCTCTGCGGGGACCGGCCCGAGGACATCGAGGCCCAGCTGCGCTTCCTGGCCGCCGAGGGCGTCGACCTGATCGTCACCAGCGGCGGTCTGGGGCCCACCGCCGACGACATGACCGTGGCCACGGTGGCCCGGTTCTGCGGGCGCGAGCTGGTGCTCGACGAGGCGCTGGAGGAGCGGATCGCCGACATTCTGCGCCGGCTGATGGCCCGCTTCGACACCCCCAACTTCGAGGCGGTGCGCGCGGCCAACCGCAAACAGGCCCTCGTGCCCGTCGGCGCGGAGATCCTCGACCCGGTGGGCACCGCACCCGGCGTCGTGGTGCCGGGCACGCCGACGGTGGTGGTGCTGCCGGGTCCGCCGCGTGAGCTGCAGCCGATGTGGCGCAAGGCCGTCGACACCGCGGCCGTGGGGCAGGCCATCGCCGGCCGCACCGTCTATCGGCAGGACACCGTGCGGATGTTCGGGCTGCCGGAATCGGCGCTGGCCGAGACGCTGCGCGACGCCGAGGGGACGGTCGGCGGCTTCGACCGCCTGGAGATCACCACCTGCCTGCGGCGCGGCGAACTCGAGATCGTCACCCGCTACGAGCCCGCGGATCAGGCCGTCTACGGGCAGCTGCTCGAGGTGCTGCAGAGCCGCCACGGTCGCGACGTGTTCTCCGTCGACGGCTCCACCGTCGACGACCAGGTGGCCGCGCTGCTGGCCGGGCGCACCGTGGCCACCGCGGAGTCCTGCACCGGTGGGCTGCTGGCGGCCCGGCTGACCGACCGGCCCGGCTCCTCGGCCTACACCGCCGGTGCGGTGGTCGCCTACGCCGACGAGGCCAAGGCCGCGGTGCTGGGGGTGGAGCCGGCGCTGCTGAGCCGACACGGCGCGGTGTCCGAACCGGTGGCCGAGGCGATGGCCGACGGTGCGCTGCTGCGGTTCGGTGCGGACACCGCGGTGGCCATCACCGGTATCGCCGGCCCGGGCGGCGGGACCGACACCAAGCCGGTGGGCACGGTGTGTTTCTGCGTCACACTGGCCGGGCAGCCCGCCGTCGTCCGCACGTTGCGCCTGCCGGGCAACCGCAACGACGTGCGGGAGCGTTCCACCACGGTGGCGATGCACCTGCTTCGCACCGCCCTACAGGCCGCCGCCCGGTGATCGAGTCGGTAACCAGATCGCCGTTTCGGCCCTGACCGCGATCTGATTACCGAATCGATCGGGCAGTCAGCGCGATCGGGCAGTCAGCGCGATCGGGCAGTCAGCGAGCCGAGGGCCCCGGGTCGATGTCGGCGACGAATACGCCGACCCGGCGCGCCCCCATCCGTGCGACGCGGGGCAGCCCGGCGGCGTCGCCACCCGCGGGAACGATGCGCGGGTTGACCAGGTGCACATCCCGGCGGGCCAGGTTCATGTCGGCCTCGCCGGCGGCGAGCACGTTCTTGACCCAGTTGGTCTTGCCGTGCGCCAGCATCACCGCGACGACGTCGCCCTTGCGGTAGGCCGACACGACGGTCTCGTAGGGGGTGCCGGACTTGCGGCCGTGGTGCTTGATCACCGCGAACCCCGGCAGGTGGCGGGCCGCCGGACCGATCAGCGGGTTGAAGTACCTGATCTGCAGCCGCTCCAGCCACGGCGGGAAAACCATGGGCACTTCGGCGGTGTGGTTGGGGTGCTCCCGCGCGCGCATGCGACTCCCTTACTCGACGGTCCGGTGGCCCCACGGTACGTCGTGGCTCGCCGCCGGCCCCTCACAACGCCTCGTGTTCATCCCACAGCTGCAGCATGGACCGCAGGATTGTGGTGGCGTGGCCCAGCGCCCCCAGGTGACTCTCCCCGTGCACGATGGACAGTTCGGCGTCGGGCAGACGCGAGACCACGTGCTGGCCGTGGGCGAAGGGCACGATGTGGTCCTCGTCCCCGTGCCACCAGCGGACCGGGACCTTGACCTCCTCGAGCCGGAAACCCCAGTCGCGGGCGAACACGACGACGTCGGCGAACGGCGCCGCCAGCTGGTGTTTGGCGCCGTTGAGCAGATCGTCGAGGAACATCGCCTTGAACTCGGGGCGGGTCAGCATCCGGCGATCGCTTTCGGGGGAGACCCACCCGTAGGCGTAGAGCGCCGGTTCGGCCACCGGCCGGATCAGCCGGATCAGATTGGTGGCCGCGAAGCGCAACGGCGTCCCGGCGACCCGGATCATCGGCGCCGCGTACATTCCCAGCGCCATGACGCCACCGCCGATGGCATCGGGTCCGCACGTCGGGGCCACACCGCCGAGCACCCCGAGCCCGACCACCCGGTCGGGCAGCGCCGCCCCGACGGCCAGCGTGTAGGGACCGCCGCCGGACAGGCCCACGACCGCCATCTTGTCGATGCCGAGCACGTCGGCCACCGTGCGCAGATCCGCGGCGAAGTCCAGGACGGTGTCGTACTGGAACGTCGTCGACAGACCGATCCCCGGGCGATCGACCCCGACCAGCCGGATGCCGGCCTCCTCGGCGAACGCGCGGGCCTCGGTGGGAATCTGGCGCCGGGCGCCGGGGGTGCCGTGCAACCAGAAGATGGCGCGGCCGTGCGGATCGCCGAACTCGGCGAAGCTGATCTGGCGGTCCTCGCCGACCGCGATGGTGCCCTCCAGCTTGGGGCGATCGATGGCGGGAATCATCCCAAGAGTGTTGCACGCCACACTTGCCCGTTAGGCATAGACGTCCGGCAGGGATCTGCGCGGTGCGCCTCGGTGCGCCCTCAGACCCCCGCCCAGATCGGCGGACGCCGCCCCTGCCAGGGTGCGGCGGCCTCCAGCTGCGCGGCCAGCTGCAGCAGGACCGTCTCGTCGGGCGCCATCAGCTGCACCCCGACCGGCAGTCCGGCGGCGGTGGTGCCCAGCGGCAGGGAGATGGCCGCCCACCCGGTGACGTTGGCCAGCGACGTCCAACCGGTGGTGGCGAACTCGACGTCGAAGAATGCCCGGGTGGTTCCGCGCGGGCGGTCCAGCAGCGCATAGGGCGGCGGGCCGGTCAGCAGGGTGGGCACCAGCAGCACGTCGTGGCCCGCCATGCCGGCGGCGAAGCGCCGGGTCTGCGCGTGCACGGTGCCGATCGCGTTCGCGTAGGCCACACCGGTGGTGGTGAAGCCCTCCCGCACCATGACCCAGGTACTGGGCTCGAATTCGTCCTCGGCGGGCTCGCGGCCCAGATGCTCGGTGGCCATCGCGTGCAGCTGGGCGTTGCTGACCGTGTGCAGCACCGAGATCGCCTCGGCCACGGCGTCGGCGTCGACGGTGGGCGCACCGGGCTCGACGTGGTGCCCCAGCCCGGCGAGCAGCCCGGCGGTGTCCTCGACGGCCGCGACGACCTCGGGTGCGGGGGCCGGCCCGGGAAACGGTGCGGCCGTCGCCATCAGGATGCGCCGGGCCGAGGGCGGGCGGCCCAGGGCGGCCGAGAACGGTTCCGCAGGCGGGGCAGCCGTGTACGGGTCGCCGGGCGCGCTGCCGGTCACCGCATCCAGCAGCGCGGCGCTGTCGCGGACCGTCCGGGTCAGCGCGTGCTCGTTGACCAGGCCCTCCAGCCCGTGCCCGGCCCCGGGCGCGAACGAGCTGCGGCCCCGGCGCGGTTTGAGACCGACCAGCCCGCAGCAGGACGCCGGCACCCGGATCGAGCCGGTGCCGTCGCCCCCCGAGGCGGCGGGCACCACACCGGCGGCCACCGCCGCGGCCGAGCCGCCGCTGGACCCGCCCGGGGTGATCGCGGGGCCCCACGGGTTGACGGTCGGGCCGAACAACGACGGTTCGGTGGTGCAGTGGTTGCCCCATTCGGGGGTGTTCGTCTTCCCGAAGACCACCAGCCCCGCGGCCAGGTAGCGCTCGACGAACCAGCTGCTCTGCGTGGCGACGTGGGTCCGCAGTGCGCGCGACCCCATCGCCTCCGGGGCGCCGGCCAGCGAGGCCCCGAGGTCTTTGAGCAGGAACGGGACACCGGCCAGCGGCCCGGCCGCACCCCCGCGCAGCGTCCCGGCGGCGTCGAGGGCCGCGGCCTGCCGGCGGCCCCGGTCGAACAGGTCGGTGATCACGGCGTTGAGGCCGCGGGTGGCCTCGGTCCGCAGGATGGCCGCCTCGAGCAGTTCGACGGCGCTGAGCGCACCCGTGGACAGCAGTTCGCCCTGGCCCAGCGCATCGAGTCCGGCCAGCTCGGCCGCGGTCGTCCCGTCCATTCACGGATCTTGCGGGGTGACGCACCGGCCGGCAACTCGATGGCGGGGGATCACTGCCGGCCGGAGTCGGCGTCGTCCTCGGATGAACCGGTCAGCCACAGCGCGACCAGCACGTCCGCGGCGGTGATGAACAGCCCCCACCAGTACATCCAGCGGATCGTCGGGTCCGGCTGCGCGGCGAAGTAGACGACCAGGAAGATCGGACCGACCAGCCCGAACACCAGCGTCATCGCCTGGATACGCAGGTAGCGCCGAAACGTCGACACCGGCGGCGGACCTACTCCCGGGGCGGTTCGCCGACCGCCTCCTGCTGCTCGCCCACCCGGCGCCGGTAGGCCGACGGTGTCTCCCCGCAGAACTGGGTGAACGCGCGGGTGAACGCGCTGATGCTGTCGAAGCCGACGGTGCTGGCGGTGTCCTGCACCGACTGCCCGGGCGCTGCCAGCAGCGCCATGGCCCGCAGCATCCGGGCGTGTAGCAGGTAGGTCCGCCACGACATTCCCAGGGTGTCCTGAAACAGTCGCCGCAGACTGCGCTCGGAGACCGCGACGGCGCGGGCCACCTCCTCGGCGGTCACCGACTGCAGGTGTTCCTTGGTGAAGCCGGCCGCGGCCGCGACGATGGGGTGGTCGGTGGTCGGCAGGCTCAGCGGCGCCTCGTGGTCCAGGGCGTCGGACACCAGGTGTGCCAGCGTCCGGAAGAAGCCGTCGGAGATCTCGTCGCCGGTGGGCCGGTCGATCGGCCAGCGCAGCGCGTAGATCATCATCTCCCGGATCAGCGGCGAAACGGCCAGGATGCGGGCGCGGTCCCCGGCGTTGGGCACCAGCTGCGGGTCGAACATCACCGCGATGGTCTTCACGTCGGGATTCATCACGGCCTGGTGGTCGAGTCCCACGGGCAGCCAGGCGGCCTGCTGGGGCGGCAGCAGATAGTGTCCGGCGGCGGTCTCGACCTCGACGACGCCGTGCAGCGCGTATTCGATCTGGTGCACCTCGTGGGAATGCCAGCCGGTCAGCAGCTTGTCGCCCTCGTAGAGGTAGCTACCGGCCAGCGCGTGCCCGCCCTTGCGCAGTTCGATGCGCGGCGGCCGCAGTGACCCGACCCAAGACCCGCCCGAAGCTCCAACCGAAGACCCGGCCGACCGGCCGGGGGAGACATTGGCCGATTGCGGCAAATATCTGTCCGATAGCGCAGAGACGGTCACGGTGTTTGAGGGTACAAGTGAAAGAAGAAGCGAGCCAGCCCACACCGGACCCGTCCGGGGGCACCCGCGCACAGCCACCCGCCACCGCTATCCGAGGAGCTTGATGAACGTCGACGATCTGATCCTGGTGAGCATTGACGACCACGTCGTCGAGCCTCCGGACATGTTCCTTCGTCACGTGCCGGGCAAGTACAAGGATGAGGCGCCCATCGTCGTCACCGACGACAAGGGTGTCGACCAGTGGATGTACCAGGGCCGCCCGCAGGGGGTCAGCGGCCTGAACGCCGTGGTGTCCTGGCCGGCCGAGGAGTGGGGCCGCGACCCGGCCGGCTTCGCCGAGATGCGCCCGGGCGTCTACGACGTGCACGAGCGGGTGCGCGACATGAACCGCAACGGCATCCTGGCCTCGATGTGCTTCCCGACGTTCACCGGGTTCTCCGCGCGCCACCTCAACATGCACCGCGAGGAGGCCACGCTGGTGATGGTGTCGGCCTACAACGACTGGCACATCGACGAGTGGGCCGGCTCCTACCCGGACCGCTTCATCCCGATCGCGATCCTGCCGACCTGGAACCCCGAGGCCATGTGCGCCGAGATCCGCCGGGTGGCGGCCAAGGGCTGCCGCGCGGTCACGATGCCGGAGCTGCCGCACCTGGAGGGCCTGCCCAGCTACCACGACGAGGAGTACTGGAGCCCGGTGTTCACCACGCTCTCCGAGGAGAACGTGGTGATGTGCCTGCACATCGGCACCGGGTTCGGCGCGATCAGCATGGCGCCCAACGCACCGATCGACAATCTGATCATCCTGGCCACCCAGGTCTCGGCGATGTGCGCCCAGGACCTGCTGTGGGGCCCGGCGATGCGCAACTACCCGGACCTGAAGTTCGCGTTCTCCGAGGGCGGCATCGGCTGGATCCCGTTCTACCTGGACCGCAGCGACCGGCACTACACCAACCAGAAGTGGCTGCGCCGCGACTTCGGCGACAAGCTGCCCTCCGACGTGTTCCGCGAGCACTCGCTGGCCTGCTACGTCACCGACAAGACGTCGCTGAAACTGCGCCACGAGATCGGCATCGACATCATCGCCTGGGAGTGCGACTACCCGCACTCGGACTGCTTCTGGCCGGACGCGCCCGAGCAGGTGCTGGCCGAGCTCAACGCCGCGGGGGCCTCCGACTCCGACATCAACAAGATCACCTGGGAGAACTCCAGCCGGTTCTTCAGCTGGGATCCGTTCAAGCTGACACCGAAGGAGCGGGCGACCGCGGGCGCGTTGCGCGCCAAGGCCACCGACGTCGACGTGTCGATCCGGCCGCGGGCCGAGTGGGCGCGGCTCTACGAGGCCAAGCAGGCCGAGCAGCTGGCCAAGGCCTGACCGTCGCGAGTCCGCGCGGGCGGGCCGGCCGGCCGGATGCTCAGGCCGGCACGACGACGGTCAGGCCGTCGCCGGTCTGCTCGACGGTGATCCCGGCGCGGCGGGCCACGGCGGCCACCCCGGCCGCGTCGTCGGGTTCGGCCCGGCTGCTGACCAGCGTCCGGGCCAACCGGCCCTTGTGCGCCTTGTTGAAATGACTGACCACGCTGCGGTGGCCGTCGGCACGCTCGGCGAGCACCTGCACCTGCACGGCGCCGGGCAGCCGGCCCAGCGCGGCGTACGAGCCCGAACGCAGGTCGACCACGAGCTCCTCGGCGGCGATGCCGGCCAGCACCGGTTCCAGCTGCGGGCGCCAGCGCGCGGTCAGGGTCGGACGGTCGGGCAGCTTGGACGTCGCCGAGAGCCGGTAGGAGGGCACCCGGTCCTCGGCGCGCAACAGGCCGAACAGCGCCGAGCCGATCGCCAGACGCGCCCGGGCCCGCGCCGCGGCGGCGCCGCGCAGCGACTCGACGTCGAGGGCGTCGTAGAGCACACCGGTGT
Source organism: Mycolicibacterium palauense (assembly GCF_002592005.1). GTDB lineage: Bacteria > Actinomycetota > Actinomycetes > Mycobacteriales > Mycobacteriaceae > Mycobacterium > Mycobacterium palauense. Next base: position 36,528 of record NZ_NVQF01000038.1, on the reverse strand, counting down.
AGCGCCGGATAGCCGGCAGTGTCGGCGCGCTGCGCAACGCGGCGTTGTCGGCGATCGCGCGGTCCTGGGACTTCGACAACCCCAGCGCCCGCCTGCTCGCGTCGACGTCGGCCGCCAGCGCCACCAGCTCGTCGATCAGCGTGTCGCGCAGCGGGTTCAGTTGCGGCGAGCTGAGCGCCGCCATGCTCAGCGCCGGGCCGTCCCCGCCGGCGTGTTTGGTCTCCGAGGGCGGCAGCAGCACGATCACGGTCTGAGAGGGTAGCGGTAGGGGCGGCTCCGGTGGGATGCGGCCGGGGCCTCGCACCAAGTGGGATGTGAGGGGAGAGCGATGACCGCAGCGAGCAGCGACATCTGGGAAGTGATGTCCACCGCCCGGACGATCAGGCGGTTCACCGACGAACCCGTCGACGACGCGACCCTGGCCCGCTGCCTGCGGGCGGCCACGTGGGCGCCCTCCGGCGCCAACGCGCAGGGCTGGCGGTTCGTGGTGCTGCGGTCGCCGCAGCAGCGCGCCGCGGTGGCCGAGGCCGCGGCACTGGCGCTCGGCGTCATCGAACCGGTCTACGGGATGAGCCGACCCGACCCGGACGATGACAGCCCGCGTGCCCGCAACAACCGCGCGACCTACGAGCTGCATGACCGGGCCGGCGAATTCACCTCGGTGCTGTTCGCGCAGCGGCACTATCCGACGGCCTCCGAACTGCTGTTGGGCGGCTCGATCTTTCCCGCCATGCAGAACTTCCAGCTGGCCGCCCGCGCTCAGGGGCTGGGTGCCTGCATGACCGGCTGGGCCTCCTACGGCGGTGAATCGGTGCTGCGCGCCGCGGTCGGTGTCCCCGAGGGATGGCTGCTGGCCGGCCACATCGTGGTGGGGTGGCCCAAGGGCCGGCACGGCCCGTTGCGTCGGCGCCCGCTGGAGGAATCGGTCCACCTCGATCACTGGGACCAGTCGGCCTCGGCGATGCTCGGCGACGCCTGAGCCACGACCACCACGGGGTGGGTCAGTCGGGTGGGTCAGTCGGTGGGCGGCGACTTGCGGGCGTCTCCGGCGATGTCGCGGTAATCCCACACCAGATCGCCGATCTCGCGCATCACCTGTCCGACGGCCCCCGAGACGATCCCGGCGATGCGCCCGACACGCACCGTTGTCGTGTGCACGGCTTCCTGAACCACCTCGATGCCGCGGTCGATTTCGGCCATGTGCGTCCCCTTCTCGTTCGCTGTGCTCGTCATTGTGGTCCTGGGTGGTGGTCCTGGGTGGTGGTCCTGGGTGGTGGTCCTGGGTGGTGGTCCTGGGTGGTGGTCCTGGGTGGTGCCGGTGGTCCTGTCCCGACCCTAACGGGATGCCCGGCCCGCGCGCCGATTCGGTCCGCCCGTGACGCCGACCGACGGCCTTCATCGCACTCGACCGGTCACACCCGGCCGGTCACCGTCACCCGCCGGGCCGGCGGTGCACCGACACCGCGTAGTCACCGCCGGCGAACGGCTGCCTGTCCCAGGTGGCCCATCGCTGGACCAGCTGCAGGCCCGCCGCCTCGGCGAGCTCGTCGTAGGTCTGCAGCGCCAGGCGGTCGGCGCGCAGCTGGAACCCGGCCACCAGCAGGCCTCCGGGGCGCAGCCGGTCGGCCAGTTCGCGAAGCACTCGGGCCTCGGTGTCGGGCTGCACGAAGATCATCACGTTGCCGGCGAGCAGTACCAGGTCGAAGGTGTCCCGCACGTCGTCCAGGTCGGCGAGGTCGGCTTCCACCCAGGACAGCTCGGGGGCCTTGGTCCGCGCGGTGTCCAGCATCCGGGAGTCGGCGTCGACGCCGACCACCCGGAAGCCCCGGCGGGCCAATTCGATCGCGACCCGCCCGGTGCCGCACCCCGCGTCGAGCACGGCCGCCGTCTCGGCGCCCGCCAGCAGCGACTCGACGAGGTCGGCTTCACCGTGCACGTTCTGGCCGCTGTCGGCCAGCGTGCGCCAGCGGGCGTCGTAGTCGTCACCGCGCGGGGCGTCGGTTCCCTGCCAGCGGGTGCTCATCGGTGCTCCTTCGGTCGGTCTCGCATCCGGTATCTCACGGTGGTTCCTCAGCCGTGCGCGACGAGCAGCGGCACCCGCTGCTCGGCCGAGGTCAGCGAGCCGTGGTGGCCCACCAGCGCGGACTCCATCGGCTCGACGCGACGGCGCACCACCGCCGCGGTCCCGAGGGCGGCGGCCACCACGTCGCCGATCCGGGGCCGCACCTCGGCGCGGACGTCCGCCGGGCCGCAGCCGCCGAACCAGCCCGCGGCGATCGCCTCCTCGCGCGCCAGCACCCGGGCCCGGTCACCGAGGATCTCACGCCAGGTGGCCAGCACATCGTCGACGGCCCCGTCGACGGCGTAGACGTGGCGGGCCCGGGGCTCGCCGCCCAGGGCTGCGACGCCGTCGAGGAGGCCCGCGGTGGCGTCGGCGTCGACGACGCGGGCCTCCTCGACACCGACCATGCCGTGGTCGGCGACCACGGCCAGCAGCGCGCCGGGCGGAAGCCGCTCGACGATCGATTCCACCAGCCGGTCGATCTGGCGCAGCTGCATCCGCCACGCCGGCGAGCCCGGCCCGTGTAGATGCCCGAGCAGGTCGAGGTCGCGGTGGTAGCCGTAGCAGAATCCGCCGCCGGCCAGTGCCACGCCCACCTGCGCGGCCAGGTCGCCCAGCGCCAGCACCCCGACATAGCGCCCACCGCGCAGCACGGCCCGGGTCAGCCCGGAGTCGCCGTATTCGGCGTCGGAGATGACGCTGACGGCGAAGCCCGCCGCCGCGGCGCGCTCGAACGTCGTGGTCATGGGCTGCAGCTGTTCGGGCACCACGCTGTCGCGCAGGTCGGGGCCGAACGGGTGGGGCCGCCAGCTCAGGGCGTTGAGGACGCCGGCGCCGGGCACCCGGAACGCGTAGCCGACCAGACCGTGGCCACCGGAACTGCACCCGGTGCCCAGGGCCGCGATGCCGGCCGCGGTCGTCGACGGGAACCCCACGGTCAGCGTGCGTGCCCGCAGCCCCGCCAGTACCGGCGCGTCACCGCGGTGCGCGTCGAGAAGCTCGGCGCCCAGGCCGTCGATCAGCAACACGCAGGCGCCGCTCAACCCGTCGGGCAGGGACAGCGTGTTGGCGAACCCGGGCACACCCAACGCCGACAGGACCGAGGGGGCCACCTCGGCCAGATGCGGCAGGTCGGGATCCGGTTGCGGCAGATCCACCGGGTCGTGCACACCGAGCAGCGTGCCACACGGCGCCGTTCCGCGGCCGGCCCGGCGGCTCCGGGACAGAGGACTGGGGCCAGGGGACTCGGGTCAGGGGCAGCCGGGGTCAGGATTTCGGGTCGGCGACCCGGCGGCGCACCTGTTCCTTGATCTCGTCGGGCAACGCGTCGGCGACGAGCAGTTGGGGCAACAACTGCGGTTCGCGGGTGCGCGCCCGGAAGACCAGCCCCACCGTGACGGCGTGGTCGGGGCGGGAGGTCACCGTGATCCGGTCGCCGGCACGCACCGTTCCCGGGGTGATCACCCGAAGGTAGGCGCCCGGCTTGGCGGCCTCGGTGAACGTCCTGATCCAGCCGGCGATGTCGAGGAACGCGGCGAAGGTGCGACAGGGGATGCGCGGTGCCGAGACCTCCAGGACGAGCCCGGAGTCGCCGACCCGCCAGCGCTCGCCGATGAGCGCGCCCGTGACGTCGATCCCCGAGGTGGTCAGGTTCTCCCCGAAGGAGCCGCCGGGGAAATCCCGGCCCGTGTCGGCCTGCCAGCCGTCGAGGTCCTCGCGGGCGTAGGCGTAGACGGCCTGATCATCGCCACCGTGGACCTGGTGGTTGCCGATCAGGTCGCCGACGAGGCCACTGCCCAGACCGCCGTGCATCGGACCGGGGGAGCGCACCTCGACGACGTCGGCGGTCGGGACCTTGTCGATGCCGGTATCCGACTGTTGGTGGTCGGGATTGGTGCGCGGGCGCGCCAGGTTCACGCTCAGCACATCGGCCATGGCCACAGCGTAGTGGGGCGCCACCCGTTTCGGCACCGCGCAATTCGGCACCGCGCGGCACAGCGCAATTCGGCACCGCGCGGCACAGCGCAATTCGGCACCGCGCCACGGGACCCGGCGGTGGGGCCCGGCGGTGCCTACGCGGTCTTCTTGAGCAGCGGCAGCAGCAGTGCGCGGCGGCGCTGGGTGGCCTCGTCGAAGTAGTACAGGGCCTCCGACACCGAGCCGACGACCGGGAAGGCCGCGTCCTCGCCGACACCGGGCAGCGCGGTCAGCGCTCGGCTCCCGATGAGGGCCCACTGGACCTGCTCGGCCGTGCACCGGGTGTCAACCGCCTCGAGCAACGCCAGCGCATCGGCGCTTGCCGAAGCCACGGCGCTGAGGTCGAGCACGAACGGGGTGTCGGGGAGCACGAACCGCGTGACGTGGTCGGCCAGCCGAGAGAGGTTAGCTGCGGAGATCGTGCCCGACACCGCCACCACTGTGGCACAGTGTCGCGATCGCGCCCGAATCTTCGCGCCACCGCAGTCAAACACCGGGTTGGCGTGCGCGGACCCGGTACCGGAGAACATTGTGGACCCCATGAGTACCCTCGATTCCTCGACCTCAGCCGACCTCAACCTTGTCACCGAGGTTAGCCAGTTACTCTAAGGTCACCGGGGGAATCGTCTAACACTTCTGTGAGAATGCGGAGCCCGCGGGCCGCCTCAGAACTGGGGCAGCCGCACCACTTGAACAAAGAATTCGTCAATCTGGCGAACTGCACCCATGAACTGATCGAGGTCCACCGGCTTGGTCACGTAGGCGTTGGCGTGCAGCTTGTAGCTGCGCAGGATGTCCTCTTCTGCCGCGGAGGTGGTCAACACCACCACCGGGATATGGCACAGATCGGCATCGGACTTGATCGTTTCCAGCAACTGTCGGCCGTCGTATTTGGGCAGATTCAGATCGAGCAGGATCAGGTCCGGGCGCGGGGCCTCGGCGTACTGACCGCGGCGGTAGAGGAAGTCCAGGCCCTCCTGCCCGTCGCGGGCCACGTGCAGGGTGTTCTTGATCTTGTTGTGCTCGAACGCTTCCCGGGTGATCAGCTCGTCGCCGGCATCGTCCTCCACGAGCAGCACGTCGATGGCTCGCACGGCTGAAGTCATGCGCGTGTTCCTTCCAGGGCAATCGGGGTTTGAGTCTCCGCGTGCCGGGGCAGGGTGAACGTGAACCTGGTCCCGTCGCTGTAGGAGGTGTCGATCCAGATGGCGCCGCCGTGGTGCTCGACGATCTTCTTACACAGTGCCAGCCCGATGCCGGTTCCGCCATAGGCGTCCCGGCCGTGCAGCCGCTGGAAGATCACGAAGACCTTGTCGACGAAGTCGTCGTCGATACCGATGCCGTTGTCGGAGACCTCGAAGACCCACTGGCCGTCGTGCTCGCCGTCGCCGGGGCGGACATCGACGGCGATCCGGGGCACGACGCCCGGACGCTGGAATTTCACGGCGTTGCCGATCAGGTTCTGCCACAGCATCGTCAGCAGCGTCGGGTCGCCGCTGACCACGGGGAGCCCCTCTGCGGGACGGCGGATCTCGGCGCCGGATTCGCCGACCGCGGTGGCGAGGTTGTCCAGCGCGGCATCCAGCGCGACATCGAGGTCCACCTCGGTGTCGGTGGCGTTGAGCCGGCCCACCCGCGAGAACGTCAGCAGGTCGTTGATGAGCACCTGCATGCGTTTGGCCCCGTCGACGGCGAAGGCGATGTACTCGACCCCCCGTTCATCGAGCTTGTCGCCGTAGCGCCGCTCCAGCAGCTGGCAGAACGAGGTGACCTTGCGCAGCGGCTCCTGCAGATCGTGGGAGGCCACGTAGGCGAACTGCTCCAGCTCGGCGTTGGAGCGGCGCAGTTCTTCGGCCTGCTCGTCGAGGGCCTCGGCCTGCTCGACGAGCAACACCCGCGCCGCCGTCGAGGCGTCGAGTTCGGCCACCATCCGCTGGCGCATGTCTTCGACGTCACCGGCGATCGCCCTGATGTCCTTGGGCCCGCGCACCGGGATGGTCTCGCCGAAGTTGCCGTCGGTGACCCGCCGGCACGCCGCGGCCAGCGCCTCCAGCGGCCGGGTCACCGTTCGGCGGACCAGTACCGCCAGCAGCACCGCGGTCAGCAGCACCACCGCGATGACGCCGATCAACACGCGGTCACGCCAGTCCCGGATGTTGTCCAGCTGCTCCAGTGAGGTCAACCGCGCCTGGTTCAAAGCGATGTTCTGCTGATCGAAAAGCCCACGGATCCGGTCGAATTCGGCTCTCCCACGCTCGGCGAGGTCCTGGTTGACCAGGTTCGGCGTGCCCGGGGTGACGCTGGCGATCAGCGGTTCGGCGAAGTTGGCGCGCCAGGAGTCGGCGGCCTCCTCGATGGTGGACAGGTCCGCCAGCAGGTCGGGACGGCCGACCAGGTGTTGCCTGATCTCTGCGGCCGCGACCTCTTCGGTGCGCCGCCCCTCGGAGTAGGGCTCGAGAAACTGCGGGTCGGCCGAGAGCAGATAGCCGCGCACCGCGGTCTCCTGGTCGCGCAGCGCCCCCTGCAGCTGGTAGGCCGCCACCCGGGACGGCTGAACGTCGTCGCTGAGCTGACGGGCTACGCGGTCGGAGCGGGTCAGCAGCACACCGGCGAGTACCCCGCCGGCGAGCACCATCACACCCATCACCGACAGCACCGCGAGCAGCCAACCCTGCACGGTGAGCGAGCTGCCCCGGCCGGCGGGCCGCGTCACCCGACCGTCCGCTGCACACGCACGACGGCGATGTCGTCGGCGATCCCTCCGTAGGGCGCGGCCCGGGTCTCGGCGGCGTCGATCAGGCCGTCGATGAACTCCGGGCCGGGCAGAGCGGCCAGTGACCGGGCAATCTCCAGCAGCCCGTCCTCGCCGAGGCGTTCGTTGCCGCTGCCGGAGTGGCCCTCGAACAGCCCGTCGGTGAGCAGCACCAGACCCGCGTCCCCGGGGAGATCCACCTTGACCGGTTCCCATTCCGTGCAGCGCAGACCGAGGGCCGGGCCGCCCTGCGGCAGCACCCAGTCCACCGAATCCGGGCCGTGCAGCAGCATTCCCGGATGGCCGGCCCGCACCGCGAAGATGTGCCGGCTGTCCGGAGGGATCGCCAGACTCAGCACCGTGGCGAAGATACCGCCCGAGGCCCGCTCGGCGCGCAGAATCCGGTCCAGCTCGCGCATCCGGTCGGCGCCGCGCATCCCGATGAAGGTCAGCGTGCGCCAGGCGATCCGCAGCGCCACCCCGAGCGCGGCCTCGTCGGGTCCGTGGCCGGCCACGTCGCCGATCATCACGTGCACGGTGCGGTCGGGGGTCTGCACGAAGTCGAAGAAGTCGCCCCCGAGCAGTGCGTTCTCCCGGCTGGGCCGGTACTTGGCGACGATCTGCACGCCGGGATCGTCCAGCAGCAGCGGCGAGGGCAGCAGCCCGCGCTCCAGCCGCGCGTTCTCCCGGGTACGCAACTGACTGGCGTGCAGTTCGACGGCGGTGAGCTCGGCGCGTTTGCGCTCGATGGCATACAGCACCGCGCGGTGCAGCGACTCCGGCTCCACGCGCCCCTTGACCAGGTAGTCCTGCGCGCCCGACGCCAACGCCGACACCCCGAACTCCTCGTCGGCGAGCCCGGTGAGCACCACGATGGGGATGGTCGGGTCCAGGTCGGCAACGCGTTTGACCGCGTCCATCCCGCTGGAGTCGGGCAGATGCACGTCGAGCAGCACGCAGTCCGGGCGGGCCGCGGTCAGCTTCGGCGCGGCGGCCGCCAGCGACGGGGCCCAGGCCACCCGGATGTCCGCCCCGGTGTCGGCGATCAACTCCTCGACGATGACGGCGTCACCGCGATCGTCCTCAATCAGCAGCACCGACAGTGGCGGCGCGGAGGCCACCCGGGAGTCGTCGTGATGTCGCGGAGCCGGCACGCCGTCATCCGGCACGCGCATCGCCAACCCCGTCCCCCTCTCGATCGTCTCCGGCCGGGACGACCAGAGACCGCCGGCAACCTCATAACGATACCCGCGGTCCGGCAAGGGGGCGCGAAGGGTTTTCTTCAGCAACCGCACAGCGTTGCGCAGCCGCCTGCCGGCCGCCGTCGCTGCTAGTCTGCAGAGACCTCCGGTCGCCGGGTCGCGGGGGGCTGATCGCCCGGCCGGCCGGTGTCCCTCACCCCTGACGACAACGCAGGTCCTGCTGGAAAGAGTGCTGTGCGCGGCGGAGAGATCGGCGGAGAGATCAAGGCCCTCACCGGCCTTCGCATCGTGGCCGCGGTGTGGGTGGTGCTGTTCCATTTCCGTCCGTTGCTACACGCGGCGGCGCCCGGCTTCAGCGAGGCTCTGGCGCCGGTGCTCAACTGCGGGGCCCAGGGCGTGGATCTGTTCTTCATCCTCAGCGGGTTCGTGCTGACCTGGAACTACCTCGATCGGATGGGCCCGGCCTGGTCGCTGGGGGCCACCACGCGGTTCCTGTGGCTGCGGTTGGCGCGGGTCTGGCCGGTCTACCTGGTGACCATGCACCTGGCGGCGCTGTGGGTCATCTTCACCCTGCACGTCGGCCACGTGCCCGCCGAGAACACCGACCAGTTCACCGCGCTGAGCTATGTGCGCCAGCTGTTCCTGGTTCAGTTGTGGTTCCAGCCGTTCTTCGACGACTCCAGCTGGGACGGCCCGGCCTGGTCGATCAGTGCGGAATGGCTGGCCTATCTCATGTTCGGTGTGCTGATCCTGGTGGTGTTCCGGGTGGCTCGCGCCACCCGCGCCCGGGGCCTGCTGTGGCTGGCGGTCGCGGCGTCCCTTCCGCCGGTACTGCTACTGCTGGCCAGCGGGCATTTCTACACGCCGTGGAGCTGGCTGCCGCGGATCGTGATGCAGTTCATCGCCGGGGCGCTGGCCTGCGCCGCGGTGCGCAGGCTGCAGTTGACCGACCGGATGCGCCTGGCGGGCGGCTACGCCTCGGTGCTGATCGCGGCGGCGATCGTCGGCATCCTCTACTACTTCGATGCCCACCCGATTCCCAACGTCAGCGACTCCAGCGGGGTGGTGGACCTGCTGTTCGTGCCGCTGGTGGTCGCGTTGGCGATCGGCGCCGGAACCCTGCCTCGGGTGTTGTCGACGCGTGTCCTCGTCTATGGCGGGCAGATCTCCTTTGCGCTGTACATGGTCCACGAGCTGGTCCACACCTCCTGGCTGTGGGCGGCCGAACAGTTCGAGCTGACCATCGACGGGGTACCCGGCAAGTTCATCGTGGCGGGCCTGCTGGGGCTGGCCGTCCTCGCCGCCATGGTGCTCTACCACACCGTCGAGGAGCCGGCGCGGCACTGGATGCGCCGGATGGTCGACGTGCGCAGCGCGGATCCACCGCACTCCAGGCGGGGCGGTCCACCGCTGGCGACCGACCCGGCGCGCCGGGCCAGGCTGCGCCGGGTCGACACCGACCAGCACAGGGCACACGAACCCGCTCGCGCCGTGTGAAGTTCTGCCGCGGCGCACCGACGCGCCGCCCCGGTCGGGAACCCCCATCAGCACGTCTTCGCCAGGAAGGTCGCCGTGAGTCGTCTCAGTTCCGTCGGGCTGTCCCTCGCCGCCGCGGGGGCGCGCGCCACCGCGGCCACGGCGGTGACCGCCGCCCTGCTGGGCGCGCTGCTGAGCGCGCCGACCGCCCCCCGGGTCCGTCCCCTGACCGTCGACACCCCGCTGTACCACGTCGCGGTGATCGGCGACTCCTACACCACCGGCACCGACGAGGGCGGCCTCGGCGACCGCGGCTGGGCGTCGCTGACCTGGAAGCGACTGGCCGACGAGGGGATCCGCGTCGCCCCCGACGTCGCCTCGGAGGGCCGCGCCGGGTACGGGGTACGCGGCGACCACGGAAGCGTGTTCGGGGACCTGACGGCGCGCGCCGTCCGTCCCGACGACGTGCTGGTGGTGTTCTTCGGCTCCCGCAACGACCAGGGCGTCGACCTGTCGGCGCTGGCGCTGGCGGCGCGCGCGGCCTTCCAGGCCGCCAAGTCCACCGCCCCGCTGGCGACACTGCTGGTGATCGGACCGCCCTGGCCCACCGCCGACCCGCCGGCCAACATCCTGCAGATCCGCGACGTCCTGGCGCACCAGGCCCTGGCGGCCGGCGCGGTGTTCGTCGACCCCCTGGCCGAGCGCTGGTTCGTCGACGCACCCACGCTCATCGGCGCCGACGGCGTGCACCCCACCGACACCGGTCACGGCTACCTGGCCGCCAAGATCGCTCCGCTGATCAAGGCCCAGCTACCGCGCAGGTTGTGACAGGCAGGCTTGTCAGCCCTCGTCGTAGCCGCGCGGCATGCGCTCGGCGTACGGGTCCGCACCGTTGCGCCCGTCCCCGGGTCCATCCGGGGGTCCGTCTGGGGTTCCCTCTGGGGTTCCATCGGGGGGCCCGGAGCCGCGTCCGTCGTGCCGACCATCATGGTGGCCGCCGTGCGGTCCGGCACCACTGCCGACACCGGCCCCCTCGAACTCGCGGGCGCGGCGCTCGGCCTCCTCGCTGCCGGTGAACAGCGCCGAGTCGGCGCGGCTGCTCATATTGGTGCGGTTCCACGCGCCGCGGGCGACATCGGGGGGATTGGCCGGGCCCACCCGCCACTGGGGCAGGGCACCGGGTGCGGTGCGCTGCAGCCAGGCGACCAGGCCTTCACGCACGGCACACCGCAGGTCGAACAGCGCGCCGGCGTTGGGCCCGCTGACCAGGGCCCGCACCCGCACATGACCGCCGACCGCGTCGGTGACCTGCAGGATGCCGGTCCGATGGTCCCAGAGGTCGCTGTCGTTGAGCAGCCGCTGGAGTTCCTCGCGCATCTCATCGAAGGGGACCATGAAGTCGAGGTCGAGTTCGACGGTGCCGAGCAGCTCGGTGGCGTTGCGGGTCCAGTTCTGGAACGGGCTGGTGGTGAAGTAGGTCGTGGGAAGCACCAGGCGACGCTGGTCCCACAGCTGCACGACGACGTAGGTCAGCGTGATTTCCTCGATACGGCCCCACTCGTCTTCGAGCACGACGACGTCGCCGACGCGAACGGCGTCGGAGAACGCGATCTGCATGCCCGCGAAGACGGCCCCCAGCGAGGTCTGGGCCGCCAGGCCCGCCACCACCGACAGCACCCCGGCCGAGGCGAACAGTCCGGTCCCGATGTCGTTGAACCGCGGGAAGGTCTTGAGCACCGCGGCGAGCCCCAGCACCACGACGACGGCGATGGCCAGCCGGCGCAGCGTGATCACCTGGGTACGGATGCGCCGCCAGTGCCGGTCGGCGTCGGTGATCGTCTCGCCGCCGCCGGCGTAGCGGGCGATCACCCGCCGCTCGAAGACCAGCACCACGTTGGCGCCCAGCCAGGTCAGCACCCCGATCAGCAGGATCAGCAGGAGGTGATCGGCCGTCCCGCGCCAGGGCGTCGACTCGTCGGTGGTGCGTCCGAGGGCGATCATCGCCGCGATCACCATCAGCGTCACCCGCAACGGCCGGCGGACCAGGTCCGCGGCGTCGCGCACCAGGGTGCTGCGGCGCCCGACGCGAAACACCAGCCAGGTCAGGGCCAGCCCGAGCACGTAGGCCAGTACGACGGCCCCCGCCATCCACGCGGCGGTCAGGGCCAGGTCGGTGGCGTTCTTGAGGTCTGATTCCTCGGGCATCGAGATGCGAGCTCCGCTGGATCGGGGGTCAGGACACTCCCGTCGACCGTACGCAAGGCTCCGGCACCCGGCACGGCTCAGGACCGCTAGTGTGACCGGTCTCGCAGCGCGTCGTCCGCCGGGCCGGGGCCGGCGGTGGCGATTTGCTCGTCGAGCGCACCGGAGTCGCGGCCCAGCGCGATTGTCCCGGCCACCATGGCCGCGACGGCCACCGGCAGCGCGAGCAGTGCGTAGCCGGTGGCGTCGAGTTCTTCGCCGAGCACCAGCACACCCAACAGCACCGCGACCACCGGTTCAAGGACGAGCATCGTGGGCACCGAGGCCTGCAGTTCCCCCGCGTGGAAGGCCGACTGCTGCACGACGGTCCCCACCACGCCCAGAAGCAGCAGCAGATATGGGGCGGGCACCATCAGCAGCGACCACAGGCCACCGTCTTCGAGTCGCTGCATGCAGATCTTGGTCAGCACCGCGATGATGCCGAACAACACACCCACCACGATCGACAGCTGCACCGCCCGTCGCGTGCCGGCCGAGCGGGCAGCCCCGACCACACAGATCAGCACCACCGGTATGACGACCGCCGCCACGACGGCCCAGGCCTGGACCGGGGGGCGGGGAGTGCCCTCCCGGGGATGGGCCAACAGTACGAAGACCGCCAGACCGCCGGTCAGCAGCACGGCCCAGCTCCAGTCCGCGCGGCTGACCCGCTGGCGGGCCACCCTTGCGCTGATCGGCAGCGCGAAGAGCAACGAGGACACCAGCAGCGGCTGGACCAGCATGAGCGAGCCGCGGGCCAGGGCCAGCGCCTGAAACACGTACCCAAGCACGGCGGTGGCGGTGCCGGCCCACCACAACGGGCGGTGCAGCAGGGTGGTCACGATGGTGGGGCTCATGCCCTGATCGGCGGGGACGTCGCGGGTCGCCAACTGGCGCACGACGATTCCGAGTGCCGCGCACAACGCCGCGGCGAGCGCGAGAACGATCACGACCGCCCGCATCATGAGGCACCTCCCAGCGCGCTGTAACCCGGCCACGACTCAACGGCACGTGCCTTAACGACATGTGCCGCGGGGGAGTCGACACCGGTGGACATCCACCGGCGACGACGAATCGCACCAGCCGAGCCGGGTCAGGGCCCGTCAGGTCCCTCGGGGTCGCTGGGCGGCGGCCGGTTCAGCCAGGCCCGTAGCCGAGACAGCTGGCTTGCCACGAGGCCCAGACCGACCAGGATGACGATCCCGACGATGACGAAGGTGGTCATGTGTTCTCCCGGTGACCACCGTACCGACCGCCCGCGCGGCCCGGAGACCACGACACCCCGCGAGCGGGTGCGCTCGCGGGGTGTCGCTTGGCGTTCTCTGCGGTCAGGCCCGTCCGATCAGACGTCGAACCGGTCGGCGTTCATCACCTTGGTCCATGCCGCGACGAAGTCCTTCACGAACTTCTCCTTGGCGTCGTCCTCGGCGTAGAACTCGGCCAGCGCCCGCAGCTGCGAGTTGGAACCGAACAGCAGGTCGACCCGGCTGGCTGTCCACTTCTCCTTGCTGGTGGCACGGTCGTTGCCCACGTAGGTGCCGTCCTCACCGGGTGCCGGCGCCCACTTGGTTCCCATGTCCATCAGGTTGACGAAGAAGTCGTTGGTGAGCGCACCGGGGGAGTCGGTGAGCACACCCAGCTTCGTGCCGCCGTAGTTGGTGTCGAGCACCCGCATACCACCCAGCAGCACCGTCATCTCCGGCGCGGACAGGCCCAACAGGTTGGCCTTGTCGATGAGGTGGTACTCCGCCGGCAGGCTCAGCCCCTTGCCGGTGAAGTTGCGGAAGCCGTCGGCCTTGGGCTCCAGGTAGGAGAACGACTCGACGTCGGTCTGATCCTGGGTGGCGTCCCCACGACCCGAGGTGAACGGCACCTCGATGTCGAAGCCGGCCGCCTTGGCGGCCTTCTCGACACCGACGTTGCCGGCCAGCACCACCAGGTCGGCGAACGACGCCCCGGTGCCCGACGAGGACTGGATGCTCTCCAGCTTGCTGATCACCTGAGCCAGCTCGTCGGTCTCGTTGGCCTCCCAGCCCAGCTGCGGCTGCAGCCGGATCCGGCCGCCGTTGGCGCCGCCGCGCATGTCGCTGCTGCGATACGAGGAGGCGGCCTTCCACGCGGTGGACACCAGCTGCGACACCGTCAGGCCGGAGTCGGAGATGGCGGCCTTGAGCTTGGCCACGTCGTCGGCCGACAGCGGGGTGCCCGCCGGAACGACGTCCTGCCACAGCCAGGTCTGCTTCGGCGCCAGCGGGCCGAGGTAGCGCACCACCGGACCCATGTCGCGGTGCAGCAGCTTGAACCACGCCTTGGCGAACTCCTCGGCGAGCTCCTCGGGGTGGTCGAGCCAGCGGCGGGTGATCTGCTCGTAGATCGGGTCCATCCGCATCGACAGGTCGGTGGTCAGCATCGACGGGTGGGTCTTGCCGCTGCCCTGCGCCATCGGCACCGAGTTGGCCCAGCCGTCACCCTTGGGCTTCCACTGGTAGGCACCCGCGGGGCTCTTGGTCAGCTCCCACTCGTTGCCGTAGAGGATCTCCAGGAAGCTGTTGTCCCACTTGGTCGGGGTGTGGGTCCAGATGACCTCCAGGCCGCTGGTGATGGCGTCGTTGCCGACGCCGGTGCCCTGCGGGTTGCTCCAGCCCAGCCCCATGTTCTCCAGCGGAGCGGCCTCGGGCTCGGGGCCCAGCAGGTCGGCGTCGCCGTTGCCGTGGGTCTTGCCGAAGGTGTGGCCACCGACGATCAGGGCGGCGGTCTCGATGTCGTTCATCGCCATCCGGCCGAACGTCTCGCGGATGTCGATGGCCGCGGCCACCGGATCCGGCTTGCCCTCGGGCCCTTCGGGATTGACGTAGATCAGGCCCATGTGGGTGGCGGCCAGCGGGTTCTCCAGCTTGGTCCGGTCACCCTCGTTACGACCGGCGTAGCGCTCCTGGGTGCCCAGCCATTCGGCCTCCGCACCCCAGTACACGTCCTCTTCAGGCTCCCAGAAGTCCGGGCGACCGAACGCGAACCCGGCCGTCTTGAAACCCATGCTCTCCAGGGCACGGTTGCCGGCGAAGATGATCAGGTCCGACCAGGAGAGGTTCTTGCCGTACTTCTTCTTCACCGGCCACAGCAGCCGGCGGGCCTTGTCCAGGCTGACGTTGTCGGGCCAGCTGTTCAGCGGGGCGAAACGCTGCATACCCCGCCCGCCGCCGCCGCGGCCGTCCTGGACGCGGTAGGTGCCGGCGGCATGCCAGGTCATCCGGACGAACAGCGGACCGTAGTTGCCGAAGTCGGCCGGCCACCAGTCCTGCGAATCGGTCATGACGGCGTCGACGTCGCGGGCCAGCTCGTCGAAGTCGATGGTCTGCACGGCGGCCCGGTAGTCGAAGTCGGGATCCATCGGGTCGATGACGTCGGGGTTCTTCTGCAGGATCTTCAGGTTCACCGCGTTGGGCCACCAATCGCGGTTGCTGCCACCCTCGACCGGGGGCTTGATCTGCATCGGGCAACCGCTCGGGGCGGACTCACTCTGCGCTTCGCCGATCGGCGGAGTCTCTTCTACGGTGCGGCCGTCGTCAGGCACAGCATTTCCTTTCGGGAGTGGTGAATCGGGCTGCGATCACGGTTGTGATCCCACATTCGGGGTGGACGCACATTCCGGGCAGACACCCCAGTAAATGACCTCGGCCTCGTCGACGACGAAGCCGTCCATTTCGGCCCCGTCCTCGGAGGGGGTCAGGCAGGGAGCGCTGCCGACCGCGCAGTCCACGTCGGCGATGACGCCACAGGAGCGGCAGACCATGTGGTGGTGATTGTCGGCGACGCGCGACTCGTAGCGAGCCAGCGAACCCGACGGCTGGATCCGGCGGACCAGACCCACCGCGGTCAGGGCATTGAGGACGTCGTAGACGGCCTGGCGCGACACCTCGGGCAGCATGGTGCGTACCGCGGCGAAGATCGTCTCGGTGTCGGCGTGCGGATTCCCGTGCACCGCCTCGAGCACCGCGATCCGGGGCCTGGTGACCCGCAGATCGGCCGAGCGCAGCTGGTCTGCGTACTCCGGCGTCGACGTCACGCGACCCACAGTACGACTTTTCTGGACTCAGTCAAGAGTTTTCTCTTGATTCATTCCAGATTCTTCGGCGCCGCCGTCCCGGGCCGCCCGGCGGCGGCGCGGACCGCGGGGCCCGCGCCGCCGCCACCCGAGGCCCCGCAGCCCCGTGGCGGCGGAACCGGTTCCGCGGCAGTCACATTGACCGTCGATCCCGCGCGCGGACAGCGCCCACCCGATCCCGGCACCGTCCCGGCGCCGGCGGCCACCCCGGCGCGCGGACACGCGGTGGGCATCCGGCGCCGCCGGACGGCAGGCATGGATTAGCGTCACAGTCTTGTGCGGACCCTGATCGATTTCGACGACGCGCCGGTGTTCGCCATTCCGGCCGCACGCACCAGCCAAGACGGACCGCCGGTCGCGCGCGAGGGGATGCTGATCGAGGGTCCGCAGGGGTGGGGCGAGTTCAGCCCGCCCCCCGGCGCCGACGACGCGACCGCCGTACGCTGGCTGACCGCCGCCGTCGAGGCCGGCACCGTCGGCTGGCCCGACGTGGTGCGCGGGCGCGTCCGGGCCGCGGTCGCCGTCCCGGCCACCGATCCCGCTGCGGCCCACGCGATCGCCGCCGCCTCGGGCTGCCAGGCCGCCGACATCGCCGTGGCCCGCGGGCCCGGGTCACTGGCGCAGGACCTCGACCGGGTGGCGGCGGTGCGCGACGCGCTGGGCCCAGGCGCCGCGCTGCGCTGCGACGCCCGCGGCAACTGGGATGTGCAGACCGCCGTCGCGGCGATCGCCGAACTGGACCGGGCCGCCGGGGGACTGGAGTTCATCGAACAACCCTGCCGGACGCGGGCCGAACTGGCCGCGGTGCGCCGCCGCATCGAGGTACCGGTGGCCGCCGACGAGTCCCTGCGCGAAGCCGCCGGGCTGGCCGACATGAGCCTGGGGGACGCGGCCGATCTCGCGGTCCTGCACTGCGGCCCGCTCGGCGGCGTACGCCGGGCCCTGCGGGTCGCCGAGGCGTCGGGGAAACCGTGCGTGGTCGCCACGACGGCGGCCACCAGCATCGGGCTGGCCGCCGGCCTGGCGCTGGCCGGCGCCCTTCCCGACCTGCCCCATGCCTGCGGCCTGGGCACGCTCCTCACACCCGAGACCGACCTGGTCTCCCGGTCGCGCTCGCTGATCCCCGTCGACGGGGCGCTGCCGGTCGGCCCGCTGGCACCCGCCCCGGACCCGGGTCAGCTGGCGCGGTACCGCCTCGACGACGCCGGGCGGGTCGGATGGTGGCGGGACCGACTGCGGCGCGCCCGGCAGTCCGACTGAGGCCGCCCGCCGCCCTGCCGGCGGATTCTCAGCGCGCCCCGTCGAGCAGCACGTGGCGGGCGGCCTCGGTGCGGGAGGCGACCCCGAGCTTGCGGTAGGCCCGGTAGAGGTGGTTGGCCACGGTCTTGACGCTGATGTCGAGACGCTTGGCGATCTGCTGGTTGGTCAGGCCCTTGGCGACCTCGACGAGGATCCGCTGTTCGGCGTCGGTGACCGCGTCGATTCCCGATTCGGCCTGATCGTCGGTGGCGGCCACCATCACCGCCCAGGCGGCGGCGCCGGTGCGACGGAATCCGTAGAGCGCCTCGCGCCGGGCCTGCTCGGCGACCTCACCGTCGGTCACCCGCGCCTTGAGCAGATGGGTGCGGGCACGGTCGAAGGCGTCCAGCTCGGGGTGGTAGATCCCGGCCGCGCGATCCAGCAGGCGGGCGGCGCGGCCCGGATCGCTGCCGCCGGCGATGACGGCCTCGGCACGCAGGGCGGTGGCCCGGGTCCACCGGCTGACACCGGGTCGGGACGCCACCCGGCGAAGGTGCGCCAGCAGCGGAGCCGCCTCGTCGGGACATCCGGTTTCGACATAGGCCTGCACGAGGTCGGCATGCCAGCGCGCCAGTTGCGGCGCCAACAGGCCCCCGGTCTGTTCGAACGCCCACACCTCGGCGAGGTAGCCGATGGCGTCGCGGTGGCGCTGCCCCGTCAGGGCAACCAGGCCCGCGTTGGCCAGCAGGAAGTACCGCGCGCCGAAGGTGGCCTGCTCGTCGGAGATGGCGAAACCCAGGTCCAGGTCGGCCGTCGCGGACGCGTCGTCGCCGCGAATCGCACGAACACGCGCGCGCAGCCCGAGCCAGAACGGCGCGAACGCACGCTGGCCGGTGGCCAGGCTCAGCGCGATCGCCTCGTCCAGGCAGACCAGCGCCTCATCGAAACGGGATGCGCGGATGTGGGTTTCGCCCAGCGCACCGAACGCCATCGCCAGCGAGGAGCGCGCCCCCTCCCCACGAAGCCGACCGACCAGCTCGGTGAGCGCCGTCATCGCCACCTCGCACCGCTCGGCGACGGCGAGCGCGCGACCGATGTGCAGGCCCACCATGGGGTCGTGCTGGACGGCCGCGAACAGGTCCAGCCCGTCGAGCATCTCGTCCACCAGGTCGTTGGCGCGGGCCTCGTCCTCCGCGCAGGCGGCGTGGGCGTGGATCACCCGCGCCACGTCCCACTCCGGGGAGTGCGGTTTGCAGAGCCCGACGGCCGTCTCGGCGTGTTGGGTGATCTGGGCTACCAGCCCCAGCATGCCCAGCGGAATGGCCATCCGGGCATGCACCACCCCCACCTCGGCGGGGGTCGCGACCGCCAGGCACTCCGTCAGCCGCTGCCAGGCCGCGGCCGGCGCACCGTCGAGTGCCTCCAGGGTGCCCAGCGTCAGCGTCGCCGCCACCCGAAGGTCCCCCGAGGCGGGGTCGGCCAGCAGTGCCTCCAGCCGGTGCCGCGCCGCGGCCGACTCCCCGGCCACGCCGAGCAGATGGGCCGCCTCCAGCCGCAGCTGTTGACGCCGGGTGTCGCTGCCGGTGAGGTCCACGGCCCGGTCCAGCAGCCGCGCCGCGGCTTCGGCGCCGCCGCGGACCCGCATCAGCCGAGCCGCCTCGACCAGGGAGTCCACCACCTCCTCGTCGGGACCGACCGTGCCGCGCGCCCGGTGGGCCAGGCGAACCTCTTCGGGCAGGCTCGCGACCCCCGCCAGTTCCAGGTTCAGCCGGCGCCGCCGGGCCGGGGACATCGCGCTGATCGCCGCGCTGCGCAGCAGTGGATGCCGCAGCGTCAGGCGCCCGCCGCCCAGGCTTGCCAGGCCACGGCTTTCGAGGTCTTCGAGGGCGGCCTCGGCGATGCCGGGACGCAGTGCCGCCAGCAGCGCCCACGAGCCGTCGGCCGAGACCGCGGCCACCTCCAGCAACTCCCGCGCGGCCGATCCGGGCGGGGGCAGTTGGCGGGTGAACACCGTGCGCAGATCGCCGACCAGCGGTATCGCCTCGGGCAGCAGTTGCTCGCCGCGGAGCTGCTCGGCCGAGAGCGCACCCGGAAGGTGGCTCAGCACAAGGGGATTGCCGTCGGCAACCTCGAGCAGGTGATCCCGGACGGCCGGGGCGATCGGCACGCTGCTGGCCGCGTCGAGCAGTCCTGCGGCCCCGGCGCGGTCCAGGCCGGTGATCTCTTCGACCTCGAACCCCTCGGCGAAGGACAGCACCGCAGGCATCCTGCGGCCGGTGATCACGATCAGCGCCCCGCCGGCCACGCCGCGGCGCAGCGCGAGGTTCAGCGCGGTGCGACTGGAGGGGTCGGCGTCGTGGATGTCGTCGACGAGCAGGGCCGTGGATCGCGCCTCGGCCAGGCCGGCGCCCAGTACGTCGGCGGCGCGCAGGGGATCGACCTCGGCGGTGACGGTGCCGGTCGAGGGGGGAGCGGGCAGCAGCGCGGCGATCTCGGTGGCCACCGCCATCGGGGACGCCAGCTCTCCACCCCGGCAGGACACGATGCACGCCGCCTCGCCGATGTGCTGCCCGAGTCGAGTCAGCGCGGTGGACTTGCCGATCCCGGGGTCCCCCAGCAGCACGACGATGCGCCCCGCGCCGTCCCGTGCCTGCGTCCACGCCCGGGCGAGCCGGTCCTCCAGCTCCACCCTGCCTCCCACGCCCGCCATTGGCAGGCAGGGTATCGCAGGCGTGGGCCGTCCGTCAGGGCGAGAACCCGCAGGTCACTCGTTGAGGATCTCCCAGTGGTCCGGTTCGTCCACGGCTCCGGCGGTCACCTTGACCTGCCGGGTGTCGCCGCTCCGGTCGGCGGCGGTGCACTCGAAGGACTGCCCGACCTCCACGACCTTCAGGCCTTCGCCGCAGGTCACGGTGACGTCGAAGCCCCGGCTCTCGGAGATGTCGCGCGCCAGCCCCTGGGCGGTGTCGTTGAGGTCGTAGACGACGTCCATGGTGCTGAAGTTGACGTTGTTCTCGTCGTCCTTGACGTTGACCTGGACCCGCACCGGGTTACCGTCGACGTCGGCGGTGCACACGAAGGTGTCACCGGCCTTGGGCGTCGGGTCCTGGCGCGGGCAGTCCACACTCGACACCTCTTGGGAGATCTCGGAGTAGGACTTGTTGAGTTCGTCGCCGATCGCGTTTTCGAGCTTCTCGTAGTCCGGTCCGCCGGTCGAGAAGGAGAACTGACAACTCGCCAGCGCGGGGGCCGCGAGCAGCAGCGGAAGATGTGTTTTCAAGGAGGCCACCGACAAATCGTATTGCGGCCGACAGGCCCGGTAAATGGGAAGAATTGCCCACGTGCGCAGGTGGGGACCGGCGCGGCCCGCACCCGCCTCCCACTCCGCGGCGCGGGCATTCCGGCACCGTCTTTGGGGACCAAGTCCCCGGGACCGCCGGCACGCCGAGGTCCTAGGTTGAAGGTGTGGGTTCGGGCACGCAGAACCTGCCGGCGACGGGCGCGCCGGGACAGCACTCGGACAGGAGGCCGACGATGGCGGATCAACCACAGCGGACGGGCATCGTGGTCGGAGTCGACGGCTCACCGCCCTCGGAGGCCGCCGTGGAATGGGCGGCGCGCGAGGCCGTGCTGCGCCGGGCCCCGTTGACGCTGGTCCACGTGGTCGCCCCCGCTGTCGCCGCGGGCAGCCCGGTCTACCCGGTCTCGGCCGACTACGCGCAGTGGCAGGAAGACCAGGCCCAGCAGATCGTCGCCGACGCGCACAAGCAGGTGCTGGCGGCTGTCGCCGCCCTGCCCGAGGACCGGTTCCCGGAGATCAGCACCGAGACGGTGCACGCCGCGGTCCTGCCGACGTTGATCGAGTTGTCCCACCATGCGGAGCTGATGGTGGTCGGGTGCCGCGGGCTCGGCGCCCTCGGCCGGGCACTGCTGGGGTCGGTCAGCGCCACGCTGATCCGCCACGCACACGGTCCGGTCGCCGTCGTCCATGCCGAACATCCCTCCCGGCTCTCCGAATACCCGGCATCCCCGGCGCCGGTGGTGGTCGGTGTCGACGGCTCGCCGGCCTCCGAACTGGCGACGCAGATCGCCTTCGACGAGGCGTCGCGACGCGGTGTGGAGCTGATCGCCTTCCACGCGTTCAGCGACATGGGCCCGCTGGGCTTCGGCCGGCCGGGTGTGGCGCCGGTGGAGTGGGCCAATATCGAGGTCAGCGAGCAGGAGGTGCTCTCGGAGCGCCTCGCGGGATGGCGGGAGCGCTACCCCGACGTCACGGTGCGCACCCGGGTGGTGCCCGACAACCCGGCGCGCCGGCTGGTCGAGCTCGCCAAGGATGCTCAGCTGCTGGTGGTGGGCAGCCACGGCCGCGGCGGCTTCACCGGGATGTTGCTGGGCTCGGTGGCCCGCGATGTGGTGAACGCCGTGGAGATCCCGGTACTCGTCGCGCGCCGCCCGGACTGACGGGCGGCCCCGCGCCCCCGGGGCCCAAACCGCACCCCCCGGGCGCGCAGCGACGCTCAGTCCTGCTTGCGGATCAGCTTGGCCAGCGCCGCGCCGTCGGCGGCGAGCAGCTCGTCGATCCGGTCGTGGTTGACGTCGGCGACGATGATCTCCCCGACATCCTTGTGGACATCGCTGAAGATGCCGTGCGATTTCATCTTCTCGGTCTGATAGATGTTGTCCTCGGTCGGGGTGACGTAGTAGACGGCGTCGGCCTTGAACCGGTTGATCAGCCACAGGTGGATCAGCGTCATCAACCGCTTCTGCCGCAGCTTCTCGGCGAACGTGTTCTGGTCACGCACCGTCAGGATGCTGCGTCCGTGGCGGTCCTTGATCGGATCCACGAGCACGTTGGCCAGCAGTTCCTCGGTCCCGTCGTGCTTGTCGTAGATGCCGAGTTCGAGCACCTCGCCACCGGCACGGCGGGGACGCAGCTGCACCCGGAACTGCTCGCCGAGCTGGTAGTGCTCGCCCCACAGCGCCAGCCAGTCCTCCAGCAGCTTCTTGGGCACCTCGGTCTGCACCAGATGCTGGTGCTGGGTGGAGCCCTTGCCCATGGCCTTGGTGGTGGCGGTGCGCCCGGACGACGCGGCCAGCGCGGCGTCGCTGCGCGGGCCGCCGACCAGCGTCTGCGGAGTGCGGTAGGGCGACTCGACCAGGCGCATCTTGCGTTGCAGCCGGGCCAGCGCCAGCATGCCGTCCTGGCGCAGCGCGGTGGCGAACTCCTCGGCGGCCACACCGTCGATCTGATGGCCGCCGTAGGTCATGAAGTTGAAGACGAAGCCCATCTTGCCGAGTTCCTCGGGGAAGCGGCGCATCTCCTCGTCGCTCATCCCGGTGGTGTCCCAGTTGAACGAGGGGGACAGGTTGTAGGCCAGCATCTTGTCCGGGTAGACGGCGTGGATCGCGTCGGCGAACTGCTTGGCGTCGGCCAGGTCGGCGGTCTTGGTCTCCATCCACAGCAGATCCGCGAACGGCGCGGCGGCCAGTGACTTGGCGATGGCATACGGGATGCCGCCGCGCACCTGGTAGTAGCCCTCGGGAGTCTTGGCCCGTTCGCAGTCCCACGCGGCGTCGGCGCCGAGCTCGCGGGCCTTCTCCCGGGCGGCGTACAGCGAGGCGGTCGCGGCGAACGCGCGCCAGTCGGCCGCGCTCATGCCCGCGGCCTCGCCCTCGCGTTCGCGGAACTCCAGCAGCTCGGCGACTGTTTCGCCGTAGGTGTCCAGCCCGGCGTCGGACTGCCAGGCATCGACGAACTGCGACTCGACCCGGTCGAACATGGTGTCCAGCGATTCGCCGTGCCCGTCCAGCCAGGCGGCGGCGGACTCCGTGACGGCCGAGGCGAGTCCCTGCCGCTCCAGCCAGGCGTCGGCGACGGCGTACTCGCCGTCGGGCAGGTCGTAGAGCAGGTGCCCGTTGAGTTCCTTGACCCCGGCGTCGAAGAAGCGCCGCACCAGCGCCAGGAAGCACGCCTTGTACGGCGGCACCTTGAGGTTGGTGGCACCCAGCAGGAAGGGCTGGTCCCGTTCGTCGGCGCGGCTGTCGATCAGATTGGCCGCCTCGGCGTCGGTGCGCGCCACGATGATGCCGGGCACCCGCATGATGTCGAGCTGGAACCGGGCGGCGTTGAGCCGCTTGAGCTGCTCGTCGGAGGGCACGAGCACCTTGCCGCCCTGGTGCCCGCACTTCTTGGTGCCGGGCCGCTGGTCCTCGATGTGGTACCCGGACACGCCGGCCTCGACGAAGCGGCGAATCAGGTTGCGCACGTGCGGATCACCGCCGTGGCCGGTGTCGGCATCGGCGATGATGAACGGTCGGTAGTCGTAGGCCGGGGTGGCCGCACGCTGCGCGTCGGTCATCTGCTGGCGCAGGTACTCCTGGTTGCGGTCGGCGGTCAGCAGCGCGCGCACCAGTCCGGCGGCCTCGTCGGGCACCTGGCTGAGCGGATAGCTCGCCAGATCGGGACCGGGGTCCTCGCTGATCGATCCCTTCGCCGAGGTCGCCCATCCGCCGAGGTAGATGCCCTCGATTCCGATCCGCTTCATGGCCACCGCCTGCCCCGGCGAGTAGGGGCCGAAGGTGGTGATGCTCCTGTGCTCGGAGAACAGTTCGCGCAGACGGGCATAGAACGCCGCCGAGGCCTCACGCGCCACGGTGTGGTCGACGGCGATGGTGCCACGCTGCTCGACGACCTGCCGGGCCGTGTAGAGCCGGACGATGCCGTCGAAGCGGGAGCTGTCGAAGTACGCCTGGGTGGCGGCGACATCCCGCTCGAACGGTGTCTGGGTCCGCTCGTCGGCCCCGACTTCGGTGACTACCGTGACTGCGGCCATCTGCCTGCCTCCTGTTCAGCGCGGTGTTCCGGCCCTGCTCTTCGGGGCCCGACCTGCCCACCACCGACAATACGGCGCCGGGCTGAGTGGCCGTTGGCGTTTGGTCAGGGACAACCCGCGGCGCAATACCCACCGGTCGACGTGATCCAGGTCAACTCACCCCGGCCGCATGATCGTGGCCACACCCGTGACCAATACACTGGCGCTCGTGGGCATTCTCTTGGGATTCGCGCCGTGGGTCGTCTACTGGCTGCTCGTCGCCAATGTGCCGTTCGCCCTCGCCGCCGTGGTGGCCCTGGTGGTCGCCATCGGGGTGATGACGACCGGGCGCGGGGGAGCGACCGACCAGCCGCTGGGGGTGGGAGCCGTCGGGACCTTCGCGGTGCTGACGCTGCTCAGTCTCACTCTCAGCGACTGGTTCCTGGAGCGCTGGAGTCAGCCCCTGAGCATCGCCGGGCTCTTCCTGGCGGCCCTGGTCGGCGCCGCCAGCGGCAAGCCCTTCGTGCGTGAGTTCGCCGCGGCGGGCCGGCCGCCCGAGATGGTCAAGAGCGATTTGTTCGAGGCGATGAGCGTACGGCTGAGCTGGTTGTGGGTGGGCCTTCTCGGGGTCATGACGATCTCGGCGATGATCCCGCCGGTGGTCTCCGGCAACGCCAGTGTGCGCGCCGGGGATGCCCCCCTGTCCTACGTGTTCTACTGGCTGATCCCGGTGGCGGTGTGGGCGGTGGGCGCCTTCGCGACGATGATCCTGCCGGACCGGATGACCGCCGGGTTCGGAGACGCCGTGCGCAAGACGACCTTCGTGGCCTACAGCGAGGCCTCCATCGACGAGTTGTACTACCTGGCGCGCGAACACGCCGGCCGCGAGGTCGGCAGCGGCCAGGAAGCCTACGACATCAAGGTCGGCGGCGCGGGGATACCGCTGGTCGGCGACGACTCCCGGCTGTCGTGGCCCTCGACCTACAAGGTGCGCGAGCGGCACCGTTAGGCACCGCTCGCCCGGCCCCGGCCGGCGCCGGGGCCGGCCGCGGCCACCCTGCCGCACGGACGGCGCCGGGCCTTGGCAGACTATGTATCCATGGCACAGATAACGTTGCGTGGAAATGCGATCAACACCGTCGGTGAGCTGCCCGCCGTGGGCTCCCCGGCGCCCGCCTTCACTCTCACCGGAACCGACCTCGGCACCGTCGGCAGCGACACCTTCCAGGGTAAGTCGTTGCTGCTGAACATCTTTCCCTCCATCGACACCCCGGTGTGCGCGACCAGCGTGCGGACCTTCAACGAGCGCGCCGCCGGCAGCGGCGCAACCGTGCTGTGCGTCTCCAACGATCTGCCGTTCGCCCAGAAGCGGTTCTGTGGCGCAGAGGACATCGAGAACGTCGCCACCGCCTCGGCCTTCCGGGACAGCTTCGGCCAGGACTACGGCATCACCATCGCCGACGGACCGATGGCCGGGCTGCTGGGCCGCGCCGTGGTGGTCATCGGACCCGACGGCAACGTGACCTACACCGAGCTGGTCCCCGAGATCGGCCAGGAGCCCGACTACGACGCCGCGCTGGCAGCGCTGTCGTCCTGAGCGCACACGTGCGGCCCGCCGGAGGTGCCCGGGTGCACCACCGGCGGGCCGCACGCCGGGATCGGGGCTCGGTCTTCGGCGCTGATTTTCGGCGCTGATTTTCGGAACTGCCGGCGGTCAGTACCTTCGACACCCAGCCGGGCCCCGTCGAAGGAGTGACCGCCATGACCGATCCCGCACCGCAACGCACACCTGCTCACTCATCTATCCGCCCAGCCGCCGACTCATCGCCGGAGCCGGCCGCTCTGCCCCCGGTGGTGGATGAGCACACCTGGCGCGACGCCCTGGACGATCTGCGGCGCCGGGAGAAGGCCGCCACCCGCGAGCTCGACGCGATCGCCGCGCAGCGCCGGCGCCTGCCGATGGTGCGGATGCCCGAGTACACCCTGACCGGCCCGGACGGTCCGCTCCGGTTGGTCGACCTGTTCGCCGGCCGATCACAGCTGATCACCTACCACCACATGTGGAGCGACGGCGCGGACTGGCAGTGCGGGGGTTGCACGGGATTCACCTCGCAGTTCACCCGACTGGGATTCCTGGACAGCTACGATGCCCGGTTCGTCATCGTCACCAACGGCCCGATCGGGGAGGCGCTGGACTACCGCCACAAGGTCGGCAACAGGATGGACTGGTACTCCTGTTCGGGAAGCGCCTTCGGCACCGACGTGGACGCCGCGCCCGGTGGGGGTTTCGCGGTCAACGTGTTCCTGCGCGACGGCGACGCGGTCTTTCGCACCTGGCACACCAACGGCCGCGGCACCGAGCAACTGGGCTATTCCTTCGCGCTTCTCGACATCCTGCCGTGGGGACGCCAGGAGGAGTGGCTGGACTCCCCACCGGGGTGGCCGTCGCGGCCGACCTACTCGGGGTGGCTGGACTCGCCGGACATCGCGGCACGCTACGGACCGCCGCGCCCCTGAGCGCGCCGCACCGCGTGGCGCGCCGCCGAAACCGTAAGCGGCCCTGACGGAAAGGCGGCGGACGGTGCCACTTCGCGCCCCTGGGGGCAGCACGATCACCGTTGGGTCACGGTACGACAAAGAATGCCGCCCGCGGGGTCTCCGCGGGCGGCCGGCGTCCTTTCGGTGGTGTAAAAGTGACAGCAGAGACTGGTGTGAATCGGGCGGCGTGTGCCCGGCTCACCCCACGACGGCGCCCGCGCAACAGGCACCGGCGGGCACCGGATGGATCCGCCGCGCGGGCGTGCGCACGACGCACCGACGGCCACGGCCCGCCGTGCCCCGGTCCCGAGAAAGGTGGAGAGCCCACATGAGACGCATCGGTGTTATCGCGCTGAGTCTTGCGCTGCTGCTGGTGAGCCCCGGGCTCGCCTACGCCGACATGTTCACCCGCCCGGTGACCAACCAGCAGTACATCAACCTGGTGATCGCCCGCGGGCTGTCCCAACGCGGTGTGCCGTTCACCTACGGCGGCGGCAATGCCGAGGGACCGACCCGCGGCATCCCGCAGCCGCCCACCACCCCCGAGCCCGCCGCGGACGGACTTCCGGTGCTCGACCAGGCCGCCACCATCCCCGGGCTGGTGCCCGCCCCGCAGGTGCCCGCACCGGTCGCGGCCCCGCAGGTGCCCGCGCAGGTCGGGTCGCCGGCTCAGGACCCCGGAGCCGATGTCGTCGGGTTCGACGCCTCCGGGCTGATGGTCTACGCCTACGCCGGCGCCGGGGTGAAGCTGCCACGGTCCTCGGGCGAGCAGTACAAGGTCGGCCAGAAAGTCTTACCGTCGCAGGCACTTCCCGGCGACCTGATCTTCTTCGGCCCGGAGGGCACCCAGAGCGTGGCGATGTTCCTGGGCAACGGCCAGATGCTGGAGGCCGGCGACCCGGTGGTCACCGTGTCGCCGGTGCGCACCAAGAACATGGCGCCGTATCTGGTGCGCATCATCGCCTGAGGCGGGGGCCGATCCCGACACCGGGGCCAGGGGCGGGCCCGGCGTCACCGCAACGGCCGCGTCGGTGCCTACACTTGGCACCATGGGTGGCGGTGCGTCCAGGCCGGATCTCGAGCCGGATCCCAGGCCGGATCTCGAGCCGGAGTTGTTGGCCCCCAGGGGCTTACTGCGGATCGAGGACTGCCTGGACGCCGACGGCGGCATCGTGTTGCCTCCGGGCGTCACACTGATCTCGCTGATCGAGCGCAATGTGGTCGCCGTCGGCGACACGGTGGCCTACCGCTACCTCGACTTCACCGGTCCCGGCGACGGGCACTCCGTCGAGCTGACCTGGAAGCAGCTCGGCGTGCGGCTGCGCGCCGTCGGTGCGCACCTGCAGCGGATCGCCACCCGCGGGGAACGGGTGGCGATCGTGGCGCCGCAGGGCCTCGACTACGTCTGCGGGTTCTTCGCCGCGGTCAAGGCGGGCATGATCGCGGTGCCGCTGTTCGCCCCCGAGTTACCCGGTCACGCCGAACGGCTGGAGACCGCACTGGCCGACGCCGAACCATCGATCCTGCTCAGCACAGAGTCGGCCGTGCCGGCCGTCGAGGGCTTCCTCGACAAGAACCCCCACCTCGGGCACCCACCGATCGTCGTCGTCGACCGGGTCCCCGACGAAGCCGGCAGGGAGTTCAGTGAGGTGGCCCTCGACGTCGACGACATCTCCCACCTGCAGTACACCTCCGGCGCCACCCGACCCCCGGCCGGTGTCGAGATCACCCACCGCGCCGTGGGCACCAATCTGCTGCAGATGATCCTGTCGATCGACCTGCTGGACCGAAACACCCACGGCGTCAGTTGGCTACCGCTCTACCACGACATGGGGCTGTCGATGATCGGCTTCCCGGCGGTCTACGGCGGACATTCGACGCTGATGGCTCCCACCGCCTTCATCCGCCGCCCGCAACGCTGGATCGAGGCGCTCTCGGCGGAGGCCCGCCACGGTCGGGTGGTGACCGCGGCGCCCAACTTCGCCTACGAGTGGGCCGCCCAGCGTGGACGCCCGTCCGCCGACCGGGGTATCGACCCGACCCACATCGACCTGACCAACGTGGTGATGATCATCGGTTCCGAACCGGTGAGCATCACCGCCATCGAGGCATTCAACGCCGCGTTCGCACCGCATGGCCTCGCGCGCACCGCGATCAAGCCGTCCTACGGCATCGCCGAGGCGACGCTGTTCGTCGCCACCATCGATCCCGACGCGGAGGCCTCGGTTGTGCACCTGGACCGTCGGGCGCTGGCAGCGGGCCGGGCGGTGCGAGTCGACGCCGACGATCCCGGTGCCGTGGCCCAGGTGTCGTGCGGGCACGTCGCGCGCAGCCAGTGGGCGATCATCGTCGACCCCGACACCGATAGTGAGATCCCCGACGGTGAGGTGGGTGAGATCTGGCTGCACGGCAACAACGTGGGCCGCGGCTACTGGAGACACCCCGAGGAGACCCGCCGGACCTTCGGCGCGCGGCCGGCATCGCTGCTGGAGCGGGGCGGCCACGGGACCGGGGTGCCCGCCGGGGCCGCCTGGCTGCGAACCGGGGACCTGGGTGTCTATCTGGCCGGGCAGCTCTATGTCACCGGCCGCCTGGCCGACCTGATCGTCGTCGACGGCGAGCTGCACTACCCGCACGACATCGAGACCACCGCGGCCGAGGCGTCGTCCCTGGTGCGGCGTGGCTACCTCGCGGCGTTCACCGTTCCGGCGACCGGACCCGCCGGGGACGGGGTTCCTGATAGCGCCGAGCAGCTGGTGATCCTGGCCGAGCGTGCGACCGGAACCGCGCGTGCCGACCCGCGGCCGGCGGTCGAGGCGATCCGGTCGGCGGTGTCCGCCCGTCACGGACTGCCCGTGGCCGACGTACGACTGCTACCTGCGGGTTCGATTCCCCGGACCACCAGCGGCAAGCTGGCGCGGCTGGCCGGTCGCACCGCGTATCTCGAGGGACGCCTGGCCGCGCCCTGAGGCGCGGCGAGGACCCGGCGACCACCGCCCCTGCCCGGTGCCACGGGTTTGCTCCGAATCCGTGATCCGAGGTCTGCGGTTCGGATACAGGTTGCCGGCCTCCGGACTGTGCAAGAATCAGTCCTACCGTCGGGGACACGTAGCTCGGGTGAGGAGACGATGACTACGACTCGCGCACGCATCGCGGCTGGTGCCTGCATGCTCTCGACGTGCCTGCTCGTCGGCAGCGCGGGTGTCGCGGCGGCCGACCCCGACAGCACCGGATCGAGCGGTTCCGGCGGCCAGAGCCAGGGATCATCGACCACCAAATCGACCACCGGCCGGGTCGGCTCGTCACCGGGCCTCTCGGACTCGCTGCGGAGGTCGGTGCGCAGTGCCATCGAAAAGGCCGGGGAGAGGGCCGGCGAAAAGGCCGGGGAGAGGGCCGCCGAGAAGGCGAGCGAGAAGACCGGCGACAAGACGGCCGATACCGCACGCTCGGGCAGCGACGAGGACACCGACGAGGACGCCGACTCGACGACCGGCACCGACACGGGGACGGACACGGGGACAGACCCAGCCACCGACGCCGATACCGACACCGACTCGGCCTCCGACGCCGATACCGACGAGGCCTCCGATGCGACCGGTGCCGCGGACAGCGAAACCGGGCAGGCATCCGGCACCGACGAGGCCACCGGAGCGGGCGGGCCCGCCGACGGCGAGGACACCGGCACCGACGCAGGCACCGGCGAGGGCACGGCCGGTGCCGGCGACGAGGCGAGCGGCGATGAACTCGACGGCGCGACCGGTGCCGCCGCGGACCCGGCGGGGGAGAGCAGCGAGGAATCCGGCTCCGTGTCGGCCGGCGAGACCACCGAGGCGGTGACACACCGACCGGCATGGCTCGACTGGGCGCGCCCGGAGACCGCGGCCGGGCATGCCGGCCACCCGGGGTCGTCAGGGGGCATCGCGCCGGTGTCCGACGCTGCCGGCGCGGCGGATCCGCAGACGGCCGCGACGGGCCCGAGCATCCCGGGCAGTGACGCCGACACCGACGCCACGCTCATCGACCCGCTGGAGAAGTTCACCGGCGCAGTCGTCTCACTCGGCAACGCCGTCGCGTCGATCCCGCCGCTGCTGCTGTCGCTGCCGGGTTCGGAGACACCGATCACCGACTTCATCACGGGGATGGAGTACGTGCTGACCTCCGTGTCGGACTCCGTCGTGCAGCTCACCCAGGTACCGGCCGACGTGTTCTACGTCCTGGGCGGCGGCGCGCTGATCATCGGCGACGCGCCTCCGACCCCGGTGGCCGCCAACGCCGCCACCCCGGCCCACCTGCCCCCCGCCCTGGCGCCGGGCCCGGCGACCGACACCGTGTCCACGGCCGGGCCCGAGTGGACGGCGCCGCGGATGGCCGCGGCCGACGACGCCGCCACCTTCGCCGCCGGCGGAGGACTGGCGACCTACGGGCTGAGCCAGTCGACCCCGCGGCTGCAGGCTCCGTTGATCCCGGCCGCCGACCCCGCGTCCGGGTCGATGATGAGTGTGGTCAAGCGGGTCGTCGACGACCTGCTGCTGCCGGTGTCGCTGTGGACGCTGGCCACGGCGGCACTTCCCGGTCTGGGCGGCCTACTGATCATCAGTGCCGCCGGGGTTCGGATCGGGTACCGCCAGGCCAAGGCCGGCCTGGCGCTGCGCACCTCGGGGCTGGCCCGATTCGCCGGCCCGGGCCCGCTGGGTGTGGTGAGGTCGGATTCCCTCGTCGTGCTCGGCCCCCGCGTGACCCGGCGGCGCTCCCGCCCGGAGGCGGAGCGCATCATCGACCGCGTCGCCTAGCTGTGTCTGCCGCCCGGGTGGTCAGCGCCGGGTGGCAGACACCGAGGGCAGTCGGCCCTCGGCCACCTGGCTGCGCAGGGTCTTGCGGTCGAACTTGCCGCTGGACAGGGTCGGCAGCTGCTCGGCCGTGACGACGACCCACCGGGTCGGGACCTTGTACCCGGACAACTGCTCGCGGGTACGCGCGGCGATCGCCTCCACATCGAAGTCGCTCACATGGCCACCGCTCACATGGCTGCCGCCGGCGTGCCTGCCGGCGGGCACCACCACCGCGCAGACCTCTTCGCCGCGATGCGGGTCCTCGATCCCGACCACCACACACTGGGCCACCTCGTCGAGCCCCTCGATGACCGCCTCGACCTCCAGCGGTGACACGTTGGCACCGGCGGCCTTGATCAGTTCGGTGGTGCGCCCGACGTAGAACAGTCGGGGGTCGCCGTCGCGGCGGTACACCCGGTCGCCGGTGTGATACCACCCGTCGCGGTCGAAGGTCTCCCACCGTTCTCGCTTGTTGTACCCGGCCATCACGCCGATGCCGCGCACCCACAGTTCGCCGACGGTGCCGGCCGGGACCGGCTCACCGTCGGCATCGACGATCGCCAGTTCGGTGTGCCCGAAGCCGCCGGCGGTCTCCGACATGGTGCGGTGCACGGGGTATCCGTCGGGAACGTCGGTCATGGCGATGTCGAGCGGACCGTGACGCATCATGGGGGCACTGCTCAGGTCACGGCCCTCGAAGCTCGGGTGTTCGCGTAGCCGCCGGGTGAATGCCGGCCAGCCCACCAGGCCGGTGGCCCGTTCCCGCTCGGCCAGGTCGAGGGCGGCGCCGGCGTCGAGGCGCGGCAACACCAGCAGGGTGATCGGTTCGTGCAGCGCGCCCATCACCGCCAGCAGCCCGCCGATCCAGAAGAACGGCATCGCACACAGAACGCGGGGTGGCCCGGTCACGCCGGTGACCGCCCGGATCGCGCTCGGCCATCCCGCGGTCTGCCGGGTCAGCGTGCCGTGGGTGTGCAGTACTCCCTTCGGGTCGGCGGTGGACCCCGAGGTGTGCACCATGACCGCCAGATCGGCGGGGGAGACCTCGGCCTCGGCGGCGGCCAGGATCTCCGGCGGCATCCCGGCGCCGGTCGTGTCGTCGAGACGATCTGCCCAGCTGCGGTCGACGGTTCCGGTCAACACGACGGATCGCAGATACGGCGCGGCGGGCAGTGCCAGACGCCCAGCCCGCTGCCCCGCCAGGCCGGGTAACGCGGCCTCCAGCCGCTGGGCCACGTCGATGCCCACCACCCGGGCGGGGCCGGCCAGCACCGCGAGATCGGCCAACCGCGTCACCTTGGCGATCTCGGCCGCCGTGTAGAACGTGCTCAACGGCACGGCCAGGGCCCCGATCCTGGTCACCGCCAGCCACCAGGTCACCCATTCGGCGCCGTTGGCGAAGAAGAGCCCGACGCGGGTGCCCTTGCCGACGCCGTGCGCGAGCAGCCGGCGGGCCAGCGCCGCGGAGCGCCGGTCGGCCTCCGCGTAGCTGAGCCGCTCGGTGGGGCTGACCACGTAGGTGTGCCCGCCGAACTCGCGCACACAGCGCTCCAGCAGGGCGGGGACGGTCAGTGCCGGTTGCGTCACAGCAGTGATCATCCCTGACGACGATCATCCCTGACGAGCACCGGCGAGCGCGGTCGCACCCGGCGGATGTCAGCTCAGTTGCACCAGCGGGCTGATGACGTCGCGGGCGAACTGAGCGGCGTTGACGCTCGGGTCGCCGTCGGGGTAGCTCACCGTGGACAGCAGATTGGCCCCGGCGTCGACGAAGTTGTCGGTGGCGCGTCCCTGGTGAGTGGTCGAGGTCACCAGGATGATGCCCGAGGTATCGGCCGCCTCGGCCATCGGCACCGAGAACTGGGCGTTCTGGACCGTGCTGTTGGCGTGGTCCTCGACGAGGATGCGGTCGGCGGGGAAGCCCAGGACCCGCAACATCTTCTGCATCTGGCCCGCCTCGGTCCTGCCGTTCTGGGGGTTACCGCCGGTGACGATGATGACCGAGTCCGGGAAGAACTGCGCGGCAGCCAGGCCGGTGAGCACACGGCGACGCAGGATCGGTCGCATGGTGCCGTTGGGCTTGAGCCCGTATCCGAGGATCACGATGGCCGGCTTGGAGAAGTCCTTGCCCTTCACCGCGGGCGGGGCCGCGGGTGCGTTCGGCGGGGCCGCGTGCGCGACGGTCGGCGAGAGCGCACCCATGGCGACACCGACGGCCAGGACGGCGGAGACGACCGCGGCTTTCCATCGGTTCGACATGCAGGCCCTCCACGCGTTTTGAGGCTGATGATGTCCACGTTACTTGTGGTGTGTCGTTTCGCACGAGGCGGCTGTTACCGCGGCGAGACCCGACGCGCGGCCGGACACGCAGCCGGACGGCGAATCCCGTGCTCACACAATCCGATACGTGCTCGCTACCGGGGTTAATCCGACGGAAACCAAATACTGGTTCCCACCAATTAACATCGTTTCACCATAGGTAACCACGTTTGGAGGGCCATGACGGAGACCACGACACCGATGTTCCGGGTGACATCGGACTTCTGGAAGCAGCTGCCGCAGATGCCGTTGGAGCAGTATCCGGGCACCCAGGGCTACATCGACGATGTCTACGCCAACCCGGAGGGCACCCCGATGTGCTCCGGCTACTTCGAACTGCACCACACCGATGCCCCACTGGACTACTACTACGAGTACGACGAGATGAAGATCGTGCTCGAGGGGGAGTTCCGCCTGGAAAACCCCGACACCGGCCAGGTGATGATCGCCCGGGCCAAGGACGCCATCTTCTTCCCGAAGGGCTCCAGGATCCTGTTCTCGACTCCCGACCGCGCCCTGGCGTTCTACGTCGGCCACCGCACGTTCGCCCCGTGACACCGCCGGCACCGCGCCGGGCCCGGAGCCGCCGGTGAAGCGCCGCCCGCCCGGGCAAGGACCGGGGATTGCGTTGGCGTTCAGCGGGTCCCGCCCGTGACGGCCGCGACACCCGAGCGCTACCGGGTCCATCCCGGGGCCGTGACGGCGGTGCGGGTGCACGGTGGCGACCGGCTGGAGGTCATCGACCACTTCGGCCGGCAGTCCGCGGAGCTGACGGTGCTGTCCGCGACGCCGAGCGCCCTGACCGCCGCCGGCCCCGACGCTCCGGCGACGGTACTGCGCAAGCTGGCGTGCGGCGACGATGAACACGGCTTCGCCGCACGACGCATCCTCTCCATGCTGGCGGCCCACCGCATCGGGCAGGACGAGGCCAGGGCCACCGCGTTGTTCGGGCCCACCTCCAGGCCGGGCGCGCGGGCCGGGTTCGACGTCGTCGACGACGCGGTCGTGCTGGTGGCCGCGCCGTCGGCACCGATGCCGGCCGACAGCGCCGACCCGAATCCGCCGTCGGATCTGTTCGTCGAGATCCACCGCGCCCATGCCGGCGCGGACCGCACCGGCCCCGACGCGGCGCCGCCCGAACCGCTGGCCGAGCCGCTGCTGGATCTGCGGATCGACGCCTGCACCGCATCGGGTTACGAAGTCCGTGCGGGACAGTACATTCAGATCATCGATGTCCGGGGCAGGCAATGCTCGGACTTTCTGGCCTTCGACGGCCGGGCCCTGCAGGACGGTGCCGAGTTCGGCCTCGACGCCACCACCACCCGGACGCTGCTGGGCGTCGCCTACCCGCGGCCCGGGCTGTCGGGGAAGTTCTACGATCCCCGCGCACGGCCGCTGGTGGAGGTGGTCCGCGACACCGTGGGTCGTCACGACACCTTCGCGCTGGCCTGCACCGCCAAGTACTACGCCGACATGGGGTACCCGGGACACGTCAACTGCACCGACAACTTCAACGCCGGGCTGGCCCGCTACGGTGTCGCCCCGCGCGTGGGATGGCCGGCGCTGAACCTGTTCTACAACACGGGCTTCGACGCGCAGCACCAACTGACCATGGACGAGCCGTGGTCACGGGCGGGTGACTACGTGCTCCTGCGCGCCGGCACCGATCTGGTGTGCGCTTCCTCGGCCTGCCCCGACGACATCGATCCCGCCAACGGCTGGCAGCCGACCGATATTCACGTGCGCGTGTACGACTCGACGAGGAGGTTCTCCGTGGCGATGGGCCGGCGGCACACCCCCGACGCCGAACCGGTGTTCACCAAGACGACGGCCTTCGCATCGCGTACCGGCGCCCTGACCCGTGACTTCGTCGACTATCAGGGTTACTGGCTGCCCGGCAGTTTCGACAACGCGGGCCCGCACCAGGAGTACTGGGCCTGCCGGGAACGCGCCGCGGTGATGGACCTTTCGGCGCTGCGCAAGTTCGAGGTGCTGGGACCCGACGCCGAAACGCTGCTGCAGGGAACGCTGACCCGAGACATCCGTCGGCTGTCCCGGGGCCAGGTCGTCTACTCGGCGATGTGCACCTCGACCGGGGGAGTCGTCGACGACTGCACCGTCTTCCGGCTCGGCGACGACAACTTCCGGTTCGTCGGGGGAGACCCGAACGACGGTGAGTGGCTGCGCAGCCAGGCTCAGCGGCAGGGACTCGAGCAGGTCTGGATCAAGGAGTCGACCGACCAGCTGCACAACCTCGCCGTCCAGGGCCCGGCCAGCCGCGACCTGCTCGCCGACCTGGTGTGGACGCCTCCGGGCCGAACCACGTTGCGGGACCTGGGTTGGTTCCGGTTTCTCGTCGGTCGCCTCGGCGGACCCGACGGCGCACCCGTGGTGGTCTCGCGCACCGGATACACCGGCGAGCTGGGCTACGAGCTGTGGGCGCACCCGTCCGACGGGGAGGCGCTGTGGGATGCGGTGTGGGAGGCCGGACTGCCGCACGGGCTCAGCCCGCTGGGGCTGGAGGCGCTGGAGATGCTGCGGGTGGAGGCCGGGCTGGTGGCCGCCGGTCACGAATTCGACGACCAGACCGACCCGTTCGAAGCCGGGATCGGGTTCACCGTCCCGCTGCGCACCAAGGCCGACGACTTCGTCGGTCGCGACGCGCTGCTGGAACGCCGGGCTCATCCGCAGCGCAAGCTGGTCGGTCTGCGCCTCGATGGTCACGAGCCCGCCGCACACGGTGACTGCGTGCACGTGGGTAGGCCCCAGGTCGGCGTCGTCACCAGCGCCACCCGCTCGCCCGTGCTGCGCGCCAATATCGCGTTGTGCCGCATCGCGGTCCAATACGCCCAGCCCGGCACCGAGGTCGAGGTGGGCAAACTCGACGGTCACCGCAAGCGGATCCCGGCCACCGTCGTCTCCATCCCGTTCTACGACCCCGACAAGTCCCTGTCCCTTATCACCAACTGACCCTGCCGA
>NZ_NVQF01000037.1 GCF_002592005.1 Mycolicibacterium palauense | reverse complement strand
GCCGGGGGCGGTGCCGAGGCGTCGGGGGCCGGCGGGTCCTCCGGCGGCGTCGGCTGGGGCACCCGGACCCGTCAGATCCTGCTCACCGGCGTGAGCTACATGATCCCGTTCGTCGCCGCGGGTGGTCTGCTCATCGCCCTGGGATTCCTGTTCGCCGGCTACGAGATCGGGAACACCCCCGACGGGGAGACGAGCTCGCTGGGCAACATCATCGCGTTGAACAAC
Source organism: Mycolicibacterium palauense (assembly GCF_002592005.1). Lineage (GTDB taxonomy): Bacteria > Actinomycetota > Actinomycetes > Mycobacteriales > Mycobacteriaceae > Mycobacterium > Mycobacterium palauense. The sequence goes on along the minus strand of NZ_NVQF01000037.1, from coordinate 56,372 downwards.
TCCCTGACCGACCTGCCCCCGGGCGGGTTCACCCAGTACCTGGGTGCGGTGCTGTTCTCCCTGGGTGGTCTGGCGTTCGGTTTCCTGGTCCCCGCGCTGGCCGGCTACATCGCCTTCGCCATCGCCGACCGGCCCGGCATCGCGCCGGGCTTCACCGCCGGCGCGGTGGCCATGTTCGTCGGCGGCGGATTCATCGGCGGTATCGTCGGCGGTCTCATCGCCGGTTTCGCCGCCCTGTGGATCAGCAACATCAAAGTGCCGCAATGGTTCCGCGGCCTGATGCCGGTGGTGATCGTGCCGTTGTTCGCCACCCTGGTCGTCGGTCTGATCATGTTCTTCTTCGTCGGCCGGCCGCTGGCCTGGGTGAACACCAGCCTGACCGACTGGCTCAACGGCATGTCGGGAGCCTCCGCGGTGGCCCTGGGCGTCATCCTGGGACTGATGATGTGCTTCGACCTCGGCGGGCCGGTCAACAAGGCCGCCTACGCCTTCGCCACCGCCGGGCTGGCCGCGGGCACCATGGCGTCGTTCCAGATCATGGCCGCGGTGATGGCCGCGGGCATGGTGCCGCCGCTGGCGATGGCCCTGGCCACGGTGGTTCGGCCCCGGCTCTTCAGCGAACCGGAACGCGAGAACGGCCGCCCCGCATGGTTGTTGGGCGCCTCCTTCATCACCGAGGGCGCCATCCCGTTCGCCGCGGCCGACCCGCTGCGGGTGATCCCGTCGATGATGGTGGGCGGCGCGGTCACCGGCGCGCTGAGCATGGCGTTCGGTGCGACCTCACGGGCCCCGCACGGCGGCATCTTCGTGCTCTTCGCCATCGACCACAAGCTGGGCTTCGTGCTCGCGATCCTCGCCGGCACCATCGCCGGAGCGATGACAGTCCTGGCCGCCAAGCAGTTCATCGGCGCCAAACCGGCCGCGGCGGAAGAACCCGCCCTGGCCACCGCATGAGAAGAACCGGCGCACGCCGTCACACCGAAGGGAGCAAGTGAGAAATGCACACCAAGACCGTGGTGGTCGGGTCCGAAGTGGGACTGCACGCCCGCCCCGCCGCCATCATCGCCGAGGCCGTCGTCAACGCCGGGGTTCCGGTGACGCTGTCGATGGACGGTGGTGAGCCCGTCGACGCCGGGTCGGCGCTGATGATCATGACCCTGGGGGCCGGCAAGGGTGCCGAGGTCACCGTCGCCGCCGAGAACGAGGCCACCCTGGCCGAGATCGTCGCGCTGGTGGAGAAGGATCTCGACGCCTGAGCGGATGAGACTTCGCCGCGTGCGCGGCACCGCCGCGCTAGAGACCCAGTACCTCGACGGGGACGCCTGGCGCCCGCTGCCGGGCGTCCCACCGTGGGGGCCTTCCCCGTTCACCGCGGAGTGGGAGCTGGCGACCGCGGACCGCCACGAGCACCGGAGCGGGCACTCCGGGGCGCTGCTGCCCTTCTCACCGCTGTCGTTCCGCGATTTCCTGCTCAGCGAGCAGCACAACATCGCCGCGGCCCGCGGCATGCTGCGCCGCTTCTATCCCGCCAGTTTCCGCGCGACCGCGGCGTTCGAGAGGCTCACGGGCCGCAGCTTCCCGGCCTTCCGGCCGGCCAAGCTGTTCTACCGGCAGCCCATCTACTACATGTCCAACGCGATGACGATCGTCCCGTCCGGCACTCCCGTCGCGTTCCCGGGCTACACCCGCGGCCTGGATTTCGAGCTCGAGGTCGCCTTCGTCCTGGGTGCCCCGCTGCTCAACGCCTCGCCCGCCGAGGCGGAGGCCGCCGTGGCCGCGTTCGTCCTGCTCAACGATTTCAGCGCGCGCGACGTCCAGCGCGACGAGATGGCCTCCGGCCTGGGCCCCCAGAAGTCGAAGCACTTTCTCAGCTCGATGTCGGCCACCGCGGTCACCGCCGACGAGATCCTGCCCCGAATGGACAGCCTGACCGGGTCGGTGCGGATCAACGGGCGCACCGTCGGCACCGTCGACAGCGCCGGGCTGCGCTGGTCGGTCGGCGAGGTGCTCGCGCACGCCTCCCGCGACGAGCAGCTGCTGGCGGGCGAACTGTTCGGGTTGGGCACCCTGGCCGGCGGCTCGGGCATGGAGACCGGACAGTGGCTGAGCCCCGGCGACACGCTGCGGCTGGTGCTCGACGACATCGGTGAGGTCGAGCACCGGATCACCGCGGCCGCGCCCTAGGAAACGTCCTTCAGTAACATCGCACACCGTGCCCGATGCCCAACCGACCCAAGCCAAGGCGGGTGGATGGCTCGGCAGATTCGTCCGTGACTCCGGCTACCTGCGCAAATGGCTGATCCTCGGGGTGGCGATCGGGATCATCGCCGGCCTCGGCGCCGTCGCCTTCTACCTCGCGCTGCGCGGGGCCACCGAGTTCCTGCTGGGCTTTCTCGGCGGCTACGACGTGCCCACCGCGGCCTCGGACGGCGGTAACCCCGGCTCACCGGGCTTCTCCCGCCCGTGGGCGATCCCGCTGGTCACCACCGGCGGCGCGCTGATCTCGGCGCTGCTGGTGCACGCGATCGCGCCGGAGGCCAAGGGACACGGCACCGACAACGCCATCGAGGCCGTCCACACCGACCCCCGGCACATCCGCGCCCGGGTGGTGCTGGTGAAACTCATCGCCAGCGCCCTGACCATCGGCTCCGGCGGGTCGGCCGGACGGGAGGGGCCGACCGCCCAGATCTCGGCCGGCTTCGGCTCGATGGTGACCCGCCTGCTCGACCTCGACGACGCCGACGGCCGCGTGGCGGTGTCACTGGGGATCGGCTCGGGCATCGGCGCCATCTTCAGTGCCCCGCTGGGCGGCGCGGTGCTGGCGGCCTCGATCGTCTACCGGGCCGATTTCGACTACCGCTCGCTGATTCCCGGTTTCATCACCTCGGGGACCGCCTACGCGGTGTTCGGCTCGATCATGGGTTTCCAGCCGGTGTTCGGCTTCATGGCCCCCGACTACAAGTTCGAGGCCGACGAGCTGCCCTGGTTCCTGGTGGTCGGCGTGATCTCGGCCGGGGTCGGCTACCTCTACGCGCGCATGTTCTACGGCACCGTCTCGCTGTCGAACCGGCTGCACATCCCGGCCGGCGCCGTACTCAAGCCCACCATCGGCGGCCTGCTCGTCGGGCTGCTGGCCCTGCTCATTCCGCAGGTGCTCAGCAGTGGGTACGGGTGGGTGCAGCTGGCCTCCCAGCCCGACACCCTGATGGCGATCCCGCTGTGGATCGTGGTGCTGCTGCCGTTCGCCAAGATCCTCGCCACCTCGCTGTCGATCGGCACGGGGGGCTCGGGCGGCATCTTCGGGCCCGGCATCGTGATCGGCGCGTTCGTCGGGGCCGCGGTCTGGCGGGTGGCCGAGCTGTTCGCGGCGCCCGCGCTGCCCACCGGGCCCGCGGTGTTCATCATCGTCGCGATGATGGCCTGTTTCGGCAGCGTCGCGCACGCGCCCCTGGCCGTGATGATCATGGTCGCCGAGATGACCGGCTCGTTCTCGGTGATCCCGGCCGCCATGATCGGGGTCGGCATCGCCTACATGCTGATCAACACCACCACGGTGTCGATCTACCAGTCGCAGCGGCTCAACCGCGAGGCCGCCGCGGCCGAACGCGCCGGGCTGCCGTCGGGTGAACCACCCAGGACGGCGATCAACCCCGACGTCTAGCAGGCGTTTCGGTTTCCTTCCGGGAACGATTCGGCTACGGACCCTTGCGAAGGTCGCACCCTGTGCGACCGTGGTTGCGCATCATGACCTTTCCCGCAAAGGCGGTGGCCAATGAAGTCTCCCACCATGTTTCATCGACTGTCTGCCGAGACGGTAGGCACTTTCTGGCTGGTGCTCGGCGGTTGCGGCAGCGCCGTTTTCGCCGCGAAATTCCTCTCCGGCGACGTCTCGGTCGGAATCGGATTCCTCGGCGTCGCCTTGGCTTTCGGCCTGACTGTGCTCACCGGCGTCTACGCGTTCGGCACGATCTCCGGAGGCCACTTCAATCCGGCGGTCACGCTGGGGGCCGCTCTGGCCCGGCGCGTGGAGTGGAAGGTGGTGCCGCTGTACTGGCTCGTGCAGGTGATCGGCGGGCTGCTTGGCGGCCTGGTGATCTACGCGATCGCCAGCGGCAAACCCGGGTTCCAGGCGGCAGGAAACATGGCCGCCAACGGGTTCGGCGAGCACTCTCCCGGCGGCTACCCACTGGCGGCCGTCCTGCTGGCCGAGGTCGTCCTGACCGCGGTCTTCCTGCTGGTGATCCTCGGCTCGACCGACGACCGCGCCCCGAAAGGTTTTGCGGGGCTGGCGATCGGTCTCACACTGACGCTGATCCACCTGATCTCGATCCCGATTTCGAACACCTCGGTCAACCCGGCACGCAGCACCGGTGTCGCATTCTTCAACGGTGACGGCGCACCCGCGCAGCTGTGGCTGTTCTGGGTGGCGCCGTTGATCGGCGCGGCGATCGCCGGGATCGCCTACCCGTATCTGTTCGGCCGCGCCGAGGAACTCGCCGACCGGCCCGTGCGTGACGCGGCGCTGGATACCTGACAGCCGCCTCGGACCCGCCGCCCGTTGCGGGCGCGGGTCCGAGCGAGTGGGCGGCCGGAGCTACTTGCCGCGCGCGCTGCCGGCAGCCGCCTTCTCGGTCGGCTCACCCTCGTGCACCAGCTTGCCGCCGGCGTTCTCCAGGTGGGCACGCACGAACCACTGGAATTTCTCCAGCTCGGCAGCCTGATCGATAAGGATGTCCTGGGTGACCGGGTCGACCTCCTCGGTCTCCTTGATGCCCTTCCGGATGTCGGCCACCACACCGTTGTAGACCAGGTCGAGCGCCGCCAGATGAGCCTGCACGGTGTCACGACCAACCGAGTAGTCGTCCCAGTCGCGGTCGCGCATGATGGCACTGGGGGTGCCCTGCGGCGAGAAACCCAGGGTCGCAATGCGTTCGGCGACCTCGTCGGCATAGCCACGCACCAGCTCGACCTGCGGGTCAATCATCTCGTGAACGCCGATGAAATTGGGACCCACCACGTTCCAGTGGATGTGCTTGAGCGTCAGATGCAGATCGTTGTAGGTGCTCAGCTGGCGCTGCAGCAGCTCGGCAACCTCCGCGGCCTGCTTGTCGGTCATGCCGGGAATCGTGAAGTTCGTCATCAACTGCTCCTTCCCTACGATGCTTCAGATCAGTTGTCGTCGGCACATCCCATACCCACAAGTGCGGGGCGGTAATCGTCTCGCGTGCCGTTGCGGCGCCGCAGAGCGGCTACAAGGCGCTGATGTTCTGCACCGGGAGCCGGGCGCCGAAACGCGGCTCCCTGGCCAACCCGCTGACCTCCAGCAGCCGGACCGCCCGGTGCCGGTGTGGTCGCATCGGCTCGAGCAGTTCGAGCATGCCCGCGTCGTCGACGGGGTGACCGGCCAGCGTCCAGCCGATCATCTTGGGAATGTGGTAGTCGCCCACCGACAGCGCATCGGCATCGCCCCAGGCGCGCTGTGCGACCTCGGCGGCCGTCCAGACCCCGACCCCCGGCAGCGACGTCAGCGCCGCGCGCGCCTCGGCCGCCGGACGGTTCGAGAGCCGCTCCAGGGAGGCGGCCCGCTGCGCGCAGCTCACGATGGCCCGGGCCCGGTTGGGGTCCACGTTGGCCCGGTGGAACTCCCAGGACGGGATGCGCCGCCACACCTCGGGGGCCGGCGGGACGCGCATCCGGGCCGGCGCCGGGCCCGGGGCCGCGGTACCGAACCGGGTCACCAGCACCCGCCACGACCGGAAAGCGTCGGCGCCGGGCACCCGCTGCTCGATGACCGCCGGGACGAGGGCCTCCACCACCCGGCGCGTCCTGCCCAGCCGCAGATGCGGGACCCTGCGCCAGGCCTGCGCCACGACGGGGTGCACCGGATCGAAGTCCGAGCAGTCGTCATCGAAGCCGAGCAGACCTGGCAGCAGGTCGGCGAATTCGTCGGCGCCGTCGCCCCAGGCGCGGCCGCGCACGGCGGCCGGTCCCACCCGGGTGATCTGGGCCGTCACCGCGCCGGATTCCAGCAGGCTGGTCCGCCAGATCGCCCGGTCCGCGTCGATCTGGAAGGTCGGGTCGCCGGGACCGCGGCGCAGCGGTGCCAGCGTCGCCCCGGGGCTGGCCGGCCCCGCAAAGGTCACGACGCGGTCGGAGGTTCGTACCGTCTCTATCCCGGACACGCTAGTCCGCGTTGACTGCCACAGTCCCACCAGCCAGGATGACGAGGATGACAACGCCGTTCGACGACCCCCAGGCGGAGCTGGCATGGATGTTCATGCAGAGCCTCAGCGCCGACGGCGACCTCGATGAGGGCTTTGCCCTGCTCAGCGAGGACTTCACGTACTGGAACAACGCCACCCGCCGAACCTGGGACAAGGCCGGGCTGCGCGCTTTCGCCGATCGGCTGAGCACGATGATCGAGCTCGACTTCGATCTGATCAGCTGCCTCAACGAGGGCGAGAACGTGCTGATCGAGGCGCAGCCGGAGGGGCAGACCAGCGCCGGGGTGCACTACGACACCCCGATCGCGTTCGTCTTCGAGACCCGGGACGGCTTCATCGTCTCGCTGCGCGAGTACGGCGACACCCGCCTGTTCGACAAGGCGTTCGGCCAGGTGGTGCAGCCGGAGGCGGTCAACCCGCCGCAATGGTGATGTCGGCCTTGCCGGGGTAGAACGCGACGTAGCCGGCGATCGGCGCCACGGCCGGATAGGGATCGCGGTAGGTCCACACCGCGTCCTCGACCACCGCGCCGTCGGCCGTCGTCACGTGGTAGTAGCCCGCCTCGCCCTTGAACGGGCAGTACGTCTGGTGCCCGCTGGGCGCCAGCCGCCCGTGGACCACGTCATCGAGCGGAAGATATTGCACCGGTGGGTATTCGGACTCCCGCAGGGTCAGCGCACGGGAACTCTCGGCGACGGTTTCCCCGTTGACCCTGACCTGCACGCGACCGCGGGTCTCCTCGACGGTGATCGGGTGTTCGGGCGAGGGCTGGAGCACGGGGCGTTGGGCCATGACAGAAGCAACAACGAACGTCGCGCCGCATTCCCTATCATCGGCTGATGACCCCGAACCGCGCACCGGACGGCTCGGTCGACATCGACGTCGACGCCGCCCCGGATCGCATCTACGCATTGATCACCGACCTGGCGACGCTGGCCGAGCTGGCCGAGGAGACCGCCACGATGCGCTGGACCAGGGGCGACGGCGCGCGTCCCGGCTCCGTGTTCAAGGGCACCAACCGCAACGGCAGCCACCGCTGGACCACGACGTGCACGGTCGCCGAGGCGCAGCCCGGACGGGTGTTCGCCTTCGACGTGGACTACCTGTCGTTGCCCATCGCGCACTGGCGCTACGACATCAGCGACATCGGCGACACCAGCGACACCAGCGCCGGTGCGCGCGTCACGGAGAGCACCTGGGACCGGCGACCGGGCTGGTTCCGCCGCGTCGCGGGGTACGCCACCGGCGTCCACGACCGCTCCTCGGCCAATGTCGAGCACATCCGGGTCACCCTGCAGCGCCTCAAACAGCGCGCCGAGACGGGCTAGCGGCCCGGCGGGCCCATTCATTCAGACACCGTGCCGGTCACTTCGGCGTTCCGGGCGGCCTGAGTTCTGAGTCGATGGGGTCTGTGGGCGCGCCGGCCGGCGCTCAGGGCCGGCGGGCGATCCAGTCGGCCGCGACCGCGATCGGTGAGGTGCTCGGGCGCCCGGAGCCCTCATGGCGGTCGGCCAGCTTGTAGGCCTGGTACATCCCGCGCACACCCAGCCAGCGCAGCGGCTCGGGTTCCCAGGTCCGCGACCGGTGCCCCACCCACGGCATCCGGGTCAGCGCGGTGTCGCGGCGCAGCACCAGGTCGGTCAGGGTGCGGCCGGCGAGGTTGGTCGCGGTCACCCCGTGACCGACGTAGCCGCCGGCCCAGCCCAGACCGGTCGAGCGGTCCAGGTCCACCCCCGCCGACCAGTCCCTCGGCACGGCCAGCACCCCGCACCAGCCGTGGGCGATCCCCGCGGCGCGGGTCTGCGGCAGCAGGGTGTGCAGCACACCGGCCAGGTAGTCGATGGTGTCCTGGCCGAGCGCACCGTCGCGGTCGATTCCCGAGGCGTAGCGGTAGGGCACGGCACGCCCGCCGATGGCGATGCGGTCATCGGCGGTGCGCTGGGCGTAGAAGAAGCCGTGGGCGGTGTCTCCGAGGGTCTCCCTACCCTCCCAGCCGATCGACTCCCACACCTGCGCCGGGAGCGGCTCGGTGGCGATCATCGCGCTGTTCATCGGCAGCCAGCGCCGTTTCAGGCCGGGCAGCCTGGTGGTGAAACCCTCGGTGGCGCGCAGGATCGTCGGCGCACGGACCACACCGCGGTCGGTGACGGCGTGCCCGGGCCGGATCTCGGTGACCGGTGTCTGCTCGTAGAGCGCGACCCCGGCACGCTCCACCACGTCGGCCAGCCCGCGGGCCAGCTTCGCCGGCTGGATCCGGGCGCAGTGCGGGGTGTAGGTGGCCAGCACCATGTCGCCGATGGTGATGCGCGCGCGTGCCTCCTCGGCGGACAGCAGTACCGCGTCGGTGTTGCCCCACTCCTTGTCGTCCTCGTACTCGGCGCGCAGCCGGGCCGCCTGGGCGGGGTTGCGGGCGATGTCCAGGGCGCCGCCCTTGACGATGTCGGCGTCGATGCCCTCGCGGGCGGCGACGTCGATCACCTCGTCGACGGCGGCGTTGAGCGCGTGTTGCCAGTCGATCACCGCGCCGCGCCCGTGCTCGCGGGCCAACAGCCGGCGATGCCCCGGGGCCAGCCCCGACAGCCAGCCACCGTTGCGGCCGGACGCGCCGAACCCGGCGAACCGGGCCTCCAGCACGGCGATCTCCAGCTCGGGGGCGGCCCGTTTCAGGTAGTAGGCGGTCCACAGGCCGGTGTACCCGGCGCCGACGATGCAGACGTCGGCGTCGATATCACCCGGCAGCGGTGCGCGCGGCTCGGGGAGTTCGGAGAACCAGTGCGACACGCGACCGTTGACCGTCGGGGACACGCTGATGATCTTTGCACCACCGGCGCCGATGGCGGTCGGTGGGACCGGACGGCCACCGGTTTCGCGTCAGTCCCCCACGCTAGACTCGAACACATGTTCGATGGATCGTTGCCGGGGCCCGAGGCGTTGACCGACGCCGACGACGCCGCCCTGGTGGCCGCGATCACCGGGTGGACGCGGGTTGCCTCCGCGGCCCGGGCCGGGACGCACCCTGATGATGCCGCGGCGAAAACGCACCCGCGCCCAGGCCCGACACCACCGCATCACCACCGAACGCGCCCTCAACGACGCCCACGTCGCCGAACGCAACCGGCCACCACCCTTCCGAACGAACGGGGTGTCATCGGGCTGGACGGCTAATCGCCGCGCGCCGCTGCGCGTGTGCGCCGCGCCGCGCGCATCCGGTCCCAGAACCGGGCGGCCTCGCGGATGGACTCCTCGACCGGGCGGGGCTGCCAGCCCAGTTCCCGGCGGGCCTTGCCGCAGTCGACGTCGGCCTCGGCCCGCATCAGCCGGACCGACTCCAGCGTCAGGCGCTCGTCGGTCCCGCGCAGCCGGGCCTTGAGCGTCCCCAGGGCGCCCATCGCGTAGAGGATCGGCACGGGCACCGAACGCCGCGGCGGCGGCACCCCCACCTCGGCGGCCGCGATGGTGATCACCTCGCGGTTGCTGATCATCTTCTCCGAGATCAGGTAGCGCTCACCGACCCGGCCGCGCTCGGCGGCCAGGATCAGCGCCGCGGCGGCATCGTCGACGCCGACCGCCTCCAGCGCGATCCCGTCGAGCACGAACGGCAGCTTGCCGAACACCGTGCCGGCGATGAGTGCACCGTGCGGGGTCATGCCGTAGTCGCCGGCACCGTAGGTGCTCGCGACGCACATCGCCACGGCCGGCAGCCCGCGCTCGCGCACGTACCGCATCACCAGGTCCTCGGCCTCGACCCGGGAGCGCACGTAGGCGGTCAGCCCGCGCCGGTCGATGAGGTCGTCCTCGGTGGCGACCCTGCCGCGGGCCCGGCCCACCGTCGAGTAGCTGCTGGTGAACACGAACTTGGTCAGCGTGCCGGCCGCCGCGCAGTCGGCGGCGACGTCGAGCACGCCGCGCAGGCCCTCGACGTTGGTCCGGAACAGCGGCGCGGGATCCCGCAGCCACGCACGGGTGTCCACCACGCAGTAGTAGACGACGTCGCATCCGGTCATCGCCTCGCGGACGGTGTCGAGGTCGAAGATGTCCCCGACGTAGCGGGTGACCCGGGGGTTGTCGATGAGGTCGTCAATGCCGACGGTGTTGGCGCCCTCCCGCACCATCACCCGCACGTCGTGGCCGGCCTCGACGAGCTGGCGGGTGACGTGTGAGCCCAGGTAGCCGTTGGCGCCGATGACCAGTTTGGGTGCGGCGCTCACCGACCGCCCCCATCGTGGTGGGCGTACTTGTCGAACCAGGCGGCGGCCTCGTCGTCGAGGGTGCCCAGCTCGCGCGCCTTGCGGCACCAGGCGATCGAGGCCTGCACGAAGCGCAGCGGGTTGTAGACGTCCTCCTGCTGGCGCCACAGTCCGTCGCCGGCGTAGGTGACGATCGAGATGTTGGTCGCGCTGATGATCGTGCCGTCGCCGGGGTCGCGCATCGGGTTGTCCAGTTCGCAGATCACCCGGCCGGTCGGCTCGTCGATCACCGACCACAGCGACGGGAACGCGGTCATGTGGCTGCCGGGGAACGTCGACATGGTGCGGCGGATCCAGGTGCGCACCTCGTCACGGCCGTGCATGGTGCCCGCGGCGTGCTCGATGTAGGTGACATCCGGGGTGTAGTGCTCCACCCAGCGGTCCCAGTCCTTGGTCTCGGCGGCGCGGGCGACGGTCTGCTCGAAGGTCGCGAAGGCCGAGGCGAGTTCGTCGCGCGTGAAAACCCTGGTCGTCACACCAGAAACTAGAACACGTTCTACAAGGATTTGTCGAGGGCTTGGTGGGGGAGCCGGTCGGAACTATCTGAAGAGCGGTTGAGGTTATCCGGATAGCAGTTCGCACGGAAGGAGACCCATGACCGACTCCACACCCGCCGGCCGGGTGACCTATCACAGGAATCCCACCGCCATCGACGCACTCTCGCCCGAGCAGTACCGGGTCACCCAGCGCGACGGCACCGAGCGCCCGTTCACCGGCCAGTACTGGGACAACCACGAGCCGGGCATCTACGTCGACGTGGTCTCCGGTGAGCCGCTGTTCGCGTCGGTCGACAAGTTCGACAGCGGCTCGGGCTGGCCGAGCTTCACCCGGCCCGTCGACGCGGGCAACGTGGTCGAGAAACGCGACCTCAGTCACCTGATGCTGCGGACCGAGGTGCGCTCGGCCCACGGCGACAGCCATTTGGGCCATGTCTTCACCGACGGACCCCGCGACCGGGGCGGGTTGCGCTACTGCATCAACTCCGCCTCGCTGCGGTTCGTCCATCTCGACGACCTGGAGGCCCAGGGATACGGCGCATACCGCGCGCTGTTCGGCGGCCCGGACAGCTAGGCGTGGAAGATGGCTGTAGGCGGCACGAACATCAGATCCGAGGAGATGCAATGACCGACCATCAGATGGCGATCCTGGCCGGCGGCTGTTTCTGGGGCATGCAGGACCTCATCCGCAAGCAGCCGGGGGTGGTGAGCACCCGGGTGGGCTACACCGGCGGCCAGAACGACCACCCGACCTACCGCAACCATCCCGGCCATGCCGAGGCGCTGGAGATCAAATACGACCCGGCGCAGACCGACTACCGGGCGCTGCTGGAGTTCTTCTTCCAGATCCACGATCCGACCACCAGGAACCGCCAGGGCAACGACGTCGGCACCAGCTACCGCTCGGCGATCTTCTACCTCGACGACGAGCAGAAGCGGGTCGCGCTGGACACCATCGCCGACGTCGACGCCTCGGGGCTGTGGCCGGGCACGGTGGTCACCGAGGTCACGCCGGCATCGGAGTTCTGGGAGGCCGAACCGGAACACCAGGACTACCTGGAGCATTACCCCAACGGCTACACCTGCCACTTCCCCCGCCCGGGCTGGAAACTGCCCAAGCGCGAGACCGTGTAGCCCACCAGCTAGGTAGAGCTAGGCACGGTGGGCCCGCAGCTGGTACAGCCCGTGCGTGCGGGCCACCACTTTACCGTCGGCGTCGGTCACCACGGCGTCGACGGGGTAGTCGGCCTTGCCCCGGTCCTCGGCCTCCGCGCGGACCCGGGCGATGGTCTGTTCATCGAGTGAGGCCTCGGCGCGCAACTGCGTGGTGGCCATGCCCACGAAAGCGATGTCGACGTTCTTCACCAGCGGAAAGTATGTGGCCGCGTCGAAGCTGGACAGGGCCAGAATGCCGCCGAGGATCTCCGCGGCGGTGAACTGCACGCCGGCATAGATCACCCCGAAGTGGTTGCCGTTACCTTCGACCGGCACGGTGACGGCGGCGAATCCCGGCCTGGCCTCCACCACCTTCACCCCCATCTGGTGGGCGGCGGGGATGGTCGAGGCCAGATTGGCGTTCATCATGTCGACGATCGAATCGGTCACGCGTTGGATGCTAGACCGGCCCGGTCGCGGACCGGTCAGGCAGTCCTGCGGTGCACGGTGATCCGGCCACCGCGCTTGGGGGTGAACGCCACACCCCGCGAGTGCCACTTCTCCCCGGGCGCCGACGTGGCCTGAATGACGAAGTGGCGCAACACCGTCCGCACCACCACATCCATCTCCATATTGGCGAACGCCGCACCGACACAGCGGCGCGTGCCACCGCCGAACGGGATCCAGGCGAAGGTGTTGGGCCGCTCGCCCACGAAGCGCTGCGGGTCGAACCGTTCCGGATCGGGGAACTCCTCCGAATCCCGGTGGGCCATCCCGATCCCGACCGAGATCGAATAGCCCTGCGGGATGGTCCATTCCCCGAGCTCGAAGGTCGGCGACAGCACCCGCCGGCCGGCGAAGTCGATCACCGTGCGGTTGCGCTGCACCTCCAGGATCGTGGCCTGCCGGTACTCGTTGTCGTCGGTGGCGGCCTCGGCGACCAGCTTCTCGAGCACCGCGGGATGCCGCGACACACGCTCGAAGAACCATGCCAGCGTCGAGGCCGTGGTCTCGTGCCCGGCGGCCAGCAGCGTCAGCAGCTCATCGCCGATCTCGCTGGGCGTCATCGGGGTGCCGTCCTCGTAGGTGCTGCGCACCAGCAGCGCCAGCACGTCGGTGCGCTCCTCGAGCTGCGGGTCGGAGCGGGCCTGGTCGATCAGCGCCTCGACCACCTCGTCGTACTCGCGCCGGTACCCGGCCAGCCGGTTCCACGGACTCCAGCGGCCCAGATCGCGGCCGGGTTTCGGCAGCACCACCAGCCGGGACCCCAGCGTCACCCAGGGCGGCAGGATCCGGCGCAGCGAGTCCAGTTCGGCTCCGATGGCACCGAAGATGGCGCGCAGGATGACGTCGATGGTGATCCGCATCATCGGCTCGAGGGTTTCGAACTCGCGCCCCTCGGGCCAGGAGGAGATCTCGCGCAGCGTCTCCTCCTCGACGATGGCTTCGTAGTTCCGCATCGCCTTGCCGTGGAACGGCGGGGTGAGCAGCTTGCGGCGGCGACGATGTTCGGAGCCCTCCAGGGCGAACACCGAACCCGGCCCGAGGATGCGGCTCAGGTTGGGCTGAATGTTGCCCAGCACCTCGGTGGGTGCGGTGAACACCTGCTTGGCCAGCGCGGGGTCGGTGACCACCACCATCGGCCCGAACACCGGCGTGCTCAGGGTGAAGGCCGAACCGTACATTCCCGTCAGCCGCCGGATCAGCTGCCGGCGCAGGGCGGCGTAGCCGACGGCCTGCAGGAACTTAGGCACCGGTGGGGAGGGTGGCAGCCGGACGGGGCGCTCGGCGGTCTCAAGCGGCCGGTCGATCGTCGCTTCACTCATCGGAGATACCTCCCAAGGCTCTGTGGTACTTCGCCGTACCACGCTCTACCGGGTACGGTACCGGCTGGTACCGCGATCCGGCAAGGGTGGAGGAGGAAACTGACCCCCATGGGTTCCCCCGGCGTCGACGTCCCCCGCCCCGCCGGCGCGGATCCGTTTCGCGAACGCCTGCTCGACGGGCTGGCCGAGTCGATCGCCGAGCGTGGCTACCGCGACACCACGGTGGCCGACATCGTGCGGCACGCCAAGACCTCCAAGCGCACCTTCTACGCGCATTTCGCCGGCAAGAACGAATGCCTGCTCGACCTGCTCGACATCGAGAACGCCAGGATGGTCGAGGCGATCCGCGCCGCCGTCGATCCGCACGGCCACTGGCACACCCAGATCGAACAGGCCATCGACTCCTACGTCCGGACCGTCGCGGCGCGTCCGACGATCTGGCTGACCTGGATCCGGGAATTCCCCGCGCTCGGCGACGCCGCCCGCCCCACGCAGCGCCGCGAGACCCAGCGCCTGATCGACATGCTGATGGATCTGACGAGAAGCCCCGGCTTCCGCGAGGCCGGCCTGCCCGGGATCACCCGGCCTCTGGCGCTCATCCTGCTCGGCGGCCTGCGCGAGCTGACCGCCTACTCCCTCGAAGACGGCGAGGACATCCGCGGCATCGCCGACACGGCGGTGGCCGCCTGCGCGGCACTGGTCAGCCGCGGATACCCGGGGGCCCACCAGCAGGCCCGGGAACGGGCCTGACGAACCCGACCGGCGGCCGGGGCTAGCGCTCCGGCGGGAATCCGCCCGTGGCCACCGGCCCCCAGCTGCGCGGGGTGATCCGGATCAGGCACTTGCCCTGCTGGGCCATCGCCTGGCGGTACTCGTCCCAGTCCGGATGTTCACCGGCGATCGCGCGGTAGTAGTCGACCAGCGGTTCCAGCGCCTCGGGCAGGTCGATGACCTCCGCGTCGCCGTCGATCTGGACGTAGGGGCCGTTGAACTCGTCGGAGAGCACGACGACGCTGGCCGTTCCGGCGCGGCGCGCATTGGTGCTCTTGGCACGCTGGGGGTAGCTGGAGATCACCAGCCGCCCCTGCTCGTCCACCCCGCCGGTGACCGGTGAACTCTGCAGGCCACCGCCGGACCGGAAGGTGGTGAGCACCATCTTGTGTCGGGGCCGGACGAAGTCCAGCAGCCCGGTGAGGTCGACGTGTCGTGCCGTGGCGTAGGTGCGGGCCATGTCTTCAC
Source organism: Mycolicibacterium palauense (assembly GCF_002592005.1). Classification (GTDB taxonomy): domain Bacteria; phylum Actinomycetota; class Actinomycetes; order Mycobacteriales; family Mycobacteriaceae; genus Mycobacterium; species Mycobacterium palauense. The sequence goes on along the minus strand of NZ_NVQF01000037.1, from coordinate 41,184 downwards.
TCTAGGACCGCCGCGGCCACCCGCTCAGGCGCGTCCGCTGACGTGGGACCCGGCGTCGCCGGGCAGGCGCACGGTCTCGACGAGGGTGAGCGCCATCAGCGCGCCCAGCACGGCGAACGTCCAGGCGTAGGAGGTCAGCACGGTCAGCAGCAGCGCGGCCACGGCGATCCCCAGCCCGGCGGCCAGCTCCTGCACCGACGCGTTGAGGGTGTTGGCGTGGGTGAGTTCGTCACCGTCGACGTCGGAGAACGCCATGCTGGGCCCCACCCGTCGGCGCACCCCGAAAGCGGCCTGGGTTTCGGACTGGGCTAGGCGCCCACCGCGACGGGCTCCCGAGCCTCGGCGCGCTCGCGCGGTGCGGGCTGCGACCGGCCCGGCAGGGCCAGCCGGACGATCTTGCGCACCACGGTCGCGAACTGGCGGGGCAGCGGGCCACTGTTGTACGGAATCCCGTAGCGCCCGCACACCTCGCGCACCTCGCCGGCGATCTCGGCGTAGCGCCGGGCCGGGATGTCCGGGAACAGGTGGTGTTCGATCTGGTGGGACAGGTTGCCCGACAACAGATGAAACAGCCGGCCCCCGGTGAGGTTCGCCGAGCCGAGGACCTGGCGGAAATACCACATCCCCCGGCTCTCCCGGCGGGTGTCCTCGATCGCGAATTCCTGGGTGCCGTCCGGGAAGTGGCCGCAGAAGATGATCATGAACGCCCACACGTTGCGGATCAGATTCGCCGAGAGGTTCCCGGCCAGCACGAACGGGGCGACCGGCCCGGCCAGCAGGGGGAAGGCCACATAGTCCTTGAGTACCTGCTTGCGCGTCTTACCCCAGATCTCGGCGAGGACCTCGCGCTTGTCGGCCACGCTGATCTCGCCCGACCGGATGCGTTCGGTCTCCAGTTCGTGCAACGCGACGCCGTACTGGAAAAGCACCATCAGCAGGAACGCGTAGACGGGGTTGCCCAGGAAGTAGGGGCTCCACCGCTGGTCGGGGCTCATGCGCAGAATCCCGTAGCCGATGTCGCGGTCCATGTCGACGATGTTGGTGTAGGTGTGGTGCATGTAGTTATGCGAGTGCCGCCACTGGTCGGCCGGGCAGGCGGTGTCCCATTCGAAGCGGTTGCCCGCATACGCCGGGTCGCCCATCCAGTCGTACTGGCCGTGCATCACGTTGTGGCCGATCTCCATGTTGTCCAGGATTTTCGACACCGCGAGCATCGCGGTACCGGCCAGCCATGCCGGCGGCAGGAAACCGAGGAACAACAGTCCGCGGCCGCCGACCTCAAGGGCGCGTTGCGCCTTGACGACGTTGCGGATGTAGTCGGCGTCGACTTCGCCCAGGTCGGCCAGGACGCGGTCGCGGATCGCGTCGAGTTCGCGGCCGAACGCGTCGGCCTGCTCGGGTGTCAGGGTGATCGGTGAGGTGGTCATCTCTACTCCATTGGTGTGGTGTCGGTCAGAGCGCGATCGAGACGTCGCCGCGGGCGGCGGACACGCACAACTGCACGTCCTCGCCGTCGGCGGACGACACCGCGCCGGTGATCAGGTTCTCGACGGTGCCGGTGGTCTTGCGCCGCGTGCAGGTGTGGCAGATACCCATCCGGCATCCACTTTTCGGCCGCAGACCGGCCGCCTCCGCCTGCTCCAGCAGCGGACGCCCGTCGTCCTCGACGGTGACCGCGCTGTCGGCGAAGCTGATGGCCCCGCCGCAGGATTCGGGCAGGCCCCGGGGCGAGGCAAGGGACGCCGGGGGCACGAAGGTCTCCGAGTACGCGTCCGGGTGCACGCGTGTGACGGCCTCCACCAGCGCCGGCGGCCCACACACGTAGACCGCATCCGGGTCGGGCATGGCCGCGCCGAGGTGCTCTGCGCAGCAGTGACCCCCTAGGTCGCCGTCCCCGGCGGCGCGGGTGAATCCGTGCAACACCCGCACCCCGGTCATCGCCGCCAACTCGTCGCGATAGCAGGCCTCGGCGGCGGAGCGGGCATAGTGCACGAACGCGATCTCGCCGGTGTGCCCTTCGCCGCGCAGCGACCGCAGCATGGACATCACCGGGGTGATGCCGGTCCCGCCGGAGACGAACAGGATGCGGCCCGGACGTTTCGCCGGAAGCACGAACTCCCCTGCCGCCTCGCCCAATTCGAGCACCATGCCCGGGCGGGCGCGGTCGTGCAGGTAGCGGGAGACCAGGCCGTGGTCGTGGCGCCCGACGGTCAGCTCGATCCGCGGATCGCGCTGTGCTCCCGCCGGCGAGTAGCACCGGGTGCGGCGGCGCCCGTCGATCTCGACCGACACCGCGAGGTGCTGGCCCGCGGTGAAGCCACCGAAGGCCGCGTTGGGAACCAGGGTCAGCGTCACGGTGCGCGGTGTCGTGCGGCGCACGTCGACGACCCTGGCGCGCGCTTCGGCCCGGGACCATGTCGGTTCCACGAGCTCGGTGTAGCGGTCCAGGCCGTGTGGGCCGGTGAGCAGGTCCACCAGCGGTGTACCCAGCACCGTGAACCGCATCGCGTGGCTCAGAGTTTCAGTGAACATGTGTACACTGTGTGAAGAGAAACTCCACCAAGTCAAGGCATTCACCCAGGCTGTGGTACGGTTCACACAGTGAACGCCCGTACTCCCAGATCGCGGTCGTCGCGCCATTCCACCCGGCCGGTGCACGGCAGGGGCCGGGAATCGGCCACCCGCGAGGAGCGCAAGGAGGCCACCCGGCGCGCGATCATCGAGGCGGCCCTCAAACTCGTCGACGAACGCAGCTATGCCGGATTGAGCCTGCGTGAGGTGACCAGGGAGGCCGGCATCGTCCCGGGCGCCTTCTACCGGCATTTCGAGTCGATGGAGGCACTGGGGCTGGTGCTCATCGACGAGTCGTTCCGCTCCCTGCGCGACATGTTGCGCGGTGCGCGCGCTGGCAAGCTGGACACCAGCCGGGTGATCGAGTCCTCGGTGGACATCCTGGTTGCCAGCGTCGCCGAACAGCGCGAACACTGGCGCTTCATCGGCCGCGAGCGCTCCAGCGGCATGTCAGTGCTGCGCTATGCCATTCGTACCGAAATCCGTTTGATCGCTTCGGAACTGGCGACCGACCTGGCCCGCTTTCCGGAACTGAACGGCTGGAGCACCGAGGATCTGAACATCCTGGCCAGCCTGTTCGTCAACGCGATGATCTCCATTGCCGAGCTGATCGAGGACGCCCACAACCCCGACGCGCTCGCCGAGATCAAACGGCTGGCCATCAAGCAGCTGCGGATGATCGTGCTCGGAGTGCAGGGCTGGCACAGCACCCCCTGAACGGGGCCCACCCCGGCGCCCCGTCCAGGGGCATGTTTGGCCGACCACCGAGTCGGGGTACCTGCCGATGCGCCGCCACGCCTTTGCGTGCGCCCCGACAGCGAAGTCGTCTAGGTTGTTTGAGCGTCCGATGACGAGGAGTTGAGCCGAGAAGTGACCCGAGATGTGACCCGAGAAGTGACGATTGTGACGAACCGAGCGACGGGCCCGGCGATGCGGTCCGGTCGATGACCGTTTCCGCACCATCGCCCGACCAGGAGGTCTGGCCTGGGAAGGCCTACCCGCTGGGCGCCACCTACGACGGGTTCGGCACCAACTTCGCGGTGTTCAGCGAGGCGGCCGACCGCGTCGAACTCTGCCTGTTCGACGACGACAACGGCGAGGTCCGGGAGACGCGAGTCACCCTGCCCGAGGTCGACGGTTTCGTCTGGCATGCGTTCCTGCCCGGTATCCAACCCGGCCAGCTCTACGGTTACCGCGTGCACGGCCCCCATGACCCGTCGGCGGGGCTGCGATGCAACGCCAACAAGCTGCTCCTGGACCCGTACTCGAAGTCCATCTACGGCAACTTCGACTGGGGTCAGCCGTTGTTCGGCTACGACTTCGGCTACCCGGACAGCCGAAACGACGACGACTCGGCGGCCTGCATGCCCAAGTCGGTGGTCATCAACCCCTACTTCGACTGGGGGGTGGACCGCCCACCCCAGCACGAGTACGCCGATTCGATCATCTACGAGGCACATGTCAAGGGCCTCACCCAGACACATCCCGACATCCCCGAGCAGTACCGCGGCACCTACGCCGCGATCGCGCACCCGGTGATCATCGAGCATCTGCAGTCGTTGGGCGTCACCGCGATCGAACTGATGCCGGTGCACCACTTCGCCAACGACTCCACGCTGATCGACAAGGGTCTGTCGAACTACTGGGGCTACAACACCATCGGGTTCTTCGCCCCGGACTCGAAGTACTCCAGCAGCACGTCACCGGGCGGCCAGGTGCAGGAGTTCAAGGCGATGGTCCGGGCGCTGCACGAGGCCAACATCGAGGTGATCCTCGATGTTGTCTACAACCACACCGCCGAGGGCAACCACCTCGGGCCCACGGTGTCGATGCGCGGGATCGACAACACCGCCTACTACCGGCTCGTCGAGGACGACAAGCGGTACTACATGGACTACACCGGCACCGGCAACAGCCTCAACGTCGGCCACCCGCACGCACTGCAGCTGATCATGGACTCGCTGCGCTACTGGGTGACCGAGATGCACGTCGACGGCTTCCGCTTCGACCTGGCCGCCACCCTGGCCCGGGAGTTCTACGACGTCGACCGGCTGTCCAGCTTCTTCGAACTCGTACAACAGGATCCGACCGTCAGCCAGGTGAAGCTGATCGCCGAACCGTGGGACATCGGCCCCGGCGGCTACCAGGTCGGCAACTTCCCCCCGCAGTGGACGGAGTGGAACGGCAAGTACCGCGACACGGTCCGTGACTTCTGGCGGGGCGAGTACGCCAGCCTCGGCGAGTTCGCATCCCGGCTGACCGGGTCGGCCGACCTCTACGAGAGCACCGCCCGGCGGCCCGTGGCCTCGATCAACTTCGTCACGGCACACGACGGGTTCACCCTGCGGGACCTGGTGTCCTACAACGACAAGCACAACGAGGCCAACGGCGAGGACAACAACGACGGCGAGAGCCACAACCGGTCGTGGAACTGCGGCGTGGAGGGCCCCACCGACGACCAGGCGATCAACGAGCTGCGCGCCCTGCAGCAGCGCAACTTCATCGCCACCCTGCTGCTGTCCCAGGGCGTGCCCATGATCAGCCACGGCGACGAGCTGGGCCGCACCCAGAACGGCAACAACAACGGCTACTGCCAGGACAACGAGCTGACCTGGATGCACTGGGAGCGGGCCGACAGCGAGCTGCTCGAGTTCACCCAGAGGGTCGCGGCACTGCGCGCCGAGCACCCCGTGTTCCGCCGGCGCCGATTCTTCACCGGCCGCCCGGTCCGGCACCGCGGTTCCCAGCGGCTGCCCGACATCTCCTGGTTCCGGCCGGACGGCTCGGAGATGACCGACGAGGACTGGGACGCCGGGTTCGGCAAGACCGTCGCGGTCTATCTGAACGGCCAGGGCATTCCCGATCTCGACACCCGGGGCAACCGGGTCACCGACTACTCGTTCGTGCTGTGCTTCAACGCCCACCACGAACCCCTCGACTTCACGCTGCCACCCCGGCCGTTCGCCCCGGCGTGGACCAAGGTCATCGACACCGCCGAGCCGCACGACGAGAACGGCAGGCTGTTCGTCGCGGGCTCCACGCTGCCGGTGGCGGCACGCTCGACCGTCGTGCTGCAGTCGTCGTCGCCGTGAGGCACCGCAGTCCCGGATCCGGTCAGTAGACACTTTGCGAGATCTGCCTACACACCCCGGCGGCCGTCGCTAACCTTGCGCGGAGTCTGCCTGGGAGGTGCCATGCGCAACCCGCACGCCGGTGAACCGTTCACCAGCTCCGACGCCGACATCGACGCGGCGCTCGAGGACGTCTCGGTGCCCGCGCTGCTGCTGTCGTGCGTGCACATGAGCGGCGACGCCGGCCTGCTCGACGGCCCGCTGCGGCCCGCCGGCCTGTTCCTCAACGAGGTCCAGGGCTACATGTCCGAGGAGGACAAGGCCGCGGCCCGGTCACTGGCCGCCGGCATCATCCGCGACTACCGCGACCGGGGCTGCCCCGAGCCCGAGCCGGTCAGCCCGCAGCTGCTCAAGACGATGATGGAGTGGCTGGTCTGCGCCGAGGTCCCCGACGAGTACGTCCCGATGATGCTGGAGGAGATGGAACTCGACGGGCGCGACGCGCGCGGCACCGACTACGTCTCCTCGGCCTCCTCGGCCTCCTCGGCCTCCCCGGCCTCCTCGCCGCAGGCGCGCGCCGCGTTCCCGGTGATCGTCATCGGATGCGGCCAGTCGGGACTGCTGGCCGCGATCCGGCTGCAGCAGGCCGGGATCCCCTACACCGTGCTGGAGAAGAACGCCGGCGTCGGCGGCACCTGGTGGGAGAACACCTATCCGGGCGCCCGGGTGGACGTGGGCAACCACTTCTACTGTTACAGCTTCGAACCCGACGACCATTGGAGCGAGTTCTTCGCCCGCCAGCCCGAGCTGCAACGCTATTTCGAGACGGTGATGCGCCGGCACCGGATCGACGAGCACGTCCGCTTCTGCACGACCGTGCTCAGCGCCGACTGGGACGAGGCCGCGGCGATCTGGCGGGTGCTGGTCGCCAACCCCGACGGCAGCCGGGAGACCCTGACCGCGCGGGCGGTGATCTGCGCGGTGGGCCAGCTCAACACGCCGCTGATCCCCGACTTCCCCGGCGCGGAGAGCTTCGCCGGCCCGGCGTTCCACACCGCGCGCTGGGACCACGACGTCGAGCTGGCCGGCAAGAACGTCGCGATGATCGGCGCCGGCGCCTCCGGATTCCAGGTGGCCCCGGCCATCGCCGAGGAGGTGGGCCAGCTGACCGTCTTCCAGCGCACCGCACAGTGGATGTTCCCCAACCCCAACTACCACGCCGCGGTGGGGCCCGGCGTCCGGTGGGCGCTGAAGCACCTGCCGTTCTACGGCCGGTGGTACCGGTTCCTGCTGTTCTGGCCCGGGTGTGACACCGGGCTGGCCGCGGCCAGGGTCGACCCCGACTGGCCCGACCAGCAGCGCGCCGTCAGCGAGGCCAACGACCTGGCCCGGATGATGTTCACCGACTGGATCGCCGGCCAGCTCGACGGCGACCAGGAGCTGCTCGACAAGGTGCTGCCGGACTATCCGGCCACCGGCAAGCGCACCCTGCAGGACGACGGCAGCTGGCTGCAGACGCTGCGGCGCGACAACGTCGAGCTGGTCCGCACCGCGATCGACCACATCGAGGCCGACGCGGTGGTCACCACCGACGGCACCCGCCACCGGGCCGACGTCCTCGTCTACGCCACCGGCTTCCGCGTCAACGACATGGTGTCCTCGCTGCAGATCCGCGGGCGCAACGGGACCGAACTCAAGGACTACTGGAACGGCCGGCCCGCCGCCTACCTGGGCATCACGGTTCCCGACTTCCCGAACCTGTTCCTGCTCTACGGCCCCGGCACCAATCTGGCCAGCGGCGGCAGCCTGATCTTTCACTCCGAGTGCGAGGTCCGCTACATCATGGGCTGCCTGGACATGCTCATCGCCGGCGGCAAGTCGGCGATGACGCCGCGCCGGGAGCGCTATGACGACTGGTATGAACGAAGCCAGGCCGAACTGTCGACGATGGTGTGGAGTCAACCCAGCATCAAACACAGCTTCTACAAGGACGAGGAGGGCAAGGTGCACTCGCTGAGCCCGTGGCGTCTCGTGGACTTCTGGACGTGGACCCGCGCGCCGGAGGCCGGCGATTTCGTGATGGACTGAGACGAACAGGAGCCGCATGCGCACCGTGGTGATCGAGGCCCCCGGCAAGATCAGCGTGGACACCCGGCCCGACCCGGCGCTGCCGGGCCCGGACGGTGCCGTCGTGCAGGTCACCACCGCCGCCATCTGCGGATCCGACCTGCACTTCTACGAGGGCGACTATCCGCTCCCGGAGCCGGTGGCGCTGGGCCACGAGGCCGTCGGGACGGTGGTGGAGACCGGACCCGAGGTCCGCGGTGTCGACGTCGGCGACCTGGTGCTGGTGTCCTCGGTCAGCGGATGCGGACGCTGCGAGGGCTGCGCCACCCGCGATCCGGTCACCTGCCTGTCCGGGCCGCAGATCTTCGGCTCCGGGATGCTCGGCGGGGCGCAGGCCGAACTGCTCGCGGTGCCCGCCGCCGACTTCCAGTTGCTCAAGATCCCCGAGGGCATCGACACCGAGGAAGCGCTGCTGCTGACCGACAACCTGGTCACCGGCTGGGCCGGCGCGCGCCGCGCCGACATCCCGCCGGGCGGCACCGTGGTGGTGTTCGGGCTCGGGGCCGTCGGGTTGTGCGCGGTGCGCAGCGCGATCGCGCAGGGCGCCGGTCAGGTGTTCGCGGTGGATCCCGTGGAGGGCCGGCGGGAACGCGCGGCGGTGTGCGGGGCCACACCGCTGGCCCCGCCAGCGCTCGGAACGGTCATGGAGGCCACCGGTGGCCGCGGTGCGGCCGCGGTCATCGACGCCGTCGGCAACGACGCCACCATGACCGACGCGCTCAGCTGTGTGCGCGCCGGCGGCACCGTCTCGGTGGTCGGGGTGCACGACCTCAACCCGTTCCCGTTCCCCGCGCTGCTGAGCCTGGTCCGCAGTGTGACGTTGCGCATGACCACCGCACCCATCCAGCGGACCTGGCCCGAACTCATCCCGCTCATCCAGTCCGGCCGGCTGGACACCAGCGGCATCTTCACCCACTCGATGGCCCTGGCCGACGCCGCCGACGCCTATGCCGCCGTCGCCGCGCGCACCGCCGACTGCATCAAGATCGCCTTGACCCCGTGACGTCCCGGCTGGCCGCCGCCTGGGCCCGGGTCCGCGCGTTCGACCCGTACGCCCAGGCCGCGCTGCCGGCCGACTCCACCGCCGACGGCAAACTGGCCGACGTCACCGGGCCGGGCATCACCGACCGGTGGGGCGTCACCGCCACCGACCTGGGCGCGGCGGTCCGCGCCCCCGACGGCAACCTGGTCGCGGCGTTCGGCGACACCTTCTCCGGGCGCCGGGTCGGCCGCGGGGACTGGCGATCCCCGGTCGTGCTGATCGGCAGCGGAGACGCGCGGACCCCGATCCGGTGGCAACGCGCCGGCGGACCGGACCCCGACTACGCGCGTCAGCTGCGGTTCTACGTCCACGACCATGGACCGCACTGGGCGCGGGGCGGGATCAGCACCGTCTTGCCCTCGGACCTGCTGCGCGTCGACGACATGCTCTACCTGCACGTGATCGTCAACCGGGGTCTGGGCACCGTGCTGTGGACCGAGATCTGGTCCTCGGCCGACGACGGGGTCACCTGGGAGCACATGGGCGAGACCGCGAAGTTCGCCGCCGCCCTGCACGACGGGCACGCCCAGCTGTGGTCCTGGGACCACGACCCCGACGACGGCTGGGTCTACGTCGTCTCGACGGGCTTCCAGCGCGACAAGGGCATCATCGTGCGCCGGGTGCGGCCGGCACGGATCGGCGACCGCGACGGCTACCAGGGCTGGGGCCGCGCGGACGGACGCTGGCAGTGGGGTGTCGAACCCGAACCGGTGACGCCGCCCGGGGAGACCTGGGGTGAACTGAGCTTTCGTCGCCTGGCGGCACACACGTGGGTGCTGGGCGGGTTCCTGTCGTCGCAGTACGCCCTGGGCTACCGCACCCTGAGCGCGCCGACCTCGGATCCGGCCGGGATCCCGGTGCAGAAGCCCGTCCGGGGCTGCGGCTGGGCCGACGAGCACCACGCCGGCTGCCGGGTGGCCCAGCTCTACGGGGGCTATCTGCTGCCCGGGTCCCGGCTGGACGTGCGCGGCGGCGTCGGGCTGCTCGTCTCGCACTGGCACACCGCGCGGGGCTGGCCGTACCGGGTGATGCAGTTCCGCACCACCCTGCGCGACACCCGGGCCTAGCTGCCGCCCTATTCGTCGTCCACGACTCAGGCCCTACTCGTCGTCCACGACTCAGGCCCTATTCGTCGTCCACGACTCAGGCCCTATTCGTCGTCCACGACTCAGGCCCTATTCGTCGTCCACGACGTTGAAGAACGAGTCGCCGTCCTCCGGCGTGCCGTCGACCTGCCCGAGATGGCGGCGTGACGGTCGTGCGGGGGCCTCGCCGCGCGGCGGAACATCGGGTTCCTCGGCGGCCAGGCGCTCGTCGAGGGACTCGTCCTCGTCGGCGTCGATCCAGCGGTCGGGTGGGTCCACCACGACGTCGCCGTCGTCGTTGCGTACCTCATCGGAGTCCAGCGATTCGCTGGGGCCCAGGGTGTTGTCGGGGCCGGGATCGTCGTAGTCGCTGTCCATGGGAGCGATTGTGCCCCATCGGCGGCACTGCGTGACCGGGGGTTCACGCGATCCGCCGGAACACCGTCAGGAGCGCCTGACCTGTTCCTCGGACCACGACCACAGCCGGGCCGCCTCGTCGGGGTCCATGGCGTACGGCGCATATCCCCCGCCACCGCCCTCCTGGCTGCCGGATGCGGGCCCGGCCACCCGGCAGTCCTCCAGGTAGAGCCCGCCGCGTCCCTGCAGCTCCACGCTGGTGGCCGCCCACACGGTGGTGGCGGCGCCGTGGCGCACATCGGCGACGGCCAGGCCGCTGAGCACCGTGGTGAAGTCCTCGCGGCCCAGGTGTCGGGCCAGGTCGGTGGCCACCACCCCGGGATGCACGGCGAAGGCGTGGATCCCCCGGTCGGCGAACCGTCGTTCCAGCTCGACCGTGAACAGCACGTTGGCGGTCTTGCTCTGGCCGTAGGCCTGCCACTTGTCGTAACCGCTCTCGTCGCGGTAATGCGGGTCGGCCCAGCGCATTCCGCTCATCAAATGCCCCCGGCTGCTCAGGTTCACGATGCGGGCACCGGCGCCCAGCCGGTCGAGCAGCCCGACCGTCAGCACGAAATGCCCCAGATGGTTTGTGCCGAGCTGCAATTCGAAGCCCTGCGCGGTCCGCGTCAGCGGCGGCGCCATCACCCCGGCATTGTTGATCAGCAGGTCGATGACGGGGTGTCCGGCGGCGATGGCGGCCGCGGCCGAGCGCACCGAATCGAGGTCGGCCAGGTCGAGTTCGACCACCCCGATTCCCCGGTCGGCCGGGTCGTCCCCGGCGGCCGCGTTCAGCGCCCGCCGCATCCGCTCGGGGTCACGGACCGCCGCGATCACCGTGCAGCCGGCCGCGGCCAGCGCGCGGGCCGTCTCCAGGCCCAGCCCCGAGGACGCCCCGGTGACCACCGCGGTGCGACCGCGCAGATCGATCCCGCGCAGAACCTCGTCGGTGCTCGGCCGGCCCGTCATGCCGGGTCTCCGGTCTGCCCGGCCCGCAGGGTCCAGCGCGGCGCCCGCCGTTCCCGCCACGCCGCGGCGCCCTCGGCGGCGTCGGGGCTGCCCATCAGGAACCGGTGGGCCCGGGTCTCCTCGGCGGCGACCGCCTCGGGGTCCAGGTCGGCCCACAGCAGGCGCTTGCTCAGCGCCACCGAGGCCGGGTTGGCCTGGGTCGCGACGTCGCGGGCGAGCTCCAGCGCCGCGGGCAGCACCTCCGGGGCTGGCAGCGCCCGGGTCGCGATGCCGCGCCGGGCCGCCTCGGCGCCGGTGATGGTGCGCCCCGTCAGCAGCAGATCGGCCGCGGTGGCCAGCCCCACGGACTGGCGCAGCGTGTAGTGGGCCTGGCAGTCGGCGATCGTGCCACGGCGCACCTGCGGGATCGCCAGCGGCGCGTCCTCGGCGACCAGCCGCACATCGCACTGCAGCGCCAGGGTGAGGCCGATGCCGATCGCCGGGCCGTTGACCGCGGCGATGACCAGCTTGCGCACCCGCCAGGCCGGCGGCACCACGGGTGAGGCACTGAACGCCTCGTCGGGCCGGGCGAAGGCCGAGGATCCCGCCGAGAGATCGGCCCCCGAACAGAAGCCCCGGCCCGCCCCGGTGAGGATCACCGCGCGGACGTCGTCATCGACATCGCATCGCCGGTAGGCCCGGCCGAGCGCGTCGGCGGTGCCCGCGGAGAACGCGTTGAGCCGGCCGGCCCCGTCGAGGGTCACCACCGCCACCCCGGCGTCGTCGACCTCGACGCGCACCCCGGTTGCCATACCGCCGATCTTGCATCATCGCGGCGTCGCGCTGCCGTCCGGCCGGGTCTGCAGCACACTGAGGGCCATGTTCGATGTGGCAGGCAGGTCCGTGATCGTCACCGGGGGCAGCAAGGGCATCGGGCGCGGCATCGCCTCGGTGTTCGCCGGCGCCGGCGCCAACGTCGCGGTGGTCGCCCGCTCCGCGGCCGACCTCGCGGCATCGGTGGCGGACCTGGAGAAGCTCGGCGACGGGTCGGTGATCGGCGTCAGCGCCGATGTGCGCCAGCCTGATTCGTGCCGGCAGATGGCCGCCGATGTCGTCGGGGCCTTCGGCGGCATCGACGTGCTGTGCGCCAACGCCGGTATCTTCCCCGAGGCCCCGTTGCAGACGATGACGCCCGAGCAGCTCGATGAGGTGTTCGACGTCAACCTGAAGGGGACCGTGTTCAGCGTGCAGGCCTGTCTGGACGCGCTGATCGCCTCCGGCCGCGGCCGGGTGGTGCTGACCTCGTCGATCACCGGGCCCATCACCGGTTTTCCCGGTTGGTCGCACTACGGCGCGTCGAAGGCGGCCCAGCTGGGGTTCATGCGCACCGCCGCCATCGAACTGGCGCCGCACCGCGTCACGGTCAACGCGGTGCTTCCCGGCAACGTGCTCACCGAGGGGCTCGCCGATCTCGGCGAGGACTACCTGGCGCAGATGGCCCGGTCGATCCCGGTCGGGGCGCTGGGCAGGCCCGAGGACATCGGCTATGCCGCGGCGTTCCTGGCCAGCGACGAGGCGGCCTACGTGACCGGTCAGACCATCACCGTCGACGGTGGGCAGGTGTTGCCGGAGTCACCCGAGGCGATCCCCGGGTGACCCCGGCCCGACTCAGCCCGCCTGGAACTCGTTGAAGGCGTTGACCAGGTTCATCGGCACCCCGGCGGTGCCGCACTGGCCCTGCAGCGTGCCCAGCGGGGCGGTGATGCCCTTGAGCTCCAGGTACTCGCCCGGGTTGGCGGTGAAGTACGCCCGCACCGAGGCACGCGCCTCCTCCGGCGACTGCGCGGTCGCCGCCGACAGCACCTGATTGGCGCCGGGGTGGGTGCTCAGGTACTGGCTGGCCTGGCCGGCCACCGAACTGATCGTGCCGATCGCCGCGCTGGCGTCGCACGGCTGGGCCGCGGCCGTCGGCGCCGTGAGCAGACCGGCCGCTGCACCCCCGAGCAGGCAGCCGGCGAACGCGCCGCCGAGACCCCGGCGCAGGGTGTTACCACTCATCTTCATTGGTTGTATTTCCTCACAGACAGCGATCACTCGATCGCGGTACATCCCCGTCCCTGGACCGAAGGTACCCGCGCCGAATAGCACGCAAACCGAAGTCGGACAGGGCATCAGGCCCGCGGTGGCGCCACGGCGAAGTGTTACCGGCGGCGCCTGTGATGTCGAACTCTCTTTCGAACCGATCGCTGAGATTCCGGTCAGAGCGGGCCCCGTTTCCTAAGAGTTCTCAGAATTTCGCCGATGATGAGGCTGGGCGGATCCCGGCAGACGGTGACCGAATCGTTATATGCACTGGTCGGCCGCACGGGATTCCGCAGCCGCACGCACTGTTGTTACCCGCGAGTAACTCCGGGCCTCCGGGCGGCGACTATCGTCGGAGTGAACGGGGGTGCCGACAGTTCTGGAGGCATATCGCCATGGACAACTCAGGGATCGACACCAAGAAGATCGACACCGAGAAGATCGCCCCAGTGACATCGACCGATTCCGCCGACGTGCGCTTCCTGGAGTTGCACGGCGACCGCGTCGCCTACCGCGACAGCGGCAGCGACAGCGGTGCCGGCAACGGTGAGGTGCTGCTGCTCATCCACGGCATGGCCGCAAGCTCCGACTCCTGGCGGGCCGTCACCGACCGGCTGGCCGGCGACTTCCGGGTGATCGCGCCCGACCTGCTCGGGCACGGCCGCTCCGACAAGCCCCGCACCGACTACTCGCTGGGCGCGTTGGCGGTGTGGTTGCGCGATCTGCTCGACGAGCTGGCCATCGAGCGGGTGACGGTCGTCGGGCAGTCCCTGGGCGGCGGGATCGCCATGCAGTTCGCCCATCAGCACCGCAACCGCTGCGAGCGGGTGGTGCTGATCGGTTCCGGTGGCCTGGAGTCTGACCTGAGCTGGCCGCTGCGGCTGCTGTCGGCGCCGGGCGCCGAGTGGGCGCTGCCCGTGCTGGCGCCCACGGTGGTGCTGCGCGCCGGGAACACCGTCGGGACGTGGCTGTCCACGGTGGGTCTGCACTTCCCGCGCGGCGCCGAGCTGTGGAACACCTACGCCTCGCTGGCCGACGGCGACACCCGGTATGCCAGCCTGCAGACCCTGCGTTCGGTGGTCGAGAACCGTGCCCAGTCCGTCGCGGCGACACACCGCCGCCGGCTGACCGCTCAGATGCCGGTGCTGCTGATCTGGGGAGAGGACGACGTCATCATTCCGGTGTCGCGCGGATACGCCGCCCACCGGTCGATGCCGGGCAGCCGGCTGGCCGTGCTGTCCGGGGTGGGGCATCTGCCCCATGCCGAGGCGCCGGCGGCGGTCGCGCACCTGGTGGCCGAGTTCGCGGCCACCAGCGGGCGGCGTTCGGCGCTGATCACCCGTTGCTGACGGGTGACCGGCGCGGCGCGGCTCAGTAGGCGATGAACAGGATTTCGTCGCGGGAGTACTCGTGGCCGGGATGGTTGGCCGCCAGGTGCTGCTGGGTCTTCTCCACCAGGTCGTCCTCGTCGGTGCCGACAATGGCCTCGCCGCACGGGCAGTTCAGGTGAGTCTTCATGAGACAGGTCTACCTGATGTGTCACGGACACGAAAGGGCAGGGGCGTGACCAGCCCGGCCGGGCCTAGTGTTGGGTGTCAGCCCGACAGCCGCCGAGACTGCAGCGGTGTCGCGAACACAGCCCCGGAGGCACCGACCATCTTCCAGCCTGCCCACGCTGGGGGAGCCAACTCGTCCGCGCGGCAGACCCCACAACCGGCAGTGCTGTGTTGCAGCGTCATGGCGTGTGGCTTTCTTCGTCCAGAGGCGGTGCTTCGATCTCGTGGCAGTTGGGTGTCGTCGCTACGTGGTTGAACCGGTCGGTCAGCCAGCTCATGCTTCGTTCACCGTCGACAAACGGCGATAGCAGTGAGTTGACATCGAGTTTGTTGAATAACGGAGGTTGTTCGTTGGTCCAGAGGGTCACGTCGGCACCTTTCGCGCACCAGTCCGCGGCGGTTTGACGCACTGACATGTACGGAGCGAAGGGATCCCAACGATTGTGCTCGAAGTAGACCGGACCGGATGGTTTGAGGTTGCCGATACGTTGCGCGGCAAGCAGACTCTTGAACGGATCGACGGCAACGGCCTCGTAGATGTTGTTCTTGAACCAGCCGTCGAAATGGCGGAACATGTAGTCGATTCCGGTTTGCAGCAGGCACTGGCGTCCGGTGTTGTCGAGCATCTCCCGACCGCGTGGGGTCAAGGTGTCTCGGATTGGCTGTTCCAGTTCTGGATAGGACGCGAAGATGCCGCGCAAGACGTAGCCGGTTGCTCCTGCAAGGTAATTTCCGTCCATGGGAGCCAGAACGGTCGCCAAATCGGTAGGTGCAGAAGCCGCATAAGTGCCAACCACGTCGAGTTCTGGTCCGTATGATCCCGCCAGCTCGGCGGCCGACAACGCGGCGTGACCGCCGGAAAGCCATCCCCAGAATGCGACTGGACCATGCGGGTCCAGGGACGTTCCCGGCAGTTTCATCGCCGCGCGGGCGGCATCGATCAATGCGGTGCCGCCGGCGACGCGGTTCAACAATTGCGGTGACATCGAGCCGTGCACACCCGCCCCGACGCCGTCGGTGACAACTATGGCGAATCCGCGGGCAAGTAGCGTCGCGATCCACCCCTCTTCGACGTTGAACATCAGGTCGAAGCCCGTTTGCAGGGATGCGTGGATGCCCTGATTGAACATCCGCGATGGTGCGCATTGCTCACCCATCCCGTAAGGGATTGTCGCGTAAGCAATTAGCGGACGCGCACCCTTGCCCGGCCACGGGTTGTCCGGCTCGATGTACGTGCCGGTCACTGCGACGGGTTTACCCTGTGCATCACTACTGCGGTACATGATTCGGGTCCCGATACCGAGAAATGTGCCGAGCTGTCCAGAAGGCTCGAGTACCAAACGTGTAGGCTCTGTGCGGATCAGGTCGCCATTCTGGCCATCCGGAAGCGGGTCAGGAGGGGTATAGAATTGCTCGTATCGACTCTCGTCGGCATGTGCGACGGGGATATTCTGTGCGACAGGGACAATTAAGGCAAAGGCGGCCAGAAAGGTCGCCAGCCAAGACGTTCGTTGGTGCGATGTTCGAGAAATTTGCTCGACTCCAAGGTGCTTCACCAGAGTCACCAGCCTTTCGTGTGGGTTTGGACGTAGCGCCTCAGATGCCTGCTTGATTGGCAGGAGGGCGGGAAGGAGTGTGAGGCTGTGCCTGCTCACGGTCGCGCGGAACTCGGCTCTCGCGTGAGGTTTGGGACGTGCTCTAGAACGGGCGTAGTCATACTCGAGGTCTGTAGCTGAAGCGGGAGAGCATCGGTCAGTTTTGCGCGTGTGTGCCCTGGGATGCGTCGCCGTTTGGGCGGCTGGGCTGCGGTTAGACCGCAACCTCGAAAACCGCAGGCGGTGTTACCGACCTTCGGTCGGAGCTCTATGGCCGCTTTGCTGAACATCCATCTGCTGACGCAAGACGAAACGTTGAATCTTGCCGCTCGGCGTTTTCGGCAGCGCGGCGACGAAGTGCACATCGCGTGGATAGGCATGTGCTGCAAACTGATTCTTAACTAGTTGTTGCAGTTCAGCTTTCAACGCTTCCGTGTCCACGGACGTATCGTTGAGTACAACGAATGCTTCGAGGACCTCACCGCGAAGCTCGTCCCGTCGCCCGACCACCGCAACTTCCGCGACCGACGGATGGGTGGTCAAAACGCTCTCGACTTCAAACGGGCCAATGCGATAGCCGGCCATGATGATCACGTCGTCGTCGCGTGCGGAGAAGTAGAAATTGCCGGCGTCATCGATACTCCCGGTGTCGCCGGTCAGATACCACCGTCCGTCATCGACGAAACGAGCAGCCGTCTGCTCGGGCGCGTCGAGGTAACCACTGAACCACATCGACGGGCTTTCCGGCACATTGACTGCGATCCGACCGTCGACAACGCCCATGGTGAAGCCAGGCATTGACTGGCCCATCGAGCCGGGAGTCAGCGGACGGCGTAGCCCATCTGCCCAATGGTTGTTCACCACCATGCCCAGTTCAGTCTGTCCGTACTGATCGCGCACCTCAGTGCCCAGCACCTGCTCAGCCCACTGCGTCACGTCCGCCGTCAACGGCTCTCCGGCAGATGACGCGCACCGCAGCGAAACGCCGTCGACGTCGGTCCGCTCTTTGCAGAGTGCCCGGTACACAGTGGGAGCTGCGGTGAAGTTGGTGACGTTGAGTTCAACGAGAACTCGGGTGGTAAGTGAGGCGGAAAACTGCTCACGCAGCAGATAATTCGGCACTCCGATGGCCAGCGGTCCGACGATGCCGTAATACAGTCCGTAGGCCCACCCTGGATCGGCGGCATTCCAGAACACGTCGGTGTCAGCGACGTCGAGTCCCCAACGCATGTAGCTGACGATCGAGGCCAGCGCACGCACCGGCACCACCACTCCTTTGGGTGAGCCAGTGGTACCGCTGGTGAACAATAGGATCAGCGCTCCGTCACCGCCGACCGTCACCGACTCTGTCATGGGCTCGTTCTCCGCCACGAGGGAGTCGAACTGTTCCCCAGCGACGATCGTGGTGAGTCCGTCGATGCCCGTCAGCTTGAGCGCCTGCGTTGGCTCGGTAACAACGACTCTTGCTTTCCCCGCGCGGAGTCGGATATCGATTGCCGGAGTCGAGAATGCGGTGAACAACGGCAGGTGTACAGCTCCGAGCCGGAAGATCGCCAGGAGCGTGACGACCAGCTCGCTGCGCTTACCCATGAGCACGCCGACGGCGTCTCCGCGGCCGACTCCCCTCGCCGCCAGCGCAGATGCCAGACGTTTGGACCGGTCGCCAAGATCACCATAGGCCAGATGTTCTGCCATCAGCGAGTCGCCATCAAGGTGCAGCTCGATGAATGCAGTGGCAGCCGGGTTGTGCTGGTCAAGAAGCAGCTCGGTGGCGTTCGCGCTCGGCGAGCCGTATCGGGTCAGCCACTGTTCGAGCTGATCGGGTATTGACCCTGCTCTGTTACCGGGATCGATATCAAACATGGCGGCAGAGGGATTCGGCACAGGCTCTCCTGGTGGATGTGTTTTGCGAGACGTTGTTGGGGTGTCTCGTGAGGTGGTTGGGTTGAGCGAGCCGGGGTGCGAGTCCAGTCGCTACTCGCCAGAGGAGCGTCGGTTCTGGCTGCGGCGTGCAAGTCCACGGATTGCCTCGACACCAGCGGGGTCGATGATGTCGCCGTGTTTGGCCAAGTTGTTGGCGTGTCCCAACATGTGCTGGGCGAACGCGGCATCGATGGCCACTCCGTAGCCCTGGGCATCGAGTGCGGCATTGATGCTCGCTTTGGCGAGCCGCAGGCCGTAGGCCGGCATATCGGCTATGCGCGTCGCGAGGTCCACGGTGAACTGGTCAAGTTGTCCGTCTGGAACAACGTGGTTGACCATGCCGCGCTCGTGGGCCTCTTGTGCCGTCAGCGCGGCACCGGTGAACAGCATCTCCTTGGCCTTACGCGGTCCGACCTCCCACATGTGGGAGAAATACTCCGCCCCATTGAGACCAAAGGCGACGACGGGATCGGCAAATGTTGCCGTCTCGCCCGCGACTATCAGATCCATCGGCCACAGCAGCATGAGCCCGCCGGCGATGGCGCGGCCATGGGCTTGCCCAATCGTCGGTTTTGGCAGATCACGCCATCGCCGACACAGACCAAGATAGGCCTCGCATTCGAAGGCATGCCGACCCTCTATTCCCGGCGTCGTCAGGCCGGCACCGAGTGTCGCGACGGGATCTCCTGGGATCGGCGAGTCACGTTCGCTGACGTCGTGTCCGGACGAGAAGTCGGGCCCGGTCCCGGCCAGAATGATGACTTTCACGCCGTCGTCTGCTGCGGCGCTTACGAACTCAGCGTCGAGGTCATAGAGCATCTGCGGATTTTGGGCATTTCGTCGCTCGGGACGATTGAGGGCGAGTCGGGCGACCCCGGGTGCCGGGGTTTCCCGGCGAACGAGGGATGTCATCGTGCTTCCATCGCGGTCAGCTCCGCCATGTCTCGCCAATAGGGCTCGCGTAACCGGCGTTTGAATAGTTTGCCGGTGTCTTCCCGCGGTAGAGAGTCGACCACGACCACTTCCCGTGGGACTTTGTAGCGAGCTAGGCGTGCTGCGACGTGCGCGCGGATGTCCTCAGCGTCGAGGTCCGCACCCGGGGTTGGCTCTATGTACGCAGCGATCACCTCACCCAAATCCGGATCTGGGATCCCGAAGACGGCGGCGTCGCCGACGCCGTCCAGCTCCAGCAGAGCGCTCTCGATCTCGGCGGGATAGATGTTCACACCACCGGACACGACCATGTCGTTCAATCGATCACTGAGATACAGGTACCCGTCCTTGAGGTGACCGACGTCGCCCAGGCTCAGGTAGCCGTCACATTCCATCGCGCGACGTTTCGCGTCATCGCCGATGTAGGTGAAATCGGGCCAACCGGTGAAGCAGCGTCCATAAATCTGTCCATCCGTCCCTTCGGGTACCTCGGCACCGTGTTCATCGAGGATGCGTATGTCCGCGTCACCAATCGGTCGACCGACCGTTCCCGGGTGGGACAGTGCCTCGCCGGAGTCGCACGCGGTGAAGGCTCCGATCTCCGCACCCCCGTAGTACTCGTGGACGATCGGCCCGAGCCAATCGATGATCGCCGCTTTGACGTGCGGTGGGCACGGTGCGGCGGCGTGCACGATGGCGGTCAATGACGACAGGTCGTAGGCCGCACGCTTCTGCGGGGGGAGCTGCAGAAGCCTGTTGAGCATGGTGGGAACCACCTGCAGGGTCTCGACCCGATGTCTTTCGATGAGTTGAAGCAACTCTTCGGCGTCGAACTTGGTCATCAGGTGAACGTTCATTCCCATGGCCACCGCGAACATCGCGTGCACGTTGGGCGCTGAATGGTAGAGCGGTGCCGGGATCACGGTGGTTCCACCGGGCTTGAGATGGAAGAGTTCGGCGACGGTGGAGACGACGGCGGGCCGGTCCTCGTCCTTGATGGGATTGCGTAGGACTCCCTTGGCGCGCCCGGTTGTTCCCGAGGTGTAGATCACGCTCATCGGGGCGGGCAACGCCGGTTGCAACCACGGCTCGGGCGAGGTGCTCCACTGCTGAAGCAGTGGCAGTTTGCCGGTGACCTCGGGTGTTGGGAGGCCATAGGCCCGAACGACCTCAGCGGGGACGCCGGCCTCGACGATGATGACGTCATCCCCGGCCCGCTCCTGCACGCTCGGCAGCAGATCGGTGTGAACAACGGCCACTTTGGCGCTGCTGTCTGCGAGTGCGTGCGCCAGGTCGTCACCGGTCCAGTGCCAGTTGATCGGGACGGGCGCCGCACCAAGGAGGCTTATCGCGAGCGTGAGCTCGATGAAGGCCACCTCGTTTCGCATGACGATGGCGACGCGGTCGCCTTGACCGACGCCGACGCGGTCGAGGGCGGTGGCTATCCGTGCCGCGCGTTCCTGCGCTGCACTGACGGAACTTTCGTACTGTCCGCAGGTGATCCGAGCGGATTGGTTCACTGTCGCGTCCATTCAGTGGAAGTCGGCCGGGGAGGGAGTGAACGGAATGCGCCTGGCCCACTCAGCGGTGGCGTTTCCCAGCACTTCGTTCCAACTCTGGCCGTCGAGCACCGCCACATCCTCGACCTCGGCGAGGACTGCTGGTGGCGTGTCCTTGACCTCGACGCCGGCGAACTCGGCCCACTTTTGCGAGGAGTTGCGGAACTGGCGCGTTGTGAGGGGCGATCCGATGGCGTTGGCGGGGTCGCGCATGGCTTCTTCGGAGGTGATGAACTGCACGCCCAACCCGGCCAGCTCTGCGAGTATGCGGTCGACAGTCACTCCGGCGATCGTGGTGCCGTGGATCAGCAGAATGTGGGCGGGTGAGCGCCCGAGCGCGCCGGCAGCTGCGGCGGCCTGCTCCCGGACCTGAGCGACGGCTGTGCGCACCAGCGTGTCTTCGAGCCACTTCTGGGCGTCAACGTCGGCCAGTGCCAGTGCGCGTTGGTAGGCGACGGCGAATTGGGCGTCGTAGAACCACAGCGTGACCGGTGACGACAGATAGCCGGTGCGGGTGAGGTGGGTCTGAACCTGGCGGGTCTTCTCTAGGGTGTCGCCTTCCATCGCGAAGGCGTAGCGGAAGTAGCGCGACGGTGCCTGCTCCAGCCACGGACTGAGGATCTTTTCACTCTTGTCGACATCACCGAGGTAGGTGTCGGCGTCGATCCAGTTGAGGCTGATGTGCTGATGCGTGTGGTTTCCGACATGGTGACCGGCGGCGCACCAGTCGTCGAGGATCTTCAGGATGTTGGGGTCGTCATCAGTGGGTGCGGTGCTGTTGAACGCGTATACCTCGGGAACGTTGTGATGGGCGAAGGCCTCGATCATTGCCTGACTGACGGACTTCGGTCCGTGCCCGGCGGGAAAGGGAATGCCCGTCCACTGGAACTGGTCGTCGATGGTCACGGCGACGCGCAATCCGGCGAGCGGGTCAATCGAGTGATTCATTGCGGACTCCTTACGTCGGTGGGCAGAGCAAGCATGATTTGCGCCACATTCTGGAGTCGATGTGCTCAAGTGACATTTTTCTATGTGGTGTGATCACACTCATATCCCTTGCCGGTGGTCTATAGGCTCTGGTCATGGCGAACGACTCGGGACTTGCGTCGCCTCCCTTCGTCGACTGGCTCGACGAAGTCGGTGTGGAGGGTTTCGCCGACCTCGCCGACGAACTCTGGTCTCAGGTTCCCGCGCTGCACAGCAGCCCTCCGGGGGCACGAGATGTGCTTCGCTCGTCTGTCGTCTCGCACTTCGCTGTTCTTCGGGCGAGTTTCCTCGGCGAACCGCACCGGGCTGTGACCCTTCCGAGCGCCGCCCGCGAGTTTGTGGAGTACATGGCGCTGGCCGACGCTTCGCTATTGGGAATTCTTCGGTCCTATGAGATAGGGCACGCCAGCATTTGGCGCGGTTACACGCGTTTCCTGCGGGAGTCTTCGCTTCCGTATGCGTCGCACGCGGATGAGCTGGAGGCGAGTTCGATCCGCATGTTCGAGTACATGCAAGCCATGACGAGTGCGACGGTCGTCGCCTTCAACCAGGTCCGCATTTCAGTGATGCAGGAACGCGACTCGCGACGCGGCGAGATCGTCAAGGGGGTCCTCGCTGGTTCGGCCGACGCGACAAACCTGCTGGACACTCTTGGCTACCGCGCCGACGACACCCACATCGGGTACGTCGCATGGTCGGTGTCCGATAGCGGTGCCGGGGAAGTGGGCGAGCCGGTGCGCCGCCGCATCGCGGCCCTGGCCCGACAGCAACTCGCCGTGCCAGCTGGAGTGGCGGGTGTACACGGGTGGTTCACGCCAATCTCTCCGTCGGCGTATGACCGCCTGCGTGACCTCGAACTTCCGTCCGGCGTGGGCGTAGCCTTCGGCGCTCCTCGGACCGGGATCGAGGGTTTTCGACACACCCACGACGAGGCGCTATTGAGTGCCCGAGTGGCTCCGCCGGCGAATAAGCACGCCTGCTTCCCGGATGTGGCAGTTGAGATACTCGTCTCCCAGCGTGATGATCTGGCGCGGCGTTTCGTGGACGACCGGCTGGGCCCTCTTTTGCAGCACGAGAGCCGTGACCGGATGTTGGCTACCTTGCAGCACTTCTTGGAGACCTCGGGCAGTCCGTCACGGTGTGGCCGCAGACTGGGGCTACACGCCAACACCGTGACCCAACGCATACGACGCATCGAGGAGATTCTGGGACAACCGATCGACCCCGAGGACCTCTCGCTGCGTGTCGCCCTCGCGGTACGACCAGCGCTCCCGAGCGAGATCAACCAAGAGCGATAGCCACGAGCCCGGTCGAGCAGACCGGGGCAGTACACCTACGCCGACACTACTCGAAGATCCGAGAGTTATTCAGCTGTAAACGTTTTGGAACATCGGTCAGTGCGTGAAACGCGGCGTCGAGACGGCGAGGCGCCGCTCCGCTGCATTCCAGATCGCGGGCGTGGGCGCGATCCAGATAGCTGCGCCCGACGCTGTACGCACAAACCGGGGCGATGCCTCCTTATCAAGCGGGTGATGGTGCCACAGCTACCCTCCTTGACTGACCAGGAATACATATCTGTGCAGACGAACCGCGGCCGGGCTGTATAACCTCGGTTCGAGGAGGTGTCACGGGACAAACCCACGATGAAACACACACTTGAATGCTGACGGAGCACCGGCTGGTAAACGGCGCACCATTGTCCAGCTGAGTCCACATAACGGCGTTGAACCTGCGAAACACCTAGCGAGGGAGCTTTGCCATACCCAGGCTGTCGGGCGCGGACAGCGGCCGCGGGTGCTGCACGACGTGGCCCGGCGTGCGCTGCATCTGCACGGGGCCCTCGGGGTCTCCAATGAGATGCCGTTCATGAAGCTGACGGTGGCGCGGCGCACCCTCAAGGAGTACGTCCCGGTCGACACGCCGTTCCCGTCCGGGCACCTGCCGACCCGCAGGGCCGAGGCGCAGGCCCTGCTGGCCGAGCGCCTCGAACTCGAAGTGGCCGAACTCTGAACCACCCGCTGACCTGGCAGCACGCCGTGCTGCTGCTGGCCGCCGGCATCACGGGCGGGCTCACCGGAAGCATCGCCGGCCTGGCCTCGGTCGCCACCTATCCGGCCCTGCTGGCCATCGGGATCCCGCCGGTGGCCGCCAACGTCACCAACACCGTGGCCCTGATCTTCAACGGGGTCGGCTCCATGTGGGGTTCACGGCCCGAGCTGCGCGGGCAGGGCCCCTGGCTGCGTCGGATCGCCCCCGTGGCCGCACTCGGCGGCGCGCTCGGGGCGATCCTGCTGTTGTCCACTCCCGCAGAGGGTTTCGAGAAGGCGGTGCCGGTGCTGCTGGGCCTGTCGTCGGTGGCGATCCTGCTGCCGCGCGGGCGTGCGGACCCGCATCCGGACAAGCTGCGACGCCGGCGCGGCGTGCAGATCGCCGAGGCAGCGGCGATCGGCGGGATCACCGTCTACGGCGGCTATTTCGGGGCGGCGGCCGGAGTGTTGCTGCTGGCGCTGCTGCTGCGGGCGGGCAGCGCGACACTGGCGCACGCCAACGCGTCCAAGAACGCGATCCTGGGCGTCGCCAACCTGGTCGCGGCGTTGATCTTCGCCGTCGCCGCGCCGGTGCAGTGGGCCGCGGCGCTGCCGCTGGGCCTGGGATGCCTGCTCGGCGCGCGACTGGGCCCCGTGGTGGTGCGCCACGCGCCGGCCACCCCGATGCGACTGGTGATCGGGGCGGCCGGGCTCGCGGTGGCGGTCCGGCTCGGCATGAGTGCCTACTGAGGGCGCCCGGTCGCCTACCGGTGCCGGGCTCAGAACATGTAGCGCAGCAGGCTCTCGGCGACGCAGGCCGGCTTGCCAGCGCCCTCCACCTCGATGCTGGTGGACACCGTCAGCTGCAGCGCACCGTCGCCGAGCTCCTCGGCCTCCACCAGGGTGCTGGTGGCGCGCACCTTCGACCCGACCGGCACCGGGGACGGAAAGCGCACCTTGTTCAGGCCGTAGTTGATGGCCAGCTTGATGCCCTCGACGGTGTACATCTGGTGCATCAGCACCGGAAGCAGCGACAGGGTCATGAACCCGTGGGCGATGGTGGTGCCGAACGGTCCCGCGGCGGCCCGCTCGGGGTCGACGTGAATCCACTGATGGTCACCGGTGGCCTCGGCGAACTGGTTGACGGCCTCCTGGGTGATGGTGACCCAGTCGCTGGTGCCCAGCACCTCTCCCTTGGCGGCGATCAACTCGGCCGCCGACGTGAAAGTCCGCACGTGTTGTTCCTTTCTGTGGGTTGGCTCTTACCTGACGTCTGCCCTGGAGTCCGCGCTGGTGTGTGCCGCGATCAGGCCCTCCTGAACGACGGTGGCGGCGATGGCACCGTCGGCGCCGATCAGGCTGGCGGTGACGACGCCGCGGCCCCGGGCGCCCGCCGGGGACCTCGACTCCAGCAGGTTCCAGTGGTCGGCCCGGACGCGGCGGTGGAACCACACCGAGGCGTCGGTGGTGCCGCTGCGGTGGGTGCGCTCGCGCATGGAGTGTCCGTGTACCCGCAGCGCGGGATCGATCATGTAGACGTCGGTGACGAACAACGCCACGGCCAGGTGCGTCAGCGCCTCGTCGGGCAGCGGAACCGTTGCCCGCCACCACAATCGGCGCACGAACCCGGCACCCTCGCCGGTGTCGGCGATCCGGATGTCGAGTTCGTCGAGCGGCAGCCCGGGCGCGGGCCCGGCCGGACCGGTGCGTTCCAGGCGTTCGGGGTCGCCGGGCAGCTGCCCGAGATGGCCGTGTTCGGGTCCCGGCAACGACCGCGAGAACGACACCGTGGCCGCGGTGAGGACCCGCTCGTTCTGCCGGGCCAGCACCCGTCGGGTCATCGCGGTGCGCCCGTCGTAGAGACGTTCCACGGCATATCCGACGGGCTCCACCGCGTCGCCGCCGCGCAGGAACTGCAGATGCAGATTGGCCGGCTCGGCGTCGGAGGGCACCGTGCGTGCCGCCGCCAGCAGCGTCTGCGCCACGAACTGCCCACCGAAGGCCCGCTTTCCCGCCGGACCGTGACCGACGGCCACCCAGGTGTCCGGGCCGTCCTCGGTCAGCTCGAGCAGGTCGGTGAGTGCGCTCATCAGCCCTCCGCGGTGGCCACGGTGCCTTCCCCGCACAACCGGGCCAGTTCCTCGGCCCCGACGCCCAGCCGTTCGCCGAGCACCGCGGCGGTGTCGTCGCCGAGTGCCGGGGCCGGCACGGCCGCCGAATGCCCGCCGTCGACCATCACCGGCAGCCCCGGCGCCAGATACTCCCCGACCCGGGGCTGGTTCAGCCGGGTGAACAGCGGGTTGGCCGTCACCTTGGGATCGCTGCTGACCTCGGTGAAGGTGCGGTAACGCTCCCACAGGATCGAGGTCTTCGACAGCGCCGCGGCGATCTCGTCGCCGCTGTGTTCGGCGAACCACGCGCTGAACAACCCGCCGAGCACCGCGCGGTGGCGGTAGCGCTGACCCTCGTCGGTGAAGTCGGCGTCGAACGCTTCGGCCAGTGCGGCAACGACTTTGGTGGTTCCGGTCAGCTCGGCCAGATCGCGGAAGTGGCGGCCGGTGAGCGCCACCAGCATGAACGACACACCGTCACCGCTGGTGAACGTCTCGCCGTACTGGCCGTAGAGCGCGTTGCCCAGACGCTCCCGCTGGGTGCCGTTGATCATCGGTTCGGTGAGGAAACCGAGATTGCCCGCGGTGGCCAGCGCCACGTCCTCCAGCGGGATCCGCAGCCGGCTGCCCGCCCCGGTGTCGTCGCGGCGGCGCAACGCCGCCAGGACCCCCAGCACCGCGTAGAGCCCGCAGGAGACGTCCCAGGCCGGCAGCACGTGGTTGACCGGTCCGGCCTGTTCCGGCGACCCGGTGACCAGGGGGAAACCCACGCCGGCGTTGACGGTGTAGTCCACGCCGGTGCCGCCGTCGGCGCGCCCGGAGACCTCCAGGTGGATCAGGTCGGGCCGCAGCGCGGCCAGCGTGTCGTAGGAGTGCCACTGTCGGCCGACGACATTGGTGATCAGGATGCCCCCACCGGCGCCGCCCTCGACGATGAGCCGGGTCACGAGGTCCTGGCCCGCCGGCGAGCGCATGTCCACCGCGACCGAGCGCTTGCCCTTGTTCAGGCCGGCCCAGTAGATGCTGGTGCCGTCGTCGGTGACCGGCCAGCGCCGGTAGTCGGCCGCGCCGCCGACCGGGTCGACGCGGATCACCTCGGCTCCCAGTTGGGTGAGCGTCATCCCGGCCAGCGGGACGGCGACGAAACTGGAGATTTCGATGATCCGGATTCCGGCGAGCGGACCCGGCGCCGGCGATTCGGCCAACTGCCAGCCTCCTTGCTGCGATAGCCACGGTTGTCTGGGCGATAAGTCAACCAGCCGCCGGTGGCCCCGCGGCCCCCAGGGTCAGTCGGGCTCGCCGTACTCGTCGAACCAGTGCGCCAGCCGGCCGCGCCGGCTCACCGCCCGCAGCCGGCGCTCGGCGGCCTCGCGGGTCTTGCTGGTGGTGACGATCATCAACTCGTCGCCGGCGGCGATTCGGGTGTCGAGCTGGGGCACGAAGGTGTGGCCGTCGCGGATGATCAGGGTGATGACGCTGGGCTCGGGCAGCCGCAGTTCGATGATCATCACGTTGTGCAGGCGGGAGGCCGCGTGCACCGTCATCGTGATCAGCTCGGCGTCGAGCACGTCCAGCGGCGCGGCGTCGAGTTGGACGTCGCGGGTGGCGTCGGCGCGGGCCAGGCCGAGGTAGCGGGCCAGCGGGGCCAGGCTGGGCCCCTGCACCAGGGTGAAGACCACCACCAGGATGAACACGATGCTCAGCAACCGGTTGCTGTCGGGGACCCCCGCCACGATCGGATAGGTGGCCAGCACGATCGGAACCCCGCCACGCAGGCCGGCCCAGGAGACGAACAGCTGGTCGCGCCAGCGGAACCGGAAGGCCAGCAGTGACGCCAGCACCGAGACGGGCCGCGCCAGCAGCAACAGCACCAGGCCGATGACGACCGCCGGGATCAGCTCGCCGGGCAGCTCGGCGGGCGAGACCAGCAGCCCCAGCAGCACGAACAGCGAGATCTGCGCCAGCCAGCCCAGTCCCTCGGCGAAGGACCGGGTGGCCGAGCGGTGCGGCAGCCCGGTGTTGGCCAGGACCACCCCCGCCAGGTAGGCGGCCAGGAAGCCGCTGGCGTGCAGCACCGCCGAGGCGGCCGAGGCCACGATCGCCAGGCCGAAGATGGCGACCGGGTAGAGCCCGGTGGCCGGCAACGCGATCCGGCGCAGCACCACCGAGCCCACCAGCCCGGACATCACGCCGATCGCCGCGCCGACGGCCAGCTCGTAGGCGATGTCGAAGACGGCGGTCAGCGGGGCGAACTCCAGCGGGGCCGCCGAGAACATCAGCACGAGGATCACCGCGGGGGCGTCGTTGAACCCCGACTCGGCCTCCAGCAGCCCGGCCACCCGCCGCGGCAGCGGCAGCACCCGCAGCACCGAGAACACCGCGGCGGCGTCGGTCGAGGAGACGACCGCGCCCAGCAGCAGGGCCAGCTGCCAGTCCATCCCGAGCAGCAGGTGGGCGCCGGTGGCGGTGACGATCATGCTCACCGCCACGCCGACGGTGGCCAGCACCGCCGCCGGCGCCAGCACGCGGCGGATCTCACCGAAACGGGTCGTCAGTCCGCCCTCGACGAGGATCACGACCAGCGCCGCGGTGCCCAGGTCACGGCCCAGGCTCACGTCGTCGAAGTTGAGCCCGAACCCGCCCTCGCCGATGGCGACCCCGACGGCCAGGAACAACAGCAGGCTGGGCAGGCCGGCCCGGGTGGCCAGCCGGGTGGCGGCGATGCTGGCCAGCAGCACCACGCCGCCGATGAGCAGCGCGAGATACATCTGCTCCAGCGTCATCGGCTCCACCCCGTTCGGATCGTATCGGTGGCAGTGCGCCGTTCGGGGTAGTTAAGCAGGGCATCATTGGCCGTGGGCCGCTTGGCGCGGTCCGGGTGGGAACGGGGAGACGAACCGATGCGAGTGGGTATAGCCGGAGCCGGGGCGGTGGGCCGCTCGGTGGCCGAGGAGCTGCTCGCCTACGGTCACCGGGTGCTGCTCATCGAGAGGAACATCGCCAAGTACGAGCCGCACAGCGTGCCCGGCGCGGACTGGTTTCTCGCCGACGCCTGCGAACTGACGTCGCTGCGCGAGGCCGGCATCGAGACCTGCGACGTGGTGATCGCCGCGACCGGCGACGACAAGGCCAATCTCGCGCTGTCGCTGCTGGCCAAGACCGAGTTCGGGGTGGCCCGGGTGGTTGCCCGGGTCAACGAGGCCCGCGACGAGCCGCTGTTCGGCGCGGCGTGGGGGGTCGACGTCGCGGTGTGCACGCCGCGGGCGCTGGTGGCCGCGGTGGAGGGCGCCATCGACGCCGGGCACCTCATCCCCCTGATGGGCCTCGGCGGCGGGCGCGCCGGGCTCTCGTCCATCACGCTGACCCCCGACAGCGAGCTCGACGGCCGCCGGATCGCCGACCTGGCGCTGCCGGACAACAGTGCGCTGATCGTCGTGCACCGCGCCGAGCGGGTGCTGCTGCCGGCGCCCGGCGTCGTCCTGCGCGGCGGCGACGAGCTGGTCTTCGTCTCGGGCAGCGGGCTGGAGGACCGGATCCGGCTGGCCCTGGGGGTTCAGGGCGAACCGCACACGCCGGCGCGGGGAGGCCCATCCTGAACCTGCTGCTGATCTCGGACACCCACGTGCCCAAGCGCGCCCGTGACCTGCCGGCACGGGTGTGGGAGGAGGTGTCGCGTGCCGATGTGGTGATCCACGCCGGGGACTGGGTGGACATCGCGCTGCTGGACGAACTGCAGGCGCGTTCGGCCCGGCTGGTGGCGTGCTGGGGCAACAACGACGGGGACGACCTGCGGGCCCGGTTGCCGGAGTGCGCCGAGGTGGAGTTGGACGGTCTTCGCGTGAGTGTGGTGCACGAGACCGGCGGGAAGGCCGGCCGGGACCGCCGGATGTCGGCGCGCTACCCCGACACCGACGTTCTGGTCTTCGGGCACAGCCACATTCCCTGGGACAGCACCACCGACACCGGGCTGCGCCTGCTCAACCCGGGCTCGCCGACCGACCGGCGCCGCCAGCCGCATTGCACGTACATGACGGCGACGATCTCCGGGGGTGCGCTCGGGGCGGTCACCCTGCACCGGCTGTAGCCGGCGGGGCTCCCGCGCTGCCGACTGCCCCACTGCGGCCCCCACCCACCGATAGCTCTGCAACAGAGGTATCGTGGGGGCCGGTGCGCACTCGATCCGATCTCGTCACCGACCTGTTCGGCACGGTCGGGCGGTTCCGTCGGCAGGTCCGGCGCACGGGCCGGGGCTTCGACGAGTCCGGCCTGACCGAGTCGCAGGCCGAACTGCTGCGGCTGGTCGGCCGGCGTCCCGACGTCTCGGTGAGCGAGGCCGCCGCCGAGCTGGGGCTGGCCCCCAACACCGCCTCGACGCTGGTGTCGAAGCTCTCGGCGGCCGGGTTGCTGGTGCGCACCTGCGACCCCGCCGACCGGCGCGTGGGCCGGCTGCGGCTCACCGACTCCGCCCAGCGCGTCGCCGACGCCTCCAAGGCCGCGCGGCGGGCGGCGCTGGCCGGGGCGCTCGACCAGCTCGATTCCGAGGACGTCGCGGCGCTGCGCGGCGGGCTCGAGGTGCTCGCGAAACTGACCCGACTACTGCAGGAGGATTCACCGTGAGCCCTGCACCGGCGATCGACTGCCGCCATCTGACCCACCGCTACGGCGACTTCACCGCCGTCGACGACCTGAGCCTGCGGGTCGAGGTCGGCGAAACCGTGGGCCTGCTCGGCCCCAACGGCGCCGGCAAGACCACCGCCGTGCGGGTGCTGACCACGCTGTCGCCGGTGCAGTCCGGCGAGGTCTTCGTCTTCGGGCTGGACGCCCGGCGGCGCACCATGGACGTCCGCTACAACATCGGCTATGTGCCCCAACAACTTTCCATCGAATCCACGCTGACCGGACGGCAGAACGTGCAGTGGTTCGCGCGGCTCTACGCCGTGCCGCGCAGGCAGCGCAACGAGCGGGTCGAGGAGGCCCTGGCGGCGATGAACCTGCTGGACGTGGCCGACAACCTGGCCCGCACCTACTCCGGCGGCATGGTCCGTCGGCTGGAACTGGCCCAGGCACTGGTGAACCGGCCGTCGCTGCTGATTCTCGACGAACCGACGGTCGGGCTGGACCCGATCGCCCGCGACGGTGTGTGGACCCAGGTGCAGCGCATGCAGGACGAGTTCGGGATGACGGTCCTGTTGACCA
The DNA here is from genome assembly GCF_002592005.1 of Mycolicibacterium palauense. Lineage (GTDB taxonomy): Bacteria > Actinomycetota > Actinomycetes > Mycobacteriales > Mycobacteriaceae > Mycobacterium > Mycobacterium palauense. Next base: position 9,975 of record NZ_NVQF01000037.1, on the reverse strand, counting down.
CGCACTACATGGAGGAGGCCGACGCGCTGTGCGACCGGGTGGCGCTGATGCACAACGGCCGGCTGCAGGCGGTGGGCACCCCCACCGAGCTGAAGGCCCAGGTCGGCACGCAGGCCACCCTGGAGGATGTGTTCCGCCACCACGCCGGGGCGGGACTGTCGGCCGACGAGGGTGAGGCCGGCCTGGCCGGAATCCGTTCGGCCAGAAGGGCGGCGCGCCGTGCCGGCTGACTCCACCACCACCGCCCCGCTGATCCTGGCGCCGCGCGGATGGCGGCGGCTTCTGGCCACCGCCGTGCAGATGGGCACCTACGCCCTCGTCGAGATCCAGAAGCTCTCCCACGACCGCACCGAGCTGCTCACCCGCATGGTGCAACCCGCGCTGTGGCTGCTGATCTTCGGCCAGACGTTTTCCCACCTGCGGATCATCGACACCGGTTCGGTGTCCTATCTGGCGTTCCTGGCGCCCGGGATCATCGCCCAGTCGGCGCTGTTCATCTCGATCTTCTACGGCATCCAGATCGTCTGGGACCGTGACGCCGGCATCCTGGCCAAGCTGATGGTGACACCGGCGTCCACCTCGGCGCTGGTCAGCGGCAAGGCCTTTGCCGCCGGGGTGCGCTCGATGGCCCAGGTGATCGGGGTGCTGGTGATCGCGTTCCTGATGGGCGTGCACCTGACCGCCAACCCGCTGCGCATCCTGGCGGCGATGGCCGTGGTGCTGCTCGGTGCGGGGTTCTTCGCCTGCCTGTCGCTGTCGCTGGCCGGGCTGGTGCGCAACCGGGACCGCCTGATGGGCATCGGCCAGGCCATCACCATGCCGCTGTTCTTCGCCTCCAACGCGCTCTACCCCGTGGAGGTGATGCCGCAGTGGCTGCGCTGGCTCTCGGCGGTCAACCCGCTGAGCTATGAGGTCAACGCGTTGCGCGGGTTGCTGATCGGCACCCCGTGGAACCCGTGGATCGACCTGGGGGTGCTGATCGCGGCCGCGATCCTGGGGGTGGCCTCGGCCTCGGCGCTGCTGCGGCGGCTGGTGCGCTGAGGAGGGACACCCGGGGCAGGTCGTCCCCGTGGCCCTGGCCGTTGAGATGTCGGCGGTCGAGTACTCGACCGTCGCGGACTACACCACCGTCTCCCCCTACGGTCCAATGACACGAAGTAGCATTTGGAGGTGACTAACCCAGCCCCAGCGACCGGCGATGACCTGTCCACCCTGTTGGATCGGCTGCTGTTGGACTGGGAAAACGAGGTAGTCGAGTTCAAGGAGGTCAGCGGAGACTACAACACCACCAAGGTCGGCGAGTACTTCTCGGCCCTCTCCAACGAGGGGAACTTGCGAGGCGTCCCCGCCGGGTGGCTTGTATTCGGGGTCAACAACACGACCCGCGCCGTAGTGGGCACTGGCTACAGGCCCGAGCATGACCGGCTGCACAGCCTGAAAATGCAGATTGCCGCCGACACGGAACCCAGTTCAACCTTCCGCGAGATACATGAGCTGACGCACCCCTCGGGACGTGTCTTGCTGATGGAGGTACCAGCCGCGCCACGCGGCATCCCCATCGCATGGAACGGTCACTACTACGCGCGCGCTGGCGAAAGCCTCACTTCGCTTGCCCTCGACAAGTTGGATGAGATTCGGGCGCAGACCGTCGAAGACTGGTCGGCGGTGATCGTGCCCGACGCAACGGTCGCCGACCTCGATCCCGCCGCGCTGCGACGGGCACGCGAGGCATTCATCAAGAAGCACGCCCATCGGATTTCCGACACCGACGTTCCTGAGTGGCCGATCGAAACACTTTTGGACAGAGCGAGACTCACGATTAACGGCCAGATGACACGTGCTGCCCTGCTCTTGCTGGGAAAGCCAGAGTCCGCCTGGCGGCTGTCTCCCAACCCGGCGCAAATGACGTGGAACCTCGTAGGCCAGGAGAGTGCCTACGAGCACTTTGGGCCTCCCTTCCTGCTGAATACGACCGAGCTGTTCCAGCGCATTCGGAACATTCGGATCAGACTGTTGCCCGACGACCAGCTCCTACCAGAGGAAGTGTCGAAGTACGACCAACAATCAGTTCTTGAAGCCCTGCACAATTGCATTGCACATCAAGACTATTCGCGAAATTCTCGGATTGTCGTTACCGAGTATCCCGACCGGCTGCTGTTTCAGAATGCCGGGTCCTTCTTCGAAGGGCACCCCGACGATTACGTTCAAAGCACCCGGGTGCCGCTCGGCTATCGCAACCCCTTCTTGGTCCAGGCAATGGTTGAGCTCAACATGATCGATACCATGGGCTACGGCATCCGACGCATGAACGACAGCCAGGCAAGACGCTACCTGCCCCTGCCGGATTATGATCTCTTGCAACAAGACACGGTTAAGTTGGTCATTCATGGCGGGGTGGTCGATACCGCCTACACTCGGCTCCTTCTCATGAATACCAACCTGCCGTTCGCGGACATCCTCGCGCTCGACCGTGTTCAAAAAAAGTTGACTATCCCGGACGACGCCGTCCGTCACCTGCGCCAGGCGAAGTTGATTGAGGGGCGACGGCCCCATCTGCATGTCGCCGCCAACGTCGCGGCGGTCACGGCGAGCAAGGCTGAGTACATTCGGACGCGGGCGCAGGACGATGAGCACTACGCGAAGATGATTACTGACTACTTGCGGAAGTTCAGCAGCGCCACACGCAAGGACATCGACTCGCTGATCAAAGACAAGCTCAGTGAGGCCCTCGATGACAGCCAGAAGCGGAACAAGGTTTCCAACTTGCTGACCAAGATGAAGCGCAACGGGCAGATTCACAACGCGGGAAGTAAGAGCCATCCAAGATGGGAGTTGAGAGGTTAAATGCCGTCTAAGGCGGCACTGTCTTCCGTCGTTAATTGTGACATAAATTACAGTCTCGGAAAGAAGGACAGGTCAGAGCCTATTTTTCTCATCGAAGGAGCGCTTGCTTGCCGAAACGGCGCAGTAACGCCGCTACAACTAGCTAATCAGACTCCGCGTAGCTAATCAGACTCCGCGCCATCAAGTTGAGGGTCTGGACAGGCCCGCCTGCGATCGGTACGGCGATCACAGCTACCAGGTCAACATCGCTCAATACCAGCGAGCGATGTCGTCTGCGCCGATGATGTGCATCACCTTGGACACCAGCTTTCGGATGGGTCGTCATGGCGGTCTTCTACTCGTTCGGCACCATTTCCGCTACTGAACCACCCCTGCGACACGGGCCGCCGAAAGCCACAGCCGATTAGCCAGGCGCATACTCAACAGCCACTCGGTAGCCGCCGACTCACGTCGCAACGTCACCAATTAGGTAAGAGCTACTTGACGAATCGTTAGGTTTTCCTAACACTTGATTATATGAGTCCGGTGAAGCGGGGGGAAAGTCTCCCGATCTACAACCGCATCGGCGTGCTGCGCGCCGAACGGCGGATGAGCCGGGCCGACCTGGCGAAACTCGTCGGGGTGAACCCACAGACCGTCGGGGCGCTGGAGCGGGGCGACCACTACCCCAGCCTGGACCTGGCGTTCCGCATCTGCGCCGTCTTCGACCTGCCGGTCGAGGCGGTGTTCTCGCGCACCGAGTTCACCCCGCTGTCCGCCGAGGTCTACCGCCGACACACCTGAGGAGGCTCCGATGGCTGAGCAGGCCACCCGAGGACGACGCACCGTGATCGACCGCTACCAGGACTTCCGCACCGCACGCTTCCTGCGCCACGAGCGCATCTGGTCGAGCGCCCTGCCGCGCTGGCGTACCCGCTCCCGGCGCCGCGCACTGGTGGTGACGCTGGGGCTCACCTTCGCGTTCATGGCGGCCGTCGCGGTCCTGTGCGCGACCGGACACCGTGGCGCGGCGCTGTTGTGGCTGCCGGCGTGCGTGGTGTTCTTCCCGGCGTGGAGCGTGCTGCAGATCGTGTCCGCACGCCGGGGCGACGCACCCCGCGGCGCGCTCGACGAATACGAGATCGCCCAGCGCGACAGTGCCCGTTCCGTCGGCCTGACCCTCACCCAGAACCTGTTGCTGATCCCGGTGTTCTACCTGGTCCTCGGATCGACCTACGGGTGGGGAGACGGCGCCGACGTCGCCTACGCCGGCGCCCTGATGATGCTGACGGCCATGCTGGTCGGTGGCTGCGCACCGGCGATGATCCTGGCCTGGGTCACCCCGGACCCCGATCCGGAGGAACACGACGCCGGGTGAGCAGCCGCCGGGCCGGTGGGTGCGGGGCCTGTTGCCCCGAGCGCCCGGGGCGGCCACGATGGGCCGGTGAGCGAACCGCGACGATCCCCGGGGCCCGCCCTCACGGCGGCCCATCGCCTGCGGCGGATGGCCGGCCGCGACCCGCACGAGGACGGCCGCTCGGCCACACCGCTGGAGCTGCTGTTCGACCTGACGTTCGTGATCGCCTTCGGGGTCTCGGCCTCGCAGTTGGCACACCTGCTGTCGGAGAACCACGTCGGCGCGGGCATCGCCGGCTTCGCCTTCAGCACCTTCGCGGTGTGCTGGGCCTGGATCAACTTCACCTGGTTCGCCTCGGCCTACGACACCGACGACTGGATCTATCGGCTCACCACGATGCTGCAGATGGTCGGCGTGATCATCCTGGCGATGGGGATCCCGCCCGTCTACACCTCCATCGCCGAGGGCGAGCACGTCGACAACCGGGTCGCGGTGGCCGGCTACGTGGTGATGCGTGTGGCGATGGTGTTCCAGTGGCTCCGCGCGGCCCGGCAGGATCCGGCGCGCCGCTCGACCTGCCTGACCTATGCGGTGGCCATCGTCGTCGCCCAGATCGGCTGGATCGGTGCCATCTTCCTCCACACCTCGGTGCCGGCCACCTTCGCGATCTACGCCGTGCTGGCGCTCGTCGAGTTCACCGGTCCGTGGATCGCCGAAACCCGCAAGGGTCGTACCCCCTGGCACGCCCACCACATCGCCGAACGCTACGGGCTGCTGGTGATCATCGCCCTGGGTGAGGGCGTGGTCGGCACGGTCGCCTCGCTGTCGGCGGTGGTCGGCGAGCAGGGCTGGACGCTCGACGCCGCGCTGGTCGCGATCGCGGGCACCGCGCTGACCTTCGGGATGTGGTGGGTCTACTTCGTGGTGCCCGCCGCTCAGGTGCTGCACACCCGCCGGGACCTGGCCTTCGGTTACGGCTACGGGCACATCGTGATCTTCGGCGCGGTGGTCGCCACCGGCGCCGGCCTGCACGTGGCGGCCTACTACATCGAGCACCATTCGAAACTCACGTCGATGGAAACCGTTCTGACCGTGGCGATCCCGGTCGGTGTCTTCATCCTGTCGATTCTGCTCCTCTACGCCTACCTGGTGCGCTCGGTCGACGCGCTGCATCTGCTGCTGTTCGCCGGGGCGGCCGCGGTGCTGACGCTGGCGGTGCTGCTGGCGGCCTCGGGCATCGCGATGACCGTCTGCCTGTTGGTGGTGACACTGGCCCCGGTACTGGTGGTGGTCGGCTACGAGCTCGCCGCGCACCGGCGTGCCGACAGCGCCATCGAGCGGGCCCTGTCCAGCGAACTGTGACCGGCCCCGCCCGGACCAGCTGATAGGCCGGTCCATGCTGCGAAAACCCCTCCCGGACAACCTCGATGAGCGTTCCATCGCGCCCTCGACACGCCCGGGGTGGGTCACAACGCGGTGACGAATCGGCCGCCCGCGTGAATCCCAATCGTTAGTCAACCGCGATCGCGGCGGGGCCCTTTCCGGTGCTCACCGGGCCCAACCACATGGTTCACTTGCGTCACGCAGGTAACACATGCTTGTAATTACGAACACGGAGGAGCGCAGTCGTGAAGTTCGTTGAGAAGTTGCGCGGTACGGCAAAGGCATCCCTTCGCCGGCTGACGGTCGCCGCTGTCGCGGCTGCCGCGCTGCCCGGCCTGATCGGGGTCGTCGGGGGTTCGGCGACGGCCGGGGCGTTCTCGCGTCCGGGGCTGCCCGTCGAGTACCTCGACATCCCGTCGCCGTCGATGCAGCGCAATATCCGGATCCAGTTCCAGGGCGGCGGCCCGCACGCGGTCTATCTGCTCGACGGCCTGCGCGCCCAGGACGACTACAACGGCTGGGACATCAACACCCCCGCCTTCGAGTGGATGTACGGCAGCGGCCTGTCGACCATCATGCCCGTCGGCGGCCAGTCCAGCTTCTACACCGACTGGTACCAGCCCTCGCAGGGCAACGGGCAGACCTACACCTACAAGTGGGAGACCTTCCTGACCCAGGAGCTGCCCGCCTGGCTGGAGGCCAACCGCGGGGTGTCCCGCTTCGGCAACGCCGTCGTCGGCCTGTCGATGGCCGGTAGCGCCTCGCTGACCTACGCCATCTGGCATCCCGACCAGTTCGTCTACGCCGCTTCGCTTTCGGGCTTCCTGAACCCGTCCGAGGGCTGGTGGCCGACCCTGATCGGGCTGGCGATGAACGACGCCGGCGGCTTCAACGCCAACAGCATGTGGGGCCCGTCCTCGGACCCGGCGTGGAAGCGCAACGACCCGATGGTCAACATCCCGCGGCTGGTGGCCAACAACACCCGCGTCTGGATCTACTGCGGCACCGGCACCCCGTCGGACCTGGACGCCGGCACCAACGGCGGCAACCTGATGGCGGCCCAGTTCCTGGAGGGCTTCACCCTGCGGACCAACATCACCTTCCGCGACAACTACCTCGCCGCGGGTGGCCGCAACGGGGTGTTCAACTTCCCGTCCAACGGCACCCACAGCTGGGGCTACTGGGGACAGCAGTTGCACCAGATGATCCCCGACATGCAGCGGGTGCTCAACGGCGCGCCGCCCGCCGCCTGACCCGTCACCAAGACTGTGGCCCCCGCAACGGCGCGGGGGCCACAGTGCCGTTTCGGGGGCGCGTTTCAGGAGCGCTGTTTCGGGGCTTGACCGGCGCCGGCCCCGACGGTGATATCGCATACGCCATCACTTTCGCTGGCGTCCTTCCGGTCCCGACGGCCATCGGAGAACCCGTGCCACCTCCGCGAACGTGACATCACATGCGATATCACTATGTGCTCGGGAGACCCGGCCGCGGCGCGGCGCCGACCTCCTCGGCGAGCCGGTACCGCAGGCCGGTGGCCCGCACCGCCCGGCGGGCCAGCGCGGCACGCACCTCGTCGCGGGAACCGACCACCCGCACCTTCGAGCGCGCCCGCGTCAGCGCCGTGTAGAACAGCTCGCGCGAGGCCAGCCGGGATTCCCGCGGCGGCAACAGCACGGTCACCTCGTCGGCCTGACTGCCCTGGCTCTTGTGAATCGTCATGGCGTGCATGGTCTCCACCTCGGCCAGCCGGCTGGTGGCGAAGTCCCGCACACCGTCGGCCCCGGCGATCACCACCCGCAACTCGCCACCGTCACCACGCACGGTGACACCGGCGTCACCGTTGTACAGACCCAGCCCATAGTCGTTGGCGGTCACCAGCACCGGCCGGCCCAGATACCACTGGTTCCACCGCGCCTCCCCCGTCTCTTCGCGGAGCCACTGCTCGAGCCGCCGGTTCCAGTGCCGCACACCGGCGGGCCCCTCCCGGTGCGCACACAGCAACCGGTGATGATCCAGCGTCGCCAGCGCGGACGCCGGATCACCGCCGGCCGCCGCGGCGCGCAACCGTAAAGCCTTGGGCACCAAGATATCCCGCATCATCTCCGTGACCTCCGCGGACTCCGCGGGGGCGTCGACGAACTCGATGTGCGGCCCGCCCGCGTCGAGCGCGGCGATCGCGCGCTCGCCGTCACCGGTGCGCACCGCGTCGGCGAGCTCGCCGATGGTCTCGCCGAACCGGTGCGACGTGGCCAGCCCGGCCACCCGCAGACCGCGGCGGCCCGCACCACCGAGCCCGTCGACCAGGTCGGCCAGCACCGCGCCGGCGTCCACCGAGGTCAGCTGGTCCGGGTCGCCGACCAGCAGGAGCCGGCACTCGGGTCGCACCGCCTCCAGCAGCCGGGCCATCATCGTCAACGACACCATCGAGGTCTCGTCGACGACGATCACATCGTGCGGCAGATGGTTGCCGCGATGGTGACGGAACCGCGCCGAGGTGTCGGGCCGCCAGCCCAGCAACCGGTGCAGCGTCACCGCCTGCAGACCCGCGAGCCGGGCCCGGTCGGCCGCGCCGAGATCCTCCACCTCGCGGTGCACCGCCTCGCCCAGCCGCGCCGCCGCCTTGCCGGTGGGCGCGGCCAGCGCGATCCGGGGCCGGCGCCGGCCGGCGAGCTCGGCCTGTTCGGCCAGCAACGCCAGCAGCCCCGCCACGGTGGTCGTCTTGCCCGTTCCCGGGCCACCGGTCAGCACGGTGGTGTTCTGCGCCACCGCGATCCGGGCGGCCGAGCGCTGCTCCTCCGATCCGGGACGGTGGAACACCCGCCGCAGCCCGTCCTCGAGCACCGGCTCGTCCACCGGCGCCACACCGACGTTGCGGCCCAACAGATCCGCACAGACCTGCTGTTCCTCACGCCAGTACCGGTCGAGGTAGAGCAGCCGGTCCCGGTAGAGGCGCAGCACCGCCGGCGAGCCCAGCAGCGGGCTGCGCCGCAGCGCGTCCAGCCAGGCGCCGGGCTCGGGCCACGGCAGCGCGCGCAGCCGCTCGTCGTCCGCCTCCGCCGTGTCCTCCCCGGCCACCTCCCCCGAGGCCAGCTCGTCACGCACCGTCGTGAGGTCCACGCACACCGACCCGCCACGCAGCGCCCGCACCGCCAGGGCGACCGCCAGCGCGACCGTGGCGTCGGGCTCCCCGGCCCGGTCGGTGATCCGCGCGGCCACGTGCACGTCGGCGGCCTCCAGCACCCCGGCCCGGTTGAACGCCCCCAGCACACCGCCCGCGCCCAGCGCGATCCGCCGATCGGCCGGATCCTCGAGCCCGGACCGTCCGGTCCGATCCACTGCCCCGGTCACGGCGCGACGACCTTTCCGTCCAGCAGCTCCGAGAGCGCCACCACCAGCCCGGCGGGGGGACGCCAGTCGAAGACGCCGGCGGGGTGGCCATCGAGCACCGGCGTGTGCGGTCCGCACATCCCGCGCAGGAACAGATAGAGCACCCCGCCCAGGTGCCGGCCCGGATCGTAGCCCGGCTGGCGCCAGCGCAGATAGCGGTGCAGCACCACCAGATACAGCAGTGCCTGCAGTGGATAGTCGGAGTGCATCATCGCCTCGGCCAGCTGCCGTCGGCCGTAGTCGGCGGCCACCGCGGGCCGGCCGGTGTCACCGAGCCGGTTGGTCTTGTAGTCGACCACCAGGTAGCGGTGCCCGTCCCCGTCGGGGATGCGCAACACCGCGTCGATCGATCCGGACAGATACCCGCGCAGCGTCGAGGCCCCCAGACCCGGGCCACGCAGCCGCTCGGCGTAGGGGCGCAGGGGGTCGTCGGCCGGCAGGTGCCCGGCCAGCAGGGCCCCGACCTCGGCCAGGGTGACCGAACCCGCGTCATCGAGATCGCCTCCGGCCAGAGGCATCTCGAAGTCGAGTTCGCACAGGCGGTCGGCCAGACCGATCGCGCGCAGGGTGAGCCCGTCGGCCAGCGGCCCCAGCGGGGTGTCGTGCAGGGGTACCAGCCCGGTCCCGATCTGCTCGGCGGGCGCGTCCACGGGCCACCACGCCGCGTGCCGGCGCACCTGCTCGGTGAGCTCACCGGCCAGATCGGCGGCCAGCGGGTCGGCGGTCTCCAACACCGCGTGCACCAGCGAGCCGAACGTCGCCCCGCCGGGCAGATCCGCCATCGGCGAGAGCAGGTCGGCGCCGGCCGCACCGGGCTCGGGCAGACCCGCCGAGGGCTCCAGATCGGACTCGTCGTCCTTGCCGGCGGTCTCCGGTTCGCTGCCCACCCCCGCGGCGGCGCTCTTATTCACATCTCCTATCCCACCTTACCTTCCCTTTTCTCTTTTTCCTTCTTCTTCTTTATTTACATTTTTTCTTCTCCTTCTTTTTTTCTTCTTCTTCTTCTTCTTTTTTTCTCTCCTCTT
>NZ_NVQF01000036.1 GCF_002592005.1 Mycolicibacterium palauense | reverse complement strand
TACGTCGATAATGACAGGCCCGGGCTGGTAGCCGGGATGGAGGGGCCGATCTGGGCCAGTTGCCGCGGGTGAGCCCGGGGCGGGGGCTGCGGGGGCGGCGGCAATTTGACTTTCAGCCGTGGAAGATGCTGGCATACCTGGTGGGCAAACGGGTATGCCAGAACCCAGTTCTTGGCGAACCACAGCCGGTTGATCCAGCCCCCGAGGAACCGCTGATTTTGATTGCCAGCCACGCGCCCGCCTTTTTGCCGGGCCGAAAGTCAGCAACGGAGCTGCTTGAGATTTTCACCCCAGCACGCATCGCTGGCAAAGGAGCCGAGATGTGTTTCCCCAGCAACAAGCCGAACAAATCCTGCCAGTCGATGCCGCTGGCGAAAATCAGCGCAACCTCGCGTCGCACGGCTGGCAAGCTCGATGTGACGCATTCCTTATCAGAATGACAGACATTATTTACGTCTTGGTGTTAGCCTTCCCGCGAGCGGGGAACGTGTGATCGGGACCCTCGGTATCGGTTTGCCACCGAGGGAGCAGCGCCTGGGGGCGGCTCTATGAAAGGAAAACGTCATGAAGTTGACTGATTCTTCGATTCCCGCAGTTCTTGCCGAACGCGCGCAGCGGCAGCCCGACGAGTTGGCCTACACCTTCATCGACTACGAGGTCGATCCGGCGGGATTCACTGAGAGCCTGACCTGGTCGCAGGTGCAGCAGCGTGCCCAGGCGGTCGCCGAGGAGCTGTCGCGCTGCGGATCGGTCGGTGACCGGGCCGCCATTCTCGCCCCTCAGGGCCTGGAGTACATCGTCGCCTTCTTCGGGGCCATGCAGGCCGGTTTCATCGCGGTGCCGCTACCGGTGCCGGCCTTCGGCGCGCTGGACGAACGTGTCTCCGGTGCGCTCAAGGACTGCGCGCCGACCGCGGTGCTGACCACCTCTGCCGTCGTCGACCACGTCATGTCCTATGTGGGTGCGCAGGCCGGCGGCACCGCGCCCACGGTGATCGAGGTCGACGCACTCGACTTCGACAGCCCCCGCACCCCGGAGCCCGTGGGCGCGCTGCCCAACACCGCCTACCTGCAGTACACCTCCGGGTCGACGCGGGCCCCGGCCGGTGTGGTGGTGACCCACCGCAATGTCATCGCGAATCTGGAACAGATCTTCTCCGATTACATGGAGCACCGCGGCGGGGTTCCGCCGCAGGACACCACGATGGTGTCGTGGCTGCCGTTCTATCACGACATGGGCCTGATCCAGGGTGTGTTCGCCCCCCTGCTGTGCCCGCCCGAGACCCCGGAGGGTTCCGTCGGCCGCCCCGCGGTGCTGATGAGCCCGCTGGCGTTCCTGGCGAAGCCGGCGCGCTGGATCCAGCAGCTGGCCGCCAATCCCCATGCCTGGTCGGCGGCGCCGAACTTCGCCTTCGAGCTGTCGGTGCGCCGTACCTCGGACGCCGATATGGAGGGACTCGACCTCGGCAACGTGCTCGGCATCATCAGCGGCAGCGAGCGTATCCACTCGGCGACCATCCGGCGGTTCAACGAGCGGTTCGCCCAGTTCCACCTGCCCGAGACCACCGTGCGGCCCTCCTACGGCCTCGCCGAGGCGACCCTGTATGTCGTCTCGGCGCCCACCGGGCATACCCCGGCCACGGTCCGCTTCGACTACGAGAAGCTGGCCGCCGGGCACGCCGAGCGCTGTGCCGAGGGCGGTTCGGAACTGGTCAGCTACGGTCCGCCTCGGGTGTCGACGGTCCGCATCGTGGATCCCGAGACCTCGGTGGAGTGCCAGGCGGGTGTCGTCGGCGAGATCTGGGTGCACGGCGAGCAGGTCGCCGAGGGCTACTGGCGCAACCCGCAGCAGACCGAGCGCACATTCGGCGGCCGTATCCACGACCCGTCGCCGGGGACCCCGGAGGGGGCGTGGCTGCGCACCGGCGACCTGGGTGTGATGTCGGAGGGCGAGCTGTTCATCATCGGCCGGATCAAGGATCTGCTGATCGTCGACGGCCGCAACCACTATCCCGATGACATCGAGGCGACCGTGCAGGAGATCACCGGCGGGCGGGTGGCCGCCATCTCGGTGCAGGACGACCTCAGCGAGCAGCTGGTCGCCATCGTCGAGCTCAAGACCCGCGGGGACGCCGAGCAGGATGCGGTCAAACTGCGGACCGTCAAGCGTGAGGTGGCCACCGCTGTCAAGCGGGCCCACAGTGTGCGGGTCGCGGATCTGGTGATGGTGGCACCGGGTTCGTTGCCCATCACGACCAGCGGCAAGGTGCGGCGGGCGGCCTGTGTGGAGCGGTACCGGCTGGACGAGTTCAGCCGACTGGACGTCACCGTATGACGGAGGAGTTCGACGAAGCCGCCCTCCGACACTGGCTGGTTGACTATCTGGTCACCAATATCGGCTGCAGCCCGGATGAGATCGACTTTGACGCTCCTCTGAACGACCTCGCCGTCGGCTCCAGCGATGCGGTGGTACTGACCGGCGAGTTGTCGGAGTTGCTGGGCCGTACGGTCTCGCCGGTCGAGTTCTGGCAGTACCCGACGATCAACGCGCTGTCGCAGTTTCTGACCGGCGGCGAGCCCGAGCCGGTGGCCGAGGTGGTCGGGGAGTCCGTCTCGGCCAGTGACGAACCGATCGCCGTGGTCGGGTTGGGCTGCCGTTTCCCCGGAGACATCCGCGGGCCCGAGGCCTACTGGGACTTCCTGGCGCAGAACCGTTCGGCGGTCACCGAGGTCCCCGCCGACCGGTGGGCGTGGTTCGACGACGGGTCGCCGGAGGGGGCCGCCGCCCTGGCGGGAACCACCCGGTGGGGCTCGTTCCTGTCGGACGTGGACGCCTTCGACAACGACTTCTTCGAGATCTCGCCCAGCGAGGCCGCCAAGATGGATCCCCAGCAGCGGTTGTTGCTGGAGGTCACCCACGAGGCGCTCGAACACGCCGGCATCCCGGCGCCGTCGCTCAGGCACACCCAGACCGGCGTGTTCGCGGGCGCGTGTGTCAGCGAATACGGCGTGCTGGCGACCACCGAGATGAACCAGATCGACGCGTGGACGGGCACCGGTAACGCGTTGAGCATCATCGCCAACCGCGTCTCGTACTTCTTCGACCTGCGGGGCCCCTCGGTGACAGTGGACACCGCCTGCTCGTCCTCGTTGGTGGCGGTGCACCTGGCCTGTCAGAGCCTGCGTTCGGGGGAGTCCAACCTGGCGTTGGCGGCGGGGGTCAATCTGCTGCTCTCGCCGGCCATCACCCGCAGTTTCGACCAGCTGGAGGCGATGTCGCCGACGGGCCGCTGCCACGCGTTCGACGCCTCCGCGGATGGTTTCGTCCGTGGCGAGGGCGCCGGCGTGGTGGTCCTCAAGCGGCTGTCGGACGCGGTGCGCGACGGCGACCGGGTGCTGGCGCTGGTGCGCGGTTCGGCGGTCAACCAGGACGGCCGTTCCAACGGGTTGATGGCCCCGAATCCGGCGGCCCAGATGGCGGTGCTGCGCGCGGCCTACGCCAATGCCGGCGTGGAGCCGCGCGACGTCGAGTACGTCGAGGCCCACGGCACCGGAACCCTGTTGGGTGATCCGATCGAGGCCCGCGCGCTGGGGACGGTGCTGGGCCGCGGCCGCCCGGCCGAGACGCCGTTGCTCGTCGGCGCGGTCAAGTCCAATCTGGGCCACCTGGAGGCCGCGGCCGGGGTGGCGGGCTTCGCGAAGGCCGTTCTGGCGCTGCAGCAGGGGAAAATCCCGGCCAACCTGGGCTACGAAAAGCCCAACCCGCACATTCCTTTCGACAAGTTGCGGTTGAAGGTCGTTGCCGAACATGCGGATTGGCCGCAGACCTCCGGCCCTCGCCGGGCCGGGGTGTCCTCGTTCGGCTTCGGCGGCACCAATGCGCACATCGTGCTGGAGCAGGCACCGTCGCCGGTGCCGCCCGACGCGGGCAGCAGCGACGCGGAGGCCCCGGCGGTGACGACGCTGGTGGTCTCGGGCAGGTCGGACGAGCGGATCGCGTCGACGGCGTCGATGCTGGCCGAGTGGATGTCCGGTCCCGGTGCGGACGTGGGCCTGCCGGAGGTGGCGCACACCCTGAACCATCACCGGACCCGGCATGCCCGGTTCGCGACGGTGTGTGCCCGCAGCCGAGAGGATGCGCTGGCCGGTCTGACGGCGCTGGCCGCCGGGCAGTCGGCCCCGGGCGTGGTTGTCCCCGCGGAGGGGACACCCGCGATGCCGGGCGCGGTGTTCGTGTACTCCGGCCAGGGGTCGCAGTGGCCCGGAATGGCGCAGCGACTGCTCGCCGACGAGCCGGCCTTCGCCGCGGCGGTGGCCGAGTTGGAGCCGGACTTCGTTGCCCAGGTGGGCTTTTCGCTGCAGGAGGTGATCGCGCAGGGGCGCCCGGTCAGCGGCGACGCCCAGGTGCAGCCGGTCCTGATGGGACTGCAGCTGGCCCTGACGCAGCTGTGGCGGTCCTACGGGGTGCATCCGGACGCGGTGATCGGGCACTCGATGGGCGAGATCACCGCCGCGGTCGTCGCCGGCGCGCTGACCGCCGCCGAGGGGTTGCGCGTCATCTCCATCCGGTCGAAGGTGATGTCGCAGTTGGCGGGCCAGGGCGCGGTCGCCCTGGTGGAACTGGACCCCGAGAGCGCGGCCACCCTCGTTGCCGAGCATCCGACGGTCGAGGTCGCCGGGTACGTCTCACCGCGTCAGACGGTCGTGGCGGGCGCGCCCGACGCGGTCGACGCCGTGATCGCGGCGGTCACCGCCCAGAGCCGTTTCGCCCGGCGCGTCAACATGGAGGTGGCCAGCCACACGGCGCTGATGGACCCCGTCCTGCCGCAGTTGCGGGCCGAGCTGGCCGACCTGACGGCGCGGACGCCGACGTTGCCCTTTTACTCCACGGTGGCCGAGGGGGAGACCGCCCCGGTGCTCGACGCCGAATACTGGGCGGCCAATGTGCGGCAGCCGGTGCGGTTCAGTCAGGCGATCACCGCGGCCGGGGCCGACCACGGCACCTTCATCGAGATCAGCCCGCACCCGCTGCTCACCTACGCCGTCGCCGACACCCTGGCGGGCGGGAGTCACCGCGTCATCGAGACACTGTCGCGGGACACCGACGACACGGTGACCTTCCACACCAACCTCAATCGGACCCACATCGTCGCTCCCGCCGACGCCGACCACGCCCCCGAACCCGCGGTCACCCTGCCGGCCACCCCGTGGCACCACCGGAGCTACTGGGTCAACGCGCGCAGGCGCGTCGCCGGTGCCGGCTCGGCGCCGCGGTCCGGCACTCTGCTCGGCGACCACACCGCCGTGGCGACCACGCCGCCGGCGCACCTGTGGCAGGCGCGGCTGGTCCCGGAGCGCAAGCCGTACCCGGGATTCCACCGCTTCGACGGTGTCGAGATCGTTCCGCTGTCGGTGCTGCTGAGCACGTTGGCCGGCGCCGCCGCCGAGTGCGGCGCGACACGGGTCGAGGACGTGAAGTTCGACTTCCCGGTGGTCGTCGACCAGCCGCGGGCGATCCAGGTCTTCGCCGACACCGGATCGGTCACCGTGTCGTCGAGCACCGCCGGCGCGGGCCAGTGGCTCAGGCATGCCGCAGCGCGGCTGTCCTATCACCAGGACGCGGCCGGCCCGGCCGGGGACACCGGGGACACCGAAGCACCGATGAGTGAGGTCGACACCTCCGCACTGCCGGAGCTGTACCGGTCGTGGGGCGTCGAGGGCCTGGGGTTCTCCTGGACCGTGCAGGACTGCCGGAGTACCACGAACCGGCTGCGCGCCCGGATCGCCGTCGCCGAGCCGGGCGCGGTGGCCCTGCTCGACGCCGCGATCGGCGTCGCCCGCCTGGTGGATCCCTCCGATCCGCGGTTGATGGTGCCGGCCGCCGCCGAGAGCGTCGGTTTCGACGCGACGGCCGACGACACCGACGCCGTCATCGACATCACCCGCCGGGAGGGCGCCGACGGCCTCGTCGTCGACATCCTCGTCACGGGCGCCGGCCCGCGCCCTATCGCCGAGATCCGCGGACTGCGCTACACCGACCTCGAGGGTTCCGCGGTCGGCACCCGGGGCGCCGACCGCTACACCATCGCGCACGCGCTCGACTGGCAGCCCTGGGCCCCCGCCGAGGGCGCTGCGGACGGGGCACATGCCGGGGCACATATCGAGGCCGGGCCGGACGCCCCGGGCGTCACCGGCAGTACCGACACCACGGACACCACGGACACCACTGAGTCCGCGGGCACCCTGGCCGTCACCGGTACCGGCGCCGCGGCCGACGAGTTGCGCGAACGGCTCGCCGCCGCGGGATTCACCGAGGCGGGGCCGGACGAGGCCCGCTACGTCCTCTACGTGGCGGACTCCGATTCGGCACGGCCCGACTCAGACCAGCCCGAGGACGACCTGGAGTGCGCGGCCCGGCTGACCTCCGAGGTCGCCGCCCTGGTCGGGCGGTTGGCCGAGCGGGATGCGCGGCAGCCGGCGACGTTGTGGGTGGTGACCCGCGGCGTGCGGGACGCCGCGTCCGAGGCCGCACTGCGCCAGAGCTGCCTGTGGGGACTGGCCGCCGTGATCGGCGCCGAGCAGCCCCAGCTGTGGGGCGGCCTGATCGACCTCGAAGACGGCGGGAAAGATGCCGGGGGATCTGCCGTCGACGACGCCGGGGGATCTGCCGTCGACGACGCCGTGGCGCGAGCCCTGGCCGGCGTGCTCACCCGGCCGGCCAAGGCGATCCTGTCGATGCGCGACGGGCGGTTCTTCGAATCGGCGCTGGTGCCGGTGTCCGGTACGCCGGTCGCCGAACCGGTGCGCTGCCGCCCCGACGCGGCCTACCTGGTGACCGGGGGTATGGGTGCGCTCGGGCTGTTGATGGCCGACTGGCTGGCCGACCGCGGGGCGCGCCGGCTCGTGCTGGCCGGTCGCACCCCGCTCCCGCCGCGGCGGGACTGGGACGGTGCGGACCTCGACGCCGACGCCCGGCACAAGATCGCCGCCATCCGGGCGCTGGAATTGCGCGGTGTCTCCGTCGATGCGGTCGCCCTCGACATCGGGTCGCCGGCCGCGCTGCAGGCCCTGCTGACCGAGCGGGACGCCGGCGGCGCCCCGCCGATCCGCGGCGTCATCCACGCCGCCGGCATGACCGAGGCGCAGCTGCTGACCGACATCTCCGACGGTGACCGGCTGCGGCGCACGTTGTGGCCGAAGATCGCCGGCGCCGGCGCCGTCGCGCAGGCGTTTCCGCCCGCGAGTCTGGACTTCCTGTACCTCATCGCCTCGGCGGGGTCGGTCTTCGGGATCCCCGGCCAGGGCGCCTACGCGGCCGGCAACGCCTACCTGGACTGCCTGGCCCGCGCCCGGCACGCGCAGGGCGATCCCGCGATGAGCCTGGACTGGGTGGCCTGGCAGGGCCTCGGGTTCGGTGCCGACGCGCAGATCGTCACCGCCGAACTGGAGCGTCTCGGTTCGCGCCCGGTGGTGCCCGACGAGGCGTTCGCCGCCTGGGAGCAGGTCAGCCGCTACGACATCGCCCAGGTGGTGATGGCGCCGCTGAAGTCCCCGGAGGCCGAGGACGGCGAGCAGGCGGGTGGTTCGCTGATCTCGGGGGCCCACCGGGCCTCCGGTCCGTCCGGGGCGCCGACCCGGGACTGGTCGCAGCTGTCCGCCGAGGAGCTGCGCAGCGAGCTGCAGAACGGGCTGCGTGCCATCCTGGCCAGCGAGCTGCGGATGGCCGAGGACCAGATCGAGGTGGACCGGCCCTTCGCCGAGATGGGACTGAACTCGGTCACCGCCATGTCGATCCGGCGGGAGGCCGAACAGCTGGTCGGTATCGAGCTGTCGGCCACGATGCTGTGGAACCACCCGACGATCGTCTCGTTCGCCGACTACCTCGCCGTGACGCTGACTCCGCAGGGCAGCGACGGGGACGCCGGCGACGCCAGCGCCGAGAACGACGCCGACGACTCTGCCGACAGCGTGCTGGATTCGCTGTTCGACAGCGTGGAGTCGACTTCTTGACGCACGAAGAGCAGGATTTGATGCACACACCTTCGATTCGGACGCCGGACAAGCGCGCCCGACAGTTTGCCGGGGACCGGGGCGGCGTTTTGTATCATCCCTGCGCACGGCAGCGTCCCGAGGGGCACGTGGAAAGGATGTTGTGATGCCGCTGACCGAAACGTCGATTCCCGCTCTGCTCGCCGAACGCGCACAGCAGCAGCCCGACGAGCCGGCCTTCACCTTCATCGACTACGAGTCCGATCCTGCCGGCTCGGCGGAGACCCTGACCTGGTCGGAGCTGCGGCAGCAGGTGCTCGTGGTCGCGGAGAAGCTGGCTGAGTGCGGCACACCCGGCGACCGGGCCGTCATCCTGGCTCCGCAGAGCCTGGAGTATGTGGTCGGCTTCCTGGGGGCGATCCAGGCCGGTTTCATCGCCGTGCCGTTGTCGATGCCCCAGCGGCGTCAGCACGACGAGCGGGTGACCGGGGCGATGAAGGATTCGGCACCGGTCGTCGTGCTGACCACCTCGGATGTCGCCGACACCGTCCGCAAGTACGGGCAGGTCGACGCGCGGCAGCGGCCTCCCAGGTTCATCGAGGTGGACACGCTGGACCTCGATACCCCGCCCAAGGCGCCGTCGCAGGTGGCCCTGCCCAAGAACGCCTATCTGCAGTACACGTCGGGCTCGACCCGCCAGCCCGCCGGCGTGGTGATCACCCACCAAAACGTCCTGGTCAACGTCGATCAGCTGGTCACCGACTACTTCGAGGCCTGCCCCGACGGAGCCCCCGAGGACACCACCGTCGTGTCCTGGCTGCCCCTCTACCACGACATGGGCCTCATCATCGGGCTCTTCACCCCGCTCGTGCTGGGCCGCTCCGCGGTGCTGATGAGCCCGGTCGCGTTCATGCAGAAGCCGGCCCGTTGGATGCAGCAGCTGGCCTCGCACCCCCACGCGTTCACCGCCGCCCCGAACTTCGCGTTCGAGCTGGCCGTCAAGCGCACCGGCGACGACGACATGGCGGGGCTGGACCTCGGCGGGGTGCTCGTGATGATCAACGGCGCCGAGCGCGTGCACGGTGCGACGGTGCGCAGCTTCAACGAGCGGTTCGCCGCGTTCAACCTGCCCTCGTCGGCCATGCGGCCGTCCTACGGTCTGGCCGAGGCGACCGTCTACGTCACGTCCTCGGCGGGCGGACGCCCGCCCACCTCGGTGCGCGTCGACTACGAGAAGCTGGCCGCCGGCCACGCCGAACGCTGCGACGACGCGAACGGCACGGAATTGATCGGCTGCGGTACGCCGCGCTCGACCACGGTGCGGGTGGTCGACCCGGAGACCTGCATCGAGAACCCCGCCGGCCAGATCGGCGAGATCTGGTTGCACGGCGAGCATGTCGCCGGCGGCTACTGGCACAACCCACAGCTCACCGAGCAGCTTTTCGCGGGCCGGCTTCGGGAGCCGGCGACGGGGACCCCCGCGGGTCCGTGGTTGCGCACCGGCGACCTCGGGGTCATGTTCGACGGCGAGCTGTACATCGTCGGCCGGATCAAGGACCTGTTGATCGTCGACGGCCGCAACCACTATCCGGACGACATCGAGGCCACGGTCGCCGAGTTCACCGGGGGCCGGGTGGCTGCCATCTCGGTGCCCGACGAGGCCAGCGAGCGTCTCGTCGTGGTGGCCGAGCTCAAGGCGCAGGTCGACCCCTCGGAGTTGGCATCGCTGACGCAGCAGGTCACCTCGGCGGTCTCGATGACCCACAGCGTGCAGTTGTCGGACTTCGTGCTGGTCGGCCCGAGATCGCTGCCGCTGACGACCAGCGGAAAGGTCCGCCGCGCGTCGTGTGTCGAGCTCTACCGCAACGACGGCTTCTCTCGGTTGGACGTCACTGCATGACCTCTGCTTTCGACGAAGCCGCTGTTCGGAGGTGGTTGGTCGACTACCTGGTCACGAACAACGGCTGCAGTCCTGAGCGCATCGACCAGGGTGCGTCGATGCATGACCTGGGTGTGGGCTCACGCGACGCGGTCGTGCTGACGGGGGTGCTCTCGGAGGTGCTGGGCCGCCCGGTGTCTCCGGTGGACTTCTGGCAGTACCCGACGGTCGACGCGCTGGCGAAGTATCTGACCGGAGGCGAGGTCGAACCGGTCACCGACGAGCCTGACAACGGGCGGCCCGCCGCGATGGACGATCCGATCGCCGTGATCGGGCTGGGCCTGCGTTTCCCGGCGGGTGCCGACGCCGACGGCAACATCGAGGGCCCGGACGCGTTCTGGGACTTCCTGTCGGAGAACCGCTCGGCGGTGTGGGAGGTCCCCGCGCAACGGTGGGCCCCGTTCGACGACGGCACCGCCGAGGCGGCCGCGGCGCTGGCGGGCACCACCCGGTGGGGTTCGTTTCTGCGGGACATCGACGCGTTCGACGCCGAGTTCTTCGAGGTCATGCCGCGCGAGGCCACCCGGATGGATCCCCAGCAGCGGCTGCTGCTGGAGGTGACCCACGAGGCGCTGGAACATGCGGGCATCCCGGCGGATTCACTGGCCGAGAGCCGCACCGGGGTGTTCGCGGGGGCCAGCGCAGGTGACTACGCACAGCTGGGCTCGGCCGACCTGGGCCAGGTCGACGCCTGGTATGGCACCGGCAGTTCGATCAGCATCATCGCCAACCGGGTGTCCTACTTCTTCGATTTCCGTGGTCCGTCGGTCACCATCGACACCGCATGCTCGTCGTCGTTGGTGGCGATCCACCTGGCCTGCCAGAGCCTGCGCGTCGGCGACTCGGACCTGGCACTGGCCGCGGGCGTGAATCTGCTGCTGTCGCCGGCGGGCACCCGCAGCCTTGACCAGGCCGAGGCGATGTCGCCGACGGGGCGGTGCCACGCCTTCGACGCCGCGGCCGACGGATTCGTGCGCGGCGAGGGTTGCGGCGTCGTGGTACTCAAGCGGCTCTCCGACGCCCAGCGTGACGGCGACCGGGTGCTGGCGGTGATCCGCGGTTCGGCGGTCAACCAGGACGGCCACTCCAACGGGCTGATGGCGCCCAATCCGGCGGCCCAGATGGCGGTGCTGCGCGCGGCCTACGCCAACGCCGGGGTTAATCCCCGCGAGGTCGACTACGTCGAGGCGCACGGGACCGGCACGTTGCTGGGCGACCCGATCGAGGCGCGGGCCCTGGGCACGGTGCTGGGGAAGGGCCGTGCGCCCGACGCGCCCCTACTGGTCGGGGCCGTGAAGTCCAACCTCGGACACCTCGAGGCCACCGCCGGGCTCGCCGGATTCGCCAAGGCGGTGCTGGCGTTGCAGCACAACAGGATTCCGGGCAACCTCGGCTATGAGAACCCGAATCCGCACATCCCGTTCGCGAAGCTGCGGCTGAAGGTCGTCGCCGAGCACACCGACTGGGCGCCGGCCGGCCGGCCCCGCCGCGCCGGTGTCTCGTCGTTCGGATTCGGCGGCACCAATGCCCATGTGGTGATCGAACAGGCCCCGGTGGCGGTGCCGGCCGCCCCCGAGCCGGAGCCGGCCGTGACCACGCTGGTGGTGTCGGGCAAGTCCGCCGAACGGGTCGCGGCACAGGCCGGCATGCTGGCCGAGTGGATGACCGGGCCCGGCGCCGACGCCGGCCTGGCCGAGGTCGCCCACACGCTCAACCACCATCGTTCCCGGAACGCCAGATTCGCCACCGTGGCCGCCCGCGACCGGGACCAGGCCGTCGCCGGGCTGCGGGCGCTGGCCGCCGGGCAGGCTGCGCCGGGCGTGGTGGGGGTGCCGTCGGTCAGCCCGCGGCCGGGCACCGTGTTCGTCTACTCGGGACAGGGTTCGCAGTGGGCCGGCATGGGGCAGCGGCTGCTGGCCGACGAGCCGGCGTTCGCGCAGGCGCTGGCCGACATCGAACCGGTGTTCGTCGAACAGGTCGGGTTCTCGCTGCACGACATCATCGCCGGCGGACACCCGGTCAGCGGCGATGCGCAGGTCCAGCCGGTGCTGATGGGCCTGCAGTTGGCCCTGACCGAGCTGTGGCGCTCCTACGGCGTGCACCCCGACGCGGTGATCGGGCACTCGATGGGCGAGGTCACCGCGGCCGTCGTGGCCGGGGCGCTGAGCCTGCGCGACGGCCTGAAGGTCATCGCGCAGCGTTCCCGGATCATGTCGCGGCTGGCCGGGCAGGGCGCGGTCGCCCTGCTCAACCTCGACGACCGGGACACCACCGCGCTGATCGAGGGTCATCCGAGCGTCGAGATCGCCGGCTATCTGTCGCCACGTCAGACGGTGGTGGCCGGCGTGCCCGACGAGGTCGACGCCGTCATCGCCGCGGTCACCGCGCAGAACAGGTTCGCCCGGCGGGTCAACATGGTGGTCGCCTCCCACACGGCGTTGATGGACCCCGTCCTGGGGGATATCGCCGCGGCGCTGAGCGACGTGGCGGCCGGGGCGCCCACGCTGCCGTTCCTGTCCACGGTGCTGGACCCGGCGGAGACGCCGGTGCTCGACTCGGCGGAGACGCCGGTGCTCGACTCGGCGGAGACGCCGGTGCTCGACGCCGACTACTGGGTGGCCAACGTGCGCAGGCCGGTCAGGTTCAGCCAGGCGATCAGCGCCGCGGCCGCCGACCACGGGACCTTCATCGAGATCAGTCCGCACTCCACGCTGATGCAGCCCATCGCCGACACGCTGGCCGGCTGCACCGAGCCGTACGCCGGACCCGGCGGCTCGGGGACCGGCGCCGGTCACCACACCCTCGGCACGCTGGCCCGCGACACCGACGACACCGTGGCCTTCCACGCGAATCTGAACGCCACGCACACCGCGCACCCGCCGCAGACCCCCCACCACGGCGAACCGCACCTGCCGCTGCCGCTGACGCCGTGGAGGCACACCCGGCACTGGGTCGACGCCCGCCCGGCCCGCCGGATGGGCCCGTCGCGCACGGGCGCACTGCCGGCCGGCAGCACGGTGCCCCCGGAGTGGTTCTGCGAACTGACCTGGCCCGTCAAACCCCTTGGTGAGCAGTCGGATTCTCCCGCTGACACGGCCGGCGGCAGCTGGCTGGTGGTCGCCGGGCCCGAGCTGGGTGCAGAGCTGTCCCGGCTGCTGGGGGACGGTGCCGGCGTGTCCGTGACGACGGTCCCGGCCACCGCCGACGCCGAGACCATCGAGCGGGCGCTCGGCTCGGCCACCCGCGTGCTGTACGCACCGGATCCCGCCGCCGGCACCGAACTGGGATACGACCTGTTCGAGACGGGCCGCGCCATCGTCTCGGCCGCGGCGGCCCGCCCGACACCACCGACGCTGTTTCTGCTGACCCGCAACGCCCAGCCGGTGTCCGAGGGCGACCGGGCCAATCCCGCGCAGGCGGTGCTGTGGGGTCTGGGCCGCACCCTGGCCCTCGAGCACCCCGAGATCTGGGGTGCGGTCATCGACGTCGACGAATCGGTGCCCGCCTCGGTGGCCGCCCGCTGGATACTCGCCGAAGCCCACGGCGCCGACGGCGAGGACCAGGTCGTCTACCGCGGTGGCGTGCGCCGGGTCGCCCGGCTCATCCAGGCGTTGCCACCGGCGCCCGCACCGGCGGCGGAGCTGCTCGACCCCGACCGTGCCCACCTGGTCATCGGCGCGACCGGCAACATCGGTCCCACGCTCATCGAGCAGCTGGCCACCATGGGAGCCAGGACGGTCGTCGCGGTGTCCCGCAACCCGGGTTCGCGCCTCGATGATCTGACCGCCCGACTCGCCGAGCGGGGCACGACGGTCGTCACCGTCGCGGCCGACGCCGCCGACGAGGCGTCCCTGCGCGAGGTCTTCGCGCGGTTCGGCTCCGACCTGCCGCCGCTGGGGGGCATCTACCACGCGGCGATGAGCGGCGGCCCGGCCACCCTCGACGAGATGACCCACGACGACGTCGTCGCGATGTTCCGCCCGAAGATGGATGCGGCCGCGCTGCTGCACCGGCTGTCCCTCGGGCACCAGGTCCAGCAGTTCGTGCTGTTCACGTCGATCTCGGGTGTACTCGGCTCCCGCTGGCTGGCGCACTACGCGGCCACCACCACGTTCCTGGACACCCTGGCGTTCGCGCGCCGCGCCGCCGGGCTGCCCGCCTGCGCGATCAACTGGGGGCTGTGGAAGTCGCTGGCCGACGTGCAGACCGGGATCGAGCGCATGGCCACCCTGGAATCGGGCCTGGAGCCGATGGACGACGCGCTGGCCATCACCGCGCTGCGTTCCCTCGTGGGTCCGCAGGCGCCGGCCCGGGTCACCGTCGTGGCCGCCGACTGGCCCCGGCTGGCCGCGGCGTACCACACCCGCTCGCAGCTGCACATCCTCGACGAACTGCTGATCGGCTCCGACATCGAGGCCGTTCCCGACGGTGACACCCCGTTCCGGGAGGAGCTGCGAGCGTGCGACGCCGAGCAGCGCACCGACCTGCTGACCGATCACGTGCGTACGCTGGTCGCCGCCGCGATGGGGCTGGAGTCGGCGCACGCGCTGGACCCGACCGTCGGGTTCTTCCAGTTCGGCATGGATTCGTTGATGAGCGTGACCCTGCAGCGCTCGCTCAGTACGAGCCTCGGCGAGGTGCTGCCGGCGTCGGTGGTCTTCGACTACCCGACCGTGGAAGCCCTCACCGATTACCTGGCCTCGATTCTTCCTGAGATAATCGAGGCCGCCGGTGCCGGGGATTCCGGCCCCAAAAATTCGGCCGGAGATTCGGAGAGTGCCGGGGACGCCTACGACGACCTGGCCGAGGACGAACTGCTGGCGAGACTTTCGGAAAGATTGAGTTAGAGCACCATGACCCAGACATCGCCGGATCGCCGGGCGATCATCACCGACGCCCTGCGCAAGATCGACGACCTGACGGCCCGCCTGGCCGCCGCGGAGAAGATCGAGACCGAGCCCATCGCGGTGGTCGGCATCGGCTGCCGGCTGCCGGGCGGCGTCGACAACCCCGACCAGTTCTGGAAGCTGTTGGTCGACGGCGAGAACGGTGTGATCCGGGTGCCGGCCGAGCGGTGGGACGCCGACGAGTTCTACTCGCCCGACCACACCGTGCCGGGCACCATCTGCAACCGTGAGGGCGGGTTCCTGACGTCCTGGCAGCCCGACGAGTTCGACGCCGAGTTCTTCTCCATCGCCCCGCGCGAGGCCGCCGCGATGGACCCCCAGCAGCGGCTGCTGCTCGAGGTGGCCTGGGAGGCGCTGGAGGATGCCGGAATCAACCCGCGCACCCTGCGCGGGACGCCCACCGGCGTGTTCATCGGGCTGACGGCCAACGACTACTTCCACTCGGTCATCGGCAGTCTGCGGCCGGAGGACATCGATCCCTACATCCCGTTCGGCAACGCGGCGAACTTCGCCGCCGGGCGGCTGTCCTACTTCCTGGGTACCCGGGGCCCCGCCGTGGTCAGCGACACCGCGTGCTCGTCGTCGCTGGTGTCGATCCACCTGGCCTGTCAGAGCCTGCGCCGCGGCGAGAGCGACCACGCGTTGGCCGCCGGGGTGAACCTGATCCTGAGCCCCGAGAACAACATCGCCTGCTCACGGTGGGGGATGCTGGCCCCCGACGGCCGGTGCAAGACGTTCGACGCCGGGGCCGACGGCTACGTCCGCAGTGAGGGCTGCGGCGTGGTGGTGCTCAAGCGCCTGACGGATGCCGTCCGCGACGGCGACCGGGTGCTGGCGGTCGTCCGTGGCTCGGCGGTCAACCAGGACGGCGCCAGCAGCGGCCAGACGGTCCCCAACGGTCCGGCGCAGCAGGAACTGATGCGCAAGGCGCTGCAGACGGCGCGCCTGGCGTCGTCGGACATCGACTACATCGAGGCGCACGGCACCGGCACGGCGCTGGGCGATCCCATCGAGCTCGATGCCCTGGCCGCCGTCTACGGTGACCGCCAGGAGTCGGCCCCGCTGGTGCTGGGATCGGTCAAGACCAACCTGGGACACCTGGAATCGGCCGCCGGCGTCACCGGCTTCATCAAGACGGTGCTCAGCGTGCACCACGGGTTCATTCCCAAGCAGCTGCACTTCACCGCGCTGACCCCCAAGGCGGGGCCCGCGGCGTCGGGCTTCCGGGTCGCCTCGGAACCGATGGAGTGGCCCGAGGTCGACCATCCCCGCCGCGCCGCGGTGTCCTCGTTCGGTGTCAGCGGCACCAACGCCCACGTGCTCGTCGAACAGGCTCCCATGGCGGAGGCCGCCGGCGCCGAGAACGCCCCGGAACGCTCGGCGCCCCAACCGGAACCGGCGGTGAGCACGCTGGTGGTCACCGGCAAGTCCCCGGCGCGGATCGCGTCGTTGGCCGGCCGGCTCGCGGACTGGCTGCAGACCCCCGAGGGGGCCGCGGCCGGGCTGGCCGATGTCGCCGAGACCCTCAACCACCGCCGCGCCCAGCATCCCCGGTTCGCCACCGTCACCGCCTGCGACCGGGAGCAGGCCGTTGCGGGCCTGCGGGCCCTGGCCGGCGGATACCCCGCGCCCGGGGTGGTCGCCGCCCACGACGGTGCCTGCGGCTCGGGCACGGTGTTCCTGTACTCGGGGCAGGGCTCGCAGTGGGCGGGCATGGGTCGCCGGCTGCTGGCCGACGAGCCGGCGTTCGCCGCGGCCGTCGACGAGCTGGAGGCGGACTTCGTCGAACAGGTCGGGTTCTCGCTGCGTGACGTGCTGGCCTCCGGCGAGACCGTCGTCGGGATCGACCGGATCCAGCCCGTCCTCGTCGGTGTCCAGCTGGCGCTGACCGCGTTGTGGCGCTCCCACGGCGTCAAGCCCGACGCGGTGATCGGGCACTCGATGGGCGAGGTGACCGCCGCGGTGGTCGCCGGCGCGCTGAGCCCGGCCGACGGGCTGAAGGTGATCGCCACCCGGTCGCGGCTGATGAAGCGGCTGTCCGGGCAGGGCGCGATGGCCCTGCTGGAACTGGACGCCGCGGCCGCCGAGGAACTGATCGCCGGGTACCCCGGGCTGACCGTCGCGGTGTACGCCTCACCGCACCAGACGGTCATCGCCGGCCCGCCGGACCAGGTCGACGCCGCGATCGCCGTCGTCGACGCGCAGGACAAGCTGGCCCGCAGGGTCGACGTCGACGTGGCGTCGCACCACCCGATCATCGACCCGATCCTGGCGGACCTGCGCACCGAGCTGGCCGATCTGCGGCCCCGCCGCCCGGAGATCCCCGTCCTCGTCACCACCGACGAGCGTCCGACGGATGGCTCCTGTGTCTTCGACGCCGACCACTGGGTGGCCAACCTGCGCAACCCGGTGCGTTTCGCCCGGGCCGTGGCCACCGCCGGGGCCGACAACGCGGTGTTCGTCGAGGTCAGCCCGCACCCGCTGCTCGGGTACGCGATCAAGGACACGCTGGCCGAACGCCACCATCACAGCATCGCCACCCTGCAGCGCGACACCAACGACACCCTGACCTTCCACACCAACCTCAACGCCACGCACACCGTGCGCCCGCCGAAGACGCCGCGGCGACCCGGGCGCCCCCGCGTGTCGATCCCGACCACGCCCTGGCATCACGCGCACCATTGGATCCACACCTCGCGGGCGCCGGAAGCGTTGCAGCACAATGGTTTCGGGGCAGGTTCCGCGGTGGGCGCCGGGCCGGTCGAGGGGGGCTACCACGAGTGGTTCCATCAGCTGAGCTGGCCGGTGCGGGAACTCGGACAGACGCCGCCGGACGCCGCCGGCGGCCATTGGCTGGTGATCGCCGACGAGCCCGGCGCCCAGCTGGCCGCGCTGCTGGCCGACGGCGCACGGGTCGTGCCGATGTCGGTGCTCGACGACGACGCGGCACTGCGCGGAGCCCTGGCCGGAGTCGACCGGGTGGCCTATGTCCCGCCGGTACCGGCGGGACCCCTGGAGGCCACGGCGAGCTACCGGGCGTTTCACCAGCTGCGTCGGCTGGTGGTGGCGCTGGCGGGGCTTTCCGCCGAGCCGGGTCCGCACCCGCGGTTGTTCGTGGTGACCCGCAACGCCCAGCCCGCCGCCGACGGCGACCGCGCCAACCCGGCACACGCGGTGCTGTGGGGCCAGTGCCGCACGATCGCGCTGGAGAACCCCGAGTTCTGGGGTGCGGTCATCGATGTCGACGACATGGTGCCCCCTCAGCTGCTGGCCGGCTATCTGCGGGCCGAGGCCGCGGCCCGAGCCGGTGGACAGACCGGAACCGACGACCAGGCCGTCTACCGCGCCGGCGAGCGGCGGGTGCCCAGGCTGGAGCCGCGACGGCTGCCGGCCGTCCCGCTGACCGGGCTGGAGAGCGGAACCAGCCACCTCGTCATCGGCGCCACCGGAAACGTGGGCCCCTACCTGATCCGCGAACTCGCCGAACTGGGCGCATCCACCATCGTCGCGGTGTCGCGGCGCGGCGGCGCGCAGCTTGCGGAGCTGGCCGCCGAGCTCGCTCCCGGGGGAACCACCCTGGTGGAGGTGGCCGCCGACGCGGCCGACGAGGCGTCGATGCGGCAGTTGTTCGAGCGGTTCGGCCGCGACCTGCCGCCGCTGGAGGGTGTCTACCTGGCCTCGCTGGCCGGTGGTGAGGCGCTGCTGACCGAGATGACCGACGACGACGTGACCGCGATGTTCCGCGCCAAGATCGACGCCGCGACCGTGCTGCACACGCTGTCGCTCAGCACACCGGTACGCCGGTTCGTGCTGTTCTCGTCGATCACCGGCCTGCTGGGTTCGCGTGCGGTCGGCCACTACACGGCGGCCAACGCCTTCGCCGACGCCTTCGCCTACGCCCGTCGCGCACTGGGCCTTCCCGCGACGGTCGTCGACTGGGGTCTGTGGAAGTCGTGGTCGGACGCGCAGCCGCAGATGAAGGCGGCCGGACTGGAGCCGATGCCCAACGACGTCGCGATCAGGATGCTGCCGGCCGTGCTGGGACCCGACGCGGCCGCGCAGACCGTGATCGCCGGCGCCGACTGGGCCCGGCTGGCCGAGAACTACCGGATGCGGGCGGCGGTGAAGGTCCTCGACGACGTGGCGGCCGGTACCGGGGCCCCCGGCAGCGCCGGGGAGCTGGACGCGCTGCCCGAGCCGGTGGCGGGCACGCTGCTCGGTGACGCCGTGGGTGGCTCGGCCCACGATCGGCTGTGGCGGGCCCGGCTGGGCCCGGACCGCAGGCCCTACCCGGTGGCCCATCGGGTGCGCGGTGTCGAGCTGGTGCCGGTGTCGGTGGTGTTGCAGACGCTGAGCAGTGCGGCGCAGGAGATCGCCGAGGCGCGCGCGGACGACAACGGCCACGGCGGTGGCCAGACCGTCGCGGTCGCCGACGTGCGTTTCGAGTACCCGATCGTGCTGGATCAGCCGAAGGCCGTGCACGTCGTCGCCGACGAGGGCGCGCTGACGGTGTGGTCGAGCCCGGCCGCCGACACCCCGGAGCAGCGCTGGACGCTGCATGCCAGCGCGAAGCTGGTCGGCTCGGCCGGGGCCCCCGCCGGTACACCCCAGGGGGACCAGAGCCCCGGCGCCCGCACCTTCGACGCGGCCGTGATCGAGCAGCTGCAGCACGCCTGGGGAGTGGAGGGGCAACCCTTCGCGTGGACGATCGCCGAGTGCGCGGCCACCGCGGCCGGTGCGCGTGCATCGGTGACGCTGCCGGAAGCCGCCCCGGACGGCCCGGGGACGCGGTCGGCGGCCCTGGTCGACGCGGCCGTGCACGTGGCGAGGCTGGCCGACGCCGACAACGCGGAGCTGTTGTTGCCGGCCGGCGCCGAGAGTCTGATGGTCGCGGCCGATGCGGGTGTCGACGGCACGGTCGAGGTCTACCGCCGCGCCGGCGACACCGACGCGCTGGTGGCCGACGTGCTCGTCACGGGCTCCGACGGTGCGACGTGGGTGGACATCCGCGGGCTGACCTATGCCGCCCTGGAATCGGCGCCGGCTCCGTCGGCCGACCGCGCCGGGGCGCCGCCGGTCGAGTACATCGACTGGGCCGCGATGAACCGCGAGCAGACCATCGGCGAACTGCGGGCCCACCTGGGTGCGGTGCTGGCCCGGGAACTGGGGATGCCGCAGGAGGCCATCGGCCTCGACACCTCCTTCCCGGAGCTGGGTCTGGACTCGATGATGGCGATGAACCTGTTGCGCGACGCCAAGGAACTGGTGCGCATCGAGCTGTCTGCGACGATGTTGTGGAACCACCCGTCGATCTCGCTGATGTCGGAGTTCGTCGCCGATCTCCTGGCGCCCCAGCAGCAGGCCGCGCAGGAATCCGACTCCGGGGCCGACGAGGAGGAACCCGAGGATTCGTTCAGTGTGCTGGACGAGTTGTTCGACAGTATTGAATCCGAGGTCGATTCGGCGCCGGCCGGTAGTGAGAGCGGTATCTGATGAAGACGACGTTCGACAGAATTTCGGGCATGACGGCCGAGCAGCGGACCGCGCTGGCCGATCAGTTCGACAAGGCATCCCGCATCGCCGGCGCCGAGCCGGTGGCGGTCGTCGGCATCGGCTGCCGGTTCCCGGGCGGCGTGACCGGCCCGGACAGCTACTGGTCGTTCCTGGAGAACGGCACCGACGCGATCACCGAGGTGCCCGCCGAGCGCTGGGACGGCGACGCGTTCTACGACCCCGATCCCAGTGCGCCGGGGCGGATGCCCACCAAATGGGGTGCCTACCTGCCCGACATCTCCGGTTTCGACGCGGACTTCTTCGGGATCTCCCCGCGCGAGGCGGTCGCGATGGACCCCCAGCAGCGGGTGGCCCTGGAGGTCGCCTGGGAGGCGCTGGAGAACGCCGGCCTGGCCCCGGACCGGCTCGGCGAGAGCCGTACCGCGGTGATGATGGGCGTCTACTACACCGAGTACCAGAACGCCTCGGCGGGCAACCCCGACACCATCGACCCGTATTCGGCGACCGGAAACGCCCACAGCGTGACCGTCGGGCGCATCGCCTACCTGTTGGGGCTGAAGGGCCCCGCGGTCGCGGTGGACACCGCCTGCTCCTCCTCGCTGGTGACGATCCATCTGGCCTGCCAGAGCCTGCGGATGCGCGAGAGCGACCTGGCCCTGGCCGGCGGGGTCAGCCTGAACCTGCGCCCGGAAACCCAGCTGGCGCTGGCCAAGTGGGGCATGCTGTCCCCGCACGGCAAGTGTCACGCCTTCGACTCGCGGGCCGACGGCTTCGTCCGCGGCGAGGGCGCCGGGGTGGTGGTGCTCAAGCGGCTCACCGACGCGGTTCGCGACGGTGACCGGGTGCTGGCGGTGGTGCGCGGTTCGGCGGTCAACCAGGACGGCCGCTCCAACGGTCTGACCGCCCCGAACGCACCGTCCCAGCGCGACGTGCTCACCCGGGCGTTGCGCTCGGCCGACGTCAAGGCCGACACCGTCAACCTCATCGAAACCCACGGCACCGGAACCGCTTTGGGTGACCCGATCGAGTTCGACGCCCTGGCCGCGGTGTACGGGCGCGGGGACGCCAAGTGCGCCCTGGGTGCGGTGAAGTCCAACATGGGCCACCTGGAGGCGGCCGCGGGCATCGCCGGGTTCATCAAGGCCGTACTGTCGCTGGAGAAGGGCCAGATCCCACCGAATCTGAACTTCCAGCAATGGAATCCGGCGATCGACCCGTCCAAGACCCGGCTGTTCGTGCCGACCTCGGCCGAGCCGTGGCCACAGAGCACCGCCCCGCGCCGCGCGGCGGTGTCGTCGTTCGGCATGGGCGGCACCAACGCCCACGTGGTGCTCGAACAGGGCCCCGAGCTCGCCCGGGTCGCCGAGGCGGGGACCGCCCCGGCGGTCACCACACTGGTGCTGTCGGCCAAGAGCCCGGCGCGGGTGGCCACGGCCGCGGGCGCGCTGGCCGATTGGCTCGAGGGTGCCGGCGCCGAGGTCCCGCTGGCCGACGTCGCCTGGACGCTGAACTACCACCGCAGCCGGTACGGCACGGTCGCGTCGGTGTGCGCGCGCGAGCGCGCCGAGGCGGTGACCGCGCTGCGGGCGTTGGCGGCCGGCAAGACCGGTCCGGGAGTGGTGGCGCCGCACGACGCCGCGCGCGGACGCGGCACGGTGTTCCTGTACTCCGGCCAGGGCGCGCAGTGGCCCGGCATGGGGCGCCAGCTCCTCGTCGACGAGCCGGCGTTCGCCGCGGCGGTCGCCGAGCTGGAGCCGGTGTTCGTCGACAAGGTCGGGTTCTCGCTGCGTGAGGTGCTGGAATCGGGGGAACCCGTGACCGGCATCGACCGGATCCAGCCGGTCCTGGTCGGGATGCAGCTGGCCCTGACCGAACTCTGGCGTTCCTACGGCGTGGAGCCCGACGCGGTGATCGGGCACTCGATGGGCGAGGTGACCGCGGCGGTGGTGGCCGGCGCGCTGACCCCGGCCGAGGGGCTGGACGTGATCGCCACCCGGTCGCGGTTGATGAAGCGGCTGTCCGGGCAGGGCGCGATGGCCCTGCTGGAACTCGACGCCGCGGCCACCGAGAAGCTGATCGCCGATCGACCCGACGTCACCGTCGCGGTGTACGCCTCGCCGCGGCAGACGGTCATCGCCGGCCCGCCCGACCAGGTTGACGCCCTGGTGGCGATCGTCGACGGTCAGGGCAGGCTGGCCCGGCGGATCGAGGTGGACGTCGCCTCCCATCATCCGACGATCGACCCGATCCTTCCCGAGCTGCGCAGTGCCCTGTCGTATCTGGCGCCGTCGGCCCCCAAGATCCCGGTCCTGTCGACCACCGGGTACAGCGGCTCGGAGCCGCCGTTCGGTGCCGAGTACTGGCTGGCCAATCTGCGCAACCCGGTCCGCTTCAGCCAGGCGGTGACCACCGCGGCCGCCGAGCACAGCAACTTCGTCGAGATCAGCCCGCACCCGCTGCTGACCCACGCGATCAACGACACCACCGCGGCGGCGTCCACACCGGGCCGCAGCATCCACGTCGGGTCGACGGTCAACCGGGACACCCCGGAGACGGTGGCGTTCCACACCCAGCTGGCCGCCCTGCGTCCGCCGTCGGCGGAGGCCCCGGACGGCAGTGCCGCGATCCCGGCCGGCCACCTGGCCGACGTGCCGCCGACCAGCTGGGTGCACACGCCGTACTGGATGGCCGACCGCTCGGCGGGCCAGCAGTTCAGCGGTGCGCATCCGCTGCTGGGTCTGCACGTGGAGCTGCCCGCCGGCGGCGGACACGTCTGGCAGGCCGATGTGGGGCTGGAGGCCCACCCGTGGCTGGAGGACCACATCGTGCACGGTCAGGCGGTCATGCCCGGTGCCGGGTTCGCCGAGATGGCGTTGGCGGCCGGATGTGAGGCGTTGGGCCTGCCGGTGTCCGGTGTCGAGGTCAGCCGGCTCGAGGTCGAGCAGATGCTGCCCCTGGACAAGCACACCCGGGTGACCACTCAGTTGGTCAAGGACGCCGACGGCGGCTCCCGGGTGGAGATCCATTCGCGTTCCGAGGGCGGCAGCTGGACCCGCCACGCGGTCGCGCGGGTCGGGGCGGCACCCGCCGCCGCACCGGTGCAGCGTCCCCGCCCGGCGGCGACCGACGGCGCCCCGGTCTCGCCGGCGGACTTCTACACCGAGCTGCGCCGCACCGGCGCCCACCACGGGCAGGCGTTCGCCGCACTGACCCGGATCGTGCGCGGTGCCGGCTGGGCCGACACCGAGATCCTGCTGCCCGACGAGGCCACCGCGCACCGCGGCATCCTGTTCCATCCGGTGATGCTCGACGCGGCCCTGCAGGGTCTGGCCGCGGCCATGCCGAGGGACAGCTATGCGGATTCGGCGGAGGTCACCTACCTGCCGGTCGGGATGGACTCCATCCGGGTCCTCCGTGAACTGGGCAAGCGTGCGCGTTGCCACGCCGAGATCGTCGGCGTCGACGAGACCACCGGTGACGCGGTGGGCCGGGTCACGCTGACCGACGAATCCGGTGCGCTGCTCGCCGAGGCCGACGGCGTGCAGCTGCGCCGGATCCAGCGCCGTACCGTGCCGCTGCCGGTGTCGCAGAAGATCTTCGATACGTCCTGGGAGGCCACCGAGGGCGCGCCGGCGGACCCCGCGGCGGCCCAGCTGCCCACCGGCAGCTGGCTGGTGCTGACCGACGGTGGACAAAGCCGTTCCGCGGCAGCGGATTTCGCCACGCGTTTCGGGACCGAGAGTCGTCGCGTGCTGACCGCCGCGCTGGATGACGAGGCGGCGGTCGCGGAGGCGTTCGCCGCGGCGGCCGCCGACCCGGCCTTGCCGCCGGTCGGCGTGATCGCCGTGATCGGTCAGCCCGGCTTCGATCCCGCCGACACCGACCCGGCCGAGGCGCACGCCCGCGAGGTCGTCTGGAACGTGGCCGCGGCGGTGCGGGCCGTCAACGCCGGCTGGCACGGCAAGCCGCCGCGGCTGTGGCTGGTCAGCCGCGGGGGACTGGCGGTGTCCGGGCCCGATGGTGCCGAGCCCGGCGACCCCGGGGTCGCCACCCTGCGAGGCCTGGTCCGGGTGCTGGCCTACGAGCATCCCGACCTGCGCACCACCCTGGTGGACGCCGACGCCGACGCCGACCTGGTCGGCGTGCTCACCGCGGAGTTCGACGGTTCCGGCGTCGCCGACGCGGCCGACGACATCGTGGCCTGGCGCGGTGGTCGGCGCTTCGTCGAGCGGCTGTCGCGGGCGAGCCTGCCGGCGCGCGCCTCCGAGCATGTGGTGCGCGGCGACGGTTCCTACGTGGTCACCGGGGCCCTCGGTGGCATCGGCCTGGCGGTGGTCCGCTGGCTGGTCGAGGCCGGCGCGGGCCGGGTCGTGCTCAACGGCCGCTCCGCCCCGTCCGAACAGGCCCAGGCGCTGCTCGACGAGCTGGGTGCTCGCACCGAACTCGTCGTCGTGCGCGGCGACGTGGCCGAGCGCGGAGTGGCCGAACGGCTGGTGGCCGCGGCCGAGGAGACCGGCCGGGCGCTGCGCGGTGTCATCCACTCCGCGGCGGTGCTCGAGGACCAACTGGTCGCCGGGCTGACCCGGGAGAGCCTGGAGGCGATCTGGGTGCCCAAGGCGACCGGCGCGATGCGTCTGCACGCCGCGACCACCGGTCGTGACCTCGACTGGTGGGTGGGCTTCTCCTCGGTGGTCTCGCTGCTCGGTTCGCCGGGGCAGGCCGCCTACGCGTGCGCCAACGCCTGGCTGGACGCCCTGGTGGAATGGCGGCACGCCGCCGGGTTGCCCGCCACCGCGATCCACTGGGGCCAGTGGTCCGACGTCGGACTGTCCAAGACCATGCAGTTCAGTGCGCTGGATCCGATGACCCCGGCCGAGGGCATCGAAGCGCTGGAGGCGGTCGTGGCCGCCGGCTTCGAACGGGTCGGTGTCGCACGGCTGCGGCTGGACCGCGCCGCCGATGCGTTCCCGGAGATCCGCCGGCTCGGCTACTTCGGCAACCTGGTGGCCGAACTGGAGGCCCTGGACGCCGACGACGACTGGGACGGGCCGGACGCGTTGAAGCAGCTCGACGGCGCCGAGGTGAACCGGGTCGTCATCGCTCGCCTGCGCAAACGCATCTCGGCGATCATGGGCTACGCCGACGAGAACGCGATCGACGTGGGCCAACCGCTGACCGAGCTGGGGATGGACTCGTTGATGGCGGTGCGGATGCGCAACACCGTGCGGGGGGATTTCGGGGTCGAGCCTCCGGTGGCCCTTATCCTTCAGGGCGCATCGCTGGCCGATCTGGCGGTCGACCTCATCCGTCAGCTCGGCCTGGCCGAACAGGAGTCCGGGGAGCGCCCCAACGCGGTGCGTGACCGGGCACAGCAACGCGCAGCCGCCCGCCAGCGGGCGGCCGCGCGGCGAAAGGTGGGACAACGATCGTGACCAGCAGCACCGACTTCTCGTCGCAGGCGTACTCGCCGCCGCCCAACGCGATCGCGATCGTCGGGATGGCCGGCCGCTTCCCCGGCGCGGAATCGGTGTCGGAGTTCTGGCGCAACCTGCGCGCGGGCGTGGAGTCGATCGTCGATCTGTCCGAGGACGACCTGCTGGCCTCCGGGGTGGGGGAGAAGGCCCTGGCCAACCGCTCCTATGTCCGGCGCGCGGCGCTGATGACCGGCATCGAGGAGTTCGACGCCGAGTTCTTCGGGTTCACCCCGAGCGCCGCCCGGACCATGGACCCCCAACACCGGCTGTTCCTGCAGACCGCCTGGCACGCGTTCGAGGACGCCGGATACGACCCGGCCGAGATCGACAAGTCCGTCGGCGTGTTCGGCACCAGCTCGGCCAGCGGGTATCTGCTGCACAACCTGATGTCGCACTACGACCCGCAGATGGTTATCGGGCAGGGCGCCAGCTTCGACATGGTCAACCTGTCGCTGCAGAACGACAAGGACCACCTGGCCACCCGGGTGGCGCACCAGTTCAACCTGCGCGGGCCGGCGATCGCCGTCCAGACGGCCTGCTCGTCGTCGCTGGTGGCGCTGCACCTGGCCGTCCAGAGCATCCTCAACGGGGAATGCGAGATGGCCCTGGCCGGCGGCTCCTCGCTGCGCGTGCCGCACCGTGTCGGGTACTGGTATGACCCCGGGTCGATGGTGTCGCCGACCGGCTACTGCCGCCCCTTCGACGTCCGTTCGGACGGCACCATCTTCGGCAGCGGTGTCGGGGTCGTGGTCCTCAAGCCCCTCGAGGACGCCCTGGACGACGGCGACCGCATCCACGCGGTGATCCGCGGTTCGGCGCTCAACAACGACGGCGCGACCAAGATGAACTACGCCGCGCCCAACGCCGCCGGGCAGGCCGAGGTCATCGCCGAGGCGCACGCGGTCGCCGACGTCGATGCGTCGACCGTCAGCTACATCGAAAGCCACGGCACCGGAACGCCGTTGGGCGACCCCATCGAGATCGAGGGACTCCGCCAGGCCTTCGACATCTCCGAGGAGCCGCGCCCCGGTCCGTGTTACGTCGGCTCGGTCAAGTCCAACATCGGGCATCTGGAGACCGCCGCGGGCATGGCCGGGCTGATCAAGACCATCCTGTGCCTCAAGCACCGGGCCATTCCGGCCACCCTGCACTACACCAGCCCGAACCCGGAGATGCACATCGATCGGGGGCCGTTCGTCATCCGCGGCCAGGACGGTCCGTGGGAGTGGGACGGAATTCGCCGGGCCGGCGTCAGCTCCTTCGGGGTGGGCGGGACCAACGCGCACGTGGTGCTCGAGGAGGCGCCGCCGGTGCCCGAGCCGGAGGTCCGTCCGGGCAGCCAGGTGCTGCTGCTGTCGGCCCGCACCGCCGAGGCCCTGCAGTCCGCGCGCAACGCGCTGGCCTCCGAACTGTCCGACGTCGACGACATCAGCCTGCCCGACGCCGCCTACACCCTGACCCGCCGCAAGACCGAGCCGGTGCGGATGGCCGCGGTGGTCAGCGACCAGGAGCACGCGGTGACCGTGCTCGGCGCCGCCGAGCACGACAACGTGTTCATCGGCGAAGGGGTCGGCGGGGCCGGCCGCTCCGGCACCGACGGGTCCGCCGAGCGGGTGGTGTTCCTGTTCCCCGGCCAGGGCGCCCAGCACGTCGGGATGGCCCGCGGGCTCTACGACACCGAACCGGTGTTCCGGCAGCACTTCGACGCCTGCGCCGACGCCTTCCGCGAGGAGATGGACTTCGACCTGCGGCACGAGGTATTCGAGGGCACCGCCCGCAATCTCGAGCGCACCGACCGCACCCAGCCGGCCCTCTTCGCGGTGGAGTACTCGCTGGCCAAACTCGCCGAGTCCTACGGCGTGCGCCCCGGCGCGCTGGCCGGTCACAGCATCGGCGAGTACGTCGCGGGCACCCTGGCCGGTGTCTTCGACCTGCCGACGGCGGTCAAGGCGGTCTCCATGCGGGCCCGGCTGATGCACGCCTCGGCGCGCGGGGTCATGGTCGCGGTCCCGTTGAGTCCCGGCGACGTCGCCGAGTACCTCTCTTCGGAGGTCGACATCGCCACCGTCAACGACCCGGGCAGCTGCGTGGTGGCCGGATCCGAGGAGAACATCCGCGCCTTCCAGGCGCGCCTGGCCGAGAAGGGCGTCGCGGCCCGGCGGGTGCGCACCTCGCACGCGTTCCATTCGCGCCTGATGGACCCGGTCATCCCGGAGTTCACCGCGTTCATGTCGCGGCTGGAGCTGCGCGAACCCCAGATCCCGTTGCTGTCCAACGTGACCGGGACGTGGATGTCGGCGGGTGAGGCGACCAACCCGGCCACCTGGGCCCGCCAGATCCGGGCGACGGTGCGCTTCGCCGACGAGCTCGACGTCCTGCTCGACGACCCCAAGCGGGTGTTCGTCGAGGTCGGCCCCGGCGGCAGCCTGACCTCCTCGGCGACCCGGCACCCGCGGTGGTCCGCCGACAACCGCGCGGTGCGGCTGATGCGCCATCACGCCCAGAACCGCAACGACGACGACGCGTTCCTGCTCGGACTCGGTCAGCTGTGGGCGGCCGGCGTGGACGTCGACTGGACACCCCGGATCGGCGCGCAGCCCCGGCTGCTGTCGCTGCCCGGTTATCCCTTCGAGCGGCAACGCCACTGGATCGAGCACAACGCCAACGCCGGGTGGGTGGCGGGTGCCGCGGGTGGCAACGGTGCGGGCGCCGCGGCCACCGCCGGCGCTTCCACGACGACGGGCTCTGCGGGCGGCAGGTCGCAGCTGGAGACGACACTGCAGCGGATCTGGGCGCAGTGCCTGGGTATCAGCTCGATCGCTCCCACCGCCAACTTCTTCGAGCTGGGCGGTGACTCGCTGATCGCCATCAGCGTCGCGATGGCCGCGGCCAAGGAGGGGCTCGACCTGACCCCGCAGGATCTCTACGAGAACCAGACGGTGGCGTCGTTGGCCCGCACGCTGACCAAGCGCTACGCCGAGGGCGGACTGGCGCGGCAGTCGCTGAGCGATGTCGTGCACCCGCCGGTCCCGCCCAACGTCGCGTTCTTCCTCGAGAACGGACTGCGCGACGTCGGCAGTTGGCGTATCCCGGTGCTGCTGCGGCTGCGTGCCGACGTCAGTGCCGAGGACATCACGGCGGTGCTGACCGCGGTGGTCAACCACCACGACGCGTTGCGGCTGCACATCGTGGAGCGCAGCGGCACCTGGGAACAGCGGGTGTCCGATCCCGAGGAGTTCACCGCCCTGGCCGGCCGCACGCTGCCCGAGGGGGTGGCCGCCGGCAGCCCGCAGGAGCGTGAGGCCGTGCTCGGCATCCTGGCCGAACAGATCCGCGAGCACCACCTGCTCACGGCCCCGCTGAACGCCGCCCACATCCGGGGCGTGCCCGGCGGGGCCTCCTATCTGGCGTTGAGCGTGCACGGCATCGCCGGTGACGCGCCGTCGCGCGACATCCTGCTGACCGACATCTTCACCGCGTTCAACCAGCGGCTGGCCGGTCAGGACATCGTGCTGGAGCCGGTGAGCACGTCCTGGACCGAGTGGTCGCAGCGGTGCGCGGGCCTGGCCAGCCACCCCGCGGTGCTGGAGAGTCGCGACCACTGGCTGCAGACCACGGCCAAGGCCACGCTGAGCGTGGCGGGCATGGACGTCCCGGAGCCACCCGCCACCGACGACCTGGCCCGGCTGTCCTCGGGGCTCTCGGAAGCCGAGACCTCCGAGGTCGACGACGCCCGGCGCAAGCTCAACCTGCCGCAGGAGGAGCTGCTGCTGGCGGCCCTGGGCCGCGCGATCGCCGACACCGTCGGCGACGGTGCCGTGGCCGTCGACCTGGGTGGGCCGGGCCGCTCGGTGCTCAAACCCGACGTCGATCTGCGTCGCACGGTGGGCTGGTTCACCACGGTGTATCCGATCGCCCTCACGTGTGCGTCGGGCCGCGTGACCGGTGCCGGCGAGCTGCTGGAGGATGTGCGCGAGTCGCTGCGGGCGGTGCCGCACTACGGCATCGGCTACGGGCTGTTGCGGTATCTGCACGCCCCGACCTCACGGTTGTTCGGCGAGGAGCGTTCGGCCGACATCCTGTTCTCGCACCTGGGCGCCATCCCGGAGCTGCCCGACGACGTACCCGACGACGTGCCCGTGCAGTTCGACGCCGACACCGCGATGCCGTTGCGCGACACGGTGCCCGGACTCGGGCACGCCCTGGAGCTGCGGGTCTACCGTGCGGGTGGCGTGCTGCATCTGGACTGGTGGTACGACTCCCGCCGGTTGGGTGAGACCGACGTGGAGTCACTGGCCAGGGTGTTCACCGGTGCGCTGATGGAGCTGACCCGGGACGCACTGGCTGCCAGCGAGGCCGATTCCGAAGGCGACGACCTGGCTCTGGTCGACCTGTCGTGACCGGCGGCGGTCGGAGACCCGGTAGGAGACGGTGATGTTCAGGACCGATGCTGCGAGAGGCCGGGCCGGGGACCTGGCCGTCTCCGTCGCCGACGTTCGCAAGAGCTTCGGCACGGTCGAGGCGCTGCGGGGTATCAGCTTCGAGGTGGGCCGCGGCGAGGTGCTGGGCCTGCTCGGCCCCAACGGCGCCGGCAAGACGACGACGGTGGACATCCTGTCGACGTTGACCACCCCGGACAGCGGAGTGGCGATGGTGGCCGGCCACGACGTGGTCGGCGACCCCGCG
This sequence comes from Mycolicibacterium palauense, assembly GCF_002592005.1. Classification (GTDB taxonomy): domain Bacteria; phylum Actinomycetota; class Actinomycetes; order Mycobacteriales; family Mycobacteriaceae; genus Mycobacterium; species Mycobacterium palauense. The sequence goes on along the minus strand of NZ_NVQF01000036.1, from coordinate 27,567 downwards.
GGGGTGCGCCGATCGATCATGCTCACCGGCCAGCACGTCGCGCTCGACGACCTGCTCACCGGCCGGGAGAACCTGGTGATGTTCGGCCGGTTGCAGGGGCTGAAGAAATCCCAGGCCCGCACCCGCGCGCAGGAACTCCTGGAGGAGTTCGACCTCGTCTATGCCGGCGACCGCGCGGTCGGCAACTACTCCGGCGGCATGAAGCGGCGTATCGACATCGCCTGCGGCCTGGTGGTTCGGCCCGAGGTGGTGTTCCTCGACGAACCCACGACCGGCCTGGACCCGCGCAGCCGGCAGAGCATCTGGCAGCTGGTGTCGGAGTTCAAGGACCAGGGCATCGCAACGCTGCTGACCACCCAGTATCTCGAAGAGGCCGACCTGCTCAGCGACCGCATCGTGGTCATCGACCGGGGCACCGTGATCGCCGAGGGCACCGCCGACCAGCTCAAGGAGCGCACCGGCGGCACCTACTGCGAGATCGTCCCCCGCAGCATCGCCGCCATCCCGGCGATGCTCGCGGCGCTGGGGCCGCTGATGCCGGCCAAGAACCGCAACGCGATCGCCGAGGACGCGGACCGCATCGCGATGCCGGCTCCCGACGGTGCCAACACGTTGATGCAGGCGCTGTCGCGCCTCAACGCAGCCGGCATCGAGCTGATGGACATCGCGTTGCGGCGTCCCTCGCTCGACGAGGTGTTCCTGGCGCTGACCTCCCACGACGACGCCCGCCTGGCAGCGGCCCAGCAGACTCAGCAGACGGCCCGGCAGATCGGACAGGACGCGCTGGCGTGATCGACACCTCCGCGATCCCGGCGACCAGGCGGCCGAACCCATCCACCGTGCGGCAGTGGTGGGTGCTCACGGTGCGCATGATCACCCCCACGGTGCGCAACGGTGAACTGGCCACCCAGGTGATCGGCTCGATCGTCTTCACGATCGGCTACTACCTGCCCCTCAAGGAGTTCATGGGTGCCGCGCAACCCCTGAGCAGCTATGCGCAGTACCTGACACCGCTGATCGTGCTGCAGGCCATCTGGTTCGCCGCGGTGTCGGCGGCGTTCCGGTCGGCCACCGACTCGGTGCAGGGCATCAACCGGCGCTTCCGGGCGATGCCGATCGCGGCGCTGACGCCGTTGTCCTCGCGGATGACCGCCAGCATGTACCGCTGCACGGTGGCGTTGGCGGTGTCGGTGGCGTGCGGGTACGTGATCGGGTTCCGGTTTCACGGTGGTCTGCTGCACACCGCCGGGTTCGTGGGGCTCGCCCTGCTGATCGGCGCGGCGCTGGCCGTCATCGGCGACCTGATCGGCCTGGCGACCCAGAACCCGGAGGCGACCGCGCCGGTGATGCTGGTGCCGCAGCTCACCCTGGGGCTGGCGTCGGTGGGCCTTCAGCCCGTCGAGCGTTTCCCCGACTGGATCCAGCCCTTCGTGCGCAACCAGCCGCTGTCGCAGTTCGTCTACGCACTGCAGGCCTTCGCCGGTGACAGCACGCCGTTCGCGCCCGCGGTCACCTGGTCGGTCATCGGCCCGGCCCTGGCCTGGGTGGTGGGCATCCTGGTGGTGGTGATCTGGCTGCACGCCGTCGTCTCGGCGAGGCGGCGCTGATGTCGACCGTCGCCGAGGACAGCAGCAGGCTCTCCGGCCGCAGCGGCGTCATCGCGCGCCGTCGCCCCGGGTCCGGCCGCCACCGTGTACGGCGGATGGGGGAGAACTCGCCGCGGGTGCTGGTTCCGCAGACCTGGGTGCTGACCGCGCGCATCCTGCGCCGCTGGAGCCGCGATCCGGCCACCATGGTGCAGTCCCTGGTGATGCCGGCGGGTTTCCTGGTCGCCCTCGACATCGTGCTGGGTGACGGGATCGAGCAGGTCACCGGTCACAGCGCGCTTTACGGCAGCGTGCCGCTGGTCGCGATGGTCGGGGCGATGACCGGCGCCATCATCGGCGCGGTCGGCGTGATGCGCGAACGTGACGAGGGGCTGCTGTCGCGGCTGTGGGTGGTGCCCGCGCACCGCGCCTCGGGCTTGTTGGCGCGGCTGGCCGCCGATGCTGTGCGCATCACGGTCATCACCGCGGTGGTGCTGTGCGTCGGGCTGGCCCTCGGTTTCCGGTTCCGGCAGTCGGTGCCGGAGTCGGTGCTCTGGCTGTTCGTTCCGGCGATCTTCGGCGTGGCGCTGTCGGCGGCGGTGATCACGCTGGCGCTGTGGTCGACCAGTACCATCGTGCCGCAGGCCACCGAGATCATCATCGCGTTGCTGATGTTCTTCTCCACCGGATTCGTCCCGCTCGACCAGTACCCCGGCTGGCTGCAGCCCGTCGTCGAGCACCAGCCGGTCAGCTATTCGATCGAGGCGATGCGGGGTCTGTCCCTCGGCGGTCCGGTGCTGGAACCCATGCTGGGGACCGTGCTGTGGTCGGTGGGCATCGCCGCGGCCTGCGCTGTTCCGATGGCCATCGGCTACCGGAAGGCCAGCCGGCGTGGCTGACCCACGAACCCGCCGGTGTCACCGCGCCGCCCGCCCCGACCTCACAACCTGCCAGGGAGTCTGAAGACATGTTCGCCTCATCCGGGATCCGCAAGCTCGCGCGCAGCGAGGAGATGTTCGCCGAGACCCAGAACTTCGTCGGTCTGGCCGCGCACGTCAGCGGGCCGTTGGACACCGACGCCCTCGGCGAGGCGTTCGACGCGCTGCTGGAGGCACACCCGGTGCTCTCCGGGCACCTTGAGCAGGACGCCGAGGGCCGCTACGAGATCGTGCTCGACGACCTGCTGCATCCGGGGATCGAGGTGGTGGAGCTGGGGCCGGGCGAGGAACCACCGCCGCTGATCTTCGACCAGAGCTCCCTGCTGATCCACCTGCGGGTCACCATCCGCGACGGCCAGGCCCAGCCCACGGTGTACATCCACCACAGCCTGGCCGACGGGCACCACCAGTTCAGCCTGCTGGAGGAGTTGTTCTCCTCCTACACCGATCTGGTCACCACCGGCAGCATGCCGCCGGCCAAGGTCCATCCCGCTCCGGATCCGTTGGAGGTGGTGCTGGCCAACCGCGGTGTGGAGAAGAAGAGCCGCTCCGGGCTGGAACGGTTGCTCGCAGCGATGTTCGCCTACGACCTGCCCCCTTCGCGGCGTGCCCCGTCGGATCACAATCCCGCAGTGCCGCAACTGGTTCCGATGGAATACTGCACGCTGAGCGAGGAGGACACCGAGAACCTGATCGCCTTCTGCCGGGCCCAGAAGCTCGGTCTGAACAGCCTGCTGTCGGCGGTGGTGTTGATGGCCGAGTGGCAGGTCCGCAAGACACCGAACATCCCGGTGCCCTATGTCTACCCGGTAGACCTACGCTACGTGCTCTCGCCGCCGGTGTCGGCCACCGAGTGCACCAACCCGGTGGGCATCGCCACCTATCTCGCCGAAATCGACGCCGGCACCGACGTCGTGGATCTGGCCCGCGACATCAACGAGACGTTCCGCAGCGACATCGCCGAAGGGGTGATCCAGCAGTCCTTCCTGCACTTCAGTCCGCAGTACGTCGGTAACCCGCCCGGATTGCCCGATGTGGTCATGTTCACCGACAACGGCATCGTCCCGCCGCTGCGCACGCCGCCGGACCTGCAGCTGACCGCCAGCCACGGCGAGTTCTACTTCGCCGTCGGGGCGGGAATCGAGATCTACACCAGCAAGATCTTCGCGGGCCGGCTGATGCTGGAGTACCACTCGCACGGACCCGAACCGGAGCAGCGCGTGGCCGCCATCGAGTCGCTGCTGCGCGCTGTGGCGGCCCGGCACGCTGCGAGCAGCGTCAGCTAGCCGGACCGAACGCGTAGCGGTGATACTGCAGCGACTTGCGCAGGGGTGGCAGCAAGCCGACCACCCGCTTGGCCGCGCGGAACGGGCCGGAGACGCGGTCGAAGGTGCTCGCGTCGAAGAATGTCACGGAGTCCAGCAGCCGGATGCCGGGCACCTTGGTCAGGATGTCCTGCGGGCTGTTGACCGCCCAGTACAGCGTCGAATTCGACCGTCGGACCAACGTCTGGGTCTTCTGCGACCTGATCGCCAGCCAGTTGAAGAAGTCGATCTGCAGCTCGCCGGACGGGAAACGCTCGACGACGCCGGTCAGCAGGGCGGCGCCCTCGGCAGCGGTCAGGTACATGCTGATGCCCTCGGCCAGGAACAGCGTGGGCCGGTCGGCCGGAATCTGTTCCAGCCAGGACAACTCGGTGGCGGCGGTGGGGATCAGCCGGTAGTTCGGGCGACTCGGGTACACCTGCTCACGCAGCGCGATGACCGCCGGGAAGTCGACGTCGAACCACTGCACGTCGGGACCGGGGTCGAGCCGGAACACCCGGGTGTCCATTCCGCAGCCCAGGTGCACCACGGTGCACCGCGGATGGGCCGCGATGAACTGGCGGGCCCAGATGTCGTACTGCGCGGTGCGGACGGTGAACAGCGGCGCCCATCCGGGGGTGATCCCCAATTCCCGCCAGTCGTAGTCGATCCGGTCGATCGCGTCCTTGGCGAACCGGTCACCGAGAACGGGGCGCTCGAAGTCGGCGTCGAGCGCCTTGAGATACAGGGTCGACAGCATTGTCTTCGCCGGACCGCTCAGGTCGACGGAAACTTTGTTGGTCACGTATGTGAGGCTAAGCGCAGTGATCCCCGCACGGCACGTCGGGGCCGACATCGCTGCGAACGCAGCGGGAAGGAGCCCAGGTGAACACACAGACCGCGAAGCGCCGTGGCGCAGCGGCGTCCGACCGGGGCAGGCGGGGAGGTGGGAGTCGGTGACGCACACTCCCGATGAGGCACGCACCGAGCGGCCGCCGAGGGTGCTGCTGTTGTACTACAGCTACACCGGCCAGTCGCAGAAGGTGCTGGAGGCTGCGGGTGCGGAATTCTCGGCCCGTGGCTACGAGGTGCACCGGGCGCCGATCGAATTCACCGATCCGCGTTATTCCGAGCCCTTCTCACGGTTCCCGATGCGCAACGTGTGGCCGGAGTTCCTGGGCATGCTGCCCGCACAGACCCGACGCGCCACCGGCGAGATCCGCACCCCCGACGAGGTCAGGAACGGTGACTACGATCTGATCTGCATCGGCTCCCCGACGTGGTGGCGGACCGTCAGCATGCCGCTGCGCTCCTTCCTGAAGTCGCCCGAAGCGGGCGATCTGCTCGCCGGCAAGCCCTTCGTGGTGTTCGCCGTGTGCCGGCGGTACTGGAAAGAGAACCTCACCGGGGTTCGCAAGCTCGCCCAGAAGAAGGGCGGACGCTATATCGACGGGATTCACTTCACCTATCCCGGCAGCCAGGTCCCCTCCATGCTCTCGTTGACCAGTTACCTGGGCACGGGGGAGTACCGCGACCGCTACCTGGGGGTGCGCATCCCGACGACCAACATCGGCCCCGAACAGCTCGAGGAGGCCCGGGACTTCGCGGCCGGGGTCGCCGACCGCCTGTTCGGCGGCGCGCCGGGCACGACCGAGGCGACGCCGTGACCGGGGACCGAGGGGTTGGGGTGGATCACGGTGCCCAGGCCGTTTGACGTATCGACGGAGAGCCCGGCCACGGTCGCGCAGATCCGTTCGGCGTTCGCCGACGAGGAGTACTGGCGTGCCCGGCTGGCCGTCTACGGCGGCGACACCATCACGTTGGATTCGCTGGTCGTCGGCGCCGACGACGCGATCGAGGTCGTGACCAGCCAGGACCTACGCCACGACGTGCTTCCCGGGCTGCTGGCCAGGGCCTTCCCGGGTGACCTGATGGTGATCCGCAAGGAGACCTGGAGAATTGCCGAGGAGGGCCGGGTGGTCGGGGACGTCGACATCACCGCCTCCGGTGCGCCGATCGCCGGCGTCGGTTCGGCGTTGCTGGCCCCGGCCGGGCAGGGTTCGCTGCTGCGGTTCACCGGCACCGTACAGGTCAGGCTCCCGCTGATCGGCGGTCAGATCGAGAAGTGGATCGGAGGGCAGGTGGCCGAGGAAATCCCGGGCGTCCAACGCTTCACCAGCACATGGATCGCCGAGAATGGCTGACATCATGGGGTTCGGCGACGAAGCGACCGCATCCGACGGTCGGGGTGGTCCGACGGTGCCTGACAGTCGGGGTGGCCCGACGGTGCCTGACAGTCGGGGTGGTCCGACGGTGCCTGACAGTCGGGGTGGTCCGACGGTGCCTGACGGTCGGGGTGGTCCGACGTTGCCTGACGGTCATGGGCCCATCCCCAGCGCCGAGGAGGCCCTGGGCCGTCTGGACGCGGTGATGGTCGAGGCGATGATGACCCAGCGGGCGGTGCGCAGGGTCCGGCCCGATCCGGTCGACGACGCGGTGGTGCTCAAGTGCATCGAACTCGCGCTGCGTGCCCCGACCGGCGCCAACGGCCAGAACTGGGAATTCATCGTCGTCAAGGATCCCGAGGTGAAACGCCGCCTCGCCCAGCGCTACCGGCAGGGCTGGAACGCCTACTACCACAGCGTGATCCGGCGTGTGGCCGACCACGACGAGTCGATGGCCAAGACGGCCCGGGCCGTGCAGTGGCAGGTGGACCACTTCACCGAGATCCCCGTGCTGGTGGTGGCGTGCATCCGCCTGAGCGCCCGGGAGGGCCGGGTGCCCTACCTGCCGATGCCGCACGCGGCGCTGTCGGCGTTCTTCGGGTCGGTGTACCCCAGCGTGCAGAACCTGCTGTTGGCGGCGCGTTCGATGGGCCTCGGCGCCTCGCTGATCACGCTGCCGTTGTGGAGTCTCGCCTCGGCGCGGCACACCCTGCAGTTGCCGATGTCGGTGACGCCGTGCTGCATCGTGCCGCTGGGGTGGCCACGTGGGCGCTACGGACCCACGACGCGCCGACCGGTCGCCGAGGTGACACATCTGGATGTCTACGGCAACCGGGCGTGGCTCGCGGACTGAGGCGTATCCGCCCTCGGTGTGGCCCGGCGCGCGACACGGGCAAATCCCGCGCCACCCGCCCCGCCAACGGGTGATCCGGCGGCGTGGCGATGCCGGAATTCCTTTGTTGCAGCGACGTGTTCGTGCGCCGATTTTTGCTGGTCGCCGGTCGCCGGCGAGTTTTCCGGCGGCCGCGGGCGGCGTCGGCCGGATGTGAACGACGCTATTTGACGATTCCGTCAGCAAATATTCGGGCCGCGCCCGGATGTGTCGTTCTGCTAGACACTGCATCTCTTTTTGGATACGTTCATCGCTGACCTATGCGTCATTCAGCAACGCCGAAAGGAGCGTCATGCCTACTGCCGTGCGTCCGTATGTCACGGCGGGTGTGGCGCTGGTGGGGGCCAGCGTCATTTCCGTAACTCCGATTGCGCCGCAGCCGCAGGATCTTCAGGAATCCAGCGCCGCGGTGCGCCTGACAGCCGCAGCGGTCGACTGCGGAACCGATGGCACCAGCTATCCCTGCGCCGCGGATTCGGCGTCGTCGGGCGCCGTGGCGGTGGCCCCGCTGGCGGCCGCGGGACCCTCCATCTTCAACATCCCCGTCAACATCCTCAACGCGGTTCTGAGCATCCCGGCCAACGAGGTCGAGGCCATGGACCGGTTCGCCGACGCGATGATCCTGACGGGCAGTTGGCAGGTGTGGAGCCCGACGAACGTCTTCGGGTTCGACGCCGCCGACCCGCCCAAGCTCAAGGGCTTCATCGACATGCTGGTCCCGTTCCCGGCCTTCTCCACGGTGCTGGGCAACCACTTGAGTGTGTGGGCACAGGCCAACCTTCCGATGAACGCCGGCTGCGCGGCGCTGCCCGGCGCATGCCCGGATCTCGGGGCCCTGCTCGATTCCATGTTCAAGGTGCCGATGTCCGAGCTCTATGACGGCTACACCTTCCCCGAGGTGGTGAACCCCCACACCGGGGAGGAGATGGAGTGGTCCGAGGAGCACGTGCAGCTCGACCCGGCCGAGCCCATCACGTCGGTGTGGGACTACCTGGTCGCGCCGCCGAGCGGGGTCAAGACCGTGTCGCTGCAGGAGACCTTCTCCACCCTGGCCAAGCTCACCAAGTCGATCTTCGACGGCTTCTACCCGTTTGTGCAGAACAGCGAGTGGTACAACGACGACCAGACGAGCCTGGCGCCGCTGTTCCGAGCTCTGGCGCCGGTGCTGTGTCCGACCTGCGATCCGGACAACCCGTACGACAACCCGTACCTCTACGACAACTACGACCCGCACTACCCCTCGGATGCCGAGGCCGCTGAGTCCTCCTCGGAGGACGCAGCGGCGCCGGCGGGCCAGGCTGGGCTTGCGGCCCTGGTTGCCAAGCTCGGCGTCGGCGGCACCGAGGACCAGGCCGAGGCGGATCCGGCTCGCGCCGTCGCCGAGAGCCTGGTTCAGGCGGAGGAGGTGTCCTCCGCAGCGGATGAGGCCGCCGCCGACGAATCCGGCGCGCCGGTCGCCGAGGACACCGCCGGCAAGGCGGTCTCACCGGAGTCCGGTGGGGAAGAGTCCGGTGACGAGGCTGAGGCCCAGACCGCCGCCGACGCTGAGACGCCCGGCGCTGCCGGTTCTGCTGCCGGTTCTGCTTTGGAGGCGGACGGCGGCCAGGCCGACGAGTCCGCCGACTCTGACGGCACCGACTCTGACGGCACCGACTCTGACGGCACCGACTCTGACGGCACCGACTCTGACGGCACCGACTCTGACGGCACCGATGCTGACAAGACCGGCAGCGACAAGTCGGACGACGATAAGGCTGGCAAGGCCGACAGCGACAAGTCCGACAAGTCCGACAAGTCCGATAACGACAAGGCCGACAAGTCCGATAACGACAAGGGCGGCAAGGCCGGATCCAAGGACAGCGACACCGATGCCGGCGCCGCAGGTGGGCGCTCGTCGGTCTCCTCGACGGCGGGCCGGCACCGTCTCAGCGGGCCCGGCTCCACCACGGTGAAGTCGATCCGTGATCGGCTCGGTGCATCCGGCGCCAAGCACGGCGGGTCGAAGAGGTCGACGGCCGGTTCGGGCGCGTCCGGCGGAGGCAGCGCGGGCGAATAGGGCGAATGGGCGAATAGGTCCTGTCAGCGGCGGTTGGCGCGGCGCAGCGCCGGCAGTAGCAGGCCGCGCGGGGCCAGGCGCCCGCCGATTCCGGCCGCTTTGGGAACCAGTCCCGGCACGACCAGCCGCTTGCCGCGGCGCATCGCGGCGACCGCCGCGGCCGCAACCTCGTGTGCCGAGGTTGCGGCCAGTCCGGCGGGAGCCGGTTCGCCCGCGATCTCCCACCACTCGGTGGGCACCGGGCCCGGGCACAGGGCGGTACAGGACACCCCTGTGCCGCGCAGCTCTTCGTGCACCGCTTCGGAGAACGTCTGGACGAACGCCTTGGTCGCCGAATAGACGGCCGCGTCCGGCAGCGGCTGAAACCCGGCGATCGAGCCGACGTTGAGCACCGCGCCGCTGCCGCGGGCGATCATGCCCGGTAGGGCGGCATGGGTCAGTTCGGTGACCGCCAGCGCATTGAGCACGATCTGATCGCTTTCCCGCTCCACGGGCAGCTGGTGGAAGGTTCCGCTGGTACCGAATCCGGCGCTGTTGACCAGCCCGGCGACCGCGGCGTCGGCCAGATGCCGACTCAACTCGGCGCGCTGAGCCGTGTCGCCGAGGTCGATCGGGAGGACGGTCACGGCGATGCCGTGTTCGCCGGAGAGCTCGCGGGCCAGTTCGTCGAGGCGCTCGCGCCGACGGGCGACCAGATGCACGGGGTAGCCGTGGCGGGCCAGTTCCCGGGCGATCTCCTCGCCGATGCCCGAGGATGCGCCGGTGACGACGACGGCGGTGTCGGCGCTCGGTTCCGGGAGACTCATGGTGACCTTGTCATTCCTGGTCGTTGGTGGACGTTGGCCGTCGACAGGGGCCGTCGACAGGGGCCATCGATATGTGCGCACGCGCACGCACGGCGGTCCACATTCTATGGCCAGGCTCGGTATGGCGGGCTCGCGCGGTCGATGTGGCGGGCGGGCTCGCCGGGCCGGTCCGCACCGCCGAGTGCCACGGCCGAAACCGGTGCAGCGTCCGCGACCGCGACCGGCCGGAACCGGGATGTGCTGGGCCCATCGGCCTTTGGACGCGCCGCGCCCGGAGCCGCCGCCGCGCCGGTCAGAGCTTAGGCTGAGCGCGATGCTTGAGGTAATCGACCGGGGTTCGGTCAGCGATGCCCACCCCGTGCCCCTGTTGTTCGTTCACGGCGCCTGGCATGCCGCCTGGTGCTGGGACGAGCACTTTTTGGACTTCTTCGCCGAGCGGGGGTTTCGTGCCGTCGCCCTGAGTCTGCGCGGTCACGGCGGCAGCTCGCTGGACAAGCCGCTGCGCGACTGCTCGTTCGCCGACTACATCCACGACGTCACCACGGTGGCCGACACACTGCCGGTCCGTCCGGTCGTGGTCGGTCACTCCATGGGTGGGGTCCTGGTGCAGCGCTACCTGGAGTCGCGGACCGCGCCGGCCGCCGTCCTGATGGCGTCGATGCCTCCGCAGGGGTTTCTGGCATCCGGGTTGCGCTGGGCCCGCCGGCATCCGTGGCATTTCGCCAAGTTGAGCGCCACCGGACGGTCACTTCCGTACGTCAGCACCCCTCAGCTGGCCCGCGAGCGCTTCTTCTCCCCACACACGCCCGAATCGCTGGTCGTCCGCTACGCCCAGCGGCTGCAGGAGGAGAGCGCGCGCTCGGGCCTCGACGGCATGGTGACCCGCCCTCGGCCACAGCGGGTGTCCACGGCGATGCTCGTCCTGGGGGCGCTGGACGACGGCGCGGTCTCCCGATCGGAGATCCGCGCGACCGCCCGGGCATACGGCGTCGCGGCGGACTTCTTCGCCGACATGGGCCACAACATGATGCTGGAGCCCGGCTGGGCCGCGGTCGCGGAGCGCATCGAGAGCTGGCTCGGCGCCCAAGGACTCTGACGCGCCGCCCCACCGCGCGGTCGTCATGCCCTGTCGAAATTAACTGACGCGGGCGTCAGCTAATTCCAAACACTAAGCAAATTGTCTCGATCCGATAGACAGCGAGTCTCGGTTCGGCTACCTTCCTTGCTGTCAACAGTTTGCTAGCAACTTTGGAAGGGAGCGTCATGCCTGCTGCCGGACGTTCGTATGTCACGGCGGGCGTGGCGCTGGTGGGGGCCAGCGTCATCTCCGTAACTCCGATCACGCCGCCGCAATCCGACCACCGGGTGCTGAGTCCCGACGTCAGTCTGGCGGCCGCCTCGTATGCCAACATTCCCGCCAACCTGTTCACCACGGTCGCCAACGTTCCGTACAACTTCCTGACGGCGTTGGGCGACGGGAACGTCACCCTGGGCGAGGATTCGTCGTTCAGCTACGACCCCAGCTACGACGGTGTGACGCTGACGCAGCCGGAGGGCAACGTCGTCGGGCTGACCGCGGATCTCAATTACACGGGCAACTGGTGGGTCTACAGCCCCACCAACGTGTTGGGCACCGATCCCGGGGACGTGGCGCGCTATCAGGCGCTGGCCAACGTCCTGGTGCCCATCCCGGCGCTGTCCGTGCCGCTGGGCAACATGCTGGCCGCCATCGCGGCATCGCAACTTCCGATGAACATCGGCTGCACGGGCACCGACGCCGGCGCCTGCGACGACCCCGGCGCGATTCTGTCGGACATGTTCCACGTCGACCGCATCTTCGCGCTGTTCTCGCCGGACGGGTACACCTACGACCACACGATCGACCCGATCACCTGCGACTCCGACGGCAACTGCGACGTCGCGGACCCGGACGGTCCGGAAATGCCCTGGTCGGAGCAGAACGTCAAACTCGACCTCTTCGCACCGATCACCAGCCTGGTCAACAGCCTGATGGCCGACCCCGACCCGGACGGCATCAAGGTGGTCACCGCCCAGATGGTGGTGGACACGATCGTGGGCCTCTCCGAGGCGGTGTACAACTCGTTCAACCCGTTCGTTCCCGGCACCCACTGCGGGCTGTGCGCGCCATTCGTGCCGGCCACGGACGCGACCGAGTCGGACCCGTCGGCCGACTCGACGTCGGAGAGCGCCGTGGATTCGGGAACCGAACCGGCGGCCGAATCGGTGGACACGCCCGCGCCGCCCTCGACGCCCTCGCTGTTGGCCGCCCCGTCGGAGGCCACTCCTGACAGCACAGCGGAGGGCGTGCAAGACGCCGGCGCGGGCGAGTCCGAATCCGTGCTGACCAAGCTCAGCTCCTCCGCGGATGCCGCGGAGGCCGCTGCCGCGGACGCCTCCACGGCGGAGTCGACCGCCGAGAGTGTCAGCGACGCCGAGACCGGCACCGAGACCGCCACCGAGACCGCCACCGAGACCGCCACCGACACCGAGACTGACACCGAGACCGGCACCCAGACCGAGACCGACACAGCGTCAGCAACCGAGGTCGATGCCGACACCTCCGAGGCGGCAAACGAAGACGCCGACTCCGCGGGAGACGGGGAGAACTCCGGGAGCGCGGCCTCCGAGGCATCGGCGGACGGTGGTGACGCCGGGACAAACGATTCGGACGCCCGGGGCCGCCACTGGAAGCCCGGCGCCAACGATTCGGTCACCAAGAAGCTCAAGTCCAGCTTCTCGAAGATCACCGGCGGGCTCAGCGGCCGTAACAACTCCCGCGCGGGCGGCGATACCCAATCAGGGAGCGCCTCGGGCGGCACGGCGAAACGATCCTTCAGCAAATCGGCGTCCGCATCCAAGGCTGGCGCGAGCAGCTCCCGCGATTCCAGCAGGAGCGGAGGTAGCGACAAGTCTGGCAACCATAGTTCCAGTAACTGAGCTCTGATCGCACGCCGCCTCGGCGGCCGGTGGCGGTCCGGGTGGTGGACAGAACACCGGCCTGTGAGCGCGGGCCTGTTGCGAGTGGCCGTCGGGCGGGGCGTTGCGGCGCCCCGCCCGCGCGTCGCCCGTGTGGTCCGACGGTGTCTCCCGGGTGGTCCCCACTGTGTGGCCCGCGTGGTCCCCACTGTGTCGCCCGGCGGCGGGTCGCGGTGGCCGCCGGGAAACGGCGTGTGCGCCGGCGCGCGACGCGTCGGGAGACTTTCCCTGAGCGGCCGTTATCGTTTTGTGGCTCGGCGTTGTCGCCGAGGGGTGTCGCACCAGCGCGGGCTCGTCCACAGCAAATGCCAACTGAGCAGGTCAGGGGAGTTGCTGGTTTTGACGCCCGTGGGAAACTCCAACGAGTTCGCGACCCGGTCACGCGTCATCTACGATAGCGGCGGACAATTCCGAAACCGCGGTCAGCAAAGCGCAGATTTCTGTGAGAACCTGAGGATTTGCTAGACAGTGGATTACTTTTTGGATACGTTTCCAGCTGAACATTCGTACCAAAAAGACCCAAGACCTAGGGAAGGGGCGTCATGCCTGTTGCGGTCCGGCCGTACGTTACGGCGGGCGTGGCGCTGGTGGGGGCCAGCGTCATCACCGTTACTCCGATCGCGCCCACGTCGGCGCAGGACGAGGTCCGTGTCGTCGATCGGGCCGTGAGCCTGACCGCAGCCACCACTCCGGGGGTGCCCTGCTCGGGCTACTACACCGACGGGTGCGACATCCTGGCTCATCAGACGTACGAGCCCGTGGCTCTCGACATGCAGGCCGGGTCGATCATGAACATCCCGGCCAACCTGGTCAACGCCGTCATCAGTATTCCGCGGGCCTACATCGACGCGCTCAATGACGTCGCCTACGCGCTCGAGGTGACGGGGAGCTGGTGGGTCTACACCGACACGAACGTGCTGGGTTACGACCCCGCCGACCCGCCGAAGATCACCTCGGCCACGAACCTGTTGATCCCGTTCAAGGCGTTGTCCGAACCGCTCGGCGAGCACCTGTCGTGGTGGGCCAAGGCCAACCTGCCGATGAACGCCGGTTGCACCGGTACCGCGCCGCCCACCTGCCAGGATGCCAACGCCATCCTGGGCAAGATGTTCACCGCGCCCATCTGGGACCTCATCGCCGGTTATGTCTTCCCCGAGCTCAACAACCCGATCAGCCCGGAGGAGACCGAACAGGGCGACATCATCGTCGACGAGAACGGCGACAGCCCCGAAGGTGCTCCGGTGCCCTGGTCCGGCGAGGACATCCAGATCAATCCGCTGGATCCGGTCTACTCGGTGATCAACTACCTGCTGGCCGACCCGCAGTCGAACAGGCCGGACCCGATCACCCTCAGCGAGATCGTTGACACCGTGGTCCGGCTGGGCAAGGCAATGTGGCTGGACTTCAACCCGTTCGTGCCCAAGAGCTTCATCTGGAAGGGTTTCCCGTACACCCTGGTCACGCCGCTGTTCAAGCCGTTTGCCAAGTGGCTGTGCCCGACCTGCAATCCCGATGATCCGGCGTTGCCGCCCGAGGACGACGCCAGCGGCGATGCTGAGTCCAGCCAGCAGATGCTGGTGGCCGGTCTGTCGTCGGTGCAGGACGCCGAGGAGACGGCGGACACCGACGGCACCTCGGCGGAGAAGGCCGAAGCGGACTCCCCGTTCGCGGCGGCGCTGGCCAAGCTGGGCCTGCTCAGCGACGAGACGACGACCGAGGGTGAGGATGCCGGCGTGCTCGACGCCGCCGACACGACGGTGGAGCAGGCTGTGGCCGACGACCTGCTGAAGACCGACGAGGCGACGACCGCCACGGAGGAAGACGGCACCGTCGCCGACGACGCCGCGACCGGCGAGGACACCGCCACCGAAGACAGCACCGAGGACACCACGTCCGACGACGCTGCCACCGAGGAGACGACCGGCGGAAGTACCGACGAGGAGAGTGGTTCCGCTCAGACCTCGGACGATGCTGAGACTGCCGACTCCGGCGCCGCGGACTCGTCGGAGTCCTCGGATTCCACGGAGTCCACCGACACCGATACCAAGTCCGACGAGAAGTCCGACTCCAAGTCCGACGAGAAGTCCGACGCCAAGGACGCCAAGGACTCCAAGGACTCCAAGGACGCCGACAGCAAGGACGACAAGTCGTCGTCGTCGGCCTCCTCGTCGCGCTCCTCGTCGAGCGCCTCCGACGACGATTCCGACAGCAGCAAGTCGACTGGCAAGCACCACCGCAACGGGGTCAACAACAACACCGTCCGGTCGATCCGGGACCGGATCAAGTCGAGCGTCTCGCGCTCGGCGGGCAGCTCCGACTCCGGCTCGTCGAGTCGTTCCAAGGCCGGCGCAGGCGCGAGCAGCGGCGGCAGCTCGGGTGGCGGCTCCAGCAGCAGCGGCGGTGGCTCAAGTGACTAGGTCGCTGACTAGTCCACGTAGTATCGCCCCGTGAGCACGGAACGCTTCGATGCGATCATCGTAGGAGCCGGATTCGGCGGGATTGGGGCCGCCATCCAGCTGAACCGGCTCGGCTACGACAACATCGCCATCCTCGACCGCGAAGACGATCTCGGCGGAACCTGGCACGTCAACCGCTATCCGGGGTTGACCGTCGACGTCCCGTCGACCACCTACTCGTACTGGTTCGAGCCGAACCCGTACTGGTCGCGGCTGTACGCCCGGGGACCGGAGATGAAGCGGTACGCCGAGCATGTCGCCGACAAGTACGACGTCCGCCGCTACATGCGGTTCAACACCACGGTCGCCGGCGCGCGCTGGGATGAGGACGAGCAGCTCTGGTTCGTCGACACCGGCGGCGGGCCCACGCTGCAGGCTCAGTTCCTGATCCTGGCCACCGGCTACCTCTGCCAGCCGAAAACTCCCGACATTCCCGGTATCGAGAGTTTTCAGGGTCGCGTCATCCACGCCGCGGCCTGGGACGAGGACTATTCGATGGCCGGCCGGCGCGCCGCGATCATCGGCACCGGTTCCACCGGGGTTCAGCTCATCCCCGAGCTGGCCAAGGAGGTCGGTGACCTGGTCGTCTACCAGCGCACCCCGATCTGGGTGCTGCCGAAGTTCGATTTCGGCTTCACCCCGGCCGCGCAGCGGTTCTTCGCCAGGGTTCCGCTCGCACAGCGGGCCCTGAGGATGTCCACCGACGCGTTCCTGGACTTCATGACGGTGATCGCGATGTGGAAGTTCCGATACTTCAAGCCCGTGAACAAAGGGGCGGGCTACATCGGCGCGCTGCTGCGTTTCCTGTCCATTCGGGACAAGGAGACCCGGCGCAAGCTTCGCCCCGACTACGACTACGGCTGCAAACGCCCCACCTTGTCGAACACCTACTACCGGGCCTTCAACAAGCCGAACGTGCATCTGGAGACCGCAGGGATCGAGCGGATCGAACCTGACGGCATCGTGACCCGCGATGGCAACAAGCGGGTGATCGACACCCTGGTGCTGGCCACCGGTTTCGACGTGTGGGAGTCCAACCTGCCGGCGATCGAGGTCATCGGCCGCGGGGGGCGCAACCTCGGCAAGTGGTGGCGCGAGAACAAGTTCCAGGCCTACCAGGGCCTGACCGTGCCCGCGTTCCCGAACTTCATGACCCAGGCCAGTCCGTATGCGTGGGTGGGAATGTCGTGGTTCAGCTCGGTGGAATACCAGATGCGCCACATGAATCGGCTCCTCGGTGAACTGCAGCGGCGGGGTGCGCACACCTTCGAGGTCACCGACGAGGCCAACGCGCGCTTCCTGGATCGGATGACTACGCTGCTCGACGATTCGGTGTTCCACCTGGGCAACTGCGCAACTTCGCGGTCTTACTGGTTCAACGCGTCGGGCGAGGCGCCGCTGTTCCGGCCCACATCCGTGCGCGACGCGGTCCGGGACCAGGACCGGTTCCCGTTGAGCGACTACTCCATCGCCTGACGCCCGGCGCGACCACGGGCACCCGGCGCCGAGTGCTCACCGCCGGGATCGCGTCGGGTAGTTTTCCACCAGTATGAAGGGGTGACGACATGGCAACGGCGACGACGGAGCCGGTACGGCTGCCACCGGGACCGCGGCTACCGAAGGCCATTCAGGGGATCGCCGTGCTCGCCGCACGCCACGGTTCGGTGGCGGCGCTCGGCCGACACTACGGCCCCACCTTCAGCCTGAAGCTGCCCGTGTTCGGACAGACCGTCGTCGTCAGCGACCCGGTACTGGTCAAGGACCTGTTCAGCACCAGCAGAGAGCTGATCGGACGTCCCGAGAACAACCTGGGCGGTGACGTTCTGGGGCCGGGGTCGATCTTCAACCTCGACGGGGACGAACTGTTGGCGCGCCGCAAGCTGCTGCTGCCGCCGTTCCACGGCAAGAGCATGCGCGAATACGAACGCATCACCGAGGAAGAGGTGGAGCGAGAGATCGCCACCTGGCCCGAGGGGCGCGAGTTCGCGACCCTGGAGCCGATGATGCGCATCACCCTGAACACCATTCTGCGGGCGGTGTTCGGGGCCGAGGGCCCGGCCCTGGATAAGCTGCGGGTGCTGATTCCGGCCGCGGTGAACTTCGGATCCCGGTTCGCGCTGATGCCGGCGGCCGTGCGCCGCGATCTCGGTCCATGGAGCCCGGGCGGCCGGTTCGCCGAGTACCGCCGTCAGATGGACAAGGAACTGAGCTCGTTGATGGCCGAGGCCCGCTCGGATCCGAACTTCGGTGAACGCAACGACGTACTTTCGCTGCTGCTGCAGGCCCGCTACGACAACGGCGAGCCCATCCCGGATTCGTTCATCCTCGACGAGCTGCTGACCATGTTGGTGGCGGGTCACGAGACCACCTCGACGCAACTGGCATGGACCGTCGAGCGGATTCGGCGGCATCCGGCGCTGCTGACCAGGTTGACCGAAGAGGTCGACGCCGGCGGGTCGGAGCTGCGGTTGGCCACCATCGCCGAGTCCCAACGCACCAGGCCGGTCCTGACGGCCGCGCTGCGCCGCGCCAGGACCCGGATCAAACTCGGCGAATGGGTCATCCCCGAGGGGGCCACGGTCATGGCGAGCACTCAGCTGGCCATGGCGGCGGAGGAGAGCTTCCCGGACGCATCGACGTTCAACCCCGATCGATTCGTCGGGACTACGCCGAACCCGTTCGCCTGGATCCCCTTCGGTGGGGGAATGATGCGCTGCATCGGCGCCGCGTTCGCGACGATGGAGATGGACGTGACGCTGCGGACCATGCTGCGGCAGTTCCGCATCGAGCCCACCGACGCCCCCGACGAGCGGTTCCACAGCCGCGGCGTCACCGTGACCCCCGCCAAGGGCGGCCGCCTGGTGGTCCACCGGCGCCGCAGCGATGCCCCCAGCAGCTCCGGCTCGGCAGCGGTGGCCGAGCAGAGCTCCTGATCCGTCAGAAGCGGTACTGCAGGATCCGGGCCTTGCGGGCGATCGCCGGAACGAAGGCGGCCATCGCGCTGCTGAGCCGCAGCAGCGGGGGGAACATCGCGGCGCCCGGGTCACGCATCACGCTGGCCTCCTCGACGAGCGTGAGCTGCGGATTCCAGATTTCTGGATGGTGTGCGTCCTTGAACCCCGGGAAGTTCCACTGGTTGTGGGGAGAGTTCGATGCGCCGCCGGGGCGCAGCATCTGTTTTCCGGCCGTGATGGCCTTTCCCGCCAGTTGATTCGCCCGGTTCACCGGTCCGTAGTCGTTGAAGGCCACCACTCCGCCGCCGAAGTGTTCGGTGACGCGGCGCAGCATCGCGATGACGACCGGCTCGGTGAGGAACGCGATCAACCCGTCGGCGACCACCATCGTGGGGCGATCCGCCGGAATCGACTCCGCCCAGCCTGGTTCGGCCACGGACGCGGCCACCGAATGGGAACCCGGGCGTGAGGGCAACAGAGCCTCACGCAGTGTGATCACCGCCGGCAGGTCGACGCTGTACCAGTCCACCGTCGGTGGTGGGTCGACGCGGTGGACAACGCTGCTGAGCCCGGCGCCGAGGTCCACCACGACGGCGTCCGGGTGTCCTTCGATGAAGCCGCCGATGCGTTCGTCGAGCATCCGGGCCCGCAGGGCGACCAGGCAGCGCACGCTGGGGATGACGCCCAGACTGTCGAAGTCGAAGTCGATCCCGGCCACGGTGCGTTCGGCATACGGGTCGCCCAGGATCGACGGCGACTGGCGGCTGTCGAGGGCCCGGGCGTACTCGGTGAGCAGGGCGGTCTGTTCGAGCGGCGTCAGATCACCGACATCCATCCCGTCAGCCAAACACATTGCCGGTCAACGACCGGACACCGGGTGCACGGTCGTGGGCTACTTACCGCCCGAACCGGACGAACTGCCGCCGCCGGACGACGATGTGCTCGATGAGCCGCGACTCGCGGTGGCACCGTTGGATGCAGACCGGGATTTCGTCGCCCGGCCCACCCTGCTGTCCGATCCCTTCTGGCGGCTGCTGTTGTGCCCGCCGGTGGACTCGGATGCCCGAGATCGCGCCCCGGTCCGGGCGGCGTCCCTCCTGGCCTTCGCGGCGGCCCGGGCTTCGGCGCGGGCGGCCCTCTTCGCGGTGGCGGTGCTGGCTTGGGCGGCGGCGGCTTTCTTGGCATCGGAGTCTGCGGCATCGGCGTCGGCGTCGGCGTCGGCATCGGCCTCGGGCCGAGCTGCCCCTTGCTCCGGGGCGGCGTCCTTCTCCGCGACCGTCTCGGTGGCCGCCCCCGGGTCCTTGTCCAGGTCCGTCTCCGAGTCAGTCTTCAAATCCGTCTCGGCGGCGGTCTGTGCGTCCGTCTCGACGTCCTCCTGCGCATCGTCCTCCTGCACATCGCCGGAGGTCTGTTGGTCAACGGCCACGCTGTCGGTGTCGGCGTCCGCATCGACGGTCACAGCGGGAGAGTTGTCCGCGGCGGCCGGCGCCTGCGATTCGTTCGCCGGTTCGTCTGCTGTGTCGTCTGCTGTGGGGCCGTCGATGCTGGAACGTGCCGCAACCCGCTGTGCGGCGGCAGTAGTGCCGTCCGTCTGGTCCGTCGTGTCGGTCGCTGGATCGGTGGGTTCAGGGTCGGTCGCTGGATCGGTGGGCTCGGGGTCGTCCGGGGTGGGGAGATAGTCGCGGTGATAGGCCCGTTCGATGATCTCCTTCAGGGGAGCGTTGAGCTTGTCGGCGAGTGCGTTGAGCCCGAGCTGCCGCAGTGGACGAAGCAGCGGGATGTCCTCGGTCGGAACGAAGACATAGGTCGTATTGCCCTCGGTCCAGACGATGTTGTTGGGATCGTTGATGTCGACGTCCTCGTAGGCGGTGTGCACGCTGGAGAAGCCCATCCACGCGTTGAGCATCGCCAGCAGGTTCCCCCGCTCGTCGGGGATGTCGGAGGCGAAGTCGTACTGCCGGGTGATGTCGTAGAGCTTGTATTGGGTTTCGGGGGTGACGTAGCCGGCGCTGACATTGGCCCCACCGTATTTCCGGTCGCCGTTTCCGATCAGGATGATCGTGGTGTCCTCGGCCGGTGGGGCATCCGGGTCGTCGGCGTGGTCGCGAAGCCATTCCGTGACCACCTGGCCGCCCTGGCTGTAGCCGAAGATGATTTTGGGGCCGGGAGTGTTGTGCATGGCGTCATCGAGGACCTGGACGCCTTCCCGGTACCAGAGTGCGTTGTACTTGAGTCTGACGCAGGGGTTGCCGGTCTGACAGATGGAGCCCTGCAGTTCGTCGGTGATTCCCTTGAAGATGCTCAGGGTGAGCACGGTGGCGGGACTCTCGAGCGGGGGGTCGATGGTCGCGGCGCTCGCCGGGGCGGCGGTGGGCAGCGGCAGCAAAGCTGTTGCGGTGGCAATGCCGGTCGCCGACAGCATTAGCCGGAGCCCGGTTTTCGGCCTTGACGACATCCCTGTACCCCCTGCTTCACGTGTACTGATCCGCAATGTTTACTCAGTCTACGTGTTTGAAGCGGGTCAGAGTCGTTAATTGGCACGGGGTTTGGGGGCGGAAATATTCTATGTTTGCTGAAATGCCATGGCGCTGCGGTTGGGCGACGGCTGACAGCAATCCACCAATCGGGGCCGGTTACGCTGCTCGGCGGCCAGGAGCGGCGGGCGGCATGTCGGCCGGGAGTGTCAGAGTTTCCCGGCCGCGAAGGCGGCCGCCTGATCGGCCATGCCGTTGTCCACGTAGGAGAAGTGGGCGGGCAGGCTGAAGCCCTTCGAGCAGAACAGGTCGTCGGTGGCGCACAGGTCGAGGGTCTTGTCGTCGTAGCCGGGGCTCAGTGCGCTCAGCGGGCCGCCACCGGGCATGTCGCGCAGGGGATTGCCGAACACCACCACGGCGGCCACGTGGTCGGCGGCGTCCGGTGGTATCGGTACGGGGGTGTAGCCGTGGACCGGCCAGCCCAGGGTGATGAGGTCGATCACTCCGGCGCCCTGGGAATTACCGCCGAGGACCAGCGAGGTGTCCGGACAGTTGGCGGCCATGTACTCGACCCGTGCCCGGGCGTCATTGGCCCCGACGACGACGGACTTTCGGAAGTCGGCGCTGGCCGGATAGTTAACTCCGTAGAGGCCGACCGATCGGTCGCCGACCTTCGAGCGCAGCGCGTTGGTGAAAGCGTCGCCGAGCCAGCCGGCGCCCGGGGGAGCACCGGTCCCGCGGGCGAAGATGACCTCGATGTCGGGGCAGTCGGCGGCGGCGGCGCTGGGCGCGCCGCAGACACCGAGCACCATCGACCACCCCGCGGCCAGGATGACGCCCGCGATCCGGATTATTCGAGGTGTCTGCACACCTCAATGGTGGCACAGCCGACGCCGTCGCTGCCGCGACTTGCGCTGGCCTGCGGAAACGGTGCCGTGCCGGGCGGTGGTGTCCGGCGGATGTACGTGAGTTCAGCTGATCGGCAGTAGATCAGGAGTAGGTGTAATCGTTGAACGGGAAGGTGTCCTGCTCCCGGTTCGTCTGGTGCGTGGAGGCCGGCCGCACCAGCGTTTGCCCGGTGGGGCTGAAGTAATACGAGCGTGCCCGAGAGCAGTCGCCGCTGCCGAACACGGACTTGCCCAGCGCCTTGCTCATTCGAGCCTGGAACCGGTCGTTGGCTTCCTCGGTCACCTCGAAGTTCTGTGTGCCGCGGCGGTGCATCTCGCCGAAAAGCCGTGCCATGTGCCGCATCTGGTACTCCACGGTGTCGAAGAACGACAACCCGCTGGAGGCGTAGGGCCCGGCCAGGGTCAGGAAGTTGGGGAAGTACGGGATCGTGATGCCCTGGTAGGACCGGAAACCGTTGTCGCGCCACCACTTGCCGAGATTTCGATTGTCGCGGCCGATGATCTCGATGGCGGGAATGTTGGCCTCCCACAGGTCGAATCCGGTGGCCAGGATCAGGGTGTCCAGCTCGGTCTTCGACCCGTCGCGCGCGACGATGCCGTCGGGCTCGATGCGTTCGATCCCGGCGGTCTCGAGGTGGACATGGGGGCGGGCGAACGTGCGGTAGTACTGGTTGGAGTAGGTCGGGCGCTTACATCCGAAGTCGTAGTCCGGTGTCAGTTTGCGGCGCAGATCGCGGTCCCGGATCCAGGTGAAGCGCCACAGCCGCGACAGCGCCGAGGCCGCCATGTTCAGCTGGCGGAAATAGCGGAAGTTCAGGACCGACAGGACCATCATGACCTGCAGGTTGACGTCGTTGACCCAGCGGAAGGCGCGCTGCAATGCAGGGATCCTGGCGAACAGATGGCGCATGGGCACCGGAATCGGGAAGTCGATCTTCGGCACCACATGGATCGGTGTGCGCTGGTAGATCGTCAGGTCGGTGGCCACCTTGGCGAGCTCGGGCAGCAGTTGGACGCCGGTGGCTCCGGTGCCGATCATCCCGATGCGCCGGCCGCGTAGGTCGTAGTCGTCATCCCAGGCGGTGCTGTGCATGATGCGCCCGGCGAACTCGGTGATACCCGGGATCTCGGGGGTGTAGGGCTGTGAGAGGTAGCCGGTGGCGGCAACGAGGTATCGGCTGGTGAAGGTCGCACCGTCGGCTGCGGCCACCTGCCAGCTGAGGGTGTCTTCATCCCAACGGGCGCCGTCGATCACGGTGTTGAATCGCATGTGCCGACGCACGTCGTACTTGTCGGCGACGTGGTCGGCGTATTGCTTGAGCTCACGCCCCGGGGCGTAGAGCCTCGACCAGTTCGGATTGGGCTCGAACCAGTACGAATAGGTCGGCGAGGGGATGTCCACAGCCAACCCCGGATACCGGTTGACGTGCCACGTTCCGCCCAGGTCGTCCTCACGGTCGAGGATCAGAATGTTGTCGTAGCCCATCTTCTTGAGCTGGATCGCGGCACCGATTCCTCCGAAACCGGCGCCGACGATGATCACGTCGAACTGCGGCGCATCCATGGTCGTAGACGCTACCTGACAGCAAACGGAACCTCAGCGTGTTAGGTGCCGGTCCCCGGGGTCCACCAAACGCCGCGATGCCCCGGCGGTGTGCCGGGGCATCGCTTCGGTGTCGGTTCGGGAACCGCGCCGACGTCCGTCGGGGGCGACTAGGAGTCGCTGCCGCCGCCCGCCGACCGGGACGCCTTCCTGGCCGCGGCCTTCGCCTTCCTGGACTCGACCCTGGCCTGCCGGGCCTCGGCGCGTGCCTGCTTGGCTTCGGCGCGTGCCTGCTTGGCCTCGGCGCGTGCCTCCTGCCGGGCTTCGGCGCGGGCCTGCCGGGCCTCGACGCGTGCCTGCTTGGCCTCTGCGCGTGCCTGCTTGGCCTCCGACACTGCGTCGGTCTCCGTTGCCGAGTCCTCATCGGTCTCCGTCGCCGACTCCTGATCGGACTCGTCGGCGGCGTCGGTCTCGCTGGCGTCGGGGGCGGTGTCCTCGGCGGTGTCCTCGGTGCTTGCGTCCACCTCGACCGTGACCGTCCCGGTGTCGCCCGTGGTCTCCGTGGCAGGGTCGACCGTCTCGGTAGAGGCCGGGTCGGCTGCGGCTGCCTCGGTCGTCACATCAGTGGTCTCGGTGACGGGCTCGGTGACGGGCTCGGAGGTCGTGGTCTCGGCCACCACCGGGGCCGTCGCGGCCGCCAGCTGCGCGGTGGCGTTGCTGACGTCGTCGTAGCGCCGGTATCCCTTTTCGACCTGCGCCCTGAGCGCCGCCTCGAAGGGCTTCAGAGCGGGTATCAGTGCCACCAGGGGCAGGGTGTCGGTCGGCACGAAGTAGTGCGTGGTGACCCCGCCCACCGAGTTGACCGTCGTGGTGATGTTTTCCGCCGGGACGTTGTCCAGGCTTTCGAACATCACCGGGATGTGGACGGTGATCGCGCCGGCCATGGCGTTGAGGATTGCGGTGAAGTTCCACCACCGGTCCGGGAAGTCCGCGAGGCCGTCGAACTCACCGGTCACGACCGTCTCGTCGTAGATGGTGGCCGGTGCCGGTTGATACGTGTAGTCGTACTTCGAGTTGTACTTGCTCTCCTTGATGACGTCCTGGCGGCTGGAGTCCTCGACCAGCACGATCGACAGCTGCGAGGCACTCGGAGCGCCCGGGTCGTCGACGAGTCCGCGGAGCACCTCGTCGACCACGAGGGAGCCGGCCGACAGGCCCACGATCGTGACGTGCTCGCCGCTGCCGATGGCCTCATCCAGCGCGGCGTTGAGGTTCTCGATCCCGATGGCGATCGAGTCGCCGAGGCTGAGGTCGTTCTTGCCGGTGTAGGGCCCCGCCTCGGCGGGCCAGTAGACGCTCGTCCGGTCGTCGTCCTTGAAGGCGCCGCCGAGCAGGGCGCCCGTCACGATGTTGTTCAGCTCACTGGCTCCCAGGCCGCCGACGACCAGAACCTTACCGGCCAAGGCCGAGGTCGCGGTGGCGAACGCAAGCAGCACCGCGGCAGCGAACGCCGTAATGGCGACCCCTGCTTTACGAAGGGAAATCCGCATAGTTACTCCCCAGATTGAAGCGCTAGAAGTGTGGGTTCTGGCCAGCCCGACATGAGTATGTTGCGTCATTAGAGCAACTTTCGCAGCAAAACTTCGAAGGTCGCGTTCGGGTGCATATTCAGCAAATCTGTCTCGTATTGCTGTAAATCAAACCGTGATACACACAGCGAATCCGCTGCCCCTTCGGGGAACCCGCCCCCCAGTCGGCCTCGTCTCGAGCGGCGCCGCTAGGCTGGTCCCGATCGCGTAACCAAAAATACTGACGTACCTGCAAAATACCTATCTGACCCGTGAGTAATATTTGCCGGTGTTCGCGTCAGGCCGGGTGGGCCCGTGGCCCCGCTCGAGCCGCGGCAAAGCACTCAAGCGCCATCCCACATCTCTTGCTGGACGGCCATGTGCGAAAAATGAGCTACCAAAATACGTGGTCGGGATTCGCGGCCTTAAGGGGGCCGTAGCACAGATTTGGAGGGGTCGCAGGCAAACGCCAAGCGAACGTCTTGACCCCTGGCGGAATCGGGGCGATGACGCGCGCGGTGCGAATACGCCGTGACCGATCCCGACGTGCACCGACGACGAGTCAACGACGGCGAGCCAACGGCGAGTCATGGCCGGTCGGAGTCGGCCGTCCTGGCGGCCGTCCCACGCCCGGGGCGTGGTGTGTTCGGCGTCGCTGTCCGCTCCAGCAACGATCTTGGTCTCTTCGTCGAACCTCCCTTTGGCCGCCCTTACCAAGAGCTGCGGCGGCGGGGATATCGGTCGAAGGTTCCCTCCGTCCGCGGCGGGCGTGCGATACCTCCGGTCGGTAGCCGACACGGGGCTTCGGGTCCAGGCCAGGGGAGTTTCGGGGCTCGCAGGTTTGCTGACCGATGTTGCGGCGGGGCGGTCGTACGGTATCGTGCCTTCCGAGTCGGGGAACTCGTCGTCTTCGGTCAACGTCGGGATAGGTGCCATATGATGCGCGGTGCGTCACTTTTGGCTACCTCATTCCCGCAGACTGTCGAGAATGTCGGAAGTGGTGTGGGCGCAGCGGCAGCTGGTGCGGCACCGCCGAATGTCAATTTCCTGGCGGCACTTATCGGTGGCAGTGGCCTCACTCACGGCAGTTTCCGCTGGGGTCTTTGTCCCCGGGGACATCAGGAAAGGGACGTTTTGTGAACCGAGCGACGAAGGCTGCACTCACCGCGGCCGCGCTGCCCGCACTGGCGATGCCGTTCTCCCTCGGCCCGGCGGCGGTCGCAGGCGCGGCGAGCTCCGGTTCGACGGTGTCGGCGACCGATCTCCTGCCGGCGCCGGGCACCGCGACGGTTCTTACCCACGGACCCACCCCCTGGGCGATGAGCGACAACCTGCAGGGGGCCGTGTGCGCGACGCTCGCCGCCTGCAACGAGGTCTACTACTCCTGGATCGTCAGTGTCTACGGTCTCGAGCTGGGCGTCGAGGACAACGTCGACAGGGTCGATTTCGCCCTCGAGAACACCGACGGCGCCAAGGTGCTGTACGCGTTCAGCGGCGGCGCCCGAGTGGCCACGGTGTGGCTGTCCGAGCACGACGGCAGCGGTGCCGATGATCCCGATCCCTCCGAGCTGACCGTTGTGCTGATCGGCAACGGTGGTCGCAAGTACACCGGCGCCAGCGCAGTGCAGCTGGGGTCCTCGTGGGTGACGCCGGACACGGACTACACCACGATCGACATCGCGCAGGAGTATGACCCCGTCGCGGATTTCCCGAACGACATCGTCAACCTGATCTTCAATCCGCTGGCCGTCGCCAACGCGTTGATGGCCTTCGAGTCCATCCACATGAACTACGCGCAGGTCGACCTCGACGATCCCAACAACATCGTCTGGACCGAAGGCAACACCACCTACGTCTTCGTGCCGACCGAGAAGATCCCGCTGCTGAATCCTCTGCGACAGCTCGGACTCAACGACCTTGCCGACGCCTTGAACGACCCGCTCAAGAAGATCATCGACCGTGCCTACAACCGTGACTATCTACCGGAGGAATCCGAAGGCTCCGGCGAGGAGGCGGCGGCCCTGGCGGCGATCTCGGAAGGCGTGTCGAACAGCCTGGCGCGCAGCAGCGTCGAGGCGATCGTGCCCGACGCCGGCGCCGCCGCGGAAGACGCCGACGGGCCGTCCGCGGAGACCGCGGAAGACGGTGACGCCGCGGACGCGACGACCGACGAAGCCACCGACGCGAGTGCCGACGTGACCGAAGAGGTCACCGAAGAGATCGCTGAAGAGGTCACCGAAGAGGTCACCGAAGAGGCCACCGAAGAGGTCGCCGAAGCGGCAGAAGCGGCTGAGGACACCGAGGACGCGACCGAGGAAACCGATGAGTCGGAGTCTGCCGGGGCGGAGTCCACCCAGTCGGAGTCCAGTGAGTCGGAGTCCAGTGAGTCGGAGTCCACTGAGTCGGAGTCCACTGAGTCGGAGTCCAGTGAGTCGGAGTCCACCCAGTCGAAGACCGCCGGCTCAGCGTCTACTGAGGCCGCCGCGGCCGAGTCCAGCAGCTCGGCGGGCACCGGCAAGCACCGCGCCCCGCGCAGTGGTGTCCACAGTGGTGTCCGCAGTGGGGGCAAGGACGCCAGCGACGCCGATGGGGGCGGGTCCGGTGGCTCGTCGGCGGGTTCGGAGTCCGACGGCGGCAGCTCCGCCGGTACGGGCGGCCGGCACCGGGCCGGGCTCAACGGCGCTAAGAAGGATGGCACCAAGAAGGCCGGCACCAAGAAGGCGAGTTCGCGTGACAGTGGCGGCTCCACGGGCGGCTCCAGGGGCGGCTCCAGCGGGGGATCCGGGGGCAGCTCGGGTGCTGTCTCTTATACTCTGTCGTCGCTGCCGACCATGCTCTTTGTGTTCGACTCTCTGATCGG
>NZ_NVQF01000035.1 GCF_002592005.1 Mycolicibacterium palauense | reverse complement strand
CCAGGGAACGGCCCCGCCGAAGGGTGGGGGTCATGGGTGGGACCTTCGATCCCATCCACAACGGCCACCTGGTCGCCGCCAGTGAGGTCGCCGACCTGTTCGACCTCGAGGAGGTGGTGTTCGTTCCGACCGGTCAGCCCTGGCAGAAGGCCGGCCGCCACGTCACCGCCGCCGAGGACCGCTACCTGATGACGGTGATCGCCACCGCCTCCAATCCGCGGTTCTCGGTCAGCCGCGTCGACATCGACCGCGGCGGCAAGACCTACACCAAGGACACCCTGCGCGACCTGCAGGCGCTGAACCACGACGCCGACCTGTTCTTCATCACCGGCGCCGACGCGCTGGCCTCGATCCTGTCCTGGCAGAACTGGGAGGACCTGTTCGCCATGGCGCGGTTCGTCGGGGTCAGCAGGCCCGGCTTCGAACTGAACGGCAAGCACATCGCCGAAGCCATGGCCGAACTGCCCGACGACGCGCTGCACCTCGTCGAGGTCCCGGCGCTGGCAATCTCCTCGACCGACTGCCGCCGGCGGGCCGCGCAGTCGCGTCCGATCTGGTATCTGGTGCCCGACGGCGTGGTGCAGTACGTCGCCAAGCGCAGGTTGTATGTGCCCACATCGGCCGCCGGGCCGGATCCGCAACCGGCGCATTCGCCCGGCCTGGCCGCGACCGCGAGTAAGGACGAGAAGTGACCGCTTCCGCAGAGGCCCTGGAGATGGCCACCGTCGCCGCGCGCGCGGCCGCCGCCAAGCTGGCCGAGGACATCGTCGTGATCGACGTCTCCGGTCAGTTGGTGATCACCGACTGTTTCGTCATCGCCACCGGCGCCAACGATCGCCAGGTCAACGCGATCGTCGACGAGGTGGAGGAGAGGATGCGGCGCGCCGGCCACAAGCCCGCACGCCGCGAGGGCACCCGCGAGGGGCGCTGGGTGCTGCTGGACTACGTCGACATCGTGGTGCACATCCAGCACCGCGACGAACGCGACTTCTATGCGTTGGACCGGCTGTGGCGGGACTGCCCGACGATCCCGGTCGACCTCGACGAGGTCAGCGCCAACACCCGCCACGACGCGGAGCCGGGTTCATGAGCGACCGCCGTATCCGGCGCCTGGTGCTGCTGCGCCACGGCCAGACGGAATGGAACGCCGGCAGCCGGATGCAGGGGCAGATCGACACCGACCTGACCGAGCTGGGCCGCGCGCAGGCCGTCGCCGCCGCCGAGGTCCTGGCCAAACGCCAGCCGCTGCTGATCGTGTCCTCGGACCTGCGCCGCGCCCGCGACACCGCGTTGGCGCTCGGCGAACGCACGGGGTTGCCCGTCGACATCGACACCCGGCTGCGGGAGACCCATCTGGGCGACTGGCAGGGGCTCACCCACATCGAGGTCGACGAGCTCGCGCCCGGTGCGCGGCTGGCCTGGCGCGACGACGCGCGGTGGGCCCCGCACGGCGGGGAGAGCCGCGTCGACGTCGCCGACCGCAGCCTGCCCCTGGTCGGCGAGATGGTCACCGAGGCGGTGGAGTGGGGAGCCGACGAGAAGGACCGTCCGGTGGTCCTGGTCGCGCACGGTGGGCTGATCGCCGCCCTGACCGCGGCGCTGCTGGGGATCCCGGTCGACAACTGGCCCATCCTCGGCGGGATGGGCAACGCCAGTTGGGTGCAGCTGTCGGGGCACTCGGCGGAGTCGGCGTCATTCGACGGCATCAAGTGGCGGCTCGACGTGTGGAACGCCTCGGCCCAGGTCGCCAACGATGTCCTCTGAACCGGCACCCGGCCGTCGGCCGGTATTGCTGGTCTTCGCCGACTCGCTGGCCTACTACGGCCCAACCGGGGGACTACCGTCCGACGACCCCCGTATCTGGCCTAATATCGTTGCCGCAGAACTGGGTTGGGATCTGGAGCTGATCGGCCGGATCGGCTGGACCTGTCGCGACGTCTGGTGGGCGGCCACCCAGGATCCGCGTTCGTGGGCGGCGTTGCCGCGCGCGGGCGCCGTCGTGTTCGCCACCAGCGGCATGGACTCGCTGCCCTCGGTGCTGCCCACGGCGCTGCGCGAACTCATCCGCTACGTCCGCCCGCCCCGGCTGCGCCGCTGGGTCCGCGACGGCTACGGCTGGGTGCAGCCCCGGCTCTCGCCGGTGGCGCGTTCGTCCCTGCCCCCGCACCTGAGTGTCGAGTACCTGGAGATGACCCGCGGCGCCATCGATTTCAACCGTCCCGGTGTCCCCATGGTGGCGTCGCTGCCCAGCGTGCACGTCGCCGACACCTATGGGCGTGCGCACCACGGCCGAGATGGCACCGTCGCGGCGATCAGCAGCTGGGCCACCGAACACGACATTCCGCTGGTCGACCTGAAAGATGCCGTGGCCGAACACATTTTCGGCGGGCAGGGCAATCCCGACGGCATCCACTGGAACTTCGAGGCGCACCGCGCCGTCGCGGAGTCGATGCTCAAGGCGCTCGCCGAGGCCGGCGCCACCGCCGACCGCGGGGACCGGTGAGCCATGCCCGTCGTGGTGGTCACCGACTCCTCGGCGCGTCTGCCCGCCGACCTGGCATCGCAGTACGGGATCCGCGTGGTTCCGCTGCACATCCTGGTTGACGGCACCGACCTGCGCGACGGCGTCGACCCGGTGCCCGAGGACATCCACGAGCGCAGCGCCAGCACCGCCGCAGCGGGCCCGGTCGAGCTGGCCGGTGCCTACCGGGACGCACTGGCCGCCAGCGACGGCGACGGCGTGGTCGCGGTGCACATCTCGTCGTCGTTGTCGGCGACGTTCAACGCCGGCCAGCAGGCCGCCGCGGAGGTGGGGCCCGCCGTGCGGGTCATCGATTCCCGTTCCGCGGCGATGGGCACCGGCTTCGTCGCCCTGGCCGCCGCCCGCGCCGCGGCGGCCGGATCCGGCCTGGACGCCGTCGGGCAGGCCGCCCTGCGGGCGCGCGAATACGTGCACGCGTTCATCGTGGTGCACCGGCTGGACAATCTGCGCCGCAGCGGGCGCATCGGCGGGGCGGCCGCCTGGCTGGGCACCGCGCTGTCGCTGAAGCCGTTGTTGCGGATCGACGAGGGGAAACTCGTTCTGGCCCAGCGGGTTCGCACCGCCTCCAAGGCCGTCGCGACGATGACCGACCGGGTCTGCGACATCGTCGGTGCGGGGTCGGCGCGCCTGGCGGTGCACCACGTCGCCGATCCCGAGGGCGCCGCGCAGCTGGCGGCCACGCTGGCCGCGCGGTTGCCGGACTGCCCGCCTGCCCTCGTCACCGAGCTGGGGCCGGTGCTGGCGCTGCATGTCGGTGCGGGTGCGCTGGCGGTGACCCTCGATACCGGCACCGATACCGGCACGGATGGAGACACGAATATCGACGCCGGCACCGGCGAAACGCCCTGACGGCAGCGCCGGGTCGTACCGGTCAGCCGGCGAAACGGCCCGTCACCGGTGGCAGATCCTTGGGCGTGACGATGCCCGGCGCCGCGGCCACCACCGCGGGAACGGCGTTGGTGACCGGCATGGCGGTGTAGATCATGCCCAGCCCCATGAAGCCGGGCTCGGCCCAGTCCCGGGGCGGCAGGCAGTGCAGCACCGTGCGCATGTTGGGCATGCCGCAGACCTGAATGACGTGGCCGTGTTCCAGCGGTTTGGGGGGAGTGACGTGATCGCCCATCGTCCAGTTGAACCCGACGCTGACGACGTTGCGCTCGCCCACCCAGCCGCGGTGGTACCCGTAGACGCTGCCGACGCTGCCCTCGGGAATCGTCATGAAGCCCAGGTCGGTGTCCGCGGTGGCGGCGGTGAACTCGACGTCGAACGTCATGCGGTCCAACGGCGCTCCGATCGCGTCGGCCATCATCGCCGCCGACTCGGCGAACACCTCGCTCTCCCGGCGGACGCTGTCGGCCAGGCCGGGGGTCTGCGGGTCGCGGCCGAAGCCCATCGCCGACTGGGTGCCGGCCGACTCGTAGGTGGAACAGTCCACCGACTCGGTGATCCGGATCTCGTCGACCCGTTCGCAGGACCCGGAGAGCACCATCGCGACCATGTTCGTCATCCCCGGGTGCGCGCCGCTTCCGAATATCGTGGACTGCCCTGTCTCGCAGGCGATCAGGATGCGTTCCCGGTCTTGTGGGCTCTGCTTGCCGCCGGTGATCCATGCGGCGCTGGAGCAGACGTTGACGCCGGCGGCGAGCAGACGCACCAGCTCGTCGACACTGGGCCACAGCGGGTTGTAGCAGCAGGCGTCGGCGTCCAGTGCCAGCAGCGCGTCGACGTCATCGGTGGCGAGCACCCCGGTGGGCTCGGGCCAGCCGGCCAGCTCGGCGGCATCGGTGCCCACCTTGTCGGGGCCGTGGGCATACACGCCGACCAGCTCCAGATCGGGCCTGCCGATGATCGCGTGCAGGGACCGGCGGCCGATGTTGCCGGTGGTCCACTGAATCACCCGCAGCGGACGGTCGGGACGGTTCATCGACGCTCCTTCTACCGGTGAGTGGACCACCCTGAGTAGACACTCTGGCGCGAATGTACACCCCGCGGGGTGGCGTGGCGGCGCCGTCAGCGACGCGGGTTGCCGGCGACTTCGGCGAAGTCGTCATACGCCCTGATCAGGGCGGTTGCCATCTGTCCGGGCAGGGTTTCCGCGGTGACCGCGGAGGCGGCCTGCAGGGCGCCGAGCTCGCTCCACGCGCTGGTGAGGATCGCCGACCACACCCCGCTGATCAGCTGGATGGTCCGGTCGCCGGCGACGTCGCCGATCCGTTCGGCCAGTGCCGCCGCGGTGCTCGTCGACCAGACGTCGGCCGCCGCGGCCTGCATGCCCGGCGAGGAGTGCACGACCCGCAGCACGGTCAGGAGCCGGTCCGGGCGCATCGCCATCGCGCCCCGCTCGGTGCGGTCCAGCAGCGACAACGTGGCCCGCAGCAGCGCGTCGAACGACGACACGTCACCGGGGACGTCTCGCAGCCCGTCCCGGACGCCGGCGGCCAGCCAGGCCAGCACCGACAGGATCACGCTGTCCTTGGTGGGGAAGTACCGCGCGAAGGTGCGCGCCGAGACCTCGGCCCGGTCGGCGATCTGCTCCACCGTGGTGTGTTCGTAGCCCTGTTCCTCGGCGAGGTCCAACGCGGCCACGATCAGCGTGTGCCGCGTCTGCTGCTTCTTGCGCTCACGCAGGCCCGCGGTGGTCGGAACGAGGTTCCCCGTCACGGCGACGACACTACCCCGGGGCCGCGCCGACGCGGCGGAGGCCGCCCGGGACTGCCGTGCACAGTCGCGCCGTCATCCACAGATCGATGCGAAAACCGTTGGTGGGCATGGTCGTGTCCGGTGCCGGTACATAGGTTCGGGCACATGCGAGCAGATCCCCCCGGTGAGCGGCTACACCATCGACTGGCCGGTCCGGCCGCGGCCACGTCCGTCGCCGAGGCCGCGGAACCCGGCCCGGACGACCCGGTCGGCCCGGTCGACCAGTGGTGCGTCGCCGGCCGCGGGTCCGACGGGCCCCCCGACGGGTCCTCCGACGGGCCCTCCGACGCGCCGGATGACGGCCACGACGGCGCGGCCAACGCGTTGCTGCCGCGCTGGCTTCCGGAAGCCGTGGCGCAGCGGGAAGGGTGGCTGGCCGCGGTCCGCGCCGACCCCGGCCGGGCCGGGGCGATCGCGCTGGGCGGGGTCGCCGTGCTGGCCGTCCTGGTCACGGTGTTCACCCTGGTGCGCGACGATCCGGCCCCGGTCGTCTCGGCGAAACTGCCCGCCGTGGACATGGTCGCCTCCAGCACGCCGGGTCCCCCGGCCGGCGACGCCCCACTGGTCGTCAGCGTCGTCGGGCTGGTCCAAACCCCCGGTCTGGTGACCCTGACGCCGGGCGCCCGGGTGGCCGACGCGGTGAGCGCCGCCGGCGGAACCCTCGACGGCGCCGACACCGTCGGCCTGAACATGGCCCGCCATCTCGCCGACGGGGAGCAGGTGGTCGTCGGGGTCTCCACGGCGCCGGGAGCGCCCGCGCTGATGGGAAGCTCGGTCACCGGGGCGACGTCGGCGGCCCTCCCCGCGCCCGGTTCGGGGTCGGGGACCGCGCCGGCGGGCGCCGCGGTGAACCTGAACACCGCCACCGTCGAGCAGCTGGACGCCCTGCCGGGGGTGGGGCCGGTCACCGCCGAGTCGATCGTGGCCTGGCGCGATGAACACGGCTCATTCGACAGCGTGGACCAACTCGGCGACGTCGACGGCATCGGGCCGGCGCGGCTGGCCAAACTGCGCGACCGTGTCCGCGTCTGAGTCACCCGGTGCCCGCCCCCGCCGCACCCCCGGGCCCGGTCCTGGATCTGCGGCTGGTGCCCGCGGCGCTGACGGCGTGGCTGGTCACCGCGCTGGGTATCCGCTGGGCCGTCGGCCCAGTGCTCGTCGGCGGCTGCCTGGCGGTGGGGGGCGCGGCCGTGCTGTGGCGCAGGACCCGCACGACGGCCGGCACCGCCGCGCGGGCTCTCGGCACCGCCGCCGCGGCGGCCGCCGTGGTCGGCGCGGGCTTCGCGGTGGCGATCACCCTGCGCGGCGACGCCGTGGCCCACCATCCGGTCACCCAGCGGTTCGGGACGGTCGGCGACGTCACGGTCGTGGTGACGGAGAGCCCGCGTCCGCTCGGCTCCGGGCGGGTCCTGCTGCGGGCCAACCTGCGGCGGTTGGACGCCCAGGACGCCGGTGGCCTGGTCGTGGTGTTCGCGCCCGCGGTCGACTTCGGACGCATCGGTGCGGGCACTCCCGTGCGGTTCCGGGCCGGGATCGCCCCGCCCACCCGCCATGACCTGACCGTGGCCGTGCTGACCGCGGCCGGTGCACCCGATGTCGGGCGGGCTCACGTCATCCACCGCATGGCCGCGGACATCCGGGAACGGTTCGCCGTCGACGCGACTGCGGTACTGCCCGCCGGCCGGGCCGCGCTGCTGCCGGCACTGGTACTCGGGGACACCTCGGCCCTCGACGCCGGCACCCAGCGGGAGTTCCGCGCGGCCGGACTGACGCACCTGACCGCGGTGTCGGGCGCCAACGTCACCATCGTGTGCGGCGCGGTGCTGCTGTCGGCCTACCTCGTGGGCCCGCGCGGCGCTGTCGTGTTGTCCGGTCTGGCGCTGGCCGCGTTCGTCGTGGTGGTGCAGCCGACGGCCAGTGTGCTGCGGGCGGCGGTGATGGGCGCCCTGGCGCTGCTGGCGGTGCTCACGGCCCGGCGGCGCCAGGCCGTCCCCGCGCTGGCGGGCACGGTGCTCGCCGTGCTGGTCGTGGCCCCGCAGATGGCCGTCGACGTCGGGTTCGCGTTGTCGGTGGCGGCGACGGCGGCGCTGGTGCTTATCGCGCCGCGGTGGTCGGGGCTCCTGAAGACCCGGGGCTGGCCCGGGCCGCTGGCCGACGGCGTCGCCGTCGCCGCGGCGGCCCAGTTCGTGACCGCGCCGCTGGTCGCCGGGGTCAGCGGCGCGGTCAGCGTGGTGGGGGTGCTGGCCAACCTGGCGGTGGCCGCGGTGATCCCGCCGATCACGCTGCTGGGGACCGCCGCGGCCGCGCTGGGCACGTTCTGGCCGGACGGGGCGCGGCTGGCGATGCGCTTCACCGGCCCGCCGCTGTGGTGGCTGCAGCACGTCGCGCACTGGCTGGGCACCGCGCCGGCCGCGACCGTGCCGGTGCCCTCCGGGGTCACCGGGGTCACGGTGGTGGCGCTGAGCAGCTTGGCGGCCCTGCTGCTGTGGCGGCGGCGCTGGTTCCGGCGTGCCGCCGCCGCGGTCGCGGTGTGCCTGCTCGCCTGGACGCTGTCGGGTCCGCCGGCCGGGTACGCCGCGGCGGCGTCGGTGGGTCGTGACACCATCGTGGGGTGAGTCAACAGGTTCCGGGACTGCACCTGGTCCTGGGTGATGAGGAGTTGCTGGTCGAGCGGGCCATCGCCGAGATCGTGCGGGATGCCCGGGCGGACAGCGGGACCGAGGATGTCCCGGTGAATCGTCTGCGCGCCGGCGAGGTCGGCACCAGTGAACTCGCCGAACTGCTCAGCCCGTCGTTGTTCGCCGACGAGCGGGTGGTGGTGCTCGAGGCCGCCGCCGAGGCGGGCAAGGACGCGGTGGCGCTGATCGGGTCGGCGGCCGCCGATCTGCCGCCCGGAACCGTTCTGGTGGTCGTGCACTCCGGCGGCGGCCGCGCCAAGGCGCTGGCGGGTCAGCTGCGCGACCTGGGCGCGCGCGTGCACCCCTGCGCCAAGATCGTCAAGGCCGCCGAGCGGGCTGATTTCGTGCGTCGCGAGTTCCGCGGGCTCAAGGTCAAGGTGAGTGACGACACGGTCGCCGCGCTCATCGACGCGGTGGGCTCAGACATCCGCGAACTCGCCGCCGCCTGCTCACAATTGGTGGCCGATACCGACGGGCGGGTGGATCCCGGTGCCGTCCGGCGCTACCACAGTGGGCGGGCCGAGGTGAAGGGGTTCGACATCGCCGACAAGGCGATCGTCGGCGATGTGGAGGGTGCCGCGGAGGCGTTGCGCTGGGCCATGATGAGCGGGGAGCCGCGGGTCGTGCTCGCCGACGCGCTCGCCGAGGCCGTGCACACCATCGCCCGGGTCGGGCCGGTCTCGGGTGATCCCTACCGGCTGGCCGGGGAACTCGGGATGCCGCCGTGGCGGATTCAGAAAGCGCAGAAGCAGTCCCGCCGGTGGTCGCGGGACAAGGTGGCCAGTGCGGTGCGCGTCGTCGCGGCGCTCAACGCCGATGTGAAGGGCGCCGCGGCCGACGCGGACTATGCGCTGGAGAAGGCCGTGCGGCGGGTGGCCGAACTGGCCGACGGCGGTGGCCACCGGTAGACGTGCCGGTGGAGCCTCGGTGTCGGTCTTAGGAGTCAGCCCGAGGAGTCAGCCCGAGGGGTCAGTCCGAGGAGTCGGTCTGTGGTGCCAGCCGAGCTGCCGCGCGCCCGGATCGGGGCGCTGGGCGGGTCAGAGCTTGTTGAGGGCCAGCGCCAGCGCGGACTTCTTGTTCGCCGCCTGGTTCCGGTGGATGACGCCCTTGCTCGCGGCCTTGTCCAGCTTGCGGCTGGTCGACGCCAGCAGTTCGGCGGCCTTGTCCTTGTCGCCGGCGTCCACAGCCTCGCGGAACCCGCGCACAGCCGTACGAAGCGACGACTTCACCGACTGGTTGCGCAGTCGGGCGCGCTCGTTGGTGCGGATGCGCTTTTCCTGCGACTTGATGTTGGCCACGCGTCAGTTCCTTCG
Organism: Mycolicibacterium palauense; assembly: GCF_002592005.1. Taxonomy (GTDB): domain Bacteria; phylum Actinomycetota; class Actinomycetes; order Mycobacteriales; family Mycobacteriaceae; genus Mycobacterium; species Mycobacterium palauense. The sequence continues at coordinate 50,361 of NZ_NVQF01000035.1, read as the reverse complement.
TAAATCTCAAGCTGGGTGATGGTCCGGCCCGGCCCCGGCGGGCGCGGTCCAAGGCGCCCGGTTGCGGGCAGCGACTGTTCAGGTTACCAGCCGGGCGGTGGATCTCCCAAAGTCGTCGGGCCGCCGCGGAGTTTCGTCACCGCAGGGCACGGGCGGGGTGCGGTGCCTCCCAGGATGCTCCAGCACCGCGCAACGGAGTTTCGTCACCGAATTGCGGTTCAGTGGCCTGCCGAAACAGGCAAATTAGTGCAGCATGTGACTCGTGAGCCTTCGAACATTGCCCAGCGAGACCGGCCGGCAGTCGCGCAGCAACGCCCGGCAGAAGAAAGAGTTCGAACGGATCTTCGACGGCTACAACTCGCGTGGCAAGTATTCGGACGCCTTCGACGAGATGTTCGACGCCGCGGGCAACGTGCGGGGGCCCTACAAGAACATCTACGCCGAGCTGGCCCCGTCCGACGCCGACGACCTCGAGGCGCGCGCCGAGGCCCTCGGGCGTGCGTTCGTCGACCAGGGCATCACCTTCTCGCTCTCCGGCCAGGAGCGGCCCTTCCCGCTGGACCTGGTCCCGCGCGTGATCTCCGCGGCGGAGTGGTCGCGGCTGGAGAAGGGCATCATCCAGCGGGTCAAGGCGCTGGAGATGTACCTCGACGACATCTACGGCGACCAGGAGATCCTGCGTGACGGCGTCATCCCGCGCCGGCTGGTGACCTCCTGTGAGCACTTCCACCGGGAGGCCGCCGGGATCGTCCCGCCCAACGGGGTGCGCATCCACGTCGCGGGTATCGACCTGATCCGCGACGGTCAGGGCACCTTCCGGGTGCTCGAGGACAACCTGCGCTCACCGTCGGGGGTCTCCTACGTGATGGAGAACCGCCGCACCATGGCGCGGGTGTTCCCGAACCTGTTCGCGTCCAACCGGGTGCGCGCGGTCGGCGACTACTCCTCGCACCTGTTGCGGGCGCTGCGCAACGCCGCCGCCACCAACGAGGCCGACCCGACCGTGGTGGTGCTGACCCCCGGCGTGTACAACTCCGCCTACTTCGAGCACTCCCTGCTGGCCCGGCAGATGGGCGTCGAGCTGGTCGAGGGCCGCGACCTGTTCTGCCGCGACAACACCGTGTACATGCGGACCACCGAGGGTGAACGCCAGGTCGACGTCATCTACCGCCGCATCGACGACGACTTCCTGGACCCGCTGCACTTCCGGCCCGACTCGGTGCTGGGGGTGGCGGGCATCCTCAACGCCGCCCGCGCCGGCAATGTCGTGATCTCCAGCGCGGTGGGCAACGGGGTGGGCGACGACAAGCTCGTCTACACCTATGTGCCCACCATCATCGAGTACTACCTCGGGGAGAAGCCGCTGCTGGCCAACGTCGACAGCTACCGGTGCTGGCTGGAAGAGGAATGCGAGGAGGTCCTCGACCGCGTCGATGAACTGGTGATCAAGCCGGTCGAGGGCTCGGGCGGCTACGGCATTGTGTTCGGGCCCGACGCCTCGGAGAAGGAACTCGCGACGATCACCAAGAAGATTAGGGCCGACCCGCGGGGCTGGATCGCCCAGCCGGTGGTGCAGCTGTCCACCGTGCCCACCGAGATCGACGGCAGCCTCGCCCCCCGCCACGTCGACCTGCGCCCGTTCGCCGTCAATGACGGTGACGATGTCTGGGTGCTGCCCGGCGGCCTGACCCGCGTCGCGCTGCCCGAAGGCTCGCTGGTGGTCAACTCCAGCCAGGGCGGCGGCTCGAAGGACACCTGGGTGCTGGCCTCGCGGACCTCGGGAGCCGATCGGGAGCTGGCCGCCGCGGAGGTGGTGCGCAGCCTGCCGCCGACGGTGGCCGAGAAGGCCGAGAAGGCCGAGAAGTCCGAGAAGGCCGAGAAGGCGGAGAAGTCGACGAGGGCCGGGAAGTCGGCCAAGGGCGCCAAGAGCGACGGCGCCGGCCCGAACTCGCAGTCGTTGACCATCCGACAACAACCCGTCACCCAGGGCGGGCAACAGCAGAACCAGCAGCAACAACAGCAGGCGGTGGTGGACTGATGCTGGCTCGCAACGCCGAATCGCTGTACTGGATCGGTCGCTATGTGGAACGCGCCGACGACACCGCCCGCATTCTCGACGTCACGGTCCATCAGCTGCTCGAGGACGCCAGCGTCGACCCGGACGAGACGTCGCGCGTGCTGCTGCGGGTCCTGGGGATCGAGCCCCCCGAGGAGTCGCTGGACGTCTGGTCGCTGACCGACCTGGTGGCGTTCTCGCGCAACAGCCTGGGCGGGTGTTCGATCGTCGACGCCATCTCCGCGGCCCGCGAGAACGCCCGCGGCGCCCGCGAGGTGACCTCGACCGACATGTGGGAGTGCCTCAACACCACCTACAACGCGCTGCCCGAACGCGAGCGCGCCGCCAAGCGGTTGGGCCCCCACGAGTTCCTGAGCTACGTGGAGGGGCGTGCGGCGATGTTCGCCGGGCTGGCCGACTCCACGCTGTCCCGTGACGACGGGTACCGCTTCATGGTGCTGGGCCGGGCCATCGAGCGTGTCGACATGACCGTGCGGATGCTGCTGTCGCGGGTCGGTGACAGCGCGTCCTCGCCGGCGTGGGTGACCGTGCTGCGCTCGGCCGGCGCCCACGACACCTACCTGCGCACCTACCGCGGGGTGCTCGACGCGGCGCGGGTGGTCGAGTTCATGCTGCTGGATCGTCTGTTCCCGCGGTCGGTGTTCTACTCGCTGCGCCTGGCCGAGCACAGCCTCGACGAGCTGCTCAACCGGCCGCACAACCGGGTCGGCAGCACCGCCGAGGCGCAGCGGCTGTTGGGCCGGGCGCGCAGCGAGCTGGAGTTCCTGCGGCCCGGGGTGCTGTTGGAGTCGCTCGACGAGCGGCTGGCCGCCCTGCAGCAGACCTGCTATGAGGTCGGGGAAGCGTTGGCCCTGCAGTATTTCCACGCCGCCCCCTGGGTGGCGTGGACGGATGCCGGACGCAACGGGTCGCTGGTCATCGAAGAGGGCGAGATCTGACGATGAGCATGTGTGTGAAAGGAAGTTGCTGATGTGGCGCATGCGGGTGGTGCACGCGACCGGGTATGCCTACAAGTCGCCGGTGACCGCGTCGTTCAACGAGGCCCGGCTCACGCCGCGTTCGGACTCCCGCCAGAACGTCATCCTCAACCGCGTCGAGACGGCACCGGCCACCAGGTCCTATCGCTACGTCGACTACTGGGGAACCGCGGTGACGGCCTTCGACCTGCACGCGCCGCACACCGAGTTGGAGGTGACCGCGTCGTCGGTGGTGGAGACCGACAAGCCCGAGGCACCCGAGAAACTGGCCAGCTGGGAGGATCTGGACACCGAGGCGGTCGTCGACCGGTTCTACGAGGTGCTCAGCCCCACCGACTACACCCCGGCCAGCAAGCGCATCTCGCGTGTCGGGCGCCGGATCGCCAAGTACCACGACCCGCGCGAGGCCGTCATCGAGGCCGCGAGCTGGGTGCGGGAGGAGCTCAATTACGTCCCGGGTACCACCGGGGTGCACTCCTCGGGCCTGGACGCGCTGCGTGAGGGCAAGGGCGTCTGTCAGGACTTCGCCCATTTGACGCTGATCCTGCTGCGGGGCATGGGAATTCCGGCACGTTACGTGTCGGGGTATCTGCACCCCAAGGCCAAGGCCGCGGTGGGCGACACCGTCGACGGGCAGAGTCACGCCTGGATCCAGGCGTGGACCGGCGGTTGGTGGAACTACGACCCCACCAACGAGACCGAGATCAACGAGCAGTACATAAGTGTCGGTGTCGGCCGCGACTACGCCGACGTCACCCCGCTGAAGGGCATCTACTCCGGTGAGGGGTCCACCGACCTCGACGTGGTCGTGGAGATCACCCGGCTGGCGTAGTCCGGCGCCCCGGCGGGTCAGCCGACGGGCACCCTGAGCAGGTCCTCACCGACCTCGACGCGACCGCCGAACTCGGTGGCCGCCAGCGCGCGCCACTGCTGCTCCTGGCCCGGAACCACCGCGGGCACACAGTGGGTCAGCACCAGTGTCTTGACCCCGGCCCGCTGCGCGGTGGCCGCGGCCTGCTGCACCGTCGAGTGGTAGTCGCAGATGTCGCGGATCCGCTGCAGCGGGGCCTGATCGACGAGGTCCTTGCGAATCACGGTGTGCACCAACGCGTCGGCCCCGGCGGCCAGGCGATCCAGCCCCTCGCACGGGACGGTGTCCCCGGCCAGCACCGCCGACGCGCCGCCGTGGTCGATGCGGAACCCGATCGTCGGCTCGACGGGCCGGTGGTCGGTGGGGCCGGCGGTGACGGTCACCCCGTCGGCCTCCCAGACGGTGCCCTCGGTGAACTCGTGCACCGTCACCGGCGGCGGCGTGGTCAGGTCGGCGTGATGGGCGATGCGGTAGCCGATGTCGAACCCGAACGCCTTGAGCGTCGCCTCGACGACCGCGGCGGTCCCCGGCGGTCCGATGATCGGGAAGGGCGCCGGATCGGGTGCGAAGGTGGTGACCCAGCGGCTGATGATCACGTCGCCGAGGTCGGCGATGTGATCGCTGTGCAGGTGGGTCAGCAGCAGCGCGGTCACGGTGTTGGCCCCGGCCCCGGCGGCGATCGCCCGCATGAGCACACCGCGGCCGCAGTCGACGAGGAAGGTCGCCGAGCCGGCGCGCACCAGCGTCGACGGTCCGGCGCGGTTGGGGTCGGGGATGGGACTGCCGGTACCCAGGAGGGTGATCTCGATGGTCACGGGTTCAGGTATCGCACACCGGGGGCGCGGTCGCTCGCCTTCCCCGGATTCTGCGGCGTGTCGGCCGCGGTATCCGCCGTCGGGCGCCGAGATCCCGGCCGCAAAGCGCCGGAATGCCCAGAGTCGTCACGTGCGGGCGCCGATCGCCTTACCCTGGTATGTGATAGCGGTCACACAGGGAGGTGTGCGATGCGGATCGCCGACGTGTTGCGCAACAAGGGGGCGTCGGTCGCCACCATCACGCCCGAGACCTCCGTCAGCGGCCTGCTCACCGAGTTGGCGGTCCACAACATCGGCGCCATGGTGGTGGTGTCGCCCGACGGGGTCGCCGGCATCGTCTCCGAGCGGGACGTGGTGCGCAGCCTGAACGAGCACGGCCCCGACCTGATGACCAGGCCGGTCGCGGAGATCATGACGTCGCTGTTGGCCACGTGCGCCCCCACCGACTCCGTGGACAGCCTCAGCGCGTTGATGACCAGGAACAGGGTGCGCCACGTTCCGGTGATGGACGAGGGGCGGTTGGTGGGCATCGTCAGCATCGGGGATGTGGTCAAGACCCGGATGGAAGAGCTCGAAGCCGAGCACGAGCAGCTGCAGGCCTACATCACGCAGGGGTGACCTGTGTCAGGGTGGTCGGGTGGACGTCATCGATGTGCGGCCGGCCCGCAAGGCGGATGTCCGGCGGCTGTCCAGCGCCCTGGGCCGGGCGTTCTTCGAGGACCCGGTGATGAGCTGGATGCTCCCCGAACCGCCGCGACGCGCCAAGGGGCTGCCCCGGATGTTCGCGACGATGGTCCGCCATCACTTCCTCGGCGGCGGTGCCTGCGAGGTGGCCGGCACCGGAGATCGGATCGCCGCGGCCGCGTTGTGGGACCCGCCGGGACGCTGGAAGCCCTCACAGTTGGAGAACCTGCTGATGATGCCGGGATTCGTGCGGGCGTTGGGCAGCCAGGCGCGGCGTGGCGAGCAGGTCGACGCGTTGATGAAGGCCAACCACCCGGATGAACCGCACTGGTATCTGGCCGTCATCGGCAGTGACCCGGCGTTCCGGGGCGGCGGATTCGGTCACGCGTTGATGCGGTCGCGCCTGGACCGCATCGACGCCGAGCACGCGCCGGCCTATCTGGAATCGAGCAACGCCGATAACATTCCCTACTACCAGCGGTTCGGTTTCGAGGTGACCGGCGAGCTCGCGGTTCCCGAGGGTGGGCCGTCCCTGTGGCCCATGTGGCGGCAGCCACGGTGAGACGGGGGTGGCGGCAGCCACGGTGAATCAGGGGTGGCGGCAGCCACGGTGAATCAGGGGTGGCGGCAGCCACGGTGAATCAGGGGCGGCGTGAGCGGACCTGAGTAGTGAGGGCGCAAGCGGGGTAAGGAAGCTCGGTAGGAAGCGCGAAGACCACCGCAGGATGGGGGCGGAGTCGATGTACACCGGCATCGGATCGATGCTCCTCGTGTGCGTGATCGGGATCGCCAGTGCCTATGTGCTGCACCGCATCACCGCGGTGTCCTCCAGTGTGTTGGTGTCCCTGCCCTTCCAGTCTGGCTGGGCGCCAACGGAACACGCACTATCGCGCTATCACGTGCGTTGGTATCTGGCCACGCTGGTCTTCCTGGCTTTCGACGTGGAGATGCTGTTCATGTACCCGTGGGCGGTGGTCGTGGCCGCCCGCGGCGCGTCGGCCGTCGTCGAGATGTTCGTGTTCCTGGGAGTCCTGTTCGTCGCGGTGGCGTGGGCATGGCGGGAGGGGGCGCTGCGGTGGGTCTGAGCGCAGCCCTGAGCCGGCCGGCGGTGCGGCGGGCGCATGTGCTGATGGTGGAGGTCCCCGGGTACTGGGTGACACGGGCGACGCTGGAGACCCACCTGCTGGCCAGGGGGTGGCGATGCGCCGGCGCACCGGCCGCCGCCGACGTGCTGGCCGTGTGTGGGCCGGCGGGCACCGATCTCTCGGGTGCGATCGACGCCGTGTGGGACCAGTTGCCCGGTCCGAGGGTACGCGTCGACGTCGCGGGTCCGGCGGACGTCGACGACGCACTGCGCCGTGCCGCGGAGTCGCTGCTGGACGACAGGCGACACCGCGACGATGCCCAGACCCGCTCCCGACGACCCGAACTCGCCGCGGAGAGCGGCGGGATGGACCACGGCGGCATGGATCACGGCGGGATGGATCACGGCGGGATGGACCATGCAGCGATGGACCACGGCGGGCACGGCGAGATGGACCATGCCGGGCACGGGGGCATGGACCACGAGGGCATGGACCACGGCGGCATGGACCATGCAGCGATGGACCACGGCGGCATGGACCACGGCGGCATGGACATGGCCCCCGAGGGCATCCCGCTGGCCGGCGGGACCGACGACCGCGACGGCCTGGAGATGGATGAACTGCACGCGGCGCTGGGCCCGGTGCTGCCGTACTGGCCGGCCGGCCTGGTGCTGCGCTGCACGCTCAACGGTGACGTCATCACCGGTGCCGCGGCCTCGCTGCTCGACGCCGGCGCCGCGTCGGCCGGGCCGGCCCGCCCCACCGGGCCGCTCGGAGCGGCCCGGCAGTGCGATCACGCCCGCAACCTGCTGGCATTGGCGGGGTGGCCGGCCGCCGCGGTCGCGGCGCGTCGGTGCCGCGACGCATTCCTGCACGGGGATCCCGAGGTCGGAATGCGGCTCCTCGACGCCCTGCACCGGCGGGCCCGTCGCTCCCGGGTGCTGCGGTGGTCACTGCGCGGTCTGGCGCCGTGCACCGCGGCCGACCTGCAGGACCGGAACCTGCCGGCCTGGTGGGAGGGCGACGCCTACGACCGGTTGCTGAGCGGGCTGCGGCGCGCCGCTGCGGCCGGGTCGGCCAGCGGGGGCGCCGACGATCCCGGGCCGGTCACCCCGGAGATGCTCGACGCGCTGCCGGAACTGGTGAGCGGGCTGGACCTGGCCGCGGCCCGCCTGGTGCTCGCCGGGGTGAACATCGACACCGCGGTGAGCGCGGCGGTGGGGGCGACGTGACCGTCGACGGCGTGGTGACGGTGTCGGGGCTGTGGGCGGTGGCCGCTGCCGGGTTGCTGGCGGTGCTGGGCTATTACGCCGCGGCCCTCGACGGCGCGCTGCGCGCTCGTGACGATGGGGCCAGCGGCCTGCGGCTGCACACCCCGGCCCTGGAGGCCGCGCGCCTCCTGCGGCAGCGGCGCCGGGTCACCGTCGCCGCGGACCGGCTGCTGTGGCGCATCGGCGACGGCGGTCTGATCGTCGTGGCGCTGCTGATGGTCGCTGTCGTTCCGCTGGGCCGCTGGACCCTGTTCGACCTCGACGTCGGCGTCGTGTGGTTCAACGCGATGGACGTCGCGGTGTGGGCGCTGGTGTGGCTGGCCGGGTGGGGCGCGAACTCGTTGCATTCGCTGGTGGGCGGGTACCGCTTCCTGGCGCAGGGCCTGGGCTACGAGCTGCCGTTGATGTTCGCTCTGGTGGCCCCGGCGATCGCCGCCGAGAGCCTGCGGGTGGGCGGTATCGCGGCGGCCCAGCACGGGCTGTGGTTCGTCGTGTGGATGCCGGTGGCGTTTGTCGTGTACTGCCTTGGGGTGGCCGGCTTTTCGGTGTGGGGGCCGATGTCGGCGGCGGTGGGTGCCGACATCGCGGGCGGTGCGGGCGCCGAGCTGTCGGGCGTCGACCGGCTGCTGTTCGAGGCCGGCCGCTACGGACTGCTGGCCGCCGGCGCAGCCTTCGCGGTGCCCATGTTCCTCGGTGGCGGTGCCGGCCCGCTGCTGCCGGACTGGTTGTGGGTGATCGTCAAGACGGTTGTCCTGCTGACGGTCCTGGTGTGGCTGCGGCGTCGCCTGCCGCTGCTGCGTCCGGACAAGTTCATGGAGGTGGGCTGGTTGGTGCTGCTGCCGGCCGTCCTGGTTCAGGACCTGGTGGTGGCGGTCATCGCAGTGTGGAGATAGCAGTGTGGAGAAATCAGTGTGCCGATAGCCGCGTGGAGGTAAGGGCAACGTGTTCGACGGAATTCCCGGGGGTGCCCAATGGTGCTGAACGACATCGTGTTCTGGGTGGCTTCGGTGGTGGCGGTGCTGGCCGGTGCCGCGGTGTTCGTGGTGAACTCCATGGCGCGGGCGACCTACGCCCTGGCCGTGTCGTTCATCGCGGTCGGCGTGGCGGTGCTGGTGCTGCAACAGAACTACGTCGGCGTCGTGGTCATCCTCATGATGGTCATGGAAATGGCCGTGATGGCCGTCTACATGGTCATGTTCATGGGTATGAACCCGGCGCTGATGCCGATGAGCATGGTGCATGACAAGCGCTGGTCGCTCGGCCTGGCCGTGGGCGTGTTCGTGCTGCTGGCCGCCGGCATCCTGCTGATCGATTGGCCCGCCCGACGCGGTGCGCCGCCGGCCGACGTCACCGCCGCCCTGGGCGACGCGCTGATGGGCCCGAAGATGTTGGCGATGGTCGTGATCAGCCCCGTCATGGTGGCCACCATCGTCGGCGGGGTCGTGCTGGCGGCACACCGGACCCGCTACGACCGGTTCGGCGACGATCTGGACCACCGCCCACCGCGCGACCCGCAGCCGGGCGGGGTCGGCCGATGACGCTGCAGGCGGTGCTCCTGGTGGCGGCCGCGCTGTTCAGCGTCGGCCTCTACGGCGCGCTGTCCCAACAGGTCGTCGTGATGGTGATGATGGGCCTGGAGGTGATGATCAACGCGGTCATCCTCGCCGCCGCCGGGTTCTGGTGGTTCCTGGCGCCGCAGCCCACCGGCCAGGTCCTGCTGATGGTGATCATCGCGGCCATGACGGTGGAGATGGCGACGGGCTTCGCGATCGCGACGCTGCTGCACCGGGCCCGCGGCGCCGACATGACCGACATGGCCACGGACCTGTCGGGGTGAGCGCGGCGATGACGACTCCCGCCCAGCTGGTGCTGTGGTCGCTGGTGGCGTTGCCGGCCGCCGCCGGCTCGGCGCTGCTGCTGGCGCGGCTGTACAGCGACACCGTGGACCGGGTGGCCGCGGCGGTCTCGGTTGCGGTCGCCGCGGCCACGGCGGCCCTGGCTACGGCGGCGGCGGTGCTGCGCCCGGCCGTGGGGGTCGCCTTCGTCGCCGGCGCCGACTTCGGCCTGCGGGTCGACACGCTGGCCGCCACGGTCGTGCCGGTGGTCGCCGCGGTCACGCTGCTGGTGCTGGTCTTCGCCACCGGCGATCCGGAGGTGACGGGCGGGCGCTTCCACGGGATGATGCTGCTGTTCGCCTCCGCGGCCCTGATCACGGCCACGGCCACCACGCTGCCCACGCTGCTGCTGGCCTGGGAGCTGATGGGCGCGGCCTCCTACGCGCTGATCGGCTACCGGTGGGGCGACGACGAACGCGTGTCGGCCGGGCTGACCGCCTTCGTCACCACCCGCAGCGCCGACCTGGGGCTCTACCTGGCCGCGGGGGCCGCGCTGGCCGGCGGCGCCGGGCTTGCCCTGTCCGACCTGGCCGCGGCCAGCCCCGGCTGGCGGCACGTCCTGGCGGCCGGGTTGCTCGTGGCGGCCCTCGGCAAGGCCGCACAGCTGCCGTTCTCGTTCTGGTTGTCCCGGGCGATGCACGGGCCCAGTCCGGTCAGTGCGCTGCTGCACTCGGCGGCGATGGTCGCCATGGGCGCCTACCTGCTGTTGCGCACCGCCCCGGTGTTCACCGTCACCGGCTGGGCGGCCACGGCGGCGGCGTGGATCGGGATGGCCACGGCGGTGCTGCTCGGCGCGGTGGCCGTCACCCAGCGTGATCTCAAACAGCTGCTGGCCGCCTCGACGGCCGCGCAACTGGGGTTCGTGGTCGTCGCCGCGGCGGTCGGCTCCATCAGCGGCGGCGCCGCGCAGCTGGTGGCGCACGCCTGCACCAAGGCGGGGCTGTTCCTGGCGGCGGGAGCCTGGCTGACGCTGCTGGGCACCAAACGGATCGCCGACCTGCGCGGGGCCGCCCGGGTCTGGCCGGTGATCGGGGTGAGCGCCAGCGTGTCGGCGCTGGCGCTGGCCGGCGTCGCGCCGCTGCCGCTGTGGGCCACCAAGGATGCGGTGCTGGCCGCGGCGCTGGATCACTCGCGGTGGCTTTACGTCGCCGGGCTGGCCGCCACCGCCCTCTCGGCGGCCTACTCGGCGAAGATCCTCGCCACGATCTGGCGCCGCGACGTTCCCGTGGCCGGGGCCGAGGGGGAGCCGCGCAGTCCTGCGGCCCCGACGGTCTACGAGCAGCTGCCGCTGGTGGTGCTCGCCGCCGGCGCCGCACTGGGCGGGGTACTGGCCCTGCCGCCGCTGGCCGGCGTGCTGAGCCGCGCGCTCGACGGCGGCCCGGGTGTGCACGCCGGGGTCGCCGAACTGGCCGGTTCGGCGCTGCTGACGGCCGTCGTCGTGCTGGCGGTCCTGCGTTGGGGCGTGCCCGAACCCCGGTGGGCGCTGGACTGGCTGGGGCTGGGGCGCATCACCGGGGCCGCGGTGGTGGCGCCGACGATGGCCCTGGCGCGCGGCCTGGCCCGGTTCGACGACCGGGTGCTCGACCGCGGTGTGCAGTCCGTGGCCGACGGCACCCTGCGGCTGGCCGCGGCGGCCTCGATCGTGGACCGCCGCGGGGTGGATGCGGTCGTCGACGGGCTGGCCGCCGGCACCCGGCGGCTGGGCGCGTGGGCGCGCACCGCCCAGGGCGGGCAACTGCACCGCTACTACATGGCGGCCGTGGTGGCGCTGGCCGCCGGTGTCCTGCTGCTCGTGGTGGTGAGGTGAGCATGCTCAGCGTGATCGTGTTCCTGCCGTTGGTGGCGGCCGTGGCGGTGCTCGCCGGCCGTAGCGACCGGCTGGCCCGGTGGTTGTGGGTGCTGGCCTGCGCGGTCGATCTGGCCCTGGTGGTGGCGGTCTGGCTGCGCTACGACGCGCCCGCGCCGGGACAGCTGGCCTTCGACGAGCAGGCCCCGTGGATTCCCGGGGTGAACAGCAGCTACCACATCGGTGTCGACGGACTGTCGCTGCCGCTGGTGGCGCTGACGGCGGTGATCTTCCTGGCCTGTGCGGTCTACGCGCTGCGCGACGACGAACGGACCCCGCAACGCGCGGCGCTGTTCCTGTTCCTGCAGACGGTCAGCCTCGGGCTGTTCGTGGCGGCCGACCTGATCCTGTTCTTCGTCTTCTTCGACCTGTCGATCGTGGCGATGTACTTCGTGATCGTCGGCTGGGGCCACGGGGAGAAGCCGGGTGACGCGGGGCGTTCGGCGCTGAAGTTCTTCCTGTACACCTTCCTGGGGTCGCTGGCGCTGCTGGTCGGATTCATCGGGCTCTACATCGCCGCGCAACCGCACACCTTCGACATGGTCGAACTGGCCCGGGCCGCTCCGCTGTCCGGCAGGCCGCTGGCCGGCGGGCTGGTGCTGGCCGCCATCGTCGTCGGGCTGGCCGTCAAGACGCCCACGGTGCCCTTCCACACCTGGCTTCCGCCGGCACACACCGACGCACCGGCGATCGGCTCGGCGGTGCTGGCCGGGGTGCTGCTGAAGATGGGCACCTACGGGTTCGTCCGGATCGCCATGCCGATGTTGCCGCAGTCCTGGCGGGACTGGGCCTGGGTGATCATCGCGGTGGGGGTGGTGTCGGTGCTCTACGGGGCGCTGGTCGCGTTGGCCCAGGACGACCTCAAGCGCATGATCGCCTACACCTCGATCAACCACATGGGGTACATCGTGCTGGCCGTCGGCGCGGCCGGGCTGGTGGCCGCCGGGGCCGCCGAGGCGCGGTCGCTGGCGGTCACCGGCGCGGTCACCCAGATGGTCAGCCACGGGCTGATCACCGGTGCGTTGTTCCTGCTGGCCGGCGTGTTCCGGTCCCGCGCCGGCAGTTACCGGATGGGCGACTACGGCGGCCTGGCCGCCTCGGCGCCGCGGCTGGCGGCGTTGTTCGCGGTCGCGGCGTTCGCGTCGCTGGGCCTGCCGGGTTTCTCCGGTTTCATCGCCGAGTTCCAGATCTTCACCGGGGCGATCGCCGCCGCGCCGGTCACCGCGATCGCGTTGCCGGGCATCGTCATCACCGCGGCACTGTTCCTGCGCGCGCTGCAGAGGGTGTTCACCGGTGCGCCGCGGGGCCTGTCGACCGGCTTCACCGACATCCGCGCCGTCGAGAACGTGCCGGTGAGCGCGCTGCTGGTGCTCGCGACGGTCATCGGCCTGTTCCCGCGCGTTCTCCTCGACACCATCGAGCCGGCCTCCGACGCGCTCATCGGCCTCGTCGGGAGGTAGCCGGTGACCCCGCACCCCGCGATGAACCTGTCCTCGATGGTCCCCGAGATGCTGTTCTTCGGGGCCGGGCTGGCCGTTCTGATCGGCGGCTCGTTCCTGCCGCGGCGCCGGCAGTGGTGCGGGCGGGTGGCCGCCGCCGCGGCCGCCACCGCCGCCGGGGTGCTCGGGGGAGTTCAGCTGGCCGGTTCGGCGGGCGCGGCCTTCGGCGACACCTTCGCCGTGGACACCGCCACCGGGGTGGTGCGCATCCTCACCGCGGTCGGCACGCTGCTGGCGTTGGGGGTGGCCGGCGGGGAGATCGCCGGGTCGGACCGCGAGAGCGAAACCTACGCCCTGATGCTGTTCACCGCCACCGGCGTGCTGGTGATGGCCGGCGCCGCCGACCTGCTGGTACTCGCCACCGGGTACCTGCTGGCCAGCATTCCGCTTTACGCGCTGGTGGGGCTGGCCCGCACCGCCGGGGCCGCCGAGGCGGCCATGAAGACCTATCTGATCGGTGCGCTGTTCGGGATCGTGCTGCTGGCCGGGGTGAGCATCCTGTACGCGCTCGCAGGCACCAGCTGGTATCCCGCGTTGTCCGACGGGCTGGCCGCGGCGCCTGCCCCGGCCGTGGCGGCCGGCCTGATCGGGGTGCTCGGGGGTGTGCTGTTCAAGGCCGGCGGTGTGCCCGCGCATTTCTGGGTGCCCGACGCGGCGCAGGGCGCCACCGGTACCGCCGCGCTGTTCGCCACCACCGTCCCCAAGATCGGCGCCCTGGTGGCGCTGTACCGGCTGGTCTCGGCGATGCCCGACACCGTCGGCTGGCCGCTGCTGATCGCGGTGCTGGCCGTGGCCGGGATGACCCTGGGCAACCTGGCGGCTTTCTGGCAGCGCGACCCGCGGCGGCTGCTGGGCTGGTCGACGGTCAGCCAGGTCGGCTACCTGCTGGTGCCGGTCGCGGTGTTGGGACGCAGCGACCTGGCACTGCCGGCGTTGCTGCTGTACCTGACCGCCTACACCGTGACCAACACCGCGGCGTTCGCGGTGTCGACGGCGCTGCCCGGCCTGCGCGATCTCGGCGACTACCGGGGTCTGTCGCGGGCCCGTCCGTGGTTGGCGGGCGCGCTGGTGGTCGCGCTGCTCGGGCTGCTGGGCACGCCGCCCACCGGGGTGTTCGTCGGCAAGCTGATGACGGCGACCGCGGCCTGGGACGGCGGGGCGGCCTGGCTGGCGGTCGTCGTCTTCGTCAACACGCTGATCAGCCTGTTCTACTACCTGCGCTGGATCGTGCCCTGCTACCAGCGCGACGGCGCCGAGCCGGGCTTCACGGTGCGGCGCTGGTCCGCCGCGGTGGCCGTGTCCGCGGCCGCGGCCAGCCTGCTGGTCGGGCTGGGCGCCGGTGTGCTGTGGCCGGTGTTGGGCGGATAGCGCAAGAGCGGTCGCGCCGGGCAGTTGCCGGGGTCACGCCAGTTTGCGGACCGCTTCGAGATAGTTGTCGATGGCGTCGCGGTTGCGGGCCAGGACCTCGATGCGCGTGGTCATCCGGTCGCGCTCGCGCTCCAGCGTCGTGAGCATTTCCGGAGTGGCGTCGGTGAAGTGGATCGTCCGGGGCTTGTCGAGGCAGGGCAGGATCTGCTTGATGATGCGGGTCGGCAGGCCGGCGTCGAGTAGACCGCGGATTTGGATGACTCGATCGACCAGGTAGTCGTCGTACTCCCGGTACCCGTTCGGCATCCGGTGCGGCACAAGGAGACCTTCCGTCTCGTAGTAGCGCAGTGCCCGCGTCGAGGTGTTGGTCAGCTCGGCGAGTTTCCCGATTCTCACCGTGATCGACCTCACTTCCCGCACCGCGTCGCCGCCTTGACCTTGACGTTAACGTCAACGATCGATGCTAGCGACGTGACACAAGCACAGCAAACGCCGAACGCGGAATCTGGATCCGAACGGCTCCCGCTTGCGGGTCTCCTCGCGTTGGGCACGGCGGGATTCATCACGATCATGACGGAAGCTCTTCCGGCGGGGATTCTGCCCGCCATGAGCCGCGATCTGGGTGTCACCGAGTCCGCGGCAGGCCAGACGGTGACGGTGTATGCGCTGGGATCGGCCCTGGCCGCCGTCCCGTTGACCGCGCTGACGATCGGCTGGCCCCGCCGCCGGCTGTTGTTGATCGCGGTGGGGGGCTTCTGTGTCGCCAACACCGTGACGGCGGTCTCGCCCAGCTACGTGCTCACGATGGGTGCGCGGTTGGTCGCCGGTGTCGTTGCCGGCCTGCTGTGGGCACTGCTGGCCGGCTACGCCCGGCGCATGGTCACCCCACAATTGCGGGGCAGGGCCATGGCGATCGCCATGGCCGGTACCCCGGTCGCGCTGTCGATCGGAGTACCGGCGGGCACCTACCTGGCCAACCTTGTGGGGTGGCGCTACACGTTCGGGATCATGACCCTGCTCACGGCGGCTCTGATCGTCGCGATCATCGCCACCGTGCCCCGCTTTCCCGGTACGACGCGCAGCGATCGACTGCCCGTGCACCGCGCCATCCGGATACCGGGCGTGGCCGCGGTGCTTGTCGTGACACTCACCTTCGTATTCGCACACAACATCCTCTACACCTATATCGCCCCATTCCTGGCCCCGATCGGGCTGGCCGAGCGGGTCGACTCCGTGCTGCTGGTATTCGGCGTGATGTCGCTGATGAGCATCTGGCTCACCGGAGCATTCATCGAAGGCCGCCTACGGTCGATGATGATCCTGAGCTGCACACTGTTCGCCCTGGCGGCCGGTGTCTTCGGGGTCTTCGGGGGTCAAACCTGGAGCGTGTACCTCGCAGCGGGTGTCTGGGGCCTGGCATTCGGTGGGGCGGCCACGCTACTGCAGACCGCGTCGGCCGAAGCCGCGGGACAGGCGGGTGACGTCGCGCAGTCGTTGGTGGTGACCTGCTGGAACATCGGCATCGCGGGGGGAGGAGTTGCCGGTGGGGTCCTGCTCAGCGCCGCGGGCCCGGGCGCACTGCCCTGGGCCGTCCTGGCGCTGGTGTTGCCGGCCCTGATCGTGACCGCATGCGCCCACCGGCACGGGTTCCCGGCAGCGGCTCGACAGCGCCAATGAGCGTTCTCCCATTGCAGGGATCTCCCGGCCGTCGATGGCGTTGCTCCGGCCCGGTGCGTCAGCTCCAGGAGTACTCGGTGCGCAGCCGCGCGGCCACCACGTCGAACGTCGAGCGCTCCAGGATGGCCCCTTCGCGGCGGATGCCCTCCTCGGGAACGTCGAGTACCCGGTCCAGGCGCACCCAACTGGGCCGGCCCTCGTAGTCCCACGGGCCCGTCCCGATGGCGATCCAGTCCGCGTCGTCGCTGTGGTACTGCTGGCTGGAGAGCATCAGGCCCAGCAGGGTCTGCCGGTCGCGGCCCACGACCAGCACGGGGCGGTCCTTGCCGCGGGTGGGGTCGTCCTCGTAGACCACCCAGGTCCACACGATCTCGCCGGGGTCCGCGCGGCCGTCCAGGTCGGGGGAGTAGGCGATTCGGCGGGCCCGGTGGGCGGTGGGCGCGCTGTTGTCGGTCACCGGGCGTCCCGCGGTGATCGCGACCCGTTGCGGTGCGGTGTTGGCGGCGATGACCTCAAGTCCGATCCTGATCCCCTGCTGAAGGCCCTGCTGCAGCCCCTGCTGCAGGTTGTGCTGGATCGTGCGCTGCATGGCCTGCGGGTTCTGGAGCTGGCGCAGGACCTTCGGGCCCTGGGTGACCACCTGGGTCCTCACAAAGCCCTCGGCGTTCTTCGCGAACTTCTGAAACGTCCGCCACTGCGACGTCATGGAGGCCAGCATAGGCGAGCCCGCGGGGGTGCGGCGGGAGCCGGGATGGGCGCTGGATTGCCGCACGATTGTGGTCTGGGGGCGCCCGGTCGATACTCTGGACGGGCCCACCAGGGATGTTTGACGGCGCCCCGCGCCCTGTCCGCCAGGAGATTCCCATCAGCAGTTTCGCCGACAAGACCTTCACCGCGCCGGCGCAGATTCGGAACTTCTGCATCATCGCCCACATCGACCACGGCAAGTCGACGCTGGCCGACCGGATGCTGCAGCTGACCGGTGTGGTCGACGAGCGGTCCATGCGCGCCCAGTACCTCGACCGGATGGACATCGAGCGCGAACGCGGCATCACCATTAAGGCCCAGAACGTCCGGCTGCCCTGGACGGTCACGGGCCCCGGCGGTGAGGAACAGTACGTCCTGCATCTCATCGACACCCCGGGCCACGTGGACTTCACCTACGAGGTGTCCCGCGCGCTGGAGGCCTGCGAGGGCGCGGTGCTGCTGGTCGACGCCGCCCAGGGCATCGAGGCGCAGACCCTGGCCAATCTCTACCTGGCGCTGGACCGCGACCTGGTGATCATCCCGGTCCTGAACAAGATCGACCTGCCCGCCGCCGACCCGGACCGCTACGCCGAGGAGATCGCCCACATCATCGGGTGCGAACCCTCCGACGTGCTGCGGGTGTCGGGCAAGACCGGCGCCGGTGTCGCCGAGCTGCTCGACGAGGTGGTCCGCCAGGTCCCGCCACCGCAGGGCGACGCCGAGGCCCCGGCGCGGGCGATGATCTTCGACTCGGTCTACGACATCTACCGCGGCGTGGTGACCTACGTCCGGGTCGTCGACGGCAAGATCGTGCCCCGCGAGCGGATCAAGATGATGTCCACCGGCGCCACCCACGAGCTGCTCGAGGTCGGCATCGTCTCACCGGAACCGAAGGCCACCGAGGGCCTCGGCGTCGGCGAGGTGGGCTACCTGATCACCGGGGTCAAGGACGTCCGGCAGTCGAAGGTCGGTGACACCGTCACCACCGCCCGCCACGGAGCCGAGCAGGCGCTCACCGGGTACCGCGAACCGAAGCCGATGGTGTACTCGGGCCTGTATCCCGTGGACGGGTCGGACTATCCGGACCTGCGCGACGCGCTGGACAAACTGCAGCTCAACGATGCCGCGTTGACCTACGAGCCCGAGACGTCGGTGGCGTTGGGGTTCGGCTTCCGGTGCGGGTTCCTGGGGCTGCTGCACATGGAGATCACCCGCGAACGCCTGGAGCGGGAATTCAATCTCGACCTGATCTCCACCTCGCCCAACGTCGTGTACCGGGTGATCAAGGACGACGGCACCGAACTGACGGTGACCAACCCCTCGGACTGGCCCGACGGCAAGATCGGCACGGTGTTCGAGCCGGTGGTCAAGACCACGGTGATCGCGCCCAGCGAGTTCATCGGCACCATCATGGAGCTGTGCCAGTCGCGGCGCGGCGAACTCGGCGGCATGGACTACCTGTCCCCGGAACGGGTCGAGCTGCGCTACACCCTGCCGCTCGGCGAGATCATCTTCGACTTCTTCGATTCGCTGAAGTCACGCACCCGCGGCTACGCCAGCCTCGACTACGAGGAGGCCGGGGAACAGGAAGCCCAGCTGGTCAAGGTCGACATCCTGCTGCAGGGCGAGGCCGTCGACGCGTTCAGCGCGATCGTGCACAAGGACGCGGCCGCCGAGTACGGGCACCGGATGACCACCAAGCTCAAGGAGCTCATCCCGCGCCAGCAGTTCGAGGTGCCGGTGCAGGCCGCGATCGGCTCGAAGATCATCGCGCGGGAGAACATCCGCGCGATCCGCAAGGACGTGCTGTCCAAGTGCTACGGCGGCGACATCACCCGCAAGCGCAAGCTGCTGGAGAAGCAGAAGGAGGGCAAGAAGCGGATGAAGACGATCGGCCGCGTCGACGTGCCCCAGGAAGCGTTCGTCGCCGCGTTGTCCACCGACGCGGGCGGGGACAAGTCCTCCAAGAAGTGACCCGGCGGGCGACGGTGAGCAGGACCACGACGGTGACAGGGACGTCACGGACGACACAGACGACACGGGCACTGTGGGTGGTGGCCGGACTGGCGGTGCTGGCGGTCCTGGCCGGTTGCGCGCGGACCACCGACGGCTCGGTCAGCGTCACCAGGACGGCCGATCAGACCAGCGTGCCGGTGCAGCCGGAGAAGATCGACAGCCCGCTCACGGCTTATCTGCTCGACGCCGCCGAGGTCAACCGCATCCTGAACGCCACCGGGATGACCCTGGTCGGGGCGGCCAACGCGATGGCCGACGAGTACACCGCCACCACCCGACCGGAGTGCCTGGGCGCCCTGCTCAACGGGGCGGAGTCGGTCTACGACGGCACCGGTTGGACCGATGTCGTCGATCAGGTGTTCGCCGAGCCGGAGGCCAACAGCGCGCACTGGGCCGAGCAGACCATCGTGGCCTTCGAATCCCGTGAGCGCGCCAGCGATTTCTATCAGTCCTCCGTGCAGCAGTGGACCAACTGCATCGGCGAGGAGGTGGTGGTCACCGACGGCGAGTCCGACTTCAGCTGGCGGTTGGAGGGCATCACGGTGGCCGACGGCATCGTCAGCCAGACCGCCAGCCAGACCGACAGCGGTGGGTGGCAGTGCCGGCACGCCCTGACCGCGGTGTCGAGCTATGTGGTCGAGGCCGCGACGTGCGGCAGCCCCGCGGGCCCCGAGGCGGCCGACCTGGCCCGCAGCATCGCCGAGCGCATCGAATAGCCGCCGCCGCGGGTGCGCGGCCCGACCCGTCTCGGTGTGCCGGCCGATTTGCTGGCCGCTGACCGACACGCCCGGTAACGTTCGTTGTCATTCGGTGGCCGTCGCCGGGCGGGCCAGGAGGGGAGCCGGGGCGTTGAGTGCTGACGAGCGTCTCGCGCGAGACCTGTCGGCCGCGTTGGACGACGGCGCGGTGCGCCCGTTCTTCCAGCCGATCGTGTCCCTGGACGACGGGCACATCCTGGGTCTGGAGGTCCTCGCCCGCTGGTCGGACCCCGTGCACGGGCAGGTCGACCCGGCCCGGTTCATCCCGATCGCAGACCGTTTCGGCCTGCTCGATCGGCTGCTGGACCACCTGATGTGCACCGCATTCGTGGCCGCCCGCACGTGGCCGCACAACCTGTTCCTCGGATTCAATGTCTCTCCCACCCAACTGCATGACGAGCAGTTGGCGGCCAGGGTCGCCAGGGCGGCAAGCGAGTTTGCCTTCCCGCTGAGCCGCGTCCACATCGAGGTGACGGAGTCGGGGTTCATCGACGACCTGACCGAATCGCGGCGAACGCTGGAGCGGCTGCTGAATCTGGGCTGCATGATCGCCATGGACGATTTCGGCACCGGCTATTCGAGCCTGACCTGGCTCAGCACCCTGCCCTTCTCCAAGATCAAGATCGACGCGAGCTTCGTGCTGGCCATGACCGAGCACCGGCAGAGCCGCAAGATCGTGGCGGCGGTGATCGGCCTGGGGCACAGCCTGGGCCAGGCCGTGGTGGCCGAGGGCGTCGAGAGCCCGGCCCAAGCCGAGTTGCTCAGGCGGATGGGCTGCAGGCTCGCGCAGGGTTACCTGTTCGGCCGGCCCTCCCCGGCGGCCGAGGTGGCGCAGCTGCTGGGGAAGGATCCCTCGTCGCGGGTCAGCGTCGCCCCCGCGACGCCGATGTCCCCCGAAACCCGCACCCGCCAGTTGTCGGAGCGCTACCGGACGGACAAGACACCGATCGCCTTCGTCGATCCCAGCGGCACGGTGGTGGCGGCCAGTCCCGCGTTCGCGCAGATGATGGCCCCCCGCGACGCCGTCGCCACCGGCCGGCACATCTGGGAACTGATGGCCGTCACCCCCGCGACGTTCGCCGAGCTACGCGCGATCGACCTGCTCGGCGAACCCTTTCCCGCACTGGAGGAAACGACACCCGGCGGGGTGCGTGCCCTGATCATGCTCCGCGCGGTCAGAACCGAGGACGGCGAGCTGCTGGGCTACTTGATCATGTGCACGCCGGCGGCGGAACCGGAGGCCGCGACCGCCGTGCAGATCGACTGATGCCGACACTGCAACTTGTGACGCGAAACCCCAGGGCGGGGTGTCACAACGTGCAGCCTCGGCGCGCCGTCGAAGGGCCCGTCACATCGGGGCGTTGGCGGGCTGGAAAACCCCCGAGCTGTCGGCCTCGTCCTCCGCGCGGATGACGTGCACGACGGCGTTGATCAGCGCCAGGTGGGTGAACGCCTGCGGGAAGTTGCCCAGGTGGCGTCCGGTGCGCGCCTCGATCTCCTCGGCGTAGAGGTGCAGCGGGCTGGCAAAGGACAGCAGCCGCTCGCACAGGTGCCGGGCCCGGTGGATCTCGCCGATCTCGACCAGCGCCGAGACCAGCCAGAACGAACAGATGGTGAAGGTGCCCTCCTCGCCGGCGAGCCCGTCGTCGGTCTCCTCCACCCGGTAGCGCAGCACCAGGCCGTCCTCGGTGAGCTCGTCGGCGATCGCCATCACCGTCGCGCGGATCCGCGGGTCGTCGGGCGGCAGGAACCGTGTCAGCACCGCCAGCAGCAGGGAGGCGTCCAGCGCGTCGTCGCCGTAGCGCTGGGTGAGCACTCCGCGGGCGTCGACGCCGTTCTTGAGGATGTCGGCCTTGATCTCCTCGGCGGCCGCGCGCCACTGCTGGGCGTAGCTCTTCTCGCCCTGCAGCTCGGCCAGCTTGGAGCCGCGGTCCAGCGCCACCCAGCACATGATCTTGCTGGAGGTGAAGTGCTGCGGTTCGCCGCGCACCTCCCAGATGCCGCGATCGGGTTCGCGCCAGTGTTTGAGGGCCTCCTCGACCTGGTTCTTCAACACCGGCCACAACGTCTCGGGGATCTGCTCGCGGGACTTGGCGTGCAGATACACCGAGTCGAGCATGGTGCCCCAGATGTCGTGCTGCATCTGGTTGTAGGCGCCGTTGCCGATGCGCACCGGCCGGGCGCCGTCGTAGCCGGAGAGGTGGTTGAGTTCCTCCTCGACGAGGCTGCGTTCGCCGCCGACGCCGTACATCACCTGCAGCGGGTGCCGTTCACCGTTGTTGGCGCCGGACACGTCGGCGATGAAGGCGAAGAAGTCGTCGGCCTCGCGGTCCAGGCCCAGTGTGTAGAGGCCCCACAGCGCGAACGTCGAGTCGCGGACCCAGGCGTAGCGGTAGTCCCAGTTGCGTTCCCCGTGCGGGGTCTCCGGCAGCGAGGTGGTGCTGGCGGCCAGCAGGGCCCCGGTCGGGGAATAGGTCAGCCCCTTCAGCGTCAGCGCGCTGCGCTGGAGGTAGGAGCGCCACGGGTGATCGGGGAAGTCGCCGATGTTGATCCACTGGCGCCAGCATTCGCTGGTCTTCCACATCTTGTCGGCGGCTTCCTCGTAGGTCTGCGGCGCCGGATGCTTGGACCAGTTCAGCGCCACGAAGACGTTGTCGCCCTCGGTCAGCCGCGTCCGGGCGCGCGCCTCGTGACCCTCCAGGCCCAGCCGCAGGTTGGTGGTCAGCCGCAGTGTGGGGTGCGCGTCGGGGTTGCGGCTGGCCCGCGCGATGGCCTCGCCGTAGGCCTGCGCCGAGTACTCCCAGGTGGCCGGGACGCGGTGGTAGTCGAAGGAGGGTTCGCAGTTCATCACCAGTTCGACGGTGCCGCTCACGCAGCGCACCGTGCGCAGCAGGATGTGTTCGGCGTCCCAGTCCATCGGGGTGCGCCGGTGGGTGCGCGACCGCGAGTCGATGTCGTGCCACGGGCCCATCACCAGCGCCTCCCGCACGATCAGCCAGCCGGTGTGGGTCTGCCAGGTGGTCTCCAGGATCAGGCTGCCGGGCAGGTAGCGGCGCGCGGCGGGCACCGAGACGCCGTACGGGCCGATCCGGAAGTGCCCGGCGCCGCGGTCCAGCAGCGCACCGAAGACGCTGGGCGAGTCGGGGCGCGGCACGCACAGCCACTCCACCGATCCGCTGGAGGACACCAGACAGGTGGTCTCGCAGTCGGAGAGGAAACCGTAGTCGGCGATCGGCGGGAACGGGTTGCGCAGCAGCGGCCCGGAGGGCGCGTAGGTGACCGGTGCGGTGGCCGCGAGCGACGGTGGGGACTCCCCGGGCCCGGCCAGCTGGACGGCGGGCCGGTCGTCGGCGTCTGTCGTCATTCGCCCATCATGGGTCGCCGACACCGTCGCCGTCTACTCGTGGCGCGGCGTGGGCCCGGGCTGTTGCCGTGTCGAGATCAGCGGCGGGCGTAGTCGGGGACGTGCTCGGGAAGCGGGCCGATGGCCACCCCGTAGGCGATCACCCTGCGCAACGCCGAAATCCGGTTGACCACCCCCATGGCCGCCGGTGGGCGGTCGCCGGCCAGGGCCGCCACCAGGACCCGGTCGTGGACGAAACGTTGCACCCGTTGAATCAGCGCCGCCGGCACCCAGCGGCGCACCTGCACCGCCATCAGGTGGCGTTCGGTGACCCGGCCCGACTTCAGCGGCCCGGCCAGGATCCGCGCGGCGGCCACGGCGTCGGCCACCGCGAGGTTGATGCCCACACCGCCCACCGGAGACATCGCGTGGGCGGCGTCACCGATGAGCAGCATCCCGCACACCGACCACCGGCGCAGCCGGTTCAGTTGGACGTCGAGCAGCTTGACGTCGTCGAACGATTCCAGGTGGTCGACCCGCCCGGCCAGCCACGGCACCAGCCGGGCCAGCTGCCGGCGCAGCGAGTCGATGCCCTCGGCGCGCATGCCCGCGTCGCCGCCCTTCTCGATGAGGTAGGCGATCTGGTAGTAGTCGCCGCGGTCGATGATCGCCACGCCGTGGCCGTCCTCGAACTTGCCGTTGAGCCCGGACGGGTCGCCCTCGCCGCGGGGCAACCGGAACCACTCCACGTCGATGGGGGTGCCGAACCGCCGCGGGGACAGCCCGGCGGCGTCGCGCAGCGTCGACGAGCGTCCGTCGCAGGCGACCGTCAGCAGTGCCCGCATCCGTCGCTCGGTGCCCGTGGCGTCGCGGTAGCGCACACCGGCCACGCAGCCGCCCTCGTAGAGCGGGCCGAGCACCTCGGTGCTGCGCAACAGCGTGAAACTCGGTTCGGCCTCGGCGGCGTCGGCGAGCATCTCCAGAAAGTCCCACTGGGGCACCAGGGCGATGTGCCGGTGCGCGCCGGGCAGGTGGTCGAGGTCCAGCGACACCGCGGTGCCCTGGACGTTCAGCACGACGCTGTCGATGAGGCGGTGCGGGATCTTCTCGAAGGTCTCGGCCAGGCCCAGCTCGTCGAGAAGCCGCAGCGTACTGGCGTGCACGGTGTCCCCGCGGAAATCGCGCAGGAAGTCGGCGTGCTTCTCCATGACGGTCACGTCGACACCGGCGCGTGCCAGCAGCAGCCCGAGCATCATGCCTGCGGGACCGCCGCCGGCGATCAGGCAGGTGGTGCCCGTTTCGACCGCCGGTTGCCCCGTTCTGGGTTCGGCCACTCCATGATCGTAGGGTGTAGGCAATGGACGGGGTGCTGAGCTGGTGGGACGGCGTCGAACTGTGGCTTTCGGGCCTGGGTTTCGTGGCGCAGACCGTCGTGGTGATGCCGGTGGTGCTGCTGCTGGCCTGGGGGCTGGCGCTGCTGCTGGACGTGTTGCTGGGCATGACGATTCGGTTGTTCAACCGCGTGCTCGGGCGGCGCGGGGCCGGTGGGGTGCGCTCGTGAACAAGATGCCCCGCTCCCGGGTGACCCTGGCGCTGGTGTTGTTGCTGGTGCTCGTCGTGGTGATGTGGCTGCTGACGCGTTGACCGGTGCTGGCCGACTGGCGGCGGCTGTGATCCTGCTCGCGGCGGTGCTGTCCGCCTGCGGCGGCGGGGAGGCCGACGGCCCCGCGGTGGACACCAGGCTGGCCCTGGTGGCCTACGCGGTGCCCGAGCCGGGCTGGAGCGCGATCATCCCCGCGTTCGAGGCCACTGCCGCGGGCGAGGGGGTGGCCGTCACCGCCTCCTACGGCGCCTCCGCGCAGCAGTCCCGCGCCGTTGTCGACGGCAAACCCGCCGACCTGGTGAACCTGTCCGCCGAACCCGACATCACCCGTCTGGTCCGCGCCGAGAAGGTCGCCGCCGACTGGGACGCCGGGGTCACCCGCGGTGTCCCGTTCGGGTCGGTGGTCGTCCTCGTCGTCCGCGCGGGCAACCCGAAGAACATCAGGGACTGGGACGACCTGCTGCGGCCGGGCCTGGAGGTGGTCTCACCCAGCCCGCTGAGCTCCGGGTCGGCCAAGTGGAACCTGCTGGCGCCCTACGCCGCCAAGAGCGATGGTGGCGCGAACCCGCAGGCGGGACTGGACTACGTGGCCAAGCTGGTCGGCGCGCACATCAAGACCCGCCCCGCGTCGGCGCGGGAGGCCACCGAGGAGTTCCTGCGGGGCACCGGCGAC
The DNA here is from genome assembly GCF_002592005.1 of Mycolicibacterium palauense. Taxonomy (GTDB): domain Bacteria; phylum Actinomycetota; class Actinomycetes; order Mycobacteriales; family Mycobacteriaceae; genus Mycobacterium; species Mycobacterium palauense. The sequence continues at coordinate 25,156 of NZ_NVQF01000035.1, read as the reverse complement.
GTGTTGTTGAGCTACGAGAACGAGGCCATCGACGTTGAGCGCCAAGGCAAGCCGGTGCAGCACGTCATCCCGGCGCAGACGGTGCGGATCGAGAACCCGGTCGCGGTGCTCACCACGAGCAGGCATCAGAAGCAGGCCACCGCGTTGAAGAACTTCCTCTTCACACCGCAGGCGCAGCGGCTGTGGGCCGAGGCCGGGTTCCGGCCGGTCGACCCGTCGGTGGCCGAGCGGTTCGCCGAGCGGTTCCCGGCGCCGCGCACACTGTGGACCATCGCGGATCTGGGCGGCTGGGATGTCGTCGACCCGGCACTGTTCGACCCGGACAACGGCAGCATCACCACCATCTACAAACAGGCCACCCGGTAGCGGCGACCGGCCGTCGCCGGGTGGTCACGCCATGCCGACGGCCTCATGGCCGCCGGCCTCCCGACCGGCCTCGTGAGAATTGCCGTTGACCCTGCTCGCCAAGGGATTCCGCCCGAGCACCACCGCGGTGACGTCGTCGCGCTCGACGGCACCGTCGGCGTTGCCGCACAACGCATCCAGGACCGCCTGCGGATCGCCGCAGTGCTGACGCACACACGCCGAGACCGCGTCGTGCAGCTGCTCGACGCTGCCTCCCCACAGGTCCATCACGCCGTCACTGACCAGCAGCACCGCGTCGCCGGGCTCCAGAGTGCCGCGCATCTCCTGCCATCCGTGCCCCAACCCCATCGGCATGTCCTCGGACGCGACACGCTCAACCCGCGTGCCGCAGCCGCGGACGATGAAGTGCAGGCCGTGGCCGGCGTCGGTGTAGCCGTACTCGCCCGAGGCCAGGTCCACCTGCAGATAGGCCAGTGTGACGAACGCGCTGCTGCGGTGCAGATCGCCCTCGAGCACCCCGGCCGCCTTCGCCACCGCCTCGGCCGGGCTCATCTCGGGGGTATTGGCGCGAAGTGCGGCCCTGGCCGCCGCCGCCAGCATGCCCGCCGCCACGCCCTTGCCCATCACGTCCCCCAGGCTGAGAACCGCGAGGGAGTCGCTGATCCGCAGGTCTTAGAAGTCCCCGCCCACCTGGCTGGCCGGCACCGAGAGCGCGGCCGCGCTCCACCCGGGGGCGTGGGGAATCTCCCAGGGCAGCAGGGCGCGGGCCATCTCCGCGGCCCGCTCCAGTTCCTCCTGCTCGAGACGGCGTGCCCGGGCCGCTTCGGTGATGTCGTGGAACTGCAGCGCGAGGACCCGGTCCTGGCCCGGACGGGAGATGAGGGTGATGCTGATGTAGAGGATCCGCCCCCGGCCGGTGGTGACGGTGACCAGGGCGTTGGTGTCGGTGAGGTCGTTGGCCTCGGTGCAGACGGCCTGCGCGGCCCGCTCACCGAGCAGGTCGCGAAGACGGACCTTCCCCTCGTTGAGCTCCGGCAGGATGGCCGCCGCGGAGGGATTGCTGCGCAGGACGTACCAGCCGTCGTCCTGCCTGCGGATGATCAGCTTTCCCGCCACCGAGTTGTCGAAGATCTTGCGGAACAGGTCCTGGCTGTCGTGCAGCCGCTGGGCGGTGTCGCGCTCGTGTCCCATCGACAGCGAGAGCGCGAGGAACACGATGACCATCGACAGTTCGAAGATCTGCAGGACGATGCTGCCGGTCTCCGGGTTGAGCCGTGGGAAGGCGAACGGCCCGCCGCCGTAGGCGCTGCCGTAGGAGGCGATCACCGCGATGGCCAGCATCTGGACCAGCAGCAGCCGCGTCGAAAGTCTGGTGGCCGCCCACACCAGGGGGACGAAGGGCAGGAAGGCCAGCGGGAGTCGGCCGTTGATCACGAACACGAACACGGCGACCGCCAGCGAAGCGGTGATCTGCAGGAGTGTCTCGACCGTGCCGGCCTGCCGCGGCCGCCGCGGAAGGTGCATGAACAGCGGCGCCAGCAGAATCATCCCGGCGCCGTGTTTGGGTGCCGCGGTGACCAGCCGGGTCCAGGCGCCGGCCGGGTCGCCGACGGCCAGGGCGGCCCCGGACGAGAGCAGGGCGTAGACGACCGAAGCCACGGCGATCGCCAGCAGCAGCCGAACGATGTCGCGTGGGGCGGCCAGTGACGGCAGCACGTCGCGTCGGCCCCGCAGGATCACCGTCCCGATGATCATCTCGATCGCCGTGGACAGCGACAGCAGTGCCGACAACGGCGCGCCGCGTCCGGCCCAGACGGCGATCACGATGGTGATGACGGCGACGGCGGTGGCCAGCGGCCACACGTAGCGCCGCGGATACCGCAGGCCCAGCCCCAGCGCGACACCGGCCGCGGGCCACCATGCCGAGGTGGTCAGCGCCGCCGGCTGGGTCACCAGGGAGAACCACCCGATGGTCAGCACCGCCAGCAACGAGCCCCCGATGAACGCGATGTGACCCGCCCGCGACCGCACGCGTGTGGGTGCGGTCGCGGGCGGGACGGGACTCACCGGTCAACTATGACACCGCCGACGCGGGTCGGGGCGCCACTGACGGGAATTGCGTTCGACCGTGGGAGGCACTTGCCGGTCCGGCGGTGATCCGCCCGTTCAGGGATCAGATGACGCCGTGCAGGGGCGGCGGTGTGCCGTGCAGCACCGCGCGCCCGATGTGCTGGTACTTCCATCGGATCGGATCGTGCAGGGTGTGTGTCCGGGCATTGCGCCAGAAGTGATCGAGGTTTGCCTCCGGCGCCGCACTTCTGGTCCCGCACACCTCGAACAGGGCGCTGCTGACGTCGGTGGCGGCCCTGTCGGCCAACACCTTGGCGGTTGCCACCGCGATCGATGCGTGCGCAGACGTGCGCGGCCGAACCACCGCCCCGCCGGACATCGTGGCATCGACCGCGGAACCCGCCACGGCGACCGCCGCCTCGGCGGCGCCGAGCGCCACCGAGAGCTCACCGATCCGCTGGATCAGCAGCGGGTCGTCCGCAGCGCGTGTCACCTGCGCCTCGAACCACGGTCGGCTGCGCTCCTGCACGAACGCGACGGCGGCGTTGAGGGCTCCCCGCGCGATCCCGGCGTCGATGGCGGCGTGCAGCAACTGGGCGAACGCACCGTAGCCGGTGGGTGCGTTCACCGCGGCGGAGCGGGCCACGAGCTGGTCCGGCGCGACGGCGACGCCGTCGAAGGCGATGGTGCCGCTGGCCGTCGTGCGCTGCCCCAGGGCGTCCCAGTCGTCGGCGATCCGCACACCGGGGGTGTCGGCGGGCAGGAAGGCGACATATTCCCCGGCGGGCAGGCCGCTGACCCCGCCCGGATCATCGAGTCGGGTGAGCACGGCGAGCAGGTCGGCGAACAGCGCGCCGGTGCAGTAGTACTTGACCCCGTCGATGCGGAACCGCCCCTCGGTGGGGCGCAGTGTCGTACCGATGTCGGCGATCGTGGCGCCGCCCCGTTCGGACTGTGCGTTGGCGATCCGGGCTCCCCGCAGCACTTCGCCGAAGTAGCGGTTCAGCTGCTCCGGGGCTCCGGCGAGCCGGAGCAGATTCAGGTAGACGAAGTGGCTGTGTGGGATCTGCGCGATGTTGGGGTCGGCGGCGGCCAGGATGCGCACCACGTCGGCGACGACACTCGGCGGTAGGTCCGCGCCGCCGAAAGCGGCGGGCACGGTCATCGCCAGGAGACCACTCGCCGCGACCAGGTCGATCTGACGATAAGGCAGTTCGCGGCGCCGGTCTCGATCGGCGGCCCCGGCGGCGAACTCCACGGCCAGCTCCTCGGCAGTGGACACCGCGGTCTCGGCGGAGAGAACCGGACAGACGTCGGCGACGGTCATCAGGCCACCGCCACCGGTCGCGTCTGCGACTCGAGCTCGCGCACCAACGGCAGCACCCGCGCTCCGAAGTACTCGATCTCCTCCTGGAAGTGCAGAAAGCCGGCCAGGATGAGGTCGACACCGCGTTGCCGGTAGGCGACGATGCGTTCGGCGATCTGCTCGGGAGTCCCGATCAGCTTGGTGCGGAACCCGTCGTTGTACTGGACGAGGTCGTCGAAGGTCGAGTCGGCCCACATGCCTCGCCGGTCCCGGGTCGATGCGCCGGCTTGCCGCACAGCGTCCCGAAAACCCTCGACGGCGGGCCGGTCGGCCTTGGCGATGATCTCCCGCAGCGTGTCGCGAGCCTCCTTCTCGGTGTCGCGGGCGATGATGAAGCCGTTCAGGCCGAACTTCACCTCCCGGCCGTGTTCTCTTGCGACGCCACGAACGTCGGTCAGCTGCTCGGTGACGCCGTCGAAATCTTTGCCGTTGGAGAAGTACCAGTCGGCGAACCTGCCACCGTTGCGACGAGCCGCAGAGGAGTTTCCGCCCTGGAAGAGTTCGGGATTGGGCCTGTCGGCGGTGTTCAGCGGCTTGGGTTTGAGGGAGAAGTCCCGGATTCGATAGAAGTCGCCGCCGTAGTCGACGTTGTCCTCGGTCCAGATCTTGCGTATGACCTCCAGGAACTCAGCGCTGCGCCGATAGCGCTCGTCGTGCTCCAGCCACGGTTCTCCCAGCGCGGTGAATTCACCTGCGAACCAGCCCGATACGACGTTGATCGCGAAACGCCCGTTGGACAGGTGGTCGGCGGTGGCACCGAACTTGGCAAGCACGGCGGGATGCCACAGACCGGGGTGGACGGCGGCGATCACCTTGAGTCGCTCGGTGGCGCCGAGCAGCGCCAAGCTGAACGACGTCGACTCGTGCTGATACTCCGCGCCGTAGGAGGCCATGTAGCGGACCTGCGTCAGTGCGTAGTCGAACCCGTTGTTCTCGGCGGTGCGGGCAAGTCTACGGTTGTAGTCGAAATCCCAACTCGTGCGCTGAGTGATCGTGCTCGTCACCAGGCCGCCGCTGACATTGGGCACCCAGTAGGCGAATTGGACATGTTCGGCGATGTTTTCGGTGGTCACGATTGTCTCCTTGTCGTCAGTGCGTCGTCGTCAGTGCGTTGTCGTCAGTGCGCGCGGGTCGGCTGGGCGAAGGTGGACACCGCCGAGGGCGGCGGTGTCGGGGGGCGGTCGGTGATGGTCGATCCGGGTCCTCCGACGCGGTAGCGCGCGCCGCGGTGGCTGTCTGCCAGCCGGTCTCCCCGGCCGAGTAGCTTGTTGCGCAGAGTGCCCGGTGTGTAGGCGGATTGGTAGGCGCCCCGCGTGGTGAGCACGGGAACGACGTGGTCGATGAAGTCGGCGAACGTTCCGGGGCTCACCGCGTACGCGAGATTGAATCCGTCGACATCGGTCTCGTCGACCCACTGCTGAAGCGTGTCGGCGACGTGGACACCGGATCCCACGATGCGCGGCCCCATTCCACCGATCTCGCCCCATTCGGCGATGTCGCGAACCGCCCAGGCCCGGCCGTCGGGGTCGGCGGACTGGAACGCGGCGACGGCGGAGAGGATGGCGTTGGAGTCGACGTTGCCGATCGGCTCGTCGAGTCCGTAGCGGGCGAGGTCGATTCCCATCCACCCGGACATGAACACCAGTGCTCCTTCGGGGTCGCCGTAGGCCAGGTACTCGGCGTGCTTGGCCTGCGCCTCTTCGTCGCTGCCGGCGGTGATCACCGTGGTGAGATTGAAGATCAGCGCCGAGTACGGGTCTCGCCCGGCCAGCTCGAGTTCCCGGCGGATTGCCGAGACCGTCTCGCGCAGTATGGCCTTGGTCGGGGCAGCGGTGAAGATCGCCTCGGCGTTCTGGGCGGCGAACCGCACGCCCCGAGGCGAGGAGCCGGCCTGGTAGATCACCGGGGTACGTTGCGGTGACGGCTCGCACAGATGCACCCCGGGCACGGCGAAGTGCTTTCCGCGGTGACCGATGTGGTGCACTTTCGAGGCCTCGGTGAAGACTCCCCGCTCGCGGTCGCGTACGACGGCACCGTCCTCCCAGGAGCCTTCCCACAGCTTGTAGAGCACCTCGAGGTATTCGTCGGCGTGATCGTAGCGCGCATCGTGCGCAAGCTGATCGGTCTGGCCCATGTTCCGGGCGGCGGCGGGCAGGTAGCCGGTGACCACGTTCCAGCCGATCCGTCCGCGGGTCAGGTGATCCAGTGTCGACATCCGTCGCGCGAAGGGATAGGGGTGCTCGAACCCGGTTCCCGTGGTGACACCGAAGCCCAGGTGGTCGGTTACCAGGGCCATCGCCGAGATGGGTAGTAGGGGATCGTTGACCGGGATCTGAGCGGCCTGCCGGATGGCCGCCTCGTCACTGCCGCCGAACACGTCGTAGGTGCCGAGCACATCGGCGAGGAACAGCCCGTCGAATCGGCCACGCTCCAGGAGTTTCGCCAACTCCGTCCAGTAGTGCAGATCCTTGTACCGCCACGACTGATCCCGCGGATGACGCCACAGCCCCGGCGACTGGTGGGCGACACAGTTCATGTCGAAGGCATTGAAGCGGATGATGCGGGTCATCGGCCGAATCCTCCTTTGGAGCTCGGTGGGGTTCTACCGCGTCGGCTGAAGCGGCAGCAGGACGTTCTTGACGGCGGGGTCGGAGGCGAGAAATCGCTGGACGTCAGGGTCGCGGAAGGCCGCGACCAGCCTCTTGATGTTGTCGGCGTCGGCCCAGCGACTTCCGACGGTCAGTTGGCCGGCGAACTCGTCCGGGGGTGGCGGCGCGAAGATCTGCTGGCGCAGTGGAACATTGGCCGCGAGGTAGTACTCGGTGTATCCGACGGCCGCGTCGAGATCGGGCAGCGAACGGGACTGGGCCGCGAAGTCGAGGAGGGTGAACCGCAGGTTCTTCGGATTGGCGACGATGTCGCGTTGGGTGGCAGACCACTTGTCGACGCTGGGGTCGAGCGTGATCAGGCCCGCCCGCTCCAGCAGCCACAGGCCCTGAGCCTCGTTGGCGGGATCCGAGTACAGCGAGACGGTGGCGCCCTGGGGCAGCTGTGCGGGATCGGAATATCTGGACGACCAAATGCCGAAGCCCCAGCGGAACACCGGCGTTGCGGCCTGCTCGTGGAAGTCGGGGTTGGCCTGCAGGACCTGCGCGAGCCACAGCTTGTGTTGGTAGATCGTGCCCGCGACCTCGCCGTCGCTGACGGCCCGGTTGATGGTGTTGCTGTCGGACAGCCCACGGAAGGCGACCTTGATTCCGTGGCGCGGAGCGACCTCGGCGGCGACGTACTCGATCAGTGCCTGTTCGGCGGCGTTGCCTTCGTTGGTCGCGACCACCAGCGTCGCCCCCGGAATCTCGTTGGCGGACCGGGTGTCGGCGAACATCGTGAAGCGTATGAGCACGGCGGCGCCCGCGATGACCGCGAGGGTAGGCAGGATCCAGATCCAGCGACGGCGATGCCTGAGTTCGAACCCAGGTTGGCCATGCTGAGTGGTGGTGGGTGTCGTTGTCATGGTGAGCCTTTCGATCAGTTGGCGGTTGCGCGGCGCGGTGACCCAGCCACGGCGAGACGACCGGGACGGCGGTGTGGGGTTGTGATCCGGACGAGCGCGTCGCCGATCAGCTGGACAGCCGCGACGGTGAGAATGAGGAGCACGATGGTGGCGAGCATCACGGTCTGATCGAACCGTTGATAGCCGTACGTCACGGCGACGTAGCCGATCCCGCCCGCGCCGATGGTGCCCGCGATCGCCGAGTATTCGATCATCGCGATCGTGTTGATGGTCAGCCCGCCGAGGATCGAAGGCAGAGCCTCGCTGAGCTGGGCGGACCGGATGACCTGCAGACGTGAACCGCCGGATGCACGCGCGACCTGGACCACCGAGTTGGGCACGGAGCGAAGGGAGTTCTCCACGATCCGGGTGAAGAAGGCGATTCCCGCGATGGACATCGGCACCACCGCCGCCGCGATCCCGATGTTGGTACCTGTGACGAGCCTGGTGAACGGCATGATGGCGGCCATCAGGATCAAGAACGGCAGCGACCGGCCGACGCTGACCATCCAGCTCACCGGCACGTGCAGCCCGCGGTTCTCGAACAATCCGTCGGGCGCCAGATTGTGCACGATCGCGCCGAGCGGGACGCCGACGGCGACGACGACGGCCATCACGATCCCGACCATCAGCAACGTGTCCAGCAGTGCCGGAAGCAGAAGACCGGGAAGCTGTTTCGCTGGGACGGTGGTAACGGCGAGCAGTGACTGATTCACGCGACTCCCCGCAGTGCGCTGCCGTTCACCGGAGACCGGTCCAGCGGGCGCGCGGACAGCCCGTAATGCGCCAGCACGTCGACGGCCCTGGAGGTGGCCTCGGCGGGGACGCCGATGGTGGCGTTGCCGACGGTGGTGCCGTCGACCACCTGTACCGACGCGCCCAGCAGCGACAACGCGGCACCCAGATCCAGCGACGCCCGACCGATCCAGTCCGGCGGCACATCCGAAGAGCGGTAGACGACCCGCCAGAGACGTTGGCCGGGGCGCGCTTCGGCCGCCGGTGCGGCCGGCAGCAATGCTCCGCCGAGCGAGGAGTCCGGGTCGGTCAGCAGATCCACCAATCGGCCCGACTCGATGATCCTGCCGTGCTCCAGTCTGGCGACCGAGTCGGCGACCCGCAGGACGGTGTCCATCTCGTGGGTGATGAACACGATGGACAGGTCGAGATCGTCGCGCAGCCGGCCCAGCAGGTCCACCACCGAGGCGGTGGCGGCCGGATCGAGGCCGGAGGTGGCCTCATCGGACAACAGCACCGACGGACGAAGCGCGAGGGCGCGGGCAATGCCCACCCGCTGACGTTGCCCACCGGACAGTTGAAATGGATAGTGGCCGGCACGCTCGGACAGGCCGACCTGGTCGAGCAGTTCGCCGACCCGCCGGCGGGTGGCCGCCGCGGTGACTCCCAGGTACTCCAGAGGCAACGCGACATTCTCCGCTGCGGTGCGGCGCTCCAGTAGTCCCGCGGACTGGAAAACGGTACCGATACGGCGGCGCGCCGTTCGCAGCCCGCGCTGCGACAACGTGGTCAGGTCTTCACCGTTGACCACGACGGACCCCGAGGTCGGTGGCGTGAGCAGGTTGACGCACTGGGCGAGAGTGCTCTTACCGGCACCACTGGGACCAACGACGGCGAGGGTCTCTCCGGTGCCGACGCGGAACGTGATTCGGTCGAGCACCACGGTTTTCCGGGCGCCTTCGCCGTACGCCTTGGTGAGGTTGTCCAGTTCGATCATTGATTCGCTGTGGTCTTCCGTGAGTCGGCTCTGGTGTGCCGGGTAGGTGCGTCGCCGAGATCGTGACAGATGCCGCACGCGGCTCGACACCTTTGCGATCAGGATGATTTGAGCCCCGTGGCCTATTGCGCGCACGACGATTCCAACCCGTGCCCGATGCCCGGAGTTCGGCGAGCATGGAGGCTCGGACGTAAGGAGAACAATCCGGATGACGCTGTCTTTTCACTGGTTTCTGCCGACCTATGGCGACTCGAGAGGGCTGATGGCCGGCGGGCACGGGTCAGCCATGGCCGGGGACCGGCCCGCGACGTTGCGCTACCTCAATCAGATTGCCGCCGCCGCCGAGGACAACGGCTTCGACGCCGTTCTGACGCCCACCGGTGCGTGGTGCGAGGATGCCTGGCTCACGACCGCCATGCTGGTGGAGACGACCGACACGCTGAAGTTCCTGGTGGCTTTGCGGCCCGGACTGATCAGTCCGATGCTGGCCGCCCAGATGGCCGCCACTTTTCAGCGCCATTCCGGGGGTCGTCTGTTGCTCAACGTGGTCACCGGCGGGGAGGCCCATGAGCAACGGGCCTACGGTGACTTCCTGGACAAGGAACAGCGATACGCCCGCACGGCGGAGTTCCTGCACGTCGTGCGTGAGCTGTGGACATCGGATGTACCCGTCAGCTTCGCCGGCGAGCACGTCCGCGTCGAGCAGGCCGGCCTCGGCCACCGCCCCGACCCGGTGCCGCCGGTCTACTTCGGAGGCTCGTCGCCGGCGGCCGGTCCGGTGGCGGCCCGCTTCGCTGACACCTACCTGACCTGGGGTGAACCGCCGACCGCGGTAGCCAGGAAACTGGATTGGGTTCGTGGCCTGGCGGTCGACCACGGACGGATCCTGTCCTACGGTCTGCGGATCCACGTCATCACCAGGGACACCTCGGAGGAAGCCTGGGCCGTGGCCGACCGCCTCCTCGCGGCGCTCGATCCGCGTGACGTCGAACGGGTCCAGGCCGATCTGGCCCGCAGCGAGTCCGAGGGGCAGCGACGGATGGCCGAACTACACGGGGGAAGCACCGAACGACTGGAGATCACCCCCAATCTGTGGGCGGGGGTCGGCCTGGTGCGGGGCGGGGCCGGGACCGCGCTGGTCGGGTCGCATCGCGAGGTCGCGGATCGCATCATCGAATACTCCCGCCTCGGTGTCACGCACTTCATCCTGAGCGGTTATCCGCACCTCGAGGAGGCGTACTGGTTCGGCGAGGGTGTCCTGCCGATCCTGCAGCGCAAGGGGTTCGTCGGGTCCACGAGTCGGCGCCCCGGTTTCACGGCGGCCACGCCTTTCGCGGCGGCAGCTGCGGGATGATATCGAGGAGGCCAGTGGCTCAGCGGCACAGTGTGATTCGGTATTGTCCGCGCGCCGATGCTAGGCTCCCTGCATGCGTATCGGTCCCGGTCCGGGTGAGGCCATCGGCCACGAGCGTTGTTGTCGCGGATCTGGCCGCGACTGACGCACTCCGGGTTTCCTGTCGGTGGAGAGCTTCTCGGCGCGGCGCACGTCTCATCGACTCTCACGAAGAAGGACCCGGAAATGCGCCCCAATCCAGTCGCTCAGCGTGGCCGCTGCACGAGCCCGCGCCTCGTGGTGGCTCCATCCCTGCATGTCCCGGAGGCCGCCGCCAGTGTGGTTTTCGACGTGGTGCGGGTACGCGGCCCCATCGCCCGGGAGACGATTGCGCGGCTGACGTCGCTGAGCGTGGCGACGGTGAACAGGCAGGTCGGACGATTGCTTGAGAACGGCCTGCTTCGTGAACGCGCGGACCTGTCGGTTGCGGGGGCTGTCGGCAGGCCGCGCATCCCGGTCCAGGTCAACCATGAGGATTTCCTGACGCTGGGCATCCACATCGGGGCTCGAATGACGAGCATCGTCGCGACCGATCTGCTCGGCCGGGCACTCGATGTCCTCGAAGTCCCCACCCCGCAAGATCACTCCGCGGTTGTGCTGACCAAGCTGTCCGGCACCGCGAAGCGCTACCTGAGGCGCTGGCATCGCCGGCGGGTGCTGTGGGCGGGCGTTGCGGTCGGTGGAATCGTGGACAGTGCGTCCGGCACGGTGACCCACGCCAGGCTCGGTTGGGTGGACGCGCCGGTGGGGCCCGTGCTGGCCAGAGCGCTCGGGCTGCGCGTGTCGGTGGCATCCCACGTCGATGCGATGGCCGCCGCGGAGCTGCTTGTCGGGCCTCGCCGCGGGGCCAAGTCGCAGACCACCACCTTGTACGTGTATGCGCGCGAGACCGTCGGCTATGCCCTCGTCATCGGTGGCAAGGTGCACACGCCGGGCAGTGGCCCGGGCAGCATCGCGGGGCTGCCCGCTTACTCGGAGTTGTTGGACGGGAACGGAACCCTGGAATCGACGGTCAGCGACGGGGCTGTGCTCGCGGCCGCGAAGAGGCTGCGGCTCCTTGCCGGCGATGCGTCCGGGTCGACGATGGCCGAGCTGTACCGGGCGGCACGGACGGGCAGTCCGGGGGCGCGGCAGTTGCTGGATGAGCGCGCCCGGGTACTCGGCGAGTCACTTGCGTTGCTGCGGGATGTGCTCAACCCCGATGACATCGTGGTGGGAGGGCAGGCATTCACCGGTTATCCGGAGTCGTTCGCGGTGATTCAGGAGAGCTTCAGCCGGACGGCTGTTCTTCCCGCCCGGGAGATCAGAACCACGACCTTCGGTGACCACGTGCAGCAGGCCGGCGCGGGTGTGGTGTCGCTGAGCGCCTTGTATGCCGACCCGGTCGGGTCGTTGCGGCGCACGCGACTGGACGCGGTGACGGACGCGAGCGACGACACCACGGTCTGATCGGGACGACACCCGCGGAGACGAGTCAGGCCGCGGCGCGGCAGGCCAGGACGCTGTCGTAGCGGTCGAGCAGGGTGGCCGCGACGAGGTTGTGCGAGCCGAGCGGCGCGGACATCGGGATGCCCTCGGACCTCGCGAAACCCGCGACCCGGTCGGTGATGCGTCCGTGGGCGAGGAACCACGGCGCGATCACGACCCGCCGGGCTCCCTCGGCGCGCAGCCGCGCCACGGCGTCGGGCACCGACGGGTGGGGTCCGGTGGCGAAGGCCGCGGTGACGCCGGCCCAGCGGGTGCCCGCCCCGAGCCGGGCGGCCACCGTGGCCGTGCGGGCGTTGGCCGCCGCATTCGAGGATCCGACCGCGGTGACCACCACCGCGGTGTGCGGGTCATCGGGATTCACAACGGATTCGGTCAGGCGCTGGCCCAGCACCCGCACCAGTGCGGGGTCCTCGCCGAGCACCTCGGCCTGGGCGACCGCGGTCGGGGAGTCGTCGATGAATCCCGGGATGTCGACGGTCGCGTGATAGGCCGAGGCGAGCAGCATCGGCACGACGACCGCGCTCCTGCCCTCGGCGGCCACCGATCCCAGCACCTCACCGAGCCCGGGTGCGCACTTCTCCAGGAACGCCGGCCGCACGTCCAGCCAGGGCCGCAGCCGGCGGATCCGGCCCGCGACGGCCTGTGTGGTCTGCGCCGAGCGCGGGTCGACGCTGCCGTGCGCCGTCAGCACCAGCGCCGGACCGAGCGGCGCGGCGGGCCGCCGCGGCCGCCCGCGCCGCGCCGTCGTCGTCATGACGCGTGCAGGCCGCACTCGGTCTTCGTCAGGCCCTGCCAGCGGCCGCTGCGCGGGTCCGATCCCGGTGCCGGCTTGGCGGTGCAGGGCGCGCAACCGATCGACGGGTAGCCCTCGTCGACCAGCGGGTTGACCAGGATGCCGTTGGTGTCGATGTAGGCCTGGACCTGCTCGTCGGTCCACGCGGCCAGCGGATTCACCTTCACCAGCTTGAAGGCCTCGTCGAAGGTGATGAACGGTGCGTTGGCGCGCGTCGGGGCCTCCACCCGGCGGATGCCGGTGACCCAGGCCGAATATCCGCCCAGTGCCTTCGACAGCGGCTCGACCTTGCGCATCCGGCAGCACTCGTTGGCCTCCCGCGCGAACAGATCCTTGCCGAACACCGAATCCTGCTCGGCTACGGTGCGTTCCGGGGTGACGTTGACCACGTTGACGTCGTAGACGGCCTCGACCGCGTCGCGGGTGCCGATCGTCTCGGCGAAGTGATAGCCGGTGTCGAGGAACAGCACGTCGACACCGGGGCGGACCTTGGCGGCCATCTCCACCAGCACGGCGTCCTGCATGTTGGAGGCGACGACGTAGTCGCCCGCGAAATTGTCGTCGACCCAGCGCAGCAGCGCCTCGGCGGTTCCGCCGTCGAGCTCCGCCGCGCCGCGCGCCGCCAGCTCGCGCAACTCCGTTTCGGTCATCCCGGTCACCTCTACCGTCATCGCAGATCCTCCTCATCGGCGCGAATCGCCCACTGGGCGAAACGCTCCCCGTCCTCACGTTGTTTCACGAAGTTGCGCACCACACGTTCGACGTAGTCGCCGAGCTCGGAGGACATCACCTTGTGCTGGCGCAGCTTGCGGCCGAAGCCACTGTCGAGTCCGAGGCTGCCGCCCAGGTGCACCTGGAAGCCCTCCTCGGGGCCGTTGCCGGAATCCACCATCTGGCCCTTGAACCCGATGTCGGCGATCTGGATACGGGCACACGAGTTCGGGCACCCGTTGATGTTCACCGTGACCGGGACGTCGAGCTCGGCGTTGATGTCCTCGAGTCGGCTCTCCAGCTCCGGGACCAGGTCCTGGGCGCGCTTGCGCGTCTCGGCGTAGGACAGCTTGCAGTATTCGATACCCGTGCAGGCCATCAGGTTGCGCCGCCAGTGCGACGGCGTCGAGGGCAGGCCCAATGCGTCCAGCCCCGCTCGCAGCGCATCGAGCCTGTCGTCGGCGACGTCGAGTATGACCAGCTTCTGATACGGCGTGAAGCGGATGCGGTCGCTGCCCGCAGCCTCGGCCAGGTCGGCCACCCTGCTCAGGATGGTGCCGGAGACCCGTCCGGCGATCGGGGCGACGCCGACGGCGTTGAGCCCGTTCTTGAGCCGTTGCACACCGACGTGGTCGATGGGCCGCGCCACCGGTGTCGGCGCGGGGCCGTCGGTCAGCGGGCGCTTGAGGTACTCCGTTTCGAGAACTTCCCTGAACTTCTCGACGCCCCAGTCCTTGATCAGGTACTTCAGCCGGGCCTTGGAGCGCAGCCGGCGGTAGCCGTAGTCACGGAAGACGCTGACCACGCCCTCCCACACGTCGGGCACCTCGTCCAGCGGCACCCACGCACCCACCCGCTGGCCCAGCATCGGGTTGGTCGAGAGCCCGCCGCCGACCCACAGGTCGAACCCGGGACCGTGTTCGGGATGCACAACGCCGATGAATGCGACGTCGTTGACCTCGTGGACCACGTCCTGCAGCCCGGAGATCGCGGTCTTGAACTTGCGGGGCAGGTTGGAGTACTCCGGCTTGCCGATGTAGCGGCGCACGATCTCGTCGATCGCCGGCGTGCCGTCGATCACCTCGTCGAGGGATTCCCCGGCCAGCGGAGACCCGAGCACGATGCGGGGGCAGTCGCCGCACGCCTCGGTGGTCTGCAGGCCCACGGCGTCGAGCCGCTTCCAGATCTCGGGCATGTCCTCGACCTGGATCCAGTGGTACTGGATGTTCTGCCGGTCGGAGATGTCGGCGGTGTCGCGCCCGAATTCGGTGGAGATCTCGCCCAGCGTGCGCAGCGCGGCCGCGGTCAGCGCGCCGCCGTCGGAGCGCACCCGCAGCATGAAGTACTTCGCCTCGAGGACATCGATGTTCTCGTCGCCGGTCCAGGAGCCGTCATAGCCCTGCTCGCGCTGGGTGTAGAGGCCCCACCAGCGAAAACGGCCACGCAGGTCGCCCTTGTCGATGCTGTCGAAACCCTGCTTGGCGTAGATCGCCTCGATGCGCGCGCGCACGTTGAGCGGGTTGTCGTCCTTTTTGGACCGTTCGTTGGCGTTGAGGGGCTCGCGGTAGCCCAGCGCCCACTGGCCTTCGCCGCGCTGGCGTTTGGCGGTCTTGGCGGGGCGGGTCGGGGTGCTCATTGGGGACTCCTTCGCGGAGGAGCCGGCTGTGAGGAACGCGCAAAACCACCGGTGGCTGGTCCGGCGGCGCAGAACCCGACGGCCAGCTGAAGTACAGGGGCAGGTCTACGACGTCAAGCGGAACGACAGCAACAGCTGCACACGCGCTTGAAGTCGACATGACGCCGCGCGACCAGCGAAACACGCTGGGAAAGGCTCGAGGCGGCGGTCACGTCGCCCATTGTGCCACGAAGAGTCCACCAGCCCTAACCGAGCGGCCGCGGCGGGGGCACGGCAGGGACAATGGCGGGTGTGACCGTGTCGCCCGCCCACGCAGACGTGCCGCCGCTGGTGGCGACGCCGGACGGGCCGTTCGGCGTCTACATCCATGTGCCGTTCTGCGCGACACGCTGCGGGTACTGCGACTTCAACACCTACACCCCGGCCGAGACCGGCGGCTCGACACCGCAGAGCTGGCTGGCGTCGGTGCGCACCGAACTGCGGCTGGCCGCCGCGGCGGTGCCGGGGCGGGCGGTGGACACCGTCTTCGTCGGCGGCGGGACCCCGTCGCTGCTGGGCGGGGCCGGGCTGGCCGGCGTGCTGGACGCGGTCCGCGACGTCTTCGAGCTCGCCGACGACGCCGAGGTGACCACCGAGTCCAACCCGGAGTCGACGACACCGCAGTTCTTCGCCGAGATCCGCGCCGCCGGCTACACCCGGGTGTCGCTGGGGATGCAGTCGGCGGCCCCGCATGTGCTGCGCGTCCTGGACCGCACCCATTCGCCCGGGCGCGCGGTGGCCGCGGCCCGCGAGGCCCGGGCAGCCGGCTTCGACCACGTCAACCTCGACCTGATCTACGGCACCCCGGGCGAGACCGATGAGGACCTGCGCCGGTCGGTGGACGCCGTCGTCGAGACCGGTGTCGACCACGTCTCCGCCTACGCGCTGGTGGTCGAGGACGGCACCGCGCTGGCCCGCCGGGTCCGCCGGGGCGAGATGCCCGCCGTCGACGACGACGTGCTCGCCCGGCGCTACGAGCTGCTCGACGGGTGGCTGCTCGACGCCGGACTGCAGTGGTACGAGGTGTCCAACTGGAGCCGTCCGGGCGGGTGGTGCCGGCACAACCTGGGCTACTGGAACGGGGGGCAGTGGTGGGGCGCGGGCCCGGGGGCCCACGGCTTCCTCGGGTCCACGCGCTGGTGGAACATCAAGCGTCCCAACGCCTATACCCAGAAGCTGGCCGAAGAAGCCTTGCCCATAGCGGGTTTCGAAGAGCTGACCGCGGCCGACCGCCACATCGAGGACGTGTTGCTGCGGATCCGGATGCGCCAGGGACTGCCGCGGGACCTGCTGGACGCCGGCGAGCGGGCGCGAGTGCCGGAGTTGACCGCCGAGGGGCTGCTGCGCCCCGAGGGCGACCGGTTGGTGCTCACCGATCGGGGCCGGCTGCTCGCCGACGGGGTGGTGCGGCGCCTGCTCGGGGACTGACCCGCCCGGGCCCCGACCGGACCCGATCGCTGCCCTGGGCCCGCCCGATGTCGGGGCGCGGCGGGGCGTATCGCGTGCGCTCGGGTACCCCGCTGCCGCGAGGAAGGTTAGGCTACATTTACCTGGTGGCTCCGAATATCAGCGTTCAGGCAGCGCGTCGCAGCGATCGGGCGGTGGCGGATGCGGTGAGCGTGCCGTTGCCCGCCGGTGCTCATCCGGCCGAGGTGGTCGCCGAGCTCGCCGCGCTGCTGCCCGAACAGGGCGACGAGCAATACCTGGTCTACGAGCAGGACGGTGAGTGGATCCTGGCCTTCGGCGTCGAGGCGGCCGTGGAACTCGACACCGACGAGATCCGGGTGCTGCGCGACGGCGTGCTGCTGCGCCGGCCCTGGACGGGCAGCCCGGCGGCGGTGCTGGGTGAGGCCGTCGACGGCCTGCTCGCCGGCGGCGGCCTCGACAGTGCCGAGGTCAACAGTGCCGAGACCAACAGTGCGGAGGCCTACAGTGCCGAGGCCTTCGGGTGGGTGTCCTTCGAATTCGGCGTCTACCGCCACGGGCTGGCCGACCGGCTGGAGAAGGGCACCCCGCTGGTGCGGGTGTTCCGACCCAGCTCCCGGATCGTGGTCAGCGCGGCCGGCCTGCGGCTAGTGAACCTCACCGACGAGCAGCTCCTGGTGGTGCGCCGGCTGGTCGCCGCGGGCGTGCCGCCGGCGCGACCGGCCCGCGCGGTCGACGTGCGGCAGGACGCCGAGGACTACCGGCCGCGGGTGGCCGGCGCGGTCGACGAGATCGCCGCCGGCCGCTACGAGAAGGTCATTCTGTCGCGGCGCGTCGAGGTTCCGTTCGCGCTGGACTTCCCGGCCACCTACCGCAAGGGCCGGATGCGCAACACCCCGGCGCGGTCGTTCCTGATGCGGTTCGCCGGTGTGCGCGCCCTCGGTTTCAGTCCGGAGCTCGTCGCCGCCGTGCGGGGAGGCGGCGACCGCAGCATCGTGGTGACCGAGCCGCTGGCCGGCACCCGCGCGCTGGGCCGCGGCGAGGCGCACGACCGCGCGGCCCGCGACGACCTGGAGTCCAATCCGAAGGAGATCGTCGAGCACGCGATCTCGGTGCGCACCTCGATGGCCGAGGTCGCCGAGGTCGCCGAGCCGGGCACGGTCGTGGTCCGCGACTTCATGACCGTCCGCGAACGCGGCAGCGTGCAGCATCTCGGTTCGACCGTCAGCGGAACGCTGGGCAGCGCACTCGGCCGGATGGACGCGCTGGAGGCGTTGTTCCCGGCCGTGACGGCCTCCGGAATCCCCAAGGCCGCCGGCGTGGAGGCCATTCTGCGCCTGGACCGCGCCAGCCGCGGCCTGTATTCCGGTGCGGTGGTGCGGTTCACCCCCGACGGCGGGATGGAGGCCGCGCTGGTGTTGCGGGCGGCGTTCGAACAGGACGGGCGGACCTGGCTGCGCGCCGGCGCGGGCATCATCGGGGCGTCGGTCCCCGAACGGGAATTCGAGGAGACCTGCGAGAAGCTCGCCACCCTGGCCCCCTACCTGGTGCCGCGGGACTGATGGCGCGGGGTTTGCAGGGGGCGGTCCTGCGCGGGTTCGGAGCGCGCGACCACCTCGCCACGGTGACCGAAACCGAATATCTGGCACCCCATTTCGTGCGGATCCGGATGGTGTCGGAGACGCTGTTCTCCGAGTCCGTCGCCGGACCGGCGGCGTGGCTGCGCTTCTGGTTCCCCGACCCCGACGGCTCGGACACCGAGTTCCAGCGCGCCTACACGATCACCGAGGCCGACCCGGCCGGCGGGCGGTTCGCCGTCGACGTCGTCCTGCACGAGCCCGCCGGGCCGGCCTGCCGGTGGGCCCGCACCGCGGGGCCGGGGGACACCATCGCGGTGATGACGCTGGGCTCGGCGCCGTTCGGCGTGCCCGACCCGCCCCCGGCCGGCTACCTGCTGATCGGTGACGCCGCGTCCACCCCGGCGATCAACGGCATCCTCGGCGCCGTACCGCCGGACATCCCGATCGAGATCTACCTCGAGCAGCACGACGACAACGACGTGCTGATCCCGATCACCGAGCACCCGCGGGCCCGGGTGCACCGGGTGGTGCGCCGGGACGCATCATCGCTGGCCGCGGCCATCGAGAGCCGGGACTGGTCCAACTGGTACTGCTGGGTGACCCCGGAAGCCGGTGCGCTCAAGGCGCTTCGGCCCCGGCTGCGCGACGAGTTCGGCTTCCCCAAGTCCGAGATGCACCCGCAGGCCTACTGGACCGAGGGCCGCGCGATGGGCACCCGCCGCGGCGAAGGCGCCGACAAGAGTCCGGCGCAGCCCCCGACCGGCACGCCGGACACGCCGGAGGCCCCGGCGGCGGCGGTCCGCGGCAGCTGGAACTCCCAGGGCGCCGGCCGGTTGCTGGCGCCGCTGCGCACCACCCTGCTGCTCGCGGGCGCGCTGCAGGCCGTGGTCACGGTACTGGCGCTCGCGCCGTATGTCCTGCTCGTCGAACTGGCGCCGCGACTGCTCTCCGGCGCGGGTGAGGATCGCCTCTGGCCGGTCGGGATCGCCGCGGTGGTGCTGCTCGGCGCGGGCACCGTACTGGCGGCGGGGCTGACCCTGTGGTTGCACGCCGTCGACGCCCGGTTCGCGCGGGACCTGCGAAAACGGCTGCTGGCCAAACTGTCCCGGCTCCCGCTGGGCTGGTTCACCGACCGCGGGTCCGGCTCCATCAAACAGCTGATCGCCGACGACACGCTCTCGTTGCACTATCTGGTCACCCACGCCGTCCCCGACGCGGTCGCCGCGGTGGTTGCCCCCCTGGCGGTGCTGACCTACCTGTTCGTGGTGGACTGGCGCCTGGGACTGGTGCTGCTGGTTCCCGTGCTGCTCTACATCGTCACCATGTGGATCATGACGGTGCAGTCCGGGCCCCGGATCGCCCAGGCGCAGCGGTGGGCCGAGCGGATGAACAACGAGGCCACCGCCTACCTCGAAGGCCAGCCCGTGGTCCGGGCCTTCGGCGGGGCGGCGTCGTCGAGCTTCCGCCGCCGCCTCGACGACTACATCGACTTCCTGGTCGCCTGGCAGCGGCCGTTCACCGGCAAGAAGACGATGATGGACCTGGTCACCCGGCCGGCGACCTTCCTGTGGCTGATCACCGCGGTCGGCACACCGCTGATCGTCACCGGCCGGATGAACCCGGTGGATCTGCTGCCGTTCCTGTTGCTGGGCACCACCTTCGGGGTCCGACTGCTGGGCATCGGCTACGGCCTGGGCGGCATCCGCGCCGGAATGCTGGCCGCGCGCCGTATCCAGGGAGCCCTCGACGAACCCGAGTTGGCCGGCGCCCCGGCGGCGCGGCACCCGGGTCGACCGGCCGCCGGTGTCGTGTTCGACCGGGTCGGTTTCGGCTACCGTCCGGGTACCCCGGTCATCCGCGACGTCAGCCTGACGCTGCGGCCGGGCACGATGACCGCGCTGGTGGGGCCGTCGGGGTCGGGCAAGTCGACGCTGGCGGCGCTGCTGGCCCGCTTCTACGACGTCGACGACGGCGCGATCCTCGTCGACGGTGACGACATCCGGGCGCTGAGCGCCGACGACCTGTACCGCCGAGTCGGTTTCGTGCTGCAGGAGTCGCAGCTGCTGCGCGGCACGGTCACCGACAACATCGCCCTGGCCGACCCCGGCGCCGATCCCGACACGGTCCGGTCGGCGGCCCTCGACGCGCAGATTCACGACCGGGTGTCCCGGCTGCCGGACGGCTACGACACCGTCCTGGGGGCCGAATCCGGGCTGTCCGGGGGCGAGCGGCAACGGCTGACCATCGCCCGTGCCCTCGTCGCCGACCCGCCCGTGCTGATCCTCGACGAGGCCACCGCCTTCGCCGATCCCGAGTCGGAATACCTGGTGCAACAGGCGATCACCCGGCTGACCCGGGACCGCACCGTGCTGGTCATCGCCCACCGGCTGCACACCATCACCCACGCCGACCAGATCGTCGTGCTCGAGGACGGTGCCGTCGCCGAAACGGGAACCCATGAGCAGCTGCTGGCCGCCGGCGGACGCTACCGCCGGCTGTGGGACACCGGACGCACCACCACCGGCCAACCGCAGGGAGCCACCCGATGATCCGCACGCTGAGCGCACTGCTGACGGCGCGCGGCAGGCGCCGGTTCCGCGGCTACCTTGTGCTGGCGGTCCTGTCGGTGCTGCTCCGCGCGGCGGGCACGGTGCTGCTCGTGCCGCTGATCGCCGCGCTGTTCGGCACCGACCCGGGGCGGGCCTGGGTGTGGCTGGGCTGGCTGACCGGGGTCACGGTGGCGGGCTGGGTGGTCGACACCGTCAACGCGCGCCTGGGCTTCGACCTGGGGTTCACCCTGTTGGACCGCACCCAGCACGACCTCGCCGACCGGCTACCGACCATCCGGCTGGACTGGCTGACCGCCGAGAACACCGCGACGGCGCGGCAGGCGATCGCCGCGACCGGCCCGGAACTGGTGGGCCTGGTGGTCAATCTGCTCACCCCGCTCATCGGTGCGGTGCTGCTGCCCCTGGCCATCGCGGTGGCCCTGCTGGCGGTGTCGTGGCCGTTGGGGCTGGCCGCGCTGGCCGGTGTCGCGGTGCTGCTGGGCGCCACCTGGGCCTCGATCCGGCTGTCCCGGACGGCCGACACCACCGCGGAGGCGGCCAACACCGAACTGAGCGAACGGTTGATCGAGTTCGCCCGCACCCAGCAGCCACTGCGAGCGGCGCGACGCGTCGAACCCGCCCACAGCCAGGTCGGCGCCGCGCTGGCCACCCAGCACGGCGCCACCATGCGGCTGCTCACCATGCAGATCCCCGGTCAGCTGCTGTTCAGCCTGGCCAGCCAGCTCGCGCTGATCCTGTTCGCCGGCGTGGCCACGCTGCTGACGGTGCGCGGCCACCTCGGCGTCGCGGAGGCGGTCGCGCTGCTGGTGGTGATCGCCCGCTACCTCGAACCGTTCACCGCGCTCTCGGAGCTGGCACCGGCCATCGAGTCCACCCGCGCCACCCTGGACCGGATCGCGACGGTGCTGGCCGCGCCGGTCACCGCGGCGGGCACCGTCGAGCCGGCCGCGCCGGTGTCGCCGCCGTGGATCGAATTCGACCGGGTCAGTTTCGGATACGGGTCCACCCCGGTGCTCGACGAGGTCAGTTTCGTGCTCGACGCCGGGCAGACCACCGCGATCGTCGGCCCGTCGGGATCCGGCAAGAGCACCATTCTGGCGCTGATCGCCGGGCTGCGGGAACCGACCGGTGGACGGGTGCTCATCGACGGCATCGACGCGGCGACGCTGAGCGTGCCGGCCCGCCGCGCACTCACCAGCGTGGTCTTCCAGCACCCGTATCTGTTCGACGGCACGATCCGCGACAACGTCGGCGTCGGTGCCCCCGAGGCCGGGCCCGAACGGCTGGCCGCGGCGATGCGGCTGGCCCGGGTCGACGACGTGGTCGCCCGGCTACCCCGGGGCGATCGCACACCGGTGGGCGAGGCCGGTGCCGCGTTGTCCGGGGGAGAACGCCAGCGCGTCGGCATCGCGCGCGCCCTGGCCAAGGACGCACCGGTGCTGCTCGTCGACGAAGCCACCAGCGCGCTGGATGCCGAGAACGAGGACGCTATCGTCGATGCGCTCACCGCAGACCTGCAGCCGCGCACCAGGGTCATCGTCGCCCACCGGGCAGCCTGCATCCGGCATGCCGACCGGGTGCTGTTCCTGGATGGGGGAGCGGTTCTCGAGGACGGCGCCATCGACGAACTGCTTGCCGCCGGAGGGCGTTTCGCGCAGTTCTGGCGTCATCAGCAGGCGGTGGCGCGGTGGGAACTCAACGCCGCGCCGCACTGAGGGTCGCGGTCACACTCGCGGCGATGGCCTTCTTGTCGACCTTGCCCACCGCCGTGGTCGGCAGCGAGCCGACGGGCACCAGGACATCCGGGCGGGCGTGGGTCGCCACCCCGCGGCCGTCGAGGTGGCGGTGGACGTCGGCCAGTGTCAGCTCGGCGCCGTGGAACACCACGGCGGCGCAGATCTTCTCACCGAGATACTCGTCGGGGACGGCCAGCGCGGCCGCCGCCCAGATCGCCGGATGCGACATCAGATGCTCTTCGAGGTCGAGCGCGGAGACGGTCTCACCGCCGCGGTGGATCACGTCCTTGACCCGGCCGGTGACCTCCAGGTAGCCGTCGGCGAAGCGGCGCACCTTGTCGCCGGAGCGGTAGAAGCCGTCGGGGGAGAACGA
The DNA here is from genome assembly GCF_002592005.1 of Mycolicibacterium palauense. Taxonomy (GTDB): domain Bacteria; phylum Actinomycetota; class Actinomycetes; order Mycobacteriales; family Mycobacteriaceae; genus Mycobacterium; species Mycobacterium palauense. Next base: position 2,325 of record NZ_NVQF01000035.1, on the reverse strand, counting down.
GCGGGCGTTGACGGCCTCGGCGTTGAAGTAGCCGTTGATGGTGTAGGGCCCCCGGGTCAGCAGTTCACCCTCCTGGCCCTCGGCGACCTCGACGCCGTCGTCGTCGACCACCCGGATCTCGTCGTCCGCGCTGAGCGGCCGCCCCTGGGTGTGGTCGAGGAGCTCGGGCGGATCGTCGAGGCGGGTGTAGTTCAACAGTCCCTCGGCCATGCCGAACACCTGCTGCAGGCCCGGGGTCAGCGCCGCGCGTACCGCGGCGGCGTCGTCCGCGCCCAGCTTGGCGCCGCCGACCTGCAGAATGCGAAGAGTCTTGGGTGCCAGCGGTTCCCACTCGCAGGCCTGGGCCCACAGTTTGGCCAGCGCCGGTACCAGCGCGGTGACGGTGACACGGTGGCGGTCGATCAGCGCGAACGCCGACTCCGGGCTGGGGTCGGTGGTGAACACCGTCGTCGCACCGACCGCCAGCGCACCGAGCAGGCCCGGGCAGGCCAGCGGGAAGTTGTGCCCGGCCGGCAGCGCCACCAGGTAGACGTCGTCGGCGCCCAGCCGGCACAGCTCGGCGCTGGCGGTGGCGTTGTAGACGTAGTCGTCGTGGGTGCGGGGGATCAGCTTGGGGTATCCCGTGGTGCCGCCGGAGACCAGCAGCAGCGCCGGGGCCGTGCTGTCGACCTGAGTGCCGTCGACCTGAGTGCCGTCGACCTGGGTGCCGTCGACCGGTGGTGTGGGCCCCCCGGTGAGCACCTCGCCCAGGGAGGTGAACGGGCCCGGGTCGCCGTCGACGACCACCCGCTGCAGGCTCGGGCAGCGTGCGCACAGCGTGGCGGCCATCTCCCGGTAGTCGAAACCGTTGGCGGCGTCGGGAATGACCAGGGCGGCGGCCTGGGCGACCACGGCGAAGTGTTCCAGCTCGGCCGCGCGGTGACCGGGCAGGCACATCACCGGGATCGCCCCGGCGCGCAGCAGGCCGAACAGGACGACCGCGAAGCGGCAGGTGTTGGGCAGTTGCAGCAGCACCCGGTCACCGCGGCCGATGCCCAGCGCGGCGAATCCCGCGGCGGCGCGGTCGGCGAGCCGGTCCAGTTCGGCGTAGGTGTGGGCGGTGGTGGCGTCGACGACGGCCGTGGTGTCGGGGTGGCGGGCCGCGGAGTCGGCGAGCAGCGTGTCGACGGTGCGCCCGGCCCAGTGGCCGGCCCGGCGGTAGGCCGCGGCGCGGTCGGCGGGGAAGGGCACGAAACCCGTGTGCACGAGTCCGGATTCTGGGTTCATCGGGTCCTCACCGGTCCTGGGGTAGGCGTGTTCGACGACCCAAATATAGGGTAGCCTCCACAAAATTAGGACAGCCTGTACTAAGTATGCGGAGGAGGGAATTCGTGGGTGAGCCGGCGAGCGGTCCCCAGACCGTCCGCGAGGAGGTCGCCGAACTGCTCGGTGTCGACGCGCAGACCCTCGCGGCCGACGCCGACCTGCTGGCCGAGGGCCTGGACTCGCTGCGCATCATGACGCTGTCCGGGCGGTGGCGGAAGCGCGGCATCGACGTCGATTTCGCCGCCCTGGTCGCCAACCCGACCGTGCGGGCGTGGCGCACCCTGATCGAGGGCCGGCCCGCCGCACCGGACGCCCCCGCACCCGAGCCGGCCACCCCCGACGGCGCCGCGTCCCACGACCACGATGGGCAGCCGTTCGCGCTGGCGCCCATGCAACACGCGATGTGGGTGGGCCGCAACGACGATCAGCAACTCGGCGGCGTCGCCGGACACCTCTACGTGGAGTTCGACGGCGCGGGCGTCTCGGCGCCGCGCCTGCGCGAGGCCGCGGCCGCGCTGTCGGCCCGCCACCCGATGCTGCGGGTGGAATTCCTGCCCGACGGCACCCAGCGCATCGGCGCCCGCGTCCTCGACGTCACCGTCGAGGACCTGCGCGATCTGGACGACGACGCGGCCGGCGCGGCGCTGCTGCGCACCCGAGAGACGCGCTCGCACCAGCTGCTCGACGGTGAGGTGCTCCAGCTGGCCCTGTCGCTGTTGCCGGGCGGGCGCACCCGCCTGCACGTCGACCTGGACATGCAGGCCGCCGACGCCGTCAGCTACCGCACCCTGATGAGCGACCTGGCGCGGCTCTACCGGGGCGCGACGCTGCCTGAGCTGACCTACAGCTACCGCCGGTACCGCGCCGCGGTCGAGGAGTCGCCGCGGCACGCCCCCCGGGCCGCCGACGTGTCCTGGTGGCGGGAAAGGCTTTCCGAGCTGCCCGGCCCCCCGGCCCTGCCCACCGTGCCGCCCGCCGAGCAGCCCGACCCCCGGCGCAGCACCCGGCACTGGCACTGGC
>NZ_NVQF01000034.1 GCF_002592005.1 Mycolicibacterium palauense | reverse complement strand
ACCGAGCCAGACCCCTGGGCCCCACCCCCCAAGCGCTGTGCGGCCCCGCCCGGAAGGAGAGCCGGCGGGGCCGCACAGGTACCCGGCTGGCCGGGTCCGCGCATTTTGCCGCCCAACCGAGCTATCGTGGCCTCACGCGCCCAGAAACACGGTGGTCAACCCGGATGAAGTCGTCGAATACCTCCAGCCGCCCGGTCTCGTCCCGGGTTCTGCTCGCCGTGCGGGAACGCTTCCTGGCCGGTGAGGTCGACGCCTCCGCACTGGACGCCGATCAGATCCGTCCCGTGGTGGCCGAGAGTTGGCGGCGCAGCCTGGCCCGCGGCGTGGACCCCGAGCGCGGCGGTGCGGCCACCCCGACGACCGTGGGTGTCGCCCGGATGCGCGAGGCGCACCCGTTGGCGCCGGCGCTGCCCGTCATCCGCAGGCTGTTGGTCAACGACGCGATGGACACCGGCGTGGTGGTGGCGGTGACCGGCGCCGACGGCACCCTGCTGTGGGTTGAGGGCGACCCGGCGGCGTGCCGGCGGGCGGAGTCGATGAACTTCGTTCCGGGGGCGGACTGGAGCGAGCACGGCGCCGGCACGAACGCACCCGGCACGGCGCTGGCGCTGGACACCGAACTCCAGATCCGGGGCTCGGAGCATTTCTCCCGCATCGTGACGCCGTGGAGTTGCACCGCGGCTCCGGTGCATGACCCGCACAGCGGTGCGCTGCTGGGGGCGATCGACCTCACCGGCGGCCCGGAGGTGGCCGCATCGCAGACCCTGGCCCTGGTCCGGGCCACCGCCGTGGCCGTCGAGAACCACCTGGCCCTGCTGCGCCTCAACGGCGCGGACACCGAGCCGGTCGCGCGCAAACCACACCTGGTGGTGCTCGGCGGCGACCGGCCGCGCTGGGTCACCACCGACGACTACGGACACCTGCGGGCGGCCACGCTGACCGGCCGGCACGCCGACATCCTGGTGCTGCTGTCGCGGCACGACGAAGGGCTGTCGGCCGACCATCTGGCGGTGCTGCTCGACGACAAGGACCTCGACGTCGTCACGGTGCGGGCCGAGATGTCCCGGCTGCGCAAGGTCATCGGCGCGGACTGCCTGGGCTCGCGGCCCTACCGCCTGCTGTGCCCGATCACCAGCGACCTCGCCGAGGTGACCGAGGCGCTGTCGGCCGGTGATGTCGAGGCGGCGCTGGGGCGATATCAGGGCCCGCTGTTGCCGCAGTCGGTGTCGCCGGCCATCGGCCGGCTGCGCACCGAGTTGACCGCCACCCTGCGCGGGGCGGTGCTGGCCGAGGCCGCGCGCGGGCGCCCGGAGGTGCTGCGCCGCTGGCTGGAGTCCCCGGAGGGCCGCGACGACCGCGAGGGGTGGGCGGCCCTGCGGGACAGCGCGGCGGTGGACCCGGTGAGCCGGGCGGTGGCCCGCGGCCGCCTCGCCGGAATCGACTTCGAGCTCGGCTGAACCCGGCGCGGCCCCGGTCCGGCGCCCGCGGCAGCCGGTCTTCGCCCCGCGGTCCCGATGCAACCGTGCTGCAACCGTCGCGCGACTAACGTGCGTGACGCACGACACATTCGTCGCGAGAACGCACGTGTCACCGCGCAGGTAGGGCACGTGCCACCACGGAGGTAGGAGAGGTCCCATGACTGTGTACGCCCGCCCGGGCACCGAGGGCTCGGTGATGTCCTTCGAGTCCCGCTACGACAACTACATCGGCGGCCAGTGGGTGCCGCCGGTCGCGGGTCGCTACTTCGAGAACCCCACGCCGATCACCGGCGAGACGTTCTGCGAGGTCGCCCGCTCCGACGAGAGCGATATCGACAAGGCCCTGGACGCCGCCCACGCCGCCGCCCCGGCCTGGGGCAAGACCACCGCGGCCGAGCGGTCACTGATCCTCAACCGGATCGCCGACCGCATCGAGGAGAACCTGGAATCCATCGCCGTCGCCGAGAGCTGGGACAACGGCAAACCGGTGCGGGAGACGCTGAACGCCGACATCCCGCTGGCCGTCGACCACTTCCGCTACTACGCCGGAGCCATCCGCGCCCAGGAGGGGTCGCTCTCGGAGATCGACCACGAAACCATCGCCTACCACTTCCACGAGCCCCTGGGCGTGGTCGGCCAGATCATCCCGTGGAACTTCCCGATCCTGATGGCGGTCTGGAAGCTGGCCCCGGCGCTGGCCGCCGGCAACGCGGTGGTGCTCAAGCCGGCCGAACAGACACCGGCCTCGGTGCTGTACCTGATGAGCCTGATCGGTGACCTGCTGCCCGCGGGCGTGATCAACGTGGTCAACGGGTTCGGGGTGGAGGCGGGCAAGCCGCTGGCCTCCAGCAACCGGATCGCCAAGATCGCCTTCACCGGGGAGACCACCACCGGCCGGCTGATCATGCAGTACGCCAGCCAGAACCTGATCCCGGTCACCCTGGAGCTGGGCGGCAAGAGCCCCAACATCTTCTTCAACGACGTGATGGCGACGGCCGACGACTACCAGGACAAGGCGCTGGAGGGCTTCACGATGTTCGCCCTCAATCAGGGCGAGGTGTGCACCTGCCCGTCGCGCTCGCTCATCCAGGCCGACATCTTCGACGAGTTCCTGGCGCTGGCGGCGATCCGCACCAAGGCCGTGCGGCAGGGCGATCCGCTGGACACCGAGACGATGATCGGCGCCCAGGCCTCCAACGACCAGCTGGAGAAGATCCTGTCCTACATCGAGATCGGCAAGAGCGAGGGAGCCACCGTCGTCACCGGCGGCGAGCGCGCCGAGCTCGGCGGCGACCTCAACGGCGGCTACTACGTGGCGCCCACGGTGTTCACCGGCCACAACAAGATGCGTGTCTTCCAGGAGGAGATCTTCGGCCCGGTGGTGGCGGTGACCTCGTTCAGCGACTACGACGAGGCCATCTCGATCGCCAACGACACCCTCTACGGTCTGGGCGCTGGCGTGTGGAGCCGCGACGGCAACACCGCCTACCGCGCCGGGCGTGACATCAAGGCCGGCCGGGTGTGGACCAACTGCTACCACCAGTACCCGGCGCACGCGGCGTTCGGCGGGTACAAGCAGTCCGGTATCGGCCGCGAGAACCACCTGATGATGCTCGACCACTACCAGCAGACGAAGAACCTGCTGGTGTCCTACAGCAGCAAGGCGCAGGGCTTCTTCTGATCGAGTTCTGATCGGGCCCCGATCGAGCCCCGGATAGGGTCCGGCCGGCCCGTCACACGGTGACGGGCCGGCCGGTTCGGGGTTTGCGGAACGGACGACGCCGCTGGATGGCCCCGCCTGCGCATCGGGGAGGGATGCGCCGGCGCCGGCCGTTCTCAGCTGTGCTCAGTCGTTCAAGGCCGCGGCGCCGGCCTCGGCAACCGCGACGTCCTGGGCGACGCTGCCGGCGCTGACACCGATCGCGCCGACCGCGACACCGTCGATCTCCAGCGGCAGCCCGCCGCCGAAGATCACCAGTCCGCCCGAGAGTTGTTCGAGCCCGTACAGTTCGGCGCCCGGCTGCACCAGTTCGGTGAGCGCGGCGGTGGGAGCGTTCATCAGGATCGACGTCCTGGCCTTACGCGTCGAGATGTCGATACTGGCCTTGATCGCCCCGTCCATCCGGGCGAAGGAGATCAGGTGGCCGCCGTCGTCGACGACGGCGATGTTCATCGGCTGACCGATCTCGTGTGCTTTGGCGATTGCGGCCTGGACGACGGCTTGTGCTTTCGTCAGCGGCAGGGCGGTCATTGGCCAACCTTTCAAATAAGTCGTGCTGCAGTTGTTTTGGACGGAATGTCAGCACTTTCATGGTATTCCGCCGAAGCGGCGGGGATGCCGAATTCCCGGCTCCCGCCGCATTCCGGTCAGCAACCTAGCCGAAAGCCCAGTGCTTCGGACAGTTGGCGGTTGGGACATCGCCGACAGCAGTCATTTTCGACCGAACCTTCGCAAAGACTGAACGCGCACCCCCGGTGCACTCCGGCTCCTCTGCATGCCGGGAGTATCCGCGATCAAGGGCCTTCAGGAAGGTTGGGCATTGTCGAACTTCGACATATTCATCTGGGAGCTTCTCGGCACGGGTGTCCTCGTGCTGATCGGCAATGGTTCCGTGGCAGCAGTCGTGTTGAAGAACTCGTACTCGCACGGCGGCGGTGGTGACTGGCTGGTCATCGTATTGGGCTGGGGCTTCGGCGTATTCACCGGCGCGAGCATCGCCAGCCCGTCCGGCGCGCACATCAACCCGGCCGTCACGCTGGCCGTGGCCATCTCCGGCGGTATCCCGTGGAGCAGCGTCCCGTTCTACATGGCAGGCCAACTGCTCGGGGGGATCGCCGGTGCGGCACTGTGCTGGGCCGCGTTCAAGCTGCAGTACGACCACAACGACGACAACTCCGGAACACGGGCGATCTTCTGCACGGCGCCGGCCATCCGCGGCACGGGCTGGAACTTCGTCACCGAGGTCATCGCGACGTTCGTGCTGATCCTGTGGATCTTCACCACTCCGGAAGTCAACAACACCCTGGGGTACGCGGCGGTCACCTTCGTCGTCATGGCCATCGGTTTCGGTCTGGGCGGACCGACCGGATACGCGATCAACCCGGCCCGTGACCTGGGTCCACGTATCGCCTACACGCTGTTGCCGATCAAGGGCAAGGGCAGCCCGCTGTGGTCGTATTCGTGGGTCCCCGTGTTCGGGCCGTTCGTCGGGGCCTCCCTGGCGGCGCTGCTGGCCGGGGCGCTGACCTGATGGGCCGGCCCGGGAGCGCCGAGAGCCCTTATCGGGCCGGCACTCCGGCCGTTCGCGCGGCCTCTGGGGCGTCGACCGGAAGCCCCGGCACGAAGCCGGCGACGGCGCCGATGACCGTCGTGGCGGGCGGGCCGATCCGCGCGGAACGCGCCGACTCGGCGATGGTGCCCAGCGTTGCCCGCACATGTCTCTGGCTGGGCAGGCACCCGTCGGCGATCACCGCGGCCGGTGTGTCGGGCGCCATGCCCGCATCGGTCAGGGCGGCGGCGATCGCGTCGAGGTTGGCCACCGCCATCATCAACACGATGGTGGTGTTCGTCCGGGCCAGCGCGGCGTAGTCGATGGTGGAATCGCGATGTCCCGGAGGCACGTGACCGGAGACCACCGTGAATCCCTGGGTCAGGCCACGGTGGGTCACCGGTATCAGGGCCGCCGCCGGTGCGGCGATCGACGCGCTGACACCGGGAATCACGTCGACGGGCACTCCCGCGCGCAGGCAGTGGTCGAGTTCCTCCCCGCCCCTGCCGAAGACGAAGCCGTCCCCACCCTTGAACCGGACCACGGTGCAGCCCGCGAGAGCGTGTTCGACGAGCAGTCTGTTGATGGTGTCCTGGTCGATGCGGCGTCCACCGGGGATCTTGGAGGCGTCGATGATCCGTGCCCGCGGCGCGACGGCGGCCAGCGCACCGACCGGGGCCAGCCGGTCGGTGACGATGACGTCCGCACCGGCCAGCGCATCACGCCCCGCCACGGTCAGCAGATCCGGGTCGCCGGGCCCGCCGCCGACCAGAATAACCCTGCCGGTCAACGGATTACGCGGCTTCGGCGCGGCTGGCCGGGGGGTGGTGATGCAGATGCGGTGCCGTTGTTCGGCCAGGCACTGGACCCGCCGGTCTGCGGCGGGATCGCCGGTGTAGGCGAATACGATCTCGGCCGAGTCGATGTCGTCGTCGGTGAGTTCGCGGCGGTGCAGCGTCAGCAGGGCGCGGTCGGCGAGGTCCTCCTGATAGGGACTCGGGTCGGGACTGGCGATGGTCACCAGGGCGCCCGCCCCCAGCAGCTCGGCCGTGGCGGCGAGCGCCGGGGCCGACGAACCCGCCACGGCAACGCGCCGGCGCGCGACGGGGAGCTCGACGGTGATGGCTGTGTCCGTCTTGGGGGTCGTCTCGGGGTTCATCTCGGTTCCCGTCCGGCTTCGCGATCCATGCGTGGGGTGCGGCGAGGTCAACGACCGCCGGCCTTCCGGCCACGCAGCGCGGTCGATACCAGAGCGGCCCGCTTGTGGACGCCGAACTTGCTCATGATGTTGTGCAGGTGGAACTTGACGGTGGCCTCGCTGATGAACAGGCTCCGGGCGATGGTGCGGTTGTCCAGGCCGTCGGTGACGAGGTCGAGCACCTCGTGTTCGCGGCGCGTCAACGTCGGTACGCCGATGTCGGCCGTTTTCCCGACCGGTGATCGCAGCTGCGTGATGACGGCGTTCGCGCACGACGTATCCAGCGCGTTGTGCCCGGCTGCCACCCGCATCAGTGTGGAGAGCAGATCCGCGGAGGTCGACCGTCGGTCGATCAGTCCGTCGGCGCCCGCGCGGATCAGCTCGAGCGGATCGGTCTGGGTGTCGTCGGTGTCGATCACGACGATCACCTTGGGCCGCGTGTGCAGCCGGTCGAGCAGGGTCGGCAGTTCCACGTCGCGGTCGGCGCCGAGCACCAGCAGGTCGGGCCGGACACTCCGCAGCTGGGCCACCAGGTCGGGGCCGGGCCGCATGCTTCCGACGAGCTGCACACCCTGGGTGCGCGAGATCACGTGCAGAAGTCCGTGGTGCAGCAGTTCGTCGCTGGTCACGACGGCGGTGCGCGTCCTGCGGGTACCGTCGAAACCCTTTCGGGGAGAAGAGAGTTGCTGGCGGTGCGCGCGCGGGGGGCGGGCAGTGAGACCGGTTGGTGCCGCGTAATCACCTGGGGACAAGCTCATGGGGGACTCCAGTCCGGTTGGTCGGCGGGCCCGAATGCTAATGAGGCCTTCGTTGCATCGACGTTGCAATGAGACGAAGTCTGCGCCGCCGCCCTCAGTGTGATCGATGTGACCGATCGGAGGCCTGCAGCACGCAGTCGCCGCACAGTCCGCCACCCGGGGCCAGATAGAACAGGCAGCAGGATCTGCGGGTGAAGGTGCCCTCGCCGACGGCAGCGGTTCCGGTGAGAGGGCCCGTGTCGGCCATCGCCCGCACCAGCTGCCGGCCGGCCGGGATCAGGGTGGGGTCGGTCATTCCCGCCACCGTGACCGCGCCATGGGCGGCCGAGATCGTGTTTCCCCACATCACCGTGGGCGACAACGACACCGCCGAGTGCAGGCTCTCGACGATCGCGGCCATCGCGCCCTCCAGAAAGGTGTCCCGGATCGTCCCGGCGGCACCGGCGGCGTCCTCGGCTCGCCGCCACCGCAGTCCCGTGGCGGCGAACCGCACCGAATGGCCGGCAGAACTCCATCGCAGCGATCCCGGTGTCAGCAACGGCGCGTTGCGGGTCGTCAGGACCGACCCGATCAGCGGCGAGACGAGACGGGCCGCCATCGCCAGCTGCAGCGAGGATGCGGCCACCCGCTCCGGTACGTCGTCGACCTCGGCGCCGGAGGACACGGCGATCGCCCGCCGGGTGGCGGTCACCAACCCGGTCAGGGTCGTCGCGTCGAGCAGCTCCTCGAAGCGCAGCCAGTCCGGCCCGGCAGCGGGGAGGGCTTCGGGGAGGGCTTCGGGAAGAGAGAAGTACTCGCCGAGGCGAGCCACTCGGGGCGGGACGGCAAGGTGCCGCTCCGCTGCCGGCTCGTGCTGTCGGTCGTCCATCGGCCGCCCACGCTAGTGCCCGCGGCGGCGCCGCTCGCGGCGCTGTGCAAACATCCGGCCATTTCCCCGCCGAACGGTCGGTGCGACGGGGCCGCGCGACGGGGGTGAACGGGCCGGACCCCGCACGGTGGCGGCATTGCAGCATGTCAGGAGGCTTTACCGGGGGCGCGGCGGTGGGCCCGGCAAGGCCGGTCGTGGACTGCAACGTCCGTGCAACGTGACGCTAGCCACACTGGAACCAAGGGCTCGACAAGTCCTGACCACCGGGCGGCGGCCGCCGCCCCGTATTCCTGGAGAAGTGCATGACGGAACCCAACCTCGACCCCGCGGTGGACTATCCGTTGAGCGTGAACCGCAGGGACCTGCTCGTCACGCCAACCGGCAAGCCGATCGACGCGATCACCATGTCCGCCGTCATGGCGGGTGACATCGAAGCCGCGGATCTGCGCATCACCCCCGAGACCCTGCGGCTGCAGGCGCAGATCTCGGAGAAGGTCGGCCGCAGGGCGCTCGGGGCGAACCTGCGCCGGGCGGCCGAGATGACGGCGCTGTCCGACGAGCGTGTCCTGGCGATCTACAACGCCCTGCGCCCGAACGCATCGACCAGAGCGGAGCTGGAGTCCATCGCCGAGGAGCTGTCCTCCACGTATCGCGCCGAGCTGCTCGCCGAACTGGTGCGTGAGGCCGCTGAGGTCTACGAGCGCCGCGACATCCTGGCCACGAGCGAAAGCGAATAGGAGACACACATGACTGCCTCTGCGGTCCCCCAGGGAGCGTCCGTCGACGGTGTGCGGCACTCCCTTCGCACCGAAGCCCTGGAGAGTCGGCCGGTCAATCTCGACGGATTCGTCGAGGAGTGGCCCGAGGTCGGCATGGTCGCGATGGACAGCCCCTTCGACCCGTCGCCCAGCGTGCGGGTGGAGAACGGGGTCGTCGTCGAGATGGACGGCGTCGCACGCGCCGACTTCGACTTCATCGACCAGTTCATCGCCGACAACGCCATCGACATCGAGACCACCGAGGCGTCGATGGCGATCCCGGCCGTCGAGATCGCCCGAATGCTGGTCGACCCCAACACCTCACGCAGCGAGGTCATCTCCGTCACCACCGGGCTGACGCCGGCCAAACTGCTCGAGGTCGCCAAGACGATGAACATCGTCGAGATCATGATGGCCATGCAGAAGATGCGGGCCCGCCGGACCCCGGCCAACCAGGCGCACTGCACCAGCGCCCGCGACAACCCGCTCCAGGTGGTCTGCGAAGCCGCCGAGGCCTCGATCCGAGGGTTCTCCGAGGTGGAGACCACCCTCGGGGTGGTGCGGTATGCGCCGCTGGTGGCGATGGCACTGCAGATCGGGAGCCAGGTGGGCGAGGGCGTGGCGCTGACGCAGTGCGCCCTGGAGGAGGCCACCGAGCTCGAACTCGGCATGCGCGGGATCACCGCCTACGCCGAGACCATCTCGGTGTACGGCACCGAGCCGGTCTTCGTCGACGGCGACGACACTCCCTGGTCGAAGGCGTTCCTGGCGGCGGCCTACGCCTCGCGCGGGATCAAGATGCGGTTCACCTCGGGCACGGGCTCGGAGGTGCAGATGGGCAACGCCCAGGGCAAGTCGATGCTCTACCTGGAGATCCGCTGCATCCTGGTGACCAAGGGCGCCGGTGTGCAGGGCCTGCAGAACGGTTCGATCTCCTGCATCGGGGTCCCGGGAGCGGTCCCCGCCGGTATCCGGGCGGTGGCGGCCGAGAACATGATCGCTTCGGCGGTCGACCTGGAATGCGCCTCGGGTAATGACCAGTCGTTCTCGCACTCGCCGATGCGGCGCACCGCCCGGCTGATGCCGCAGATGATGCCCGGGACCGACTTCGTGTGTTCGGGATACTCGGCCACCCCCAACTACGACAACATGTTCGCCGGATCCAACGTCGACAGCGACGACTTCGACGACTTCAACACCATTCAGCGCGACCTGCAGGTCGACGGCGGGCTTCGGCACGTGAAGGAGTCCGACATCCTCGCGGTCCGCACGCGGGCGGCCAAGGCCCTGCAGGCGGTGTTCGACTACCTGGATCTGGCGTCGATCTCCGACGCCGAGATCGATGCCGCCGTGTACGCCAACGGATCTGCGGACCTGCTGCCGCGCGACGTGCTGGAGGATCTCAAGTCCGCCCAGCAGGTCATGGACCGCGGAATCACCGGCCTGGACCTGGTGAAGGCGCTGGAGTCGACGGGGTTCTCCGATGTCGCGTCGAATCTGCTGGCGGTGCTGCGGCAGCGGGTGTCCGGTGACCTGCTGCAGACCTCGGCGATCATGACCAACGATCTTGAGCCGCTGTCGGCGGTCAACGACGCCAACGACTACCAGGGTCCCAGCACCGGCTACCGCCCCTCGGGCGCGCGTTGGGAAGAGATGAAGAAGCTACGACACGTGACCAGCGCGTCGAACCCCGAGAGGGAGGTCCAGTGACGGTGACGAGCACGACCAGTGACGCGCAGCGGATGTTGACGCTCACCGAGATCGGTCAGGCCGAACGCGGCTCCCGTTCCGACGAGGTGGTGGTGGCGGTATCCCCGGCGTTCGCCGGCTTCTTCACCCAGACCATCGTGAACATCCCGCACTCCGAGGTGATCCGACAGATCCTGGCCGGCATCGAGGAGCAGGAGGTCACCGCGCGGCTGATCCGGGTGCGGCACAGCTCCGATCTCGCCGTGGTGGCCCACACCGGGGCCAGATTGTCGGGCTCGGGCATCGGCATCGGACTGCTGTCCCGCGGGACGTCGATGATCCACCAACGCGATCTGCCCCGGCTGTCGAGCCTCGAGCTGTTCCCGCAGAGCCCGCTGCTCACGCTGGAGACCTACCGCAACATCGGTGCCAACGCCGCGCAGTACGCCAAGGGCGAATCGCCGCAGCCGGTTCCCACGCTCAACGACCAGATGGCCCGTCCCCGATGGCAGGCCAAGGCCGCACTGCTGCATCTGAAGGAGACCGAGCAGATCAGCAAGGCCGCGCGACCGGTCGAGGTGCAGGCGGAGTTCTCCACCGCCGCGCTGGGCTGACGGAGGCCGGTGTGGCCGAACTGATGGTCGTGGGTGTCGACATCGGCAACTCCACGACCGAAGCCAGCCTCGCCCACGTCGGCCCGCAGGCCGGGATCGACTATCGGGGCGGTGCCCTGACCCGCACGACGGGAATCAAGGGCACCGTCAAGAACGTCGACGGTGCGGTCAAGGCGGTGACCTGGGCCGCGGAGAGCGCCGGGATCGGGCTGGACCGGGTCGACGTGGTGCTGCTCAACGAGGCGACGCCGGTCATCAGCGGTCTGGCGATGGAGACCATCACCGAGACCATCATCACCGAGTCCACCATGATCGGACACGACCCGAGGACACCGGGTGGGCGAGGTCTCGGGGTCGGCACCATCGTCGACTTCGAGGCCGTGGCCGCCCAGCCGCCGGGCGTACCGGTGATCGCGCTGGTCCCCGCCGGTGTCGACTTCGACGTGACCGCGTCCCGACTGAACAGCGCGGTGGAGCGGGGCGTCGAGGTCGTCGCGGCGATCCTCGGCAACGACGACGCGGTGCTGGTGGCCAACCGGCTGTCGACGCCCGTGCCGATCATCGACGAGGTGTCCCGGGTCGACGCCGTGCCGGTGGGGATGCTGGCCGCCGTCGAGGTCGCCGGTCCCGGCCAGTCGATCCGCACGCTGTCCAACGCCTACGGTCTGGCGACGATCTTCGGGCTGGATGCCGATCAGACCAGGATGGTGTCCCCGGTTGCCCGGGCGCTCACCGGGAACCGATCCGCGGTGGTGGTGCGGACACCGGCGGGCGATGTCGAGGACCGGGCGATCCCGGCGGGCAGCCTCGAGTTGATCGGGGCCAGTCGGTCCGTGTCCGTCGACGTCTCGCGGGGCGCGGCCGAGATCATGGCCGCCGTGGAGCGAGTCGGTCCGCTGGCCGATGTGTCGGGCGAATCCGGCACCAACACCGGCGGGATGATCGCCAACGTCCGACAGAGCATGGCCGACCTGACCCGCCACGAGCTGCGCGACGTCAGGATCAAGGACCTGCTCGCGATCGACACGCTGGTGCCGCAGGAGGTCCGCGGCGGGGTGGCCGGTGAGGTCGCGCTGGAGAATGCCGTCGCGCTGGCGGCGATGGTGCGCACCAGGGAAAGCGGTATGCAGGCCGTCGCCGACGCCATCGCCGAACGGCTTCGGGCCGCCGGCGCCGGCCGGATCAGCGTCCTGGTGGGGGGAGTGGAGGCCGAGATGGCCGTTCTCGGTGCCCTGACCACGCCGGGCACCGACAAGCCCATGGTGGTGCTGGACATGGGTGGGGGCTCCACCGACGCCGCGGTGATCGGAGCGGCCGGCGATGTCGAGGCGGTCCACCTGGCCGGCGCGGGGGACCTGGTCACCAAGCTGATCGACGCCGAACTCGGCCTGGACAACCTCGAGCTGGCCGAGGACATCAAGCGGTGGCCGGCGGGAAAGGCGGAGAGCTTCTTCCACGTCCGGATGGAGAACGGTACCGCACAGTTCTTCGAAAAGCCCTTGCCGCCAACGGCGTTCGCGCGGGTGGTGACCCTGACGGATCAGGGGATGCACCCCATTCCCACCCGGCACTCCCTGGAGCGGATCCGGCAGGTGCGTCGCAGCTCCAAGGAACGGGTGTTCGTCGTCAATGCGCTGCGCGCGCTGCGCAGCATCGCGCCGGGTGGTGATCTGCGGCAGATCGGATTCGTGGTGCTGCTCGGTGGGTGCGCGCTCGACTTCGAGATCCCCGAACTCATCGCCGACGCACTGGCCCCGTACGGGATCGTCTGCGGCACCGGAAACGTCCGCGGCACCGAGGGCCCCCGCAACGCCGTCGCGTCCGGTCTCGTCGCGTCGTATGCGGCCAGCCGTTCGGACGCACCGCCCGGTGGGCTGACCGTCGATGCTTGAGGGCGGGCAGCCGGAGAAACCGGCGATCTACGTGCTCAGCGCCTCCCCGGGGCCCGTGGAACGGGAGGTGCTCGCCGGAATCGAGGAGGAGTGCGTCCCCTACGTGCTGAGCCGTCTCGTCGACATCGTCTTCCCCGAGGCCGGCGCGGACCTGCTCGCGCGGGAGGCCGCGCGGTTGTCGTCACTGGATGTGGGGGTGGGTATCGATCTCCACGACCGGGTGTCGGTCCGGCACGAACTGCTCAGTGGTGCTATTCGGGACCCGATGCAGGACCCGATGCAGGGCCTGGCCTGTGACGGCGCGGCCGACAGATCCGCCGCGCGCGACGCCGGCCACAACGCGGCCCGGCTCGTCGTCGGGGTCCCGCTACGGCTTCGGGGCCTTCGGGGTCTTGAGGGTCTTGAGGGTCTTGAGGGCCTTGCGGGTCTTGAGGGTCTTGAGGGCCCGCGGTCGGGGCCTCCGGCCGGCGCCCGACGCCCGCCACCGCAGGGGTCCGTTCACAGGAAATTGGGTTAACCTCGTGGATCGGACAGTTCATCGGCGGAAGCGGTGGAAGGAGGCGACCGCTGCCCCAGGGGGGCTGGCAGCGGTCCGCAATGGCCAGATGCCCCACAAGCAGGTACAGGCGCTGCACAAGCTCGTCGTCGCGGGTCAGGTCGATCCGGCCGCGCTCGGCGCGATGGCGCTGCGGGGTCTGGTCGCCGACAGTTGGCGGCGCAGCCTCAGCACGGGGGTGGACCCGGACCGGCAAGGCCCGCACTCGAGAAACGACACCGAACTGGAGCGGCTTCGCAGGAACCATCCCCTGACCCGAGCGATGCCGCTGATCCGCCGCCTGCTGGTGCAGGATGCCGCCGAGGCCGGACACATGGTCGGCGTCGCCGACGCGGGGGGAACCCTGATGTGGGTCGAGGGCGACCGCCGAGCCTGCCGCAGGGGCGAGGAGATGAACTTTCTGCCCGGCGCCGACTGGAGTGAACGCAGCGCGGGCACCAACGCGCCCGGCACCGCGCTGGTACTCGACCGCGAGGTGCAGATCCGGCGCTGGGAACACTTCTCCCGGGTCGCCCAGCCGTGGAGTTGCACGGCCTCACCGGTGCGGGACCCGACCACCGGTGAGCTGTTGGGGGTCATCGACCTGACCGGGCAGGCGGATGCGGCCACCTCCCAGACCCTGGCGCTGTTGCGGGCGACGGCCTTCGCGGTCGGCAAGCACGTCGCGCTGCAGCGGTTGGCGCAGACCGCGGTGCCCACCGGCCTCACGGTATGGAGCGCACGGGTGACGGCGCTGGGGGCCGGCCGGCCCACCTGGTCGGTGTGTACCGGGGCGGGCGCCGGACAGACCAGCACCCTGGCGCCGCGGCACGCCGATATTCTCGTGCTGCTGATGCAGCACCCCGAAGGGCTCAGCGCCGATCACCTCGCGGTACTGCTGGACAACAACGACCTCGATGCGGTGTCGGTGCGGGCGGAGATGTCCCGGCTGCGCCGCGCCATCGGCGCACGGTTCCTGGGCTCCAAACCGTACCGGCTGCTGGAACCGGTCACCAGCGACCTCGACGGTGTGCTCGACGCGCTGGCCGGCGGCGATGTCGCGCGGGCGATGGACCTGTGCGGCGGCCCGCTGCTGCCGAACTCGACCTCGCCCGGCATCGCGAGGTTGCGGGTCGAGCTTCGCGCGGCGCTGCGTCAGGCGGCGATCGATGCGCGCGACGACGCGGTGCTCGCCCGGTGGGCACGGCTGGACCGCACCTACGGCAACCCCCGCTGACGTCCCGGTGGTCGCGTTTTGACCTGCGACGACGCCGGCGGGTAAGCTCCTTCGTTGGCGTGTGCTGGCTTGCTGGAACCTCGGGTCTCTGTCGGTCGCCGAGGCAGTTCCAACGCCCACGCCGGACCGGCCCCCGGGTAGCCCCGGGACCCAACCCGAGATGGAAGAGAAGGTAAGCGCTGTGCCCACGTACACGCCCAAGGCCGGGGACACCACGCGTTCGTGGTACGTCCTCGACGCCACGGATGTGCGTCTCGGCCGTCTTGCCGTCGTGGCAGCCAACCTGCTGCGCGGCAAGCACAAGCCGACGTTCACACCCAATGTCGACGGCGGAGACTTCGTCATCGTCGTCAACGCCGACAAGATCGCGATGAGCGGCAACAAGCCCACCCGCACGTTCGTTTACCGCCACTCGGGTTTCCCCGGCGGTCTGCGGCGGCGCTCGGTGGAGGAGATGCTGGAGAAGCATCCCGACCGGCTCGTCGAGAAGGCCATCGTCGGCATGCTCCCCAAGACCAAGCTGGGTCGCCAGATCCAGAAGAAGCTGCGTGTCTACACCGGCCCGGAGCACCCGCACACCGCGCAGCAGCCGGTTGCCTACGAGATCAAGAAGGTGAGCCAGTGAGCGAGAACGAAGCCACCGACATCATCGAAGAGACCACCGAGCAGGTCGCCGAGCAGGTTATGGAAGAGGCTCCCGTCGCCGAGACGGTCGAGGAAGCCGCCGTGCTCGACGACATCGTGCCCGCCGAGCCGGTGTACATCGACCGTCCCGTGCAGACCGTCGGCCGCCGCAAGGAGGCCGTGGTGCGGGTGCGCCTGGTGCCCGGCACCGGCAAGTTCGACCTGGACGGCCGCAGCCTGGAGAACTACTTCCCGAACAAGGTGCACCAGCAGCTGATCAAGGCTCCGCTGGTCACCGTCGATCGTGAGGGCAGTTTCGACGTCTACGCCCACCTCGACGGCGGCGGGCCCTCCGGTCAGGCCGGTGCGCTGCGCCTGGCGATCGCCCGGGCGCTGATCCTGGTGACGCCCGAGGACCGTCCGGTGCTCAAGAAGGCCGGATTCCTGACGCGCGACCCGCGCGCCATCGAGCGCAAGAAGTACGGCCTGAAGAAGGCCCGCAAGGCGCCTCAGTACAGCAAGCGCTGATCGATTCCTGTCCGACGGGCGGGCGTGTCACAGTATCGGCACGCCCGCCTTCGGCGTTTGATGGACATGCTGTCGAGTTCGGTCTTGTTTCGGCGACCCGGCCGCGGCCTCTCGGCACTTCATGGAGGGTGTACGCATGCAACGACTCTTCGGCACCGACGGTGTCCGGGGTGTCGCCAACCGTGAGCTGACCGGCGAGCTGGCGCTGGCCCTGGGCTCGGCCGCGGCACGCCGGCTGGCGCTGGCGGGACCGGCCCGTCGCCGGGTGGCCGTGATCGGCCGCGACCCGCGGGCCAGCGGCGAGATGCTGGAGGCGGCCGTGGTCGCGGGAGTGACCAGTGAGGGTGTCGACGCGCTGCGCGTCGGCATCCTGCCGACCCCGGCGATCGCCTATCTGACGCAGGCCTACGATGCCGACTTCGGGGTGATGATCTCGGCGTCGCACAATCCCATGCCGGACAACGGCATCAAGATCTTCGGCCCCGGCGGCCACAAACTGGGTGACGACGCCGAGGACCGCATCGCCGAACTGGTCGCCTCGGGGCCCGGCGCCCGCCCGGTCGGCGCCGGAATCGGCCGCGTCCTCGACGCCGAGGACGCCATGGAGCGCTACCTGCGCCACGTCGGCAAGGCGGCGGTCACCCCGCTGGACGGGGTGACGGTGGTCGTCGACTGCGCCCACGGCGCGGCCTCGGTGGCCGCCCCGCTGGCCTACCGGGCCGCCGGGGCCACCGTCATCGCGATCAACGCCGAGCCCAACGGCCTCAACATCAACGACGGCTGCGGCTCGACACACCTGGACGGGCTGCGGGAGGCGGTGCTGGCCTCCGGCGCCGATCTGGGTCTGGCCCACGACGGCGACGCCGACCGGTGCCTGGCCGTCGACGCCGCCGGGCAGGTGGTCGACGGCGACGCGATCATGGTGCTGCTGGCCCTGGCCATGCAGGAGTCCGGCGAGCTGGCATCGAACACCCTGGTGGCCACCGTCATGAGCAACCTCGGGCTGCATCTGGCGATGCGCGAAGCGGGGATCGCCGTGCGCACCACCGGTGTCGGCGACCGCTACGTGCTCGAGGAGATGCGGGCGGGCGAATTCAGCCTCGGCGGGGAACAATCCGGTCACCTGGTGCTGCCCGCCTTCGGAACCACCGGCGACGGGATCGTCACCGGGCTGCGGGTGATGTCGCGGATGGTGCAGACCGGCCGGCCGCTGGCCGAACTCGCCGGCGCGATGCGGACCCTGCCCCAGGTGCTGATCAACGTCGAGGTCACCGACAAGGTCACCGTGACCCGCGCGCCCTCGGTGCAGTCGGCCGTCGCCGCGGCGGAGGCCGAGCTCGGCGACACCGGGCGAATCCTGTTGCGGCCCTCCGGAACCGAGCAGCTGGTCCGCGTGATGGTCGAGGCCGCCGACGAGGACACCGCCCGTCAGCTGGCGATTCGGGTCGCCGAGACGGTCAGCGGCCACCGCTGAGCACCGCAGGGGAACCGATCGCGGCCCCGGTGCGTCCAAGCAGGGTATGACAGACGAACAACGGGCCCGGCTCGACGTCGCGACGCTGCGCGAGGTGGCGGGGGCATTCGACGAGGTAGCCGGCTCGGCCGGTGCCGCCGCACGCACCCGGGTGGGTTTCGACGGCGCCATCGCCGGCCGCGCTCACACCGGCGACGGCGAGGCACTGCGCCGCGCGGTCGACGGGCTGCTCACCGGCGCGGCGGGCTGGGCGCACGCCGCCGAGGAGGTCGCCGCCGGTCTGCGGGTCAGTCTCGCGCGGCTCACCGCGGCCGACGACGCCGCGGCGGCCGGGATCGGCCTCCGGATCGGTTGAGGCGTGGCCGGTTTCGATGTCGCCGCCCGGCTGGCCGACGGCACACCCGCCCTGGAACGCCTGCAGACCTACGTGTGGGCCTGTGCCCTGCGCGGCTATGTCCACCCGGACCTCACCGGGCACGCCGGGCAGGTCCGGGACTGGTACGGCCGCCAGGACGGACTGGATCTGTCGATCCTCGACGCCGATGCCTCCGCGCTGCGTGCGGCGGCGGCCCGCGCCGAGGACGGGGTGAGTACGGCCCGCTCCGCCGCGGAGTCACTCGCGGCGGCCTGGAGCGGATCCGCCGCCGGGGTGGCGGCGGACTTCGTGCGCCGGCACTGTGTCGCCGCCGCGCGCTGCACCGAGGCACTGCACCGGGCCGCCGAGGCGTTTGCCGGGCTGCGCGACGAGCTGTGGCAGGCCGTGGACCGGCAGGTCACGGTCACGGTCGGCGTCGACGAGCAGGCCTCGGCGCACCACGGCCGGTGGCTGGCGGCGGCGCGGTCGGTGCTCGCCGGTGGTGCCGACGATGACGGAGTCGTCGCGTCCGAGGTGCTGCCGTATGTCGACAATGTCGTCGGCGGACAGTGGGTTCCGGGAATGCGGGTGGTGTTCGACCGCGTGGTGTCGGCCTACCGGTCCGCGGTGCTCGCCGTGGACGCTGCCGTGCCGGGGCGTTTCGAGATACCGGGGGAGCTGGCTCCCCCGCCCCGCGCCGCGTTCGCGGCGGCGGGGTCGGTGTCGGGCCCGGGTCCGGGCCCGATGGGTTCACCGTTCGCCGCACCCACGGCGGGGGCGCTCGGGCCGGATCCCGGCGGGATGAGCGCTCCGGCGCCGGCCATCCCCGGCGACGGCGGAGCGGGGCCGGCCACCGCGGCCGCGCCGGGCGCCGTGCCGGGCCAGGAGGCGGCGGGTTCGCCGCCCGCCCTGGACTCCGTGGCGGCCCTGCCCGGCCGCCTCGCCGATGCGGTCGGTGGCCTGCTGGGCGCCCCGGCCGACGGCCTGGGCGGGCTGTCCGGGCTGGACCCCCTGCGCCCGGCGGGGCTGGACGTGCCCGACCTCGGCCCACCCGCGGATCCGTTCGGCCCGGACGAGACGGCCGGGCCGGGCGAGGGCCCCGCCGACCCCGTCGACGAGACGGGTGAGGACACCGAGGAGGACACCGCGGAGGAGGACACCGAGGAGAACGCGGGGGGCACCGAGGACGAGGAGTCCGCGGAGGAGGGCACCGAAGGCGGGGATGCCGGCGAGAGCGAGGAGGCCGACGATCCCGAAGCGGCCGACGGCGACCCAGGCGACCCCGGCGCCACCGTAGACACCGAAGAGCCCGCAGACCCCGCGGAACCCGCCACGGCGCCAGGGGGGCCCGCCGACGGCGCCGCGCACCCGGGCGACGGCGTCATCGCGCCCGTCCCGGAGCCGTCGATCCCGCCCCCGGCCGGGGCGACGCCCTGCGAGATCGCGGCCGATGAGCTCCCGCAGGCCGGCGAGTGAGGCTCAGCGGGTCAGGCTCAGCAGCTCCTCGACGAAGGCCAGCGACTCGCGGTCGTCGACACCGAGCGGATGCACGAGCATGGTGGACACACCGGCCTCGGCGTACGCGGCCAGGCGTTCCTTGACGTAGCCGCGCGGGCCGACCAGCGACACGCTGCGCACCAGTTCGTCGGGGACCGCCGCGACCGCCTCCTGTTTGCGGCCGGACAGGTACAGATCCTGGATCCGGTCGGCCGCGGCGCCGAAGCCGTAGCGGGTGGCCAGATTGTGGTAGAAGTTCTTGCCCCGGGCGCCCATCCCGCCCAGATACAGCGCCAGCTGGGGCTTGGCCCAGGTCAGCCGCTCCTCGACGTCGTCGCCGATCGCCAGGCTGGCCGACACCATGATGTCGAGCTCGCCGAGCGCGGGGTCGCGTTTGGCGAAGCCGGCCCGCAGCTCCTCACCCCAGATGTCGTCGGCCTTCTCCGGGAAGAAGAACACCGGCTGCCAGCCCTCGGCGATCTCGGCGGTCAGCCGCACGTTCTTGGGTCCGAGCGCGGCGATGGTGATGGGGATGCGGTCGCGCACGGGATGGTTGATCAACTTCAACGGTTTGCCCAGCCCGGTGCCCCGCTCGGCGGGCAGCGGCAGCTGATAGTGCCGGCCGGTGTGCTCGACCCGCTCGCGGCGCCACACCTGCCGGCAGATGTCGACCACCTCGCGGGTGCGTCCCAACGGCGCGTCGAAGGGAACACCGTGGAACCCCTCGACCACCTGGGGGCCCGACGTGCCGATGCCCAGCCGGAACCGCCCGTCGGAGACGTAGTCCAGGCCCGCGGCGGTCATCGCCAGCAGGGTGGGGGTGCGGGTGTAGATGGGCACCACGCCGGTGCCCAGCTCGATCGTCGAGGTCTTGGCGGCCAGATAGCCCAGCTGGCTGATGGCGTCGTAGGAGTACGCCTCGGCCACCAGGGCGATGTCGACCCCCGCGGCCTCCATGTGTACGACCTGGTCGGCGGCCTCTTTGAAACCGCCGGCATAGCTGAGGAAGATGCCCGTCCGCATCAACGAGTTATATCACCAACCGGTTGGTTGGAAACCGGTGGTGTGGCCGCGGTGCGACTAGGGGCGCAGCAGCGCGACCGTCTTCTCCTCCGGGGTGGCCGGGGCGAGCTCGGGGTCGGGCGCCTCGGTGCGGGGCAGCACCACCTCCGGGTCGGCGAAATCCCGGTAGGTCTTGTCCCCGGTCAGGGTGTGCAGCAGGAACCCGGTCAGCAGCGCCCGCACGGTCTTCTGGGTCCGCCGATCCGACCCACCCAGCCCGACGAACTTCGCCAGCCGCCGGCCCTCGGCCAGGCCGGCCGCCTGCCCCTTGCTGACGATCCGCAGCGCGGCGTCGGGCCACGCGCGCGCGAGCTCGAGAGCATTCGAGCGCAGCGTCACCTCCTCGCCGGCCGCGCTCAGCACCACCGCCGGGATCCGCAGCGAGCCGGCCGGCTCGACCGCCGAGGGCTTGGTGACCGCCGGGAACGCCGCGGCCACCGACTTGACCCGGTCACCCAGCCCGGCCGCGGCGAACACCGCCGCCGACGCGCCGAAACCGTGACCGGCGAGGCCGAGCTTGGCCGGATGCACACTGATCTGGCCGGGACCCAGCCGCACCCCGGAGATGATGTCCAGGGTCGTGCCCAGGTCATAGGACATGTTCAGCACCGACGGTGCCAGCCCCTTCTCGGTGTCCGGCGCGGCGGCCACGATGCCCCAGGAGGCCAGATGCTCCAGGGTGCGGGCGTATCCGCCGGCCGGCGTCAGCCAGTCGTGGCCGAACGCCACCCCCGCCAGATTCAGCCCCGACTCCGGGGTGTAGACCACCCCGGGAAGCCCGGCGAAGGCCAGGTCACCCCGCAGAACGCGGTGCGGGCCGCGGCGGGTCAGGGCGGCGACGAGTTTCTTCGTGCTGGCCACCCGATGACGGTAGCTCACCGTCGCGGATCCCGGGCTCGCCGGCCTCCTGCATTACCCTGGGGTGCCATGTGCGGAATCGTCGGCTACGTCGGGCAGCGGCAGGCCTGTGACGTCGTCGTCGAGGCGCTGCGCCGGATGGAGTACCGGGGCTACGACTCGGCCGGGGTGGCGCTGCTGGACGGCCATGGGGCCATGACGGTGCGCCGGCGGGCCGGGCGGCTGTCCAACCTGGAGAGCGCGCTGACCGAGGCCGACAGCACCGCGCTGGCCGGTACGAGTGGGCTCGGCCACACCCGGTGGGCCACCCACGGTCGCCCCACCGACCGCAACGCCCACCCGCACCGCGACGCCGCCGGCAAGATCGCCGTCGTCCACAACGGCATCATCGAGAACTTCCCGTCGCTGCGCGCCGAGCTGGAGGCCGCCGGCGTCGAGTTCGCCAGCGACACCGACACCGAGGTGGCGGTGCACATGGTGTCCCAGGCCTACCGCCACGGCGAGACGGCCGGCGACTTCGCCGCGTCGGTGCGCTCGGTGCTGCGCCGCCTCGAGGGCCACTTCACGCTGGTGTTCGCCAACGCCGACGAGCCGGGCACCATCGTGGCCGCCCGCCGGTCCACCCCGTTGGTGGTCGGTGTCGGCGAGGGTGAGATGTTCGTCGGCTCCGACGTCGCGGCGTTCATCGAGTACACCCGCGATGCCGTCGAGCTGGGGCAGGACCAGGCCGTCGTCATCACCGCGGACGGCTACACCATCACCGACTTCCACGGCTCCCCGGACGTCGACTACCGGGAATTCCATATCGACTGGGACCTGTCGGCCGCCGAGAAGGGCGGTTACGACTACTTCATGCTCAAGGAGATCGCCGAGCAGCCCACCGCCGTCGCCGACACCCTGCTCGGGCACTTCGTCGACGGCCGCATCGTGCTCGACGAGCAGCGGCTCTCCGACCAGGAACTGCGCGAGATCGACAAGGTGTTCGTGGTGGCCTGCGGCACCGCCTACCACTCCGGCCTGCTGGCCAAGTACGCCATCGAGCACTGGACCAGGCTGCCGGTCGAGGTCGAGCTGGCCAGCGAGTTCCGCTACCGCGACCCCGTGCTGGACCGCAGCACCCTGGTGGTGGCGATCTCGCAGTCCGGCGAGACCGCCGACACGCTGGAGGCGGTCCGGCACGCCAAGACCCAGAAGGCCAAGGTGCTGGCGATCTGCAACACCAACGGCAGCCAGATCCCGCGCGAGGCCGACGCGGTGCTCTACACCCGCGCCGGGCCCGAGATCGGGGTGGCGGCCACCAAGACCTTCCTGGCCCAGATCGCCGCCAACTATCTGGTCGGGCTCGCGCTCGCGCAGGCCCGCGGCACCAAGTACCCCGACGAGGTGGCCCGCGAGTACCGCGAGCTGGAGGCCATGCCGAAGCTGGTGTCGCAGGTGCTCGAACATCTGGAGCTGGTCGCCGAACTCGGCCGCCGCTTCGCGGCGTCGCCGACGGTGCTGTTCCTCGGCCGCCACGTGGGCTACCCGGTGGCCCTGGAGGGGGCGCTGAAGCTCAAGGAGCTGGCCTATATGCACGCCGAGGGCTTCGCGGCCGGCGAGCTCAAGCACGGCCCGATCGCGCTGATCGACGAGAACCTGCCGGTGATCGTGGTGATGCCCTCCCCGAAGGGCGCCGCGATGCTGCACGCCAAGCTGCTGTCCAACATCCGCGAGATCCAGGCCCGTGGCGCGGTCACCATCGTCATCGCCGAGGAGGGCGACGACACGGTGCGCCCGTATGCCGACTACATCTTCGAGATACCCGCCACCACAACGCTTTTCCAGCCGTTGCTGTCGACCGTCCCGCTTCAGGTCTTCGCGGCGTCGGTGGCGCGGGCCCGCGGCTACGACGTCGACAAACCGCGCAACCTGGCCAAGTCGGTCACCGTCGAGTAGCCGCCCGGCTCAGCTGGGGAGGGTCCAGGGCCCGGTGATCACCGTCGTGACACCCGGGTACTGGACGTTGACGAACAGCAGATTTCCGTCGGTGGTGAACGCCGGTCCGGCCATCTCGCTGGCGCCGGTCGCGCCGGGCTCCGGGAAGTCCTCGGCGTTCCACGTGTGCAGGTCCAGCGGCTCGATCACCCGCGCCAGATCGGCGACGGTGCCCGACGGGGTCAGCACCCGCAGCCAGTTGTCGCCGCCGTCTTCGTCCTCACCGTCGCCGTCCTCGGCCATGAACACCGCGCCGGTCGGCGACACCGTCACCGAATCGGGCTGATTGAGGGTTTGCGGGTCCGTCGACTCGTAGAGCAGCCGCAGCGTGCCGGTGTCGGCGCCGGTGGGCTCGTAGCGCCAGACCTGGCCGTTCGCGGCGTCGCCGGCCTCGCTGGCCACGAACGTCACCCCGCCGTCGGACCAGGCCGAGCCCTCCAGCGCGTAGAAGCGGGCACCGCCCTTGGCCCGGCCCTGCGCGTACACCGCGGCCGGGTTGTCCTCGGCGTCGGACGGGTCGGGCTCGTCGATGTCCACCCAGTGCACGTCCATCACCTCGCCGACCCGCTGACCGGTGGCCGTGTCGTACTCCTTGTCGCCGGTGACGGCCAGCATCTGCAGCCGCCCACCCGCGGCCAGCTTGCCCGGCTGATTCGGCACGAAACGGTAGAAGCCGTCACCGGGGTCGTTGTTGTCCTCGGTCATGTAGACGATGCCGGTGTCGGGGTCCACCGGGGCGGTCTCGTGTTCGAAGCGGCCCATCGCCTTGAGCGGCACCGGTTCGATCAGTCCGGTGGCCGTGGCCGGGATCTCGAACACGTAGCCGTGCGGCTGCTCGTAGCCGGCGCCCACCCCGTCGGTGGTCTCCTCGCAGGTCAGCCACGACCCCCACGGGGTCGGGGCGCCGCTGCAGTTGGACAGCGTCCCGTTGAGCACCAGGAAGCTCTCCACCAACTGCCCCGAGCGCGGGTCGTAGAGCGAGGAGGTGACCCCGGCCGGGGCCGCCCGGTCGTAGGCCCTGCGCGGGGCGATGGCCCGCTGCGTGGCGCCGGGGATGTCCAGGTCGATCTCGTGGTTGCGCAGCAGCCGCAGCCGGCCGTTGCCGCCGTCGAACAGGGCCTGCCCGTCGTGGCAGCCCGGGGTCGGCAACCCGTCGCTCATCGGCGTTCCGGCCGCGCCGAAGGTGCGGTAGGTGAAGCCGCGGGGCAGGGCCAGCTCCTGCCCGGCCTCGGTCAGCGGGCCCCAGCCGCCCCGGGCGCCGCCACCACCGGCGGCGGCCGTACTGGTGCTGCTCGGCGACGGCGCGCTGTTGTTGGCGCAACCGGTGAACGCGCCGGCCAACCCCACGCCGACCAGGCCGAGGCCGGAGACGGCCAACATGTCGCGACGGCTCAAAGCCACGGGGTGCTCCTCGATGACGGTGGCGGACGGATCGCCGCACCGTGGGCGCCGGGCGGCCAGAAAACCCTCCCAGCCGGTGGTGTCGCGGCAGTGACGCCGGACCCAACGCGGTCTGTCGCGCTGTTGACGCCGCCGGGTCGGTCAGGCCCCGACGGCCGCGCCGTAGGCCAGACCGCCCAGCAGATAGGCCAGCACGCACAGCCCCAGCGTCACCAGCGCCACCGGCCACCCGGTGCGGCGGCGCACCAGCCGGACGATCGTGACCACCGACCCGGTGACGGCGATGGCCGCCGCCGCCAGCAGCGTGGTCCCGACGGCGGTGACCGCGCCGTCGATGCTGCAGGTGGTGGGCGGGCAGTGGTCGAGAAACGCCACCATGAAGATGCCGAAGAAGGCGGCCAGCCCCCACGCGACGAGAGTGAGGACCAGCAGGGCGATCGACGCCGCCAGATCCGCCCCCGAACGCTCCGGTTGCGGCGGCGGGGAGTAGGGGTGCTGGTGATAGCCGTATGCCATTGCGCCGAAACTGTACTTAGTGACGGGCCCACTCGGGCGTTGTGTACAGAAGTTGCCGTCTCGGCGCGCACGTCGCCGTTCTTCGGTGTCTAATTCCGGGATGACTTCCCGCAGTGCCATCGTGACCGGTGCCTCCGGGGGGATCGGCACGGCCATCGCCACCGCCCTGCACGAGGAGGGTTTCGCGCTGACGCTGGTGGGGCGCGATGCCGCCAAGCTGGCCGCGCTCGCCGAGACGCTGACCGGTACGGGCGGCGCGGCGGTCGACTGGCTGGCCGGTTCGCTGGCCGACGAGACGTTCCTCGACGAGATCACCGCGCGCCACACCGCCCGCCACGGCGCACTCGACCTGCTGGTGAACAACGCCGGTGTCTCCGGGCACCGCCGGGTCGGTGAGATCACCGCCGAGTTCCTCGACGCGCAGTTCGACGTCAACATCAGGGCGGTGATCCTGCTCACCGACAAGTGCCTGGGCCTATTGAGAAAGGCGGTGGCCCTGCGTGGTTCGGCGCAGGTGGTCAACACCGCCTCCAACGCGGGTAAGCGCGGCGAGGCGACACTGGCCTCCTACTCGGCCACCAAGGCCGCCGTCGTCGGGTTCACCGAGGCCCTGCACGACGAGTTGGCCGCCGAGGGCATCAAGGCCACCGCGATCTGCCCGGGACTCGTCGACACCCCGATGGCCGACGCCTATCGCAGCGGCGGCGCGGCGGCCCAGGGCATGATCACCCCGCGGGACGTCGCCGAGACGGTCCGGCTGACCACCCGCCTGTCGCGGGCCTGCATCGTGCCCGAGGTCGTGCTGTTGCGCCCCAACGAGTGGGTCCAGCCCTCCGAGGTGCGCTGAGCGACACAGACCTCCTCGTCGTCCGTCCGGACCGGGGGTCCACCACGTAATCTGGGGCCGATGCGGCACTACTACACCGCCGAGCAGATCCGCGCCGCCGAGGCGCCGTTGCTGGCGGCCCTGCCCGAAGGTGTGCTGATGCGCCGCGCCGCCCACGCGCTGGCCGGCGCCGTCGCCGGTGAGCTGCGCCGGCGCTGTGGTGGGGTGGCCGGCCGCAGGGTGTGCGCCGTGGTCGGCTCCGGTGACAACGGCGGGGATGCGCTGTGGGCCGCGACGCTGCTGCGCCGGCGCGGGGCCGCCGCCGAGGCCGTGCTGATGCGCCCGGAGCACACCCATCCCGCCGCGCTGGCCGCGTTCCGGGCCGCCGGCGGCCGGGTCGTCGAGGCCGTCTCGCCGACAACCGATCTGGTGATCGACGGGGTGGTCGGCATCTCCGGGCACGGCCCGCTGCGTCCCGAGGCGGCGGCGGTGTTCGGCGGTACCGATGCCGCGGTGGTGGCCGTCGACATTCCCAGCGGCATCGACGTGTGGACCGGGGCGACCAGCGGGCCCGCCGTGCACGCGGCGCTCACCGTCACCTTCGGTGGGCTCAAACCCGTGCACGCCCTGGCCGACTGCGGCCGGGTGGAGCTGATCGACATCGGCCTGGATCTGCCGCCCAGCGACATCCGGGGTTTCGAGGACGCCGACGTGCGGGAACGCTGGCCGGTGCCCGGCAGGGTCGACGACAAGTACAGCCAGGGCGTGACCGGCGTGCTGGCCGGATCGGCGACCTACCCCGGTGCGGCGATTCTGTGCACCGGGGCGGCGGTGGCGTCGCACTCGGGCATGGTCCGCTACGCCGGAACCGCGGCCGCAGAGGTGGTCTCGCACTGGCCGGAGGTGATCGCCGTCCGGGAACTGGGCGACGCCGGGCGGGTGCAGGCCTGGGCCGTGGGGCCCGGCATGGGCACCGCCGACGACGCGTCCGACGCGCTGGCCGCGGTGCTGGCCACCGATCTCCCGGTGATCGTCGACGCCGACGCGCTCACGCTGCTGTCGCACCGTCCGGAACTGGTCCGCGCCCGTAACGCACCTACGGTGCTGACCCCGCACGCCGGCGAGTTCGCCCGGCTGACCGGGCATTCGGTGGGCCCCGACCGCATCGGCGAGACCCGTGCGCTGGCCGAAGACCTGGGCGCCACGGTGCTGCTGAAGGGCAACGTCACCGTCATCGCCGACCCCGCCGGGCCGGTGTACCTCAATCCGGCGGGCCAGTCGTGGGCGGCCACCGCGGGCTCGGGGGATGTGCTGTCGGGGATGATCGGGGCACTGCTGGCCGCGGGGCTGCCGCCGGCCGAGGCCGCCGCCGCCGCCGCGTTCGTGCACGCCCGCGCCGCCGGCCTGTCGGCGGCCGACCCGGGTCCGGCGCCGGTGCCCACGTCGTCCTCCCGAATCCAGGCCCATATCCGCTCGGCGCTGGCCACCATCCTCTAGAAAGGTATCCATGCCCACACCACACTCGTCGAATCCCAGGCCCGCCTACACCGGCCGGCTCGCCATGGCCCCACTGCCGGCGCTGCGGCTGCCCGACGAGGCCATGGACCCCGAGTCGGCCTACCGCTTCATCCACGACGAACTGATGCTCGACGGCAGCTCCCGGCTCAACCTGGCCACCTTCGTCACCACCTGGATGGATCCCGAAGCGGGCCAACTGATGTCGGAGACATTCGACAAGAACATGATCGACAAGGACGAGTACCCGGTCACCGCGGCGATGGAGCAGCGCTGCGTGTGCATGGTGGCCGATCTCTTCCACGCCGAGCACCTGCGTGACGACGACCCCGCCAGCGCCACCGGTGTGTCGACCATCGGCTCCAGCGAGGCGGTGATGCTGGCCGGGCTGGCGATGAAGTGGCGCTGGCGCCAGCGGCTGGGTTCCGGACAGGGCGACGACTGGAAGGGGCGGACCCCCAACCTGGTGATGGGCTCCAACGTGCAGGTGGTCTGGGAGAAGTTCTGCCGGTATTTCGACGTCGAGGCCCGCTACCTGCCCATGGAGGAGGGGCGCTACGTCATCACCCCCGAGCAGGTCATCGACGCCGTCGACGAGGACACCATCGGCGTGGTCGCCATTCTGGGCACCACGTTCACCGGGGAACTCGAACCGGTGGGCGAGATCTGCGCGGCCCTCGACGCGCTGGCCGGGCGCGGCGGGCCCGACGTGCCGGTGCACGTCGACGCCGCCAGCGGCGGGTTCGTGGTGCCGTTCCTGCACCCGGACATGGTGTGGGACTTCCGGCTGCCGCGGGTGGTGTCGATCAACGTCAGCGGCCACAAGTACGGCCTGACCTATCCGGGGATCGGTTTCGTGGTGTGGCGCAGCGCCGAGTACCTTCCCGAGGAACTGGTCTTCCGGGTCAACTATCTGGGCGGCGACATGCCGACCTTCACGCTGAACTTCTCCCGGCCGGGCAACCAGGTGGTCGGCCAGTACTACAACTTCCTGCGACTGGGCCGTGACGGGTTCACCGAGGTGATGCGGTGCCTGTCCGAGACGGCCCGCTGGATCGCCGACGAACTGGAGCAGATGCCGATGTTCGAGGTCATCTCGGACGGTTCGGCCATTCCGGTGGTGTCGTTCCGCCTGGTCGACGGGGCCGAGTACTCGGTCTTCGACATCTCGGCGATGCTGCGCGGCTACGGCTGGCAGGTGCCCGCCTACACCATGCCCGACGACGCCACCGACGTCGCCGTGCTGCGCATCGTCGTGCGCGAGGGCCTGTCGGCCAACCTGGCCCGCGCGCTGCGCGACGACCTCGTCGAGGTGCTCGGCAAGCTGGACCAGCTCAAGCCGGGCGGGTTTGCCACCGAACAGCACTTCGCGCACTGAGCCGGACAACCCCTGTTCCGGGGTTTGGGCGCCGGTTCTGGGACAATCGGGGGCGGTGACTATGACGATGAACGGTGCGCCCACGAGTTCGGCCCCGGCCGCCCATTCGGCCCCGGCCAAGGTCGTCGACCTCGGCGCGATCGCACACAACGTCGGTGTCCTGCGCGAATGCGCCGGCGCCGCCGAGGTGATGGCCGTCGTCAAGGCCGACGCCTATGGTCACGGCGCCGTCGAGGTGGCCCGCACCGCGCTGGCCGCCGGTGCCGCCGAACTCGGCGTGGCCACCGTCACCGAGGCGGTGGAACTGCGCCGCGCCGGGATCACGGCCCCGGTGCTGGCCTGGCTGCACGGTCCGGGCACCGACTTCGCTCCCGCGGTCGCCGCCGGTGTGCAGATCGCGGTGTCCTCCCTGCGGCAGCTCACCGAGCTGCTCGACGGGGTGGCACGCGCCGGGACGCCCGCCGCGCTCACCCTCAAGGTCGATACCGGCCTGAACCGCAACGGGGTGTCGGCCGCCGAGTTTCCCGCCCTGGTGACCGCGTTGGCCCGGGCCGCCGCAGACGGGGCCGTCACCCCGCGCGGCCTGATGTCGCATCTGGTCAGCGGCGACGAACCGGACAACCCGATCAACGATCTGCAGGCGCGGCGGTTCCGGGAGATGGCCGCGCACGCCGCCGAGCGGGGCCTGCGTTTCGAGGTGCTGCACCTGGCCAACTCGCCGGCCACCCTGACCCGCCCGGATCTGGCCTTCGACCTGGTGCGCCCCGGTATCGCGGTCTACGGACTCGATCCGGTCCCGCAGCACGGCGATCGGGGGCTGGTCCCGGCCATGACGCTGACCTGCCCGGTCGCCATGGTCAAACCGGTGGCCGCGGGCGAGGGCGTGTCCTACGGGCACACCTGGATCGCCGAGCGCGACACCCGGGTGGCGCTGTTGCCGATCGGCTACGCCGACGGGCTGTTCCGATCGCTGGGCAACCGTCTGCAGGTGCTCATCAACGGTCGCCGGTATCCCGGCGTGGGACGGATCTGCATGGACCAGTTCGTCGTCGACCTCGGGCCCGGACCGGCCCGGGTCGCCACCGGCGACACCGCGGTGCTGTTCGGCCCCGGCGCCGCCGGCGAGCCGCTGGCCAAGGACTGGGCCGAACTCCTGGGAACCATCGACTACGAGGTGGTCACCAGTCCGCGCGGGCGCGTCATCCGGGTCTATCGGGAGGCCGGCGCCGGTGTCTGACAAGCGCATCGACCTGGCCAGCCGACGCAGAGCGGGCTGGCTGGCCGGCGTGGCCGGGCTGACCGCGGTCGGCACCGTGGCCGGCGCCTCGGCCGCGCGCAAGGTGGCTCGCCGAGCGCCGATCGAGGACCCCTACCGCGACGAGGATTTCGGGCTCTTCGACTCCGATCCCGGTGGGGTGGTGACCACACCCGACGGGGTGGACCTGGCGGTGCGCGAGGTCGGCCCGCCCGACGCTCCGCTCACCGTCGTCTTCGCGCACGGTTTCTGTATGAACATGGGCGCCTTCTACTTTCAGCGTCGTGACCTCGCCGAGGTCTGCGGTGACCAGCTGCGCATGGTGTTCTACGACCAGCGCGGGCACGGCGCGTCGGGTTCGGCGTCGCCGGACACCTACACCGTGCCCCAGCTCGGGCAGGACCTGGACACCGTGCTGAAGGTGACCGCGCCGACCGGATCGGTTGTGCTGGTGGGTCATTCGATGGGCGGGATGACCGTGCTCTCGCACGCCAGGCAGTTCCCCGCCCAGTACGGCACGCACGTGGTCGGTGCGGCGATCATCTCCTCGGCCGCCGAGGGGCTGGACCGCTCGCCGCTGGGGGAGATCCTGCAGAACCCGGCCCTGGAGGCCGCGCGGTTCACCGCACGGTATGCGCCCAACCTGATTCACCGCGGCCGCGGCGCCGTCCGCTCGGTGTTGGCGCCGATCCTGCAGGCCGCCTCCTTCGGTGACGACGCGGTGAGCCCGACGGTGGTGCGCTACGCCGAACAGATGATCCACGACACCCCGGTGGCCACCATGGTCGGCTTCCTGCACGCACTGGGGGTGCACGACGAGGCCGACGGCCTGGCGGTGCTGGCCGCGGTGCCCACGCTGATCGCCTGCGGTTCGGCCGACCGGCTGACCACCGCCGAGCACTCCGAGGAGATGGCCGAGGCACTGCCGCGGGCCGAACTGCTCGTCGTCGGCGGCGCGGGCCACCTGGTGCAGCTGGAGCAGCCCGACCCGATCAACGACGCGCTGTTGCGACTGATCAACCACGCCATGCCCAACCGGCTGGTGGCGTTCACCCGCCGGCTGCGCGACCGGGTGCGGGCCCGTGGCTGACGCGACGACGGCGGGCACCGCAGAGTTGGCCACCGCCGAGGACACCGTGGCGCTGGGGCAGCGGCTGGGGCGCGGGTTGCGGGCCGGGGACGTGGTGGTGCTCTCCGGTCCGCTCGGCGCCGGGAAAACGGTGCTGGCCAAGGGGATCGCGGCGGCGATGGATGTCGAGGGCCCGGTCACGTCGCCGACGTTCGTCCTGGCCCGGGTGCACCGCGCACGCCGGGCCGGGGCCCCCGACATGGTCCACGTCGACGTCTACCGGCTGCTCGACCACCCCGGGTCGGACCTGCTCGGCGAGCTGGACTCGCTGGACCTCGACACCGACCTCGACGACGCCGTGGTGGTGGTCGAGTGGGGCGAGGGGCTGGCCGAACGGCTCTCCGAGCGGCACCTGGACATCCGGCTGGAACGCGCGCCCGATTCGGAGACCCGCACCGCCATGTGGTCCTGGAGCCTCGCATGACCCGGGTCGTGCTGACCATCGACACCGCCACTCCGGCGGTCACCGCCGGGCTGGTGCGGGTCGGCGCCGCCGGCGAGCCCGAGGTGCTCGCCGACAAGCGCACCGTCGACGCCCGCGCGCACGCCGAATGCCTGACCCCCAACGTGCTGGCCGCGCTGGCCGAGGCCGGGGTGACGATGGCCGATATCGGCGCCGTGGTGGTGGGGACCGGGCCGGGACCGTTCACCGGTCTGCGGGTGGGTATGGCCACCGCCGCGGCCTACGGGCACGCGCTGGACGTCCCGGTGTTCGGGGTGTGCACCCTCGACGCGATCGCCGCCGGGGCGGCGCCGGCGGGGGCGGATTTGCCCGCCGATCTGCTGGTGGTGACCGACGCGCGCCGCCGCGAGGTGTACTGGGCGCGCTACCGCGACGGGCGGCGCACCGGCGAACCGGCGGTGTGCGCACCGGCCGACGTGCCCCTCGACGGGGTGGCGGTGGTCGCCGGATCGGCGGCCCACGCCGCGCTGTTCGGGCTGCCCGTCACCGGGCCCGAGCACCCGTCGCCGGCCGGCCTGGCCGCCGCGGTCGGTGACTGGGACGCCCCGCCCGCGGCCCTGGTGCCGCTGTATCTGCGCCGGCCGGACGCCAAGACGCTGGCCGAACGGCGGGCGGGGCGATGACCGGCGGCCCCGACCGTGAGCCGGGACCTGAGACGGGTCCGGTGGTGATCGACCCGCTCACCGGCTCCGACGCCGAGGCCTGCGCGGAGCTGGAGCGCCTGCTGTTCGCCGGCGACGACCCGTGGCCGGCCCGGGCGTTCCGCGAGGCGGTGCGCGAAGCGCATCACCACTACGTGGCCGCCCGCGCCGACGGCCGGCTGGTCGGCTACGCCGGGATCGCCCGGCTGGGCCGGCGGGCCCCGTTCGAACACGAGGTGCACACCATCGGCGTGCATCCGGACTTCCAGGGCCGCGGCATCGGCCGCCGGCTGCTGGCCGACCTGCTGGGCTTCGCCGATTCGGCCGGTCCCGGCGGTGCGGTCTTCCTGGAGGTGCGCACCGACAACGACTCCGCGATCGCGCTGTACGAGAGCGTCGGTTTCTCCCGCGTTGGCCTGCGCAAGCGCTACTACCAGGGCAGCGGCGCCGACGCCTATACGATGCGGCGAGAATCATGACCGTCATCCTTGCCATCGAGAGTTCCTGCGACGAGACCGGCGTGGGCATCGCCCGCCTCGGCGCCGACGGCACCGTCACGCTGCTGGCCGACGAGGTGGCCTCCAGCGTCGACGAGCACGCCCGGTTCGGCGGAGTGGTGCCCGAGATCGCCTCGCGGGCGCACCTGGAGGCGCTGGGGCCGACGATGCGCCGGGCGCTGGCCGCCGCCGGGGTGCGCCGGCCCGACGTGGTGGCGGCCACCATCGGCCCGGGCCTGGCCGGTGCGCTGCTGGTCGGGGTCGCCGCCGCCAAGGCCTACGCCGCGGCCTGGGATGTCCCGTTCTATGCGGTCAACCACCTCGGCGGGCACCTGGCCGCCGACGTCTACGACCATGGGCCCCTGCCCGAGAGCGTCGGTCTGCTGGTCTCCGGCGGGCACACCCATCTGCTGCACGTGCGCTCCCTCGGGGAACCGATCGTCGAACTGGGCAGCACCGTCGACGACGCCGCGGGGGAGGCCTACGACAAGGTCGCGCGCCTGCTGGGTCTGGGCTACCCGGGTGGACGCGTGCTCGACGAGCTGGCCCGCACCGGTGACCTCGACGCGATCGTGTTTCCGCGGGGCATGACCGGCCCGCGCGACGACCGGCACGCCTTCAGCTTCTCCGGGCTCAAGACCGCGGTCGCGCGCTACGTCGAGGCCCATCCCGACGCACCGACCGCCGACGTCGCGGCGGGCTTTCAGGAGGCCGTCGCCGACGTGCTGACCATGAAGGCGGTGCGCGCCGCCACCGATCTGGGGGTGTCGACCCTGCTGATCGCCGGCGGGGTGGCCGCCAACTCGCGGCTGCGGGAGCTGGCCGAGGAGCGTTGCGCGCAGGCCGGATTGACGCTGCGGGTGCCGCGACCGCGGCTGTGCACCGACAACGGGGCGATGATCGCCTCCTTCGCCGCGCACCTGCTGGCCGCCGGGGCCGCGCCCTCCCCGCTGGGGGTGGCCAGCGATCCGGGCCTGCCGGTGGTGCGCGGCCAGGTTGCCTGACCGTCCTGAGGTGGTCAGAAGGGCGGAGGCCGGTTTCGTTCGGCGACGTGGGCGTCGTTGAGTGCGCGTTCCGCGGCGATGCGGTAGGCGCGAGCTTGAGCGCGGGTGCGTTTGCGCCGGGGCATCATCAGGGTCCGCCCGGGATGTGGGGGGTTCGCTGAGGCCGAAGAGGCTGCTGTGGCCGAAGGTGCCGGGGTGGTGATGTTCCAGGCGGGGAACAGCAGCGCGGCCCCGGGTGAGGTTGTGTAGGTGTGGCCGGTGGGGGTGGTGATGTTCAGGGTGCCGTCGCGGAGTTGGTGTTCGGTCCAGTCGGGCCAGAAGGTTTTTAGCAGGTGGTGCAGGCGGCAGTAATTTTTCAGGTTGCCGGCGTGGGTGTTTCCGGCGGGCCAAGGGGTGGTGTGGTCGAGGTCGGTGTGGATGGCGGGGCAGTTGCAGCCGGGGAAGCGGCAGGTCAGGTCACGCGTGCGGACGAATTCGTCCAGCGCGGTGCCGGGTCGGTAGCGGGGTTCGGCGGCAGGTCCGGGGGTGGTGACCTGGCGGGTTTTGGCGCCATGGGCGATCAACTCTGCCAACAGCGGTGCGGGGATGATCCCGCCGCCGAGGATGAGCCCGGGTGGTGGGGTCGGCGGGGTCGCAGTATCGGCTGCGGGTGAGTGTTCACCGTGCAGGAGCGGGTCCGGGTCGGCGGTGGTGGTCGTGGTCTGGGCCACGACGTGCACGACGACGCTCGAGGCGCGGCCGTCGTCGGTGGCGGCGGGGCAGTGGGGACTTTCGCAACGGCACGCCAGATGGGTGGCGTGTGCGGCCAGCGCGCCGAGGGCGTCGGCTCGGCGTTGGGCCAGGGTGCGGGGGTCCTCGAGGCAGACGCCTCGGGCCATGGCCGTCAGGCGTTGGTCCAGCAGTGCCGCGTCGGGGGACAGCAGTCGGCCG
Organism: Mycolicibacterium palauense; assembly: GCF_002592005.1. Taxonomy (GTDB): domain Bacteria; phylum Actinomycetota; class Actinomycetes; order Mycobacteriales; family Mycobacteriaceae; genus Mycobacterium; species Mycobacterium palauense. The sequence goes on along the minus strand of NZ_NVQF01000034.1, from coordinate 25,511 downwards.
GCGATGCTGGTGGTAGCTCTGTCGGCGTCCTGGGGATCGCCGATGTGGATGTCGCGGTTTTGAGCGCGGGCGCGGTTCTGGCGCACGGCGCCCGGGTCCAGTGTGTCGACCCAGAAGTCCACGCGCGCCTTGAGGTTGGCCTCGGACAGTGCTTCCCAGGAGGCGGCACGTTCGGCCACCTTGGCGTCCAGGCGGGTCAGGGTGTCAGGGTCGGTGATCAACGCGGTGCGGGTGGCGATGACGGCGACGGTGCGGGCGCTGAGTTGCCCGTCCATCATCAGGGCGCCGACCCGGGGCAATCGGTCCCGCAACGTGGTGGCGAGCTCCAGTTGGCCCAGGGCGCGTCCGTGACCGGTGTTGAGAGCCGCAGCGATCTCGGCGGCGGTCGCGTCCCAATCGTCACAAGCCCAGTCCGGGTGTTCGGCGGGTTCGCGGCGTCGGGTCAGTTCGGCGATGGCGGCCAGTTTGCGGGCCTCGGCTGCCGCGGCGACGCGCTTCCAGCCGGTGATCGCCGTGATCACCGCGGCGTCGTCGGCCTCGGCGAGGTCCGCCGGCTCCACCGGCATATCGAACATACATTCGATAGTAGAACCGGGGTCTGACATCGGGCCTGTCATCGGGCGGCCGCGCGTGTTCGCTGTCAGCAATCAAAACGGGCCCGGTGCCCACCCACCCTTGAGTGCTAGCACTCTCGTGTATAGAGTGCTAGGCGGCAGCTGGAACCACCCTGGTGTCGGCACCCGCGACGACGGCGCGAGGGTACGGGCCACTGCCGAACACACACACCTAACATTTGAGTGAAGGGGCTCCATCGTGGCGAGCGTGAACATCAAGCCACTCGAGGACAAGATCCTCGTACAGGCCAACGAGGCCGAGACCACGACCGCGTCCGGTCTGGTCATCCCCGACACCGCCAAGGAGAAGCCGCAGGAAGGCACAGTCGTCGCAGTTGGCCCCGGCCGCTGGGATGAGGATGGCGAGAAGCGGATCCCCCTGGACGTGTCGGAGGGCGACGTCGTCATCTACAGCAAGTACGGCGGCACCGAGATCAAGTACAACGGCGAGGAGTACCTGATCCTGTCGGCCCGCGACGTGCTGGCTGTCGTCTCCAAGTAAGGCGAACCGTGTCCGCCCCGGAGATCCCCGTGCCTCGGCACGGGCGATGTCCGGGGCGGATCACGTAGTACCGAACGTCTCGATAGAGAAAGACTCCTATGAGCAAGCAGATTGAGTTCAACGAAACCGCCCGCCGCGCCATGCTGGCCGGCGTGGACAAGCTCGCCGACGCGGTCAAGGTGACCCTGGGTCCGCGTGGTCGGCATGTGGTGCTGGCCAAGGCCTTCGGTGGCCCGACCGTCACCAACGACGGCGTGACCATCGCCCGCGACATCGACCTCGACGACCCGTTCGAGAACCTGGGCGCCCAGCTGGTCAAGTCGGTGGCCACCAAGACCAACGACGTCGCCGGTGACGGCACCACCACCGCGACCGTGCTGGCCCAGGCCCTGATCAAGAGCGGCCTGCGCAACGTCGCGGCCGGCGCCAACCCCATCGCGCTCGGCGCGGGCATCGCCAAGGCCGGCGACGCCGTCTCCGAGGCGCTGCTGGACTCGGCCACCCCGGTCTCGGAGAAGTCGTCGATCGCCCAGGTCGCCACCGTGTCCTCGCGTGACGAGGAGGTCGGCGAGATGGTCGGCGCGGCGATGACCAAGGTCGGCGGCGACGGCGTGGTCAGCGTCGAGGAATCCTCCACGCTGCAGACCGAGCTGGAGATCACCGACGGCGTCGGATTCGACAAGGGCTTCCTGTCGGCCTACTTCGTCACCGACTTCGACTCGCAGGAGGCCGTCCTGGAGGACGCGCTGATCCTGCTGCACCGCGACAAGATCAGCTCGCTGCCCGACCTGCTGCCACTGCTGGAGAAGGTCGCCGAGGCCGGCAAGCCGCTGCTGATCGTCGCCGAGGACGTCGACGGCGAGGCGCTGTCGACGCTGGTCGTCAACGCCATCCGCAAGACGCTGAAGGCGGTGGCGGTCAAGGCCCCGTTCTTCGGTGACCGCCGCAAGGCGTTCCTGGAGGACCTGGCCGTCGTCACCGGCGCGCAGGTGGTCAACCCCGACGTGGGGCTGGTGCTGCGTGAGGCCGGCCTGGAGGTGCTCGGATCGGCCCGGCGCGTCGTGGTCAGCAAGGACGACACCGTGATCGTCGACGGCGGCGGCACCGACGAGGCCGTCGCGGCCCGGGCCAAGCAGCTGCGCGCCGAGATCGAGGCCTCCGATTCCGACTGGGACCGCGAGAAGCTCGAGGAGCGACTGGCGAAGCTGGCCGGCGGCGTCGCGGTGATCAAGGTCGGCGCGGCCACCGAGACCGCGCTCAAGGAGCGCAAGCACCGCGTCGAGGACGCGGTGGCCGCCGCCAAGGCCGCGGTCGAGGAGGGCATCATCGCCGGCGGCGGTTCCGCCCTGGTGCAGGCCCGCAAGAAGCTCGAGGAGCTCAAGTCGACGCTTTCCGGTGACGAGGCGCTCGGCGTCGACGTCTTCGCCGGTGCGCTGACGGCCCCGCTGTACTGGATCGCCAGCAACGCGGGTCTCGACGGATCCATCGTCGTCAGCAAGGTCTCCGAGCTGCCCGCCGGGCACGGCTTCAACGCGGCCACCCTGGTCTACGGCGACCTGGTCGCCGACGGTGTCATCGACCCGGTGAAGGTGACCCGCTCGGCGGTGCTCAACGCCGCGTCGGTGGCCCGGATGGTGCTGACCACCGAGACCGCGATCGTGGAGAAGCCCGAAGAGGAGGAGGAGGACGACCACGGCCACGGCCACGGTCATCACCACCACCACTGAGAAGCGAAGCACGAGAGAACACCCCCGGTCCCGATGGGCCGGGGGTGTTCTTCTGTCGTGTTCGCGGCCGCCGGGCGCCCGGGTTCTCTTTCGACCACGGCATCGATGTGCCCACCGATAGCATCGACTTCGGCACGGGCCGACGGCGGTTCCAGCCGGCGATGGCGAAGGAGCAGCGAGATGAGCTTGACGGAGTATCAGCCCGGGACCACCTTCCCGGGCCGGATGGGCCGGACCGTCGGTGAATCCGATCCCGCGTGGCCGGCACCGCTGCGCGCCGAGCGGGGTGCGCCCAACGTGTTGTTCATCGTGCTCGACGACACCGGCTACGGTCAGTTCGGTTGCTACGGCTCGCCGATCAACACCCCCAACCTCGACCGGCTGGCCGCCAACGGCCTGCTCTACACCAACATGCACACCACCGCGCTGTGTTCGCCCACCCGGTCCTGCGTGCTGACGGGGCGCAATCACCACTCCAACGCGATGTCGTGCATCACCGAGGGCTCCACCGGCTACCCGGGGTCCAACGGTGCCATTCCGTTCGAGAACGGGTTCCTCTCGGAGATGCTGCTGCAGCACGGCTACGCCACGTACTGCATCGGCAAGTGGCACCTGACCCCGTCCGAGCAGGTCAGTGCCGCAGGCCCGTACGACCGCTGGCCGCTGGGCCGCGGCTTCGAGCGCTACTACGGCTTCCTCGGTGGCGACACCCACCAGTACTATCCCGACCTGGTCTTCGACAACCACCAGGTCGACGCGCCCAAGACTCCCGAGGAGGGGTATCACCTGTCGGAGGATCTCGCCGACAGGGCCATCGAGTTCGTCGCCGACCTCAAGCAGGTCGCCCCCGACAAGCCGTTCTTCCTGTACTTCGCCACCGGTGCCAACCACGCTCCCCACCAGGTGGCCAAGCAGTGGTCGGACAAGTACCGCGGCCGGTTCGACGACGGCTGGGACGCCTACCGGGAGAGGGTGTTCGCGCGCCAGAAGGAACTGGGCATCCTGCCCGCCGACGCCGAACTGTCCAGCCACGACCCCGACGTGGCCAGATGGGACGAGCTGTCGGCCGACGAACGCAGGCTGTATGCGCGGATGATGGAGGTCTTCGCCGGGTTCTTCGAGTTCACCGACCACCAGATCGGGCGGGTGCTCGACTACCTGGAGAACATCGGTCAGCTGGACAACACCCTGATCATGGTGATCTCCGACAACGGGGCCAGCGCCGAGGGTGGGCCGCACGGTTCGGTCAACGAGAACAAGTTCTTCAACAACGTTCCCGACGACCTGCAGCAGAACCTCGCCGCCCTGGACGATCTCGGCGGCCCGAAGTACTTCAACCATTACTCGTGGGGCTGGACCTTCGCCGGCAACACCCCGTTCCGGCGCTGGAAGCGGGAGACCTACCGCGGTGGGGTGGCCGACGGTTTCCTGGTGCACTGGCCGGCCGGGATCGAGGCCAAGGGCGAGGTGCGCCACCAGTACGCGCACGCCATCGACATGGTGCCGACCGTCCTGGAGGCTCTGAATCTGGCGCCGCCCAACGAGGTTCGAGGAGTCACCCAGTCGCCGATCGAAGGCGTCAGCATGGCGCACACCTTCGACGCCGCCGACGCGCCGACCAAACACCACACCCAGTACTTCGAGATGTTCGCCCACCGCTCGCTCTACCACGACGGATGGCGTGCGGTCTGCCCGTTCCCCGGTCCTTCGTTCGCCGAGGCCGGAGTCGGTTTCGGCATGCTGGAACTGACCGACGAGAAGTTGCGGGAGATCGATGCGACGTCGTGGGAGCTCTATCACGTCGACGTGGACCCGGCCGAGACCCACAACCTGGCCGACCGGGAACGGCCGCGTCTGATCGAGATGATCGCCATGTGGTACACCGAGGCCGGCAAGTACAACGTACTGCCGCTGGACAGTCGCGGCACCATGCGCTTCGCGGACGAACGGCCGCAGATCAGCGCCCAGCGCGACGAATTCGTGTATTTCCCCGGCACCCAGGTGGTTCCCGAGAACGTGGCGGCCAAGGTGCTCAATCGCGCGCACACGATCACCGTCGACGCCGAGATCTGCGACGGCGACGAGGGAGTGCTGTTCTGCCACGGCAGCGGTGTCGGCGGCTACGCCCTGTTCGTCGAGGGCGGCAAGCTGCACTACGTCCACAACTACGTGGGCATCAAGGAGCTCCACGTGGTCTCCGGCGAGCCGATCGGCCCGGGCCGGCATACGCTGCGGTACCGGTTCACGCCGACCGGCGCTCCGGATGTGAGGCACGGCAAGGGAACTCCCGGACACGCCAGTCTGTTCGTCGACGACACCCTGGTGGGCGAGGCCGACTTCGACGTCACGATCCCGCTGGCCGTGGGAATCGGCGGCGGCATGACGGTGGGACGCAACCCCGGCTCGGCCATCTCGGAGCGGTACGCGCCGCCGTACCGGTATACCGGGGCGATCCACACCGTCAGGGTCGCCCTGGGCGATCCGGAACACGAGGATCCCGACGAGACCAGGAAGGCCGAGGCCCGCGTGGCCATGGCCCGTCAGTAGTCGCCCGACGGTAGTACGCTGCTGGTGGAATCGGGTACGCGAACGAGGAGGGAAGGTGCCCTCACCGCGCCTCCAGCACGCCGCGGCCGGGCTCGCCGCCGCGGCCGCGATCGCGTTCGCGCCACCGGCTGCGGCGGACCCGATGGACCCGATCCCGGGCAACGGGTTCTTCCTCGTCGGACCCGGCATCGCGCCGGGCCTCTACCGCACCGGCGGCACCGCGTCGGCCTTCGGAGTGTGGATCAACGACGTGCCGACGCAGGATTCGATGTGCCTGTGGTTCACCTACAGCACGCCCGACGGGAACAAGGACAACGTGGTCGCCACGAACATCTCCCTCGGTCCGATGTACGCGAACATCAACTCCACCGTCAGGGCCTTCGAGTCGCGGAACTGTCAACCCTGGACCCGGGTCACCTGAACGCCGAGCGCAATCAGTCGTCGGCCTCCGGCCCACGCCGGATGCGCCGGCGGATCACCGCCAGGGCCGCGAACACCAACAGAATCGTCGCTCCCAGGTGCAGCCATCGTTGCCCCGTGCCGCCGGGTTCGGCCGTCTTCAGGTCGTCCATGCCGCCGAGCAACTCCAGCAGCTGTTCCAGGGTGGGCCCCTGGTTGACCTCGCCGCCGACGGCGTCGGCGGATTCGAGTATCCCGGAGCGGACGTCCGATCTCTCCGAGCAGTCCAGATCGTCGACGTTGTCCACCACGTGCACCGACGGGGGCAGGCCGACCCGCTGGTACTCGTCCTCCGGGACGAGAAGCAGACCTTCCAGCAGCATCGGATTGTCATCGAGTTTGTCGATCACCACGGTGTGCGCCCCGGACTCGGCGGTGACCACCCCGAGGTCCTGGTATGCGTAGCGTAGGTTCACCGGAATGAGCTTGTCGGGGATGAGCTTCTCAAGCTGGGGGACCGACAGGGCAGACACCGGTGTGGGTGTGCGGTTGGGGTCGTACACGATCTGCTTGCCGAACACCTGGAGCGCGTCGGGCGGTGAGCGGAGCTCCATTCCGCTCTGCAGCCCAAGGGATTTCGATGTCACCTCCAGATCGTTGGCGGTGGCAGCGGCGCGCATCAGGACGCGGTATCGGCCGGCGTCGGGTACCCGCACGGGTACCTTGACCTGGGTTGCCCTGGGCAGTCCGGTGAAGGAACCCATCAGGGTGCCGAAGATGCCGGGCGTGACGATCTCGGTTCGGTTGAACTTGGTGAAGGAGAACATCAAGAACAGCCGGAACATCGGCGAGAGGTAGTAGGCCGAGGTGACCACGTCGGAGTTGAACGCGTTGCCGTTGGTGGTCGGTGCGAAGAAGCTCCCCGGATGGTCGACCGACCAGATGTCCAGTGCGGCCTCCCGCGGGTCCGTCGTGATGAGGTTGATCGGCTCTCCGGATGCGCTGCCCCCGAAATCCGAGATGTACTGAAAGTCATAACAGCGGCTCAGATCCAGACGGTCGAAAACGGTGTTCAGGAAGCCGTTCCAGGACGTGTCGAACAGCAGCACCGGCCGGTCCGGGGGCGCCGGGTCCTCCAGTCTGTACAGCACGAAGCTGTCGTTCTCGTAGAGCTGCCTCGCGTGCTGGGGGACCGCCTCGATGCCGTCCCTGAGGTAGGTCTCGATGTCGGGGAGGTACTCGGCGCCGACGCCACGGTTGTTCTCGATCTGCTTGTTCAGCACGATGTATTCCAGGCCCATGTCGCGGGCGATGTCCACCCACCAGTCCTGCTTGTAGTACAGGGCGCGCAACAGCAGGAAGAACTCGAACTTGTTCTTCTTGTCCCCGGTGAGGCCGTAGTAGAAGCTCGGCTGGTCCAGATAGTAGATGTAGAACTTGTCGATGAACTTGTGGGGCACCCCATCCGGGCCGACGACCAGTTTGGCGGTCTCGGTGGGCGGCAACACCACGGTCTTGCCCTTCGGCAGTGTGACCAGTTCGTTCTTCAGGTCCTTCAGATCGTCCAGCGGGTAGGCCGACAGGAAATCGTCGAAATCACCGGTCGCGTACGCCGAGCGGTAGCTCTCGTTGGACAGCAACGGCGCGAAGAGACCGAGGCTCAGCGCAATCGTCAGGGCCACCGGCACCGCCGCCGCCGTGCTCCCGGCCGGACGTGGGCGCTTCCGGTCGTGGCCGCGCCGACGGCCCGGAGCGCCGCGCAGATGCTCCGTCCTCCGGCCGAGTGCACCCAGCGCCCAGGCGAGGGACAGGGCCAGCAGCAGCGGTGCCAGCATGAACAGGATCAGCTGAAAGCGGTGGGGAAATCGCAGAACCTGTACGACCGTCGAGGCAATCGCGAGGGTGGCGTCGCCCGCGGTCGAATTGAGCTCCGCGACCGAACGCGTCAGCGCCGCCACGGAACGGTGGAAGGTGGGAAACCAGGTCGGGTCGCCGTAACCCACGGTGGCCCAGACCGCGAACGCCACGTTCACATAGATCACGCCGAAGAGTTGGCGCTGTGGCCGGGAGGTGAGCAACGTACGGCGCACCCGTGGAACTGCGATGGGGACGAGGATCAGGACGGTGTAGACGATATTCGAGACCCGGGGGACCTTGGCGAGGTAGTCGCCGAAGTTGATCTTGTCCATGATCCCGGCGAGATCCCAGGACAGGATGTGCAACAGCGACACCGACGCGTCGCGGATGAAGTAGTAGTCGCCCGGCACCGTTTCGGAGAGGTCGCTTACCCCCCGCAGGGCAACGAACTTCACGAACAGGGCGTAGGGCACGAGGGCGAAGATCACCAGTGTGGCCAGTGCCCAACCGCACTTCACGGTCGTCGTGCCGTTCATCCGCACCAGTGCCGCACGCACCCTGCCGGTGCGCCCCGCCGATGCGAGGGCCGCACTCAGCCGGGCCCACCGCATCCGCACCGGCATCCGAAACCGCCGCCAGAGTCCGCCCGGCCCGCCGGAGCGGATGAACTTGGCCACCTCGCCGAGGACGAGCGTCACCACCGCCAAGCCCAGGAACAGGGCGAACAGGACCAGGTAGTGCACCGCCGGGTTGAACAGGGTCACCAGGCACGCGGCGATCATCCGGCGGCCCCACCTCTGCTGGCGGAACAGCAACGCGTCGAGCATCAGGAAGGCGCTGATCGTCATGAGGCACAGGCCCAGCACCAACGTGTAGAAGTGGGTGATCTTGGCGTAGATCATGATCATGTAGATCAGGGCGGTGGGTGCGGCGGTGGCCAGGTAGACCGTCGTCGCGGGCAGGGCGGGGAAGCTGCGCCGTATGAACCACGACGTGGTGACATAGGCGGCGCTGACGATGGTGGGGAGCACGAGCAGCACGGCGAAAGGCAGCACCATGTAGTGCCGCAACCACGTGGTGAGAAACGAGTACCTGACCCGGAACTCGTATCCGTTGGTCAGTTCGTTGAACTGGCCCTGGGCCTGCTCGAGCAGCTGGCTGCTGGGATTGAAGAACGGAACGAGTTCGTCGCCGACGAGCACGCGTTTGCCGGAGATGACGTCGGGTATCGCGAGGGCCACATCGCGGAAGACCACGAAGCTCGCGACGAAATACAGTGCGCAGACCACCACCGCGACACGCTGGTGCGCGAATTGGTCTGCGGTGAAAAGGGATCGGTGTCGGCCCGCGGTACCGGGGGGCTCGTCGCGCGCACGCCGCGTCCAGGGGGAACCAGTGCCCTCGGACGGCTCGGCGGCGGTGGTCACGCGCCGGGAAGCTCCCACGTTCGTGCCGGGGACGCGACCCAGGAGCGCACGGCCGCGAACCCGGCAGCGGCTTCACGCCGCTTGGCGGCCACCACGGCCGCCATCCGGTCCCGTTCTGAACCCGGGTCGTCGGAGGCTCCCAGGATGGCCGTCGCCAGTGCGGCCGGGTCCAGATCGGCGGACACATCGAAGGATCGCTTCTCGACCCCGAGTTGGGTCGCGAGCTCGCGCACCTTGACGTCGTAGGGCAGCGCGACGACGGGGCATCCGAGCACAACCGACAGGATGATGGCGTGCAGTCGCTCGCTGACGACGACGTCGCAGCCGGCGATGATGGCGGCGACCTGCCGATGATCGGTGGGCGCGTGAATATGCACAGGTGCGTCCAGGCGTCCGAGCACCTCCTTCAACACCTCGAGGTCGGTTCCGCTCTTGTAGCCGCACTGCATGGGGAGAGCGTGGAATTCGACGCGGTGCGTGTCGGCCACGTCGTCCAGCGCGGTGACGAGCAGATCGAGGAACCGGCCCCACTGGTCGGCCGCATCGACGTCCTTGTTCAGGTTCAGCGCGATCCGCAGCGGACGATCCTGCGCGCGCCCCCGGGGATCGGTGCGGCCGCGAAGGGATTCAGGATCGCGTGCCCAGACGGCGTCCGGGACGAGTCGCAGTTTGTGCCCGACACAGCCGACCGAGACGGCGAAGCGAAACGACCCCTCGTCCCGCACCGAGATGAGCCAGACGAGTCGCAGGATGGCCCGAACCAACACCCTGCCCGGGACGGAGGTCACGGGCCCGATTCCGACGTTGGCCATCAGGACGGGCTTGGCCATCAGCCGGGCCAGCAGCACGACTGCGAGGACCATCGTCAGAGTCGAGTACCTCCACCTGCCCACCGAGCGGTAGAGCTCCTTGAGGATGTTCCCGCCACCGAAGACGACGACATCGCAGCGCCACAGGCTGCGGAGCAGTCCGAGGCGATCCGACCCAGTGTCGAACACCGTCACGTCGAAGCGGCCTGCCAGTTGCGCGGTGGTCGCGGCCGGATCATAGGAGTTGACCGCGTAGGTGTGGTCGGCACCGAGCTCGGTGAGGAAGGTTTCGAGCAACAGCTCGTCGCCGACGTTGGCCTGCCCGTGGGTTCCCAGGAACAGGACACTGCGCCGTGGGCGCCGTGTCGAGCCGAAGTCGGTACCGGGGAACCGGGCCGCCTGGTGCGTGCTGCCTGTGGTGGCGGTCATCTCATCGATCTCCGTGCTCGTCGGCGCTCTCCGCTGGCCGGGAGATCCGCCGGTCGGTCCGATTGTCGCAGAGGTGGGCCGCGCCCACCAGCACCGCGGTTGCGGCCATGGCGACGACCTGGGCCACCACCATGGACATGGGGGTGGTGCCGAACGTGAGCAGCAGAAGCGTCTGCAGCACAGCGCCCAGCAGCAGGGCCGACGGCGCCAGCCGGCGGCCGATGGCGAGGTCGAGGCTGGCGACCAGGTTGGCCACGGCGAACAGTGCGGTGGCCACCGCGTAGGGAACCAGCACCTCGGCGGCCTCCCCGTAGCCGTGCCCCAGCAGCAGCGGAGCGAGTCGCCCACCCAGGAGCGCAAGCCCGGCCACGCCGGCCACGCAGGTGGTCACCACCATGGCCAGGGCACGGATCAACGCCCGGCGCCGCTCCTCGGTGCTCTCGGCCCGCGCGACGACGGGAAACGTGCTGTGGACGACGGCCCAGGACAGGAAATACAGTCCGCGCCCGATGACCGCGGCCCCCGCGTAGGTGCCCGCCGCCTGCGGGTCCATCACCGCCTTGGCCAGGATGACGTCCCCGTTGGCGATCACGACCTGCCCGACGAGCAGGATGGTTGCGGCCACCGACACCGCGGCCAGTCCCGGGGGTTTGGCCGCGGTGGGGGAGGGCGTGGGTTGCGCATCCGCGGCGGTGGTCGCGCTCCGGTGACGAGCCGCGAGCGCAGAGGCCACGAACGACAGCGAGATTGCCACCGCAGCCCCGATCACCCCGAGGCCGAGCGCGAGCATGATCAGCGCGATCCCGACCCTGGCCGCCGCCTCGACACCGTAGGTGACCGCCAGCCGTCCCAGCCGGAGGTCGCCCTGCAGCGCGCCGCGCAGGACGGCCTGCGCCAGGTACACGGGAAGTCCCAGCCCGATCACGGCGAACAGTACGGGGGTGGACGTGTTGAAGGTGTGGGCGAGCGACGACGACCCCAGCACCAGCCCGATTCCGATGGCCCCGCCGACACCCCAGGCCCAGCGCATCAGTCTGCGGCGTGCCTCGATCCCTGCGGGGTCGTCGATCGCGCCGGTGCGGGCCGACAGGAGTTGCAGCGTGGCCGCGGCCGCGGCGGCGGCCAGCACCATGTTCACCGCGAGGTTGGCGTCGCCGAACTCCACGGGCGTGAGGAAACGGGCGAGCAGCAGGTTCAGCAGGTAGTTGGCCGCGCTGACCCCGAGCATCGTCACGCTGAGGATCAGCGCACCGCTCAGTTGCCGGCGGGCGAAGCCGGCATTCTCCGCGGGTGCCCGTGTGCGGGCCGAGCCGGCCGCGGCCGGTGCTTCCGTGATCACCACGCCAACCATGCTCGGGGTCGGTCCTCAAGCGCATCCGCTGTGCCGTCTCAAGAAATCGTCAAGGTCGGTCCGTGGCTCGGGCCGGGCCGGGCCGCCGTGTGCCGGAGCGGGGCCGGACGACCGGATCATGGTCGGAATCTCCTCGCTGTGAACGGTATTCGCGGGTGTGAGGTTCGGGGTCCGCGAACCCCCGAGCGGGCTTGCCGCAACCTTGCCGATCACTTGATGTTTCACCGGAAGTCTTCTTGAAGGGCCGTCCCTACGTTTCGGTGCAGGACGAAAGGACCACTCGGATGACTTACTCGGACTTCCAGACTTGGCGCGACACGAAGCTGACGGGCACCCCCGACGTATCGGTGGTGATCCCGGCGTTCGACGAGAACGACCGGATCGTGCCGACCATCGGTGCGATCTCGGCCCACCTGTGTTCCTCCGGGCTCGCCTGGGAACTGATCGTCTCCGACGACGGCAGCGTCGACGGCACGGCCGATCTGGTCAGGTCGCTTCGCCTTGCCAACGTCACCGTCCTGCAACCGGGGATCAACCGCGGCAAGGGCGCAGCCGTTCGCGACGGCGTGATCGCGGCGCGGGGACGGTACATCCTGTTCAGCGACGCCGACATGTCGACGCCGATCGAGGAGTTCGACAGGCTGCTTCGGGCCATCGACGAGAAGATCGAGGGTGTCGGCGTCGCGGTGGCCTCCAGGGCGGCGGCCGGGGCCGAGGAGCGCGGCCGGGGCCGCCTGCGCAGCTTCATCAGCGCGGCACTGCGCGGGGGCGTCCGGAAGGTCACGGGAGTGCGGATCAAGGACACGCAGTGCGGCTTCAAGCTGTTCACGCGCGAAACGGCGCAGGCCCTGTTCCGCGCGTCCCGCGTCGACGGCTTCTCGTTCGATCTCGAGATCCTCTGGCTGGCCCAGCGCTGGGGCATCGGAATCGAGGAGATCCCGGTCCGCTGGATCGAGGCCCCGGGCTCCAAGGTCAGCCCGGGCCGGGAGTCGCTTCGCTTCCTGCGCGACGTCGCCGCATTGCGGTATCGAGACCTCTGCGGCCGCTACGCCGGCGCGATGCCCGCCGCGGTCGCGTCCTAGGAGCCGTCGACATGTCCACATCACCCCGAATGTCGAATCGAACCGACCCCGGGGCCCGCCCCACATCGAGAGCAGACGAGCGATGAGCGTCACCGACCAGATCAATCCCGTCACGCCGGGTCCGGACGGACTGCGGGTGTCCCTCGTCACCGCCTATCCGCCGAGTCGGACGACGCTGAACGAGTACGGCTATCACCTCGCCCGCCACCTCGCGGCCAAACCTGAAGTGCGCGAGCTGATCATCCTCCATGATGATCTGGAAGAAGGCGCGGAGGAGTCTCTTGTCGACCTGCCCGACGGCGCCAGGGCGGTGCCGGCCTGGCGATACGGTTCCCTGTGGAATCCGGTACGGATCGCCAGGGCCGTGCGGGCGTGCAAACCCGATGTGGTGCTGGTGAATGCCCATTTCACCAGCTTCGGGTCCGGCAAGGCGGCCGCGGCGCTGGGGCTCATGGTGCCCGCGCTCCTGCGCGCCGGCGGAACGCCGACGGTGGTCCTGTTGCACAACCTGGTCGACACCGTCGACCTCCAGGAGGCCGGGTACTCGTCGAACCGGGTGCTCACCTGGGTGCTGTCCTTCCTCGGTGGTCTGGTGACCAGGATGGTTCTCGCGGCGAACAAGGTGTGCGTCACGATGCCCCAGTACGTGGATGTGCTGTCCGACAGGTACGGCGCGCGAAACGTCTACCTCGCCCCGCACGGGAGCTTCGAGCAGCCGGACCCCGTCGTGCGGGAGCCCGCTGGGATGCCGTCTCTGCTCGCCTTCGGCAAGTGGGGTACCTACAAGAGGCTCGAGGTCCTCCTCGATGCCCACGCCATCCTGCGTTCCCAGGGGGTCGACGTCGAGGTCGTTGTCGCCGGTACCGACAGCCACAATGCGGTGGGGTATCTCGAGGGCATCGAAGAGAAGTATCGCGGCGTGCCGGGAATCAGCTTCACCGGATACGTGGCCGAGGAGGACGTACCCGGCGTGTTCGGCGCGGCAGACGTCGCGGTCTTCCCCTACACGAGCACGACGGGCTCTTCGGGCGTCCTGCACCAGGCCGGCTCATACGGATGCCCGGTGGTGCTGCCCGCTATCGATGACCTGGCCGAGTGCGTGCGCGAGGAGGGCTTCAAGGCCGTCACCTTCGATGCGGGCGACCCGGGCGACCTCGCCCGGGCTCTGCGTGCGATGCTCGCCGATCCCGTCGGCATGGCCGCGATGGGGGAGGCGAATCGCGCTGCGGCGTGCGGCATTCCACTTGCCGACATCGCCGACTGGCATCTGGTCCATCTGCAGGAGATCTGCGGCCGGGGCTGATCGGCCGGATATGCCGAGCGTGGTGCCGACGGTGTCGGGACCACGCTACGGCGGTCTTCGCATGTCCCGCTGCCACGTTCGGCGTGCCCGAGGTCGGGTCATCGGCCGATCGCGTAGCGAACTCGCCCGCCTTGCCGGCCTCTCGCCCGGCCGGCGCCGCATCCGCGCGGGCGACCTGTCGGGAGCACGGATTTCTTGAGCAGATCCTGAAGAATGTCCCCTTCTTGCCTTGCATCTGGCGCCCTACCTTCAGAACTGGCCGAACACCGGCCCTCCACAGAACCGGACGAACCGGACACAACCAGCAGAAGGTGTAACACGATGACAGCATCGACGGCAGTCGCCCAGCGCCCCGCCGCATCCGCACCGAGGACGATTCGCACGATCGACCTGCCCCAGCGCTTCGACGTGCACGAGGTCGCGGAGTTCCATTCGGCGATCGACCGTGCGGTCGCGCCGGGAACCGACGTGGTGGTCGACGCATCCCAGGTTCGGTACCTGGATCGAAGCGGCATGGATGCGCTGATCCAGGCACGGTTGCGGTGCATCGACCACGGCGGCGATCTCACTCTCGCCGGTCCCAGCGTGGCGGCCCGGGTCATCCTCGAACTGTCCGGACACTATGAGGCGCTGAACCCCGCCGACGCGGTGTCCGGGCGGCGGCCCACCGCGGTGCGGGCGGCATGAGCGCCACAATCCTGCGGTCGCGGCCCGTCCTCGATCCGGTCGAGGCGATGAGACTCAGGGACAACTTCGAGCTGGCCGTCGGCAACGACGGCACCGTGATAGTCGATCTCACCGGAGTGCAGGACCTCTCCGGCGCAGGATTGGCCGCCGTCACCAGCATCGTCGCGCGGGGCAGCCGGACCGGTATCCCGATCCGGGTGCTGCTGCCCCCGGAGGACTCGGATGCCGCCCGCATCATCGGCCGGGCCGATTTGTGGCGCTTCCTGCGTCCGGGAGGTGTGTGGAACCCCCTGCCTCCGCTGACCGTATCCAGCCACTCCGGTGATGACTCCCGAAGCGCGCGGCCGGGGCGGCTGCGCGCCGTGCAGAGGGCGTTCCGCGGCGGCGGAGACCGGGCCCTGGTCCCGGCATGAGCACAAGGAAGAGGTGGACCCGACATGGACGCTGATGCTCTCGCCGCTTTCCGCAACACCCGTCGTCTCCGCCGGACAGCCTGGGGCTGCAAGGATCCCGCCTATCAACGGCGGACGCCGGCACCCCGGAAGGTCAGCACCCGCTGACCCGGTCGGTCCGGCCTCTCCACGGGGGTGGCGGCTTCAGCGGCACGTGTGCACAAACAGCGCGATCGTCGCTTCGGGCCGATGGATTTGCCCCTCCCGGAGCGGCGATGAGTGCACACTGGGGTCTGTGCGCGTGCTGATCGTCGAAGATTCTTCAGAGGTCGTCGAGACGCTGCGGCCCGTGCTGCTCCAGGACGGCCACGAGGTGGCGGTGGCCGACAACGGGCGAGCCGGGCTGGATCTCGTTTCCTCCTTCCGGCCGGAGGTTGTCCTGCTCGACGTGGTGCTGCCGGAGATCGACGGGCTGGAGGTCTGCAGGCGGGTGCGGGGATCGTCGGACGCTCACATCATCATGCTCACCTCGAAGGATCACGAGGTGGACCGCGTCGTCGGGTTGTCGATCGGCGCCGACGACTACGTCACCAAGCCCTTCTATCCGAGAGAGGTGTCGGCGCGCATCAATGCCGTGGGCAGAAGAGCGCGTGCCCCGATGGCCGATTCCGCCTCGCGCGAGCGGGTGTTCGGAGACCTGCAGATCGATCCTGACGCCCGCAGGGTCACGGTGGCCGGCGAGGAGGTGGTGCTCACGAAGACGGAGTTCGACCTGCTCGACACGATCACCGCACGTCCGAAGGTCGTGCACACCCGGGAGATGTTGAGGGAAGGCGTCTGGGGCTCCGATTGGTTCGGCGACGATCACGTCGTCGACGTGCACATCGGTAACTTGCGCAAGAAGATCGACAAGGCCGGTGGGAGCAGCCGTATCGCGACGGTGCGGGGAGTCGGCTTCCGGCTCGCCGGTGGCTGATGGCCGGCCGGCCTCAACTGGCCTCCAGGCCGTCGGCGCCGACCTTGAGATGCAGCTCGATCACCGGATCCGAGGTGTTCGACCGTTCGTGAATCAGGCCGAGCACCCGCTGGTTGACTTCATCGGCCGCGCCGGCGTGCAGCGGACCGGACGGGGTGTCGACATCCAGGATCAGCAGTTTGCCCGAGCGGGCGGCGGCTTGGTGCCAGCCGTTCTCGTGTGCCGAGACGACGTCGGCCAGCGGCATTTGATGCCGGGAACCCGGGGCCCGCGCCGGCCGGGGATCCGCACCGTCCGACGCGTCGGCGACCACGTCCATGACGGACTGCATGTCGGTGACGACCCTGCGCAACTCCTCGATCTGCTCTGCGCTGATCGGCCTTTCCTCCGACAGTGACTCCGCCAGGAAATACAGCGCCGTCAACGAGGTCCGCAGTTCGTGGCTGATCTCCGAGAGACAGCGCTGTCGTCCGGTCACGGCCTCGGAGGCGGTGCGCCGTGCCGCTTCCAGTTCGGAGGTTCGCAGCGCGAGCTTCTCCTCGAGCTGTTGGCGGAGCTCCCATCGATCCGAAGCGACACGCTCGGCGATGTTCTCCGCCTGAAGCCGCGCCGACTTCTCGCGGGCGAGGCGGCGCTGAAGGCGCTCGATGGCCGCAGCGCTATCATCGGGCTCGCTCAACCCGCGGCCCTGATGCGAATGGTGCAGCGGGAATCTCCCCGTTGCCTGCACCTGGTCTGATCCACGACCACGGTCTCAGCGTAATGATCAGCGACCCCCAGAACCAACCCCTCGGCGAGCATGCACATGTTGCGCACCGACAGATAGTCCAGCTCGAGATCGTCGCCGTTGTCGCGCAACACGAATCGAGGCACCGAGGCTCCGGGGTAGAGCTTGAGCACCTGGGGATGGATTACCTCGTTGACCTTCGGCAGGAACTCGCGCAGCGAGGTCGGCGCCTCGGGAAACCCGGTGTAGCGCGACATCAGCGGTCCGAACGTGAGCCGCCCGAGCGTGCGCTGGACGTCGTCGACCGAGCAACCCAGCCGGTCGGCTGCGGCACGAGCCACCGCGACGAGTTCGGAGTCCGGGTAGTTTCCCAGAGCCGTGTACGCACCATCCAGACCGCAGGTGTCCAGCAGGTCATCCCACATCTCCTCGCCCCACCGACGCGACACCGCTTCCTCGACCGCATTGAGCAACACACCCTTCACCGGGCTCCTCCTTGGTCGACGAGTTGGCCCAGCCTCGCCTGCAATCGGTGCACCGAGGCGTTGATCAGGTCCTCGAGCTGCGCCTCCGACAGGCGGGAGACGGGGTCGGCCGACTCCTCGATGGTCCTGAGGTGCTCGGCCAGTGCCGAAGCGCCGAGCATCGCGCTCGGCGAACGGATGGCGTGAGCGCTGCGCCGCACGGCGTCAGCGTCGCGTTGCGCGGCCACTCGACGCAACTCGGCCAGGCGGCGTGGCATCTCGGAGACGAAGGCAGCAACCACCTTCTGCAACGGATCGGCTCCGAGTTCCTCGAGCAGTCGGTCGACACGCGCGTCGTCGAGGATGTGTGGCGCTGTCGTCTCCGGGCCGCCGCCAGCGGCGTGGGCCGTTGCGGCGACGCTGCCGGCCCGACCCGCTCCGACGAAGCGGCCGATCTCCGCGGCGAGTTTCGACAGGTGCAACGGCTTGCCGAGGAAGCCGTCCATACCGGCTCTTTCGCACGCGTCGCGGTTGGAGCCCACCGCCGAGGCCGTGAGCGCCAGCACGGGTATGTGGCCGCCCGTGCCGCGTTCCCTGGCCCGGATTCGGCGGGTCGCCTCGTATCCGTCCATACGCGGCATGTTGCAGTCCATCAGCACCGCATCGATTCCCCCCGATTCGAGGCGCTCCAAGGCTTCGGCCCCGTCGGCGGCGACCTCGCAGTGGTATCCGAGTTTTGTCAGCTGCGCCTCGACCAACAGGCGATTTGTCGGGTTGTCGTCCACGACGAGAATCGTCTTGGCGGAATCCGTTTGGGCGGGACCGGTCTCCGGTACCGGGGCCGGCTCGAGTGGTTCGGACTCCGGCAGCGGGACGGTGAAGTGGAACGTCGAGCCGTGGCCCTCGAGGCTGGCGACTTCGAGCCTGCCACCGCCCATGGCCTTGACGAGGCGGTCCGAGATCGCCAGTCCCAGACCGCTTCCGCGCTCGGCGTCGGAGCCCCGCACTTGCGCGAAGGGCTGCATGATCCGATCGATTTCCTCGGCGGGAATTCCCGGGCCGGTGTCGGTCACCGCGAACCGGACCAGATCGGCGCTCGTCTCGGTGGCCGCTGGGGAGACCTCGACGTCGATGCGGCCCTCGCGGGTGAACTTCTTGGCGTTGGTGACGAGGTTGCGCAGCACCTGGTGCAACGTGTCGGCATCCCCGATTCGCCAATCCGAGATGGTCGGGTCCACCGAGTAGTCGAGCTTCAGGCCCTTGGCCTCGGCCTTCAGTCTCGACATCTGGATGACCTCGTCGACCATCTTTCGGAGCCGGAAAGGTTCGGCCGCCAGCTTGGTCCTGCCGGCATCCAGGCGGGACAGATCCAGGAGATCGGCGATGAGGCGCGCCAGCCGTTCGGCCTCCGTCCGGACGCGGCGGGACCACTCCGCGGCCTCGTTGCGGCCCTCGGAGGAAAGCTGACTCTCCAGAAGCTCGGCAAAGCCGAGAATGGCATGGATCGGGGAGCGGATCTCGTGGCTGACCGTCGCGACGTAGTCGGATTTCTCCCCGGCCAGCCCGATGGCGAAGTCGAGCGCCCGTTGCAGCTCCAGCTCGACTTCCACCTGCGTGTCGATGATCCGCAGGGCGACGATGACGCCGTCGACGTTGCCCTCGACATCGGTGTAGGGCTTTCCGTGGCCTTCGACCCAGCGGTAGTCGCCGGAGGCGGTCGCGACACGAAACCGTTCCACGGCGGGTTTCCCCTGCGCGTTCTTGGCCAGCGCGGCGAATACGCCGTCCAGATCGTCCGGGTGTATGCGGGGGACGAAATCGACGCCGATCCACTGCTGCGCGGGCCAGCCGAAGGCGGCCTCGGCGGACGGCGAAATCCACACCGGCTCGCGGCCGCGCAGGTGGACGACGACGTCGACGGCGTTGTCGGCGAGTAGGCGGTACCGTTGGACCGCCTCGGCGCGGGCGTGCTCGGCCTCCGCGCGCTGGTGCTCGGCCTCGGCGCGTTTGCTGGTCTGTACCAGCTGGTCCGTCACCAGTTTCTGGACACGACGGCTGATGACGAAGAAGGGCATCCCGAGGATGAGTGTGGCCAGGGCGACCGAGAGCACCCACACCGCGTCGCCGCGCAGGCCGAAGGCCAGCAGCAGCAGCCGCCAGATCGCCACCCAGATCGGGACGAGGATGAAGGTGACGACCAACCGCACCAGCATCCGGCGGTCGGGTCGGGCCACCAGCCAGGCCACCGGTTGACGGTCGGGCCGGGTGGCGACCGTTGCGTCGGTGAGAAACACGATTGCCACCGCCGTCGCCGCGTTCATGCCGACGGACAGCGACCCGCTCAGCATCTCGGCCGCGTCGAAAAGGTAGGTCACCAGCGCCAGCAGCGGCAGGATCGGCGCGGTGATCGTACTGAGCGGCCAGGCGATGTCGGCCCATCTCCGGTTCAGCCGCAATACAGCCACCGCCAGCGAGAGCGCCAGGATGGACAACGCCGCCTGGACGCTGGGACGGCCGGGCCAGGTGTTCTGCAGGAGGAACACCGCCGCCAAGGCGCCGACGGACAGGGCCAGTGCCCGCCCGATCCACACCCGGGTGCCGGACGACCGCCCGGCCTGCAGCAGAATGGCTATGCCGAGACCGGCCATCAGGGCGGCGCTCCACGGCATCATGCGCGGCCAGTCGGGATGCACCTGCGTCAGCGGCCTGAGACCGGTCGTCCAACCCAGGACATCGGCCGCGGCGATGGCAAGCACCAGCGCCACGGCACCGCGAATCCACCAAACCAATGACACGTTGGCGTCGGTCCCCGCCACCCCAATCACCTCTCAGCGAGTGGAGCGTACTCGGCATTCGTCGAGTCGTTGGCGCATTTGCCGAGCAAATCGAGGTGGGTGGGTGTGCTACCGCGACGACGTCGCCGAACGGCTACCGGCGCCGGTGTTGCCGCTCGGCCGGTGACCGCCTGCCGCGGTTGCCCGCGCGCCCCGGCCCGGGCCGGGCGGCGCCGCCGTGCGACCGGCGCGGATGGCGTTGAGGATGACCAGCACCTCGGCCAGTTCGTGGATGAACACCACGGTCGCCAGGCCGAGAACGCCGAGGGCCGCCAGCGGGACCAGCGCGGCGATCAGGGCCAGCGACAGCGTGATGTTCTGCACCATGATGCGGCGGGCGCGACGGGCGTGGGCGAACAGGTGCGGCAGATGCCGGAGGTCCTCACCCATCAGCGCGACATCGGCGGTCTCGATCGCCACGTCGGTACCCATCGCACCCATCGCGATCCCGACATCGGCGGTAGCCAGCGCGGGAGCGTCGTTGACCCCGTCGCCGACCATCGCGACGGGCCGCCCACCGGAGAGCCCGGCCAGTAGCCGGGCCTTGTCCTCGGGCAGCAGTTCGGCCCGCACGGTGGTGATGCCGGCCCGCGCGGCCAGGGCTTCGGCGGTGCGGCGGTTGTCGCCGGTGAGCATCGCCGTGTCCAGGCCCAGCCGGTGCAGGAGGCGTACCGCCTCGGCGGCCTCGGGGCGCAGTTCGTCGCGCACGGCCACCGCGGCCAGCACCGTGCCGCCGCGTTCGACGAGCACCACGGTGGCCCCGTCGGACTGCAGCCGCGCGACGTCGTCGGCGAACGGCCCGGCGGGGATCCAGCCGGGCTTGCCGAGGCGGACCGTGACCTCCCCGATGTGCCCGGCGAGCCCGTGGCCGGTGATCGCGACGATGTCGTCGGCGGGCACGGGATCCTCGCCGGACTCCCCGCCGGCCGCCGTCAGGATCGCCCGAGCCAACGGATGCTCGCTGCGGGTCTCCAGGGCCGCGGCGATCCGCAGTGCCTGATCCGCGGTGACCCCGGGACCGGTCACCGTCTCGATCACCGCGGGGCTGTTCCCGGTCAGGGTGCCCGTCTTGTCGAGTGCCACGACGCCGATGCGACCCAGCTCCTCCAGGGCTGCGCCACCTTTGACCAGGGCTCCTTGTCGGCTCGCGGCGCCGATCGCGGCCACCACCGTCAGCGGCACCGCGATCGCCAGCGCGCACGGCGAGGCGGCCACCAGCACCACCAGCGCGCGCTGCGACCACAGCACCGCGTCGCCGAGCAGCGCGCCGACGCCGGCCACGACGGCCGCCAGGACCATGATCGCCGGCACCAGCGGCCGCGCGATGCGATCCGCGAGCCGCTGGCCGGCCCCCTTGCGCTCCTGCGCCTCCTCGACGATGTGCACGATGCGGGCCAGTGAGCTGTCGGCGGTGGCGGCGGCGACGGTGACCTCGATCGCGCTGCCGGCGTTGATGGCCCCCGCGTGCACGGCATCGCCGGGGCCGGCCTCCACCGGAACGGACTCGCCGGTGATGGCCGACAGATCCAGGCTGGTGCGCCCCGCGGCGATGACACCGTCGGTGGCGGCGCGTTCACCGGGGCGCACGACCAACACATCCCCGATGACGAGTTGGTCGGGAGCGACGGCGATTTCCCGCCCGCTGCGGAGCACCGACGCGGTCGGGGGCACGAGCGAGAGCAGCGCCCGCAAACCGCGGCGGGTGCGGTTCACCGCGTAGTCTTCGAGGCCCTCGGCGATGGAGAACAGGGCCGCCAGCAGCGCGGCCTCGGCGATCTGACCGAGCGCGACCGCGCCGATGGCGGCGATCGTCATCAGGGTGCCCACGCCGATTCGGCCGTGCGCCAGATTCCGCAGTGTTCCGGGCACGAACGTCGCGGCACCGGCGAGCACGGCGGCCAGCTCCGCCGCCAACGCCACCGCGGGCAGGCCGGCGTGGCCCACCGCCCAACCGGTGAGCAGCAGCGCCGCCGCGAGCGCGGCCAGTTGCAGCTGCCGCACCTGCCACAGCTTCTCCGGCCCCGCCTCGACGTCGCGCCCGGTGCCGCAGCAGTCGTCAGACACGGTCAGCCCCGGTCGCGGGGGACGCGGGGGACACGAACGGAGCGGTGACCGCTTCGGTCAGTGCGCGTCCGCGCTCGCTGAGCCGGTAGATGACCAGCCGGCCGCGGCGGTGCGAGGTCACCATCCCGGCGGTCTTGAGTTGGCGCAGGTGATGGGAGACGAGGTTCTGCGCCTGGCCCACCACCCAGGCCATGTCGCAGACGCACATCTCGTCGGAGTGCAGCAGGGCCGTGGCGATCGTCAAGCGGGTCGGGTCGCCCAGGGCGCGCGCGCCGGCGGCGGCCGCCGCCATCGTGCCGGTGGGGGGCAGCGCCGCACGGATCCGTTCGGCATGGGGCAGATCGAGGCACAGCAGGTCGCAGGTGTCGGCGCTCGGCTCGCTCATATCAACATGCTAACGAGTGTTGATATGACGATGGTACGCCGATCGGAGAAGCCCGCGAGGGAGTCCGGGAACGGCCAAGCCCCCGCCACCGGAATCAGTGGCAGGGGCTCGGGCGGAAGTGTTTCGGGGTCAGGCGGTGCGTCGGATGCCGCGCTTGAGCAACAGCTCGCGCTCGGACTCGCTCAGGCCGCCCCAGATGCCGTAGGGCTCGCCCACGGCCAGCGCATGGGAACGACACTGGGCGATCACCGGGCAACGCCGGCACATCTCCTTGGCGCGCATCTCGCGCTGAGCGCGGGCCCTGCCGCGCTCGCCGTCGGGGTGGAAGAACATCGAAGAGTCGACGCCTCGGCAAAGTCCTTGCATCTGCCAGTCCCAGATGTCGGCGTTGGGACCGGGTAGCTGTTGCGGCTGTGGCATTTGGACGTTCCTTCCTGGATGCCTTCTCCCAGCACACGTTTGGGAATGCATGAGATCGGGAACCGATCCGAGTCCTGTCGCCGGTGACAACTCGTGCTCACAACGTAGAGTCGGGCAGGAAATGGCGTCAATAGCCGGGTTATGTGCGGAATGACATACCGAGGGCGACAAAATTTACGCCACGTTCATACTTAGATCCGTTTCGCAACTTGTGGAATGCTAATTCGGGGCGCGGGGATAACCCCGATTATGGATTTCCGCAGTTCGTCATCGGCTGCGAGCCCGCGATCATTTCTAGCGTTCAGTAGGCAGTTGATGTGCTCGTAACATGACGAAGACAAACTGTTAACTATCGCCGGGGACAGAATTCACCTGCCGGCCGTCCAGGAGCCCCACATTTCTCTCGCCACCCCTTCGCCGCAACCCCGGCTCACCGAGTCCGTGCTCGACTCCGCGGCCTTCGGCCCGGAACCGGGCCGGTGGCCGCTGCCGGCGGCGTGCACGCCACGGCAACGCTGGCTACGCGCGGTCGCCGCCGGTGCACAGGGCTACTACGCGATTGCCCACACCGAGTTGTCGACACTGCTCGGCGAGAACCCGGCGGCGCCGTGGGTGTCGCTGGCCCACAGCACCCGGGGGTCACTGCTGCGCCAGCTCGGCGGACACGCCGCGGCGCGCGGTCACGACGGCCGGGCGCTCGCCGAGGCCGAGGGCGAATCCGCCGAAGTCGAGGTCGCCCGGGCCGACGCGCTCATCGGCCTGGCCGCCGACGCGCTGGGGCTCGGCCGGTTGGCACTCTCGGCGGCCTTGCTGGACCGGGCCGAGCGCGCGCTCACCGCGGCAGGCGGGGAGACGACACGCCCGGAGATCAGACTGCACTGGGTCCGGGCGGAACTGGCGATGGCGGCCGGCGCGGGGGAGCCGGCGATCGAACACGCCCGCCGGGCCGCCGAAGTCGCCGGAACCTGGTCCTCGGTGCGTCACCGGGTCAAGAGCGAGGTGGTGACCGCGGCCGCCCTGTGTTGCGCGGGGCGCACCGGTGAGGCGCGTCGGCTGGCCGACGGGTTGCTGGGCGAGACGGCCGACCGCGGTTTACTCCCGTTGCGCTGGGCGGTGGCCAGCCTGCTCGACGGCATCGGCAGCGCGACATATCCCGCCGATGAGATGACGGCGATCCGGGACGAGGCCGCCGCAGCGATTTCGCGACGCGGCGGGTGCTGGGCCGCGGGCTGAGCCGTGTGCGGCCGACCGGTCGCTATTGTCTTAGCTGTGCCACGCCGCCCGGAAGTGTCCGGCTCGTAACGTTGGAGATACCGCCGTCGATGACAATTCCAGGAGAACGTCTCGACGCCGTCGTTGCTGACGCAGTCGCCGGCGACAGGGATGCGCTCCGGGAAGTGCTGGAGACAATCCGCCCGATCGTGGTCCGTTATTGCCGGGCCCGCATCGGGACCGCGGAGCGTAGTGGTCTCTCGGCTGATGACGTGGCACAGGAGGTTTGCTTGGCCGCCATGATGGCGCTGCCGCGCTACCGCGATCAGGGACGACCGTTCCTGGCTTTCGTGTACGGAATCGCCGCTCACAAGGTTGCCGATGCGCACCGGTCCGCGGCGCGCAACCGCGCCGAACCCACCGACTCCGTGCCCGAGCAGTCCTCGAACACGGCCGGGCCCGAGCAGCTGGCGATCAACGCCGACTCCGCGGCACGGATGGACGCACTGCTGCGCGTGCTGCCCGAGAAGCAGCGCGAGATTCTGATCCTTCGGGTGGTGGTCGGGATGTCCGCCGAGGAGACCGCCGAGGCGGTCGGCAGCACCGCCGGCGCGGTGCGGGTGGCGCAGCACCGGGCACTGGCCCGCCTCAAGAGCGAGATCACGGCGACGGGATACGACCGTGGCTGATTTCACCAGGGGAGCGGGTTCGGGCGGCGGCGAGTCGCTGGACGCCATCGCCGCCACCGACCGTCTGCTCGACGCGCTGGCCGACCAGCGCCATGTGCGGCCGGCCGACCCCGACGACGCCGAACTGTTCGCGATGCTGGAGGGCTGGCGCGACGGTATCCGCACGCCGTCGTCGTCCGGTCTGGTCAGCGAGCAGGAGGCCATCGGCGCCCTGCAGGACGGCCTGGCCGCCCGGCCGGGCCAGCACCGGCCACGCCGCAGCCTCGCCGTGGTCGCCTCCCTTGCCGCCGCGGTGCTGGGCATCGGCGGGTTCGGCGCGGTGGTCGCCGGCTCGGGCCCCGGAGACCCCCTCTACGGGATGCGCACGGCGATCTTCGGCGAGCAGGCCGCCGTCCGCGATGATCGCGTCGCCCTGGCCGCCAAGACGGAGATGGCCCAGGTTCAGCAGATGATCGAGCAGGGCGACTGGGAGCAGGCCCAGCAGAAGCTGCAGGCCGTCAGCACCCAGGTGCAGAGCGTCGACAACGTCGACACCAAGACGGATCTGATCCAGCAGTGGAACGAACTCAGCGTCAAGGTCGGCACCCGGGATCCGCAGGCCACCCTGCCACCCC
>NZ_NVQF01000033.1 GCF_002592005.1 Mycolicibacterium palauense | reverse complement strand
TATAGGTGTGGAAGCGACGAACCAGAGGTCGACCGCAGGGGGCTGGTGGGCAGCGTCAGATGTGTCGGACAGACAGGGGACAGGTCGGTGGTGCGGATCGAGGCCGAAGCGTCGCCCAGGCCGAGGTCCACCAGCACCTCGATATCGGCGCCGGACAGATCGACCTCCCGCGCGCCGGGGGCACCGGCCCCGTCGACGCACACCGGGGCGCCGTTGAACGACACCGCGATCCGGTCGGGGTCCACCGTCACCGGGGCCATTCCGACGGCGGCGAGCACCCGGCCCCAGTTGGGATCCGAACCGAACAACGCGGTCTTGACCAGGCTGTCGCGGGCCACGACGCGGGCCACCGTGACCGCGTCGTCCTCCGAGGCGGCGCCGGCGACGGTGACCGTGACCCGTTTGGTGACGCCCTCGGCGTCGGCCTGCAGCTGCGCGCACAGGTCCTCGCACACCCGCAGGATCGCCGCGTCCAGCTCGGCCTGGGTGGGCGTGATCGCGCTGGCGCCCGAGGACATCAGCACCACGGTGTCGTTGGTCGAGCAGCTGCCGTCGATGTCGAGCCGGTCGAAGGTGTGCGCGGTGGCCCGGCGCAGGGCGGCGTCCAGCGCGGCCGGATCGGCCGCGGCGTCGGTGGTCAGCACGCACAGCATGGTGGCCAGCGACGGTGCCAGCATGCCGGCACCCTTGGCCATCCCGCCGACCGTCCAGTTGTCGCGGTGGTGCAGCGCAACCTGTTTGGGCACCGTGTCGGTGGTCATGATGGCGCGGGCGGCCTCTTCCCCACCGGTGAGTCCGCCGGCCATCTCGTGCACGATCTCGGTGACGCCGGAGAGCACCTTGTCCATCGGCAGCCGATCACCGATGAGCCCGGTGGAGCAGACCGCCACCTCGATGGCCCCGGTCTCGGTGCCCCAGTCCGACAGGGCCGCCGCGACCGCCTCGGCGGTGGCGTGGGTGTCCTGGAATCCGCCCGGGCCGGTGCACGCGTTGGCCCCGCCGGAGTTGAGGATCACCGCGCGCAGCCGTCCGGTGGTCAGCACCTGCTGGCTCCACAGCACCGGGGCGGCCTTGACCTGGTTGCGGGTGAACACCGCCGCCGCGGAGTAGTCGGGGCCCTCGTTGAACACCAGCGCCAGATCCAGGGCACCGGAGGCCTTGATGCCCGCGGTGATCCCGGTGGCCCGGAAACCCTCCGGGGCGGTGACGCCCTGGTTGCGCACCAGCCGGGCCGGCCCGCCGGCCACCTCGGGGCGGTTGGTCACGTCGGTCACGGCGCCACTCCCACGATCGAAAGTCCTTCGGTCTCCGGCCAGCCCAGCGCCAGATTCATCGACTGCACCGCCGCTCCCCCGGTTCCCTTGACCAGGTTGTCGATCGCGCACACCGCGACCAGGACCCCGGCGTCGGCGTCGAGGGCCACCGCGAGCTGGGCGGCGTTGCTGCCGAGCACCGCGCCCGTGCGGGGCAGCTGTCCCTCGGGCAGCAGATGGACGAAAGGTTCGGCGTCATAGGCCTTCTCGTAGGCCGCACGCAGCTGCGACAGCGGCGCCTCGGTGCGCGCGGTGCAGGTCGCCAGGATGCCGCGCGAGGTGGGGATCAGCACCGGGGTGAACGACACGCTCACCGGCTTGGCGGTGAGCGTGCGCAGCCCCTGGGCGATCTCGGGGGTGTGCCGGTGGGCCCCGGCGATGTTGTAGGCCCGCGCCGAGCCGATGACCTCGGAGCCCAGCAGGTCGACCTTGGCCGCCCGGCCCGCCCCGGAGGTGCCGCTGACGGCGACCACGGTGACGGCGGGCTCGACGAGGTCCTCGGCGACCGCGGGCAGCAGCGCCAGCAGCGCCGCGGTCGGATAGCACCCGGGGACCGCGACCCGCCGGGCGCCGCGCAGGGCCTCCCGGCCTCCGGGCAGCTCGGGCAGTCCGTAGGGCCAGCTGCCGGCGTGCGCCGAGCCGTAGAAGCGCTGCCACTCCGCGGCATCGGTGAGGCGGAAGTCCGCGCCGCAGTCGATCACCAGGGTGTCGGGACCCAGTTCTTCGGCGATCGCGGCCGAATGCCCGTGCGGCAGCCCGAGAAAGACCACGTCGTGCCCGCGCAGGGTGTCGGCGTCGGTGGGCTCGAGCACCCGGTCGGCCAACGGCAGCAGGTGCGGATGATGCTCGGCCAGGACGGTGCCGGCGCTGGCGGCGGCCGTCAGCGCGCCGATCCGCAGCCGTCCGTCGGCATAGGCGGGGTGGCCGAGCAGAAGCCGCAGGATCTCACCGCCGGCGTAGCCGCTCGCGCCGGCCAGGGCCACAGTCGTCATGCCGACGAGTCTGCATGGTTATGCATTGATACGCAAATGCATTATTCGTGTGGCTCCCGCTCGGCGGCGAAGGCCGGGTGGAACACCACGGTGCCGTGCGGGATAGGCCCCTCCAACGCCAGCGCCAGCACGTTCTCCGCGGGGACGTCGGCCACCGCGAGTTCCCCCGTGCTGGCGAAGCCGAACCGGCGGTAGTACCGCGGATCACCCACGAGCACGCAGCCCCGCGCACCCCGGGCGCGCAGCTCGGAAAACGCCGCGCGCACCAGCGCCGAACCGACGCCCTGGCGCTGGCGGTCCGGGCGCACCGACAGCGGCCCGCCGCCGTACCAGCCGCGCCGCGCGTCCCCGTCGACAGTCACCGGCGAGACGGCCAGGTGGCCCACGATCTGGCCGTCGGGCCGGTCCCCGTCGACGGCCACCAGTGACAGGGTGAGGGCCCCGGCGGCCCGCAGGGCCTCCACGATCGCGGACTCGGTCTGCCGGCTCTGCGGCACCTCGGCGAACGCGGCGTCGGTGATGTCGCGGATCGCGTCGATATCGGATTCGCGCTCGGGCCGGATGATCATCGGGCTCAGGCCCGCAGCGCCGCGCCCGTGGACGCCGCGGCGGCCTCCACGGCCGCCGCGCGGGCCGCGCTGGCCTCGTCCTCGGTCAGGGTGCGATCGGCGGCGCGGAACCGCAACGCCAGCGTCAGCGACTTGCGGCCCGCCCCGATCTGCGGGCCGGTGTAGACGTCGAACAGCGCGACGTCTTCGAGCAGCTCGCCGGCGCCGGCGCGGACCGCGTCGATCACCTCCTGTGCGGGCACGGTGTCCTCGACGACGAGGCTGAGGTCCTGGAACACCGCCGGGAAGGGCGACACCCGCGGCGCCGGCAGTGCGCCGACGATCGGGATGGCCTGCAGGTCCAGTTCCACCGCGCAGGTCCCCGCCGGCAGCCCGGCCCGTTCGACGACCGCCGGGTGCAGTTGTCCGGCGTAGCCGACGCCGACCCCGTCGACGAGCACCTCGGCGCAGCGCCCCGGATGCCACGGCAGCTCCTGGGCGGCGCGCAGGCTGACCTCCACCCCGCAGGCCCGCGCGATCACCCGCACCGCCTCGAACGCGTCGGCGGCCTCGGCGGGCCGGCCGGGGCCCCAGGGGCCGCGCCGCTCGCGCAAGCCGGTGAGCACGGCCCCGATGTGCACGGGCTGATCCGGCAGCGAGGCGTCGAGTGCGGCGATCTCCTCGTCGGTGGGCCGGCGGTCGGTCGGGATCCGCTCGACCGCGCCGGTGCGTTCGGTGGGCCGCACCACCTGGGCGATGCCGAACAGCGCGGTGTCCACCGCCCCCCGGGAGACGTTGCGCACCAGCGCTTCGAGCAGGCCGGGCAGCAGGGTGGTGGCCAGGTGCGGCCGGTCGGCCTCCAGCGGGTTGAGCACCGCGGTCGTGCGGCGGCGCGGGTCCTCGGCGGGCAGCCCCCAGGTGTCGAACACTCCGGTGGGCAGGAACGGTGTCGGCAGGATCTCGACGTAGCCCGACAGGGCCAGCGACTTGCCGACCGCACGCCGGCGCCGCTGGGCCGCGGTCAGGCCGCGGCCGGCCGGCGCCGCCGGCAGCACCGACGGGATGGCGTCAAGGCCCTCCAGGCGCAGCACCTCCTCCACCAGGTCGGCGGGCTGGACGAGGTCGGGCCGCCAGCTGGGCGGGGTGACCGCCAGTTCCGGGCCCTCGGAGCTCACCCGGGCACCGATCTGGGTCAGCCGGCCGATCGTGACCCCGTCGGCGTAGCCGATGCCCGCGGTCCGGTCGGGCAGGTCGACGGGCATCCGCACCACCGGGTGCGACCACTCCTCGCGGGGCGGCTCCCCGCGCCAGTCGGTCAGCGCCGGATCGACGGTGCCGCCGGCGATCTCGGCCAGCAGGGTCGCGCAGCGGTCCAGCGCGGCCACCGACACCGCCGGGTCGACCGTGCGTTCGTAACGCCGGCCGGCCTCGCTGACCAGGTGCAGCCGGCGCTGCGTGCGCGAGACCGCGGCGGGATCCCACACCGCGGCCTCCAGCAGCACATCGGTGGACTCCTCGGAGATCTCGGTGGTGCCGGCGCCCATCACGCCGCCGATGGCGGCGGTGGCGACGTCGTCGACGATCAGCACGTCGGCGGGGTCCAGCGTGCGGGTGACGTCGTCGAGGGTGACCACGGTCTCACCGGGGCGGGCGAAGCGGACCCGGAAACCGCCCTGGATGCGGGCCCGGTCGTGGGCGTGCATCGGATGGCCGAGCTCCAGCATGACGTAGTTGGTGACGTCGACGGCCGGCGAGATGGGCCGGATACCGCACAGCATCAGCCGTCGGCGCAGCCACCACGGCGACGCGGCGTGCTGGTCGATCCCGGTGACCGGCCGCAGGGCGAACCGGCTGACGCCGGTACCCGCGTCGATGGTCAGCGGCCAGGCCTCCCGGTCGGCGGGCAGCGCCGGCACCCGCGCCGGGTCGAAGGCGGGGTCGACGAAATCCAGGCCGTAGGCGCAGGCGATCTCACGGGCGAGCCCGCGCACCGACATGCAGTAGCCGCGGTCGGGGGTGATCGCCAGGTCGAACACCGTGTCGTCGAGTCCCAGCACGGCCAGGCCGTCGGCGCCGGGTTCGGCGGTGCCCGCCGGCAGCACCAGGATGCCGGAATGGTCGGCGCCCAGCCCCAGCTCGGCGGCCGAGCAGATCATCCCGTCGGAGAGCCGGCCGTAGGTCTTGCGGCTGCCGATGGTGAAGTCCCCGGGCAGGGTGGTGCCGGGAAGCGCCACGACCACCAGGTCACCGACGGCGAAGTTGGTTGCACCGCAGACGATGTCGCGATCCTGTGGCTCCCCCACATCGACGGTGCAGGCGCGGATGGGTTTCTTGAACTCGGTGAGTTCCTCGATTCCGGTGACCCGCCCCACCGTCAGCGGTCCGCTCACGGGCCCGAGCGCGATGACCTCCTCGACCTCGTGGCCGATGCGGATCAGGGCCTGCTCGAGCTCCGCGGCGGGCACGTCCCAGCCCGGGGCGCCTACGGCCACGACCTCGCGCAGCCAGCTGTAGGGAATCCGCATCAGGCACCCACCCCGAACGGCAGCGAGAAGCGGACGTCGCCCTCGACCATGTCGCGCATGTCCGGAATGCCGTTGCGGAACTGCAGCGTCCGTTCCAGGCCCATCCCGAAGGCGAAACCGGAGTACTCCTGCGCGTCGATACCGGCGGCGCGCAGCACATTCGGGTTGACCATGCCGCAGCCACCCCATTCGACCCAGCCCGCGCCGCCCTTTTTGTTGGCGAACCAGACGTCGACCTCCGCGGAGGGCTCGGTGAACGGGAAGAAGTGCGGCCGGATTCGGGTCCGCGCCTCCGGACCGAACTCCGAGCGGGCGAACGCGTCCAGGGTGCCCTTGAGGTGGGCCATGGTCAGCCCCCGGTCCACCGCCAGCCCCTCGACCTGGTGGAAGACCGGGGTGTGGGTGGCGTCGAGCTCGTCGGTGCGGAAGGTGCGTCCGATGGAGACGATGTAGACCGGCAGCTCACGGGCCAGCAGCGTGCGTACCTGCACCGGCGAGGTGTGGGTCCGAAGCAGTTGGCGCGAGCCCTCCGGCGCGATGTGGAAGGTGTCGGACTCGCTGCGCGCCGGATGGTCCGGCGGGAAGTTCAGCGCGTCGAAGTTGAACTGCTCGGTCTCCACCTCGGGGCCCTCGGCCAGCTCCCAGCCCATCGCGATGAAGGTGTCGGCGATGTGCTCGGCCAGGATGGTGATCGGGTGCCGGGCGCCGACGGGCTGCCGGGTGGAGGGCAGCGTGACGTCGATGCGCTCGGCCACCAGCACCGCCGCGTCCCGTTCGGCGCGCAGCACCTCCAGCCGCGCGTCGAAGCTCTGCTGGGCCTCCGACCGGGCCACGTTGACCCGCCGGCCCGCGTCGGCGCGGTCGGCCTTGGGCAGCCGCGCGAGGGCCTGCCGGGCCAGCGCCAGCGGCGAGCGGTCACCGAGGTGCTCGGTCTTGGCCCGGGCCAGCGCGTCGAGATCACCGGCGTCGGCGAAGGCGTCGCGGGCGGCACCGAGGGCCGCGGTAAGCGCCTCCTCCGACACGGTGGAGAGGTCGGCGACCTCCTGGGGTGTGTCACCCACGCGGTGCGGCTCCTCACGTCGTCACAAGGCCGCCGAGCGCGCTCGACGGCGGGCGGCCCTCGGCTCGGGCCGGATGCAGGTGCCGATCATATGTGATGGACCCGGCGCGCCACGCGGCCGTTTCCCGGTGGCCGACTCGACGGTTTCCCGATGGCCGGCTCGACGGTTTCCCGATGGCCGGCTCGACGGTTTCCCGATGGCCGGCTCGACGGTTTCCCGATGGCCGGCTCGGCCGGGGCCGCGGCCCAGCGCTACCCTCGGCGCCGTGGCCAGACCCGCCGTCGTCCTCGCCGTCTGGGCGCTGGCCGCGCTCTGCGCGCTGGCGGCGCTGACCGCCGCCGCCGGGTGGTGGCTGCCGGCCGTCGCACTGGGCGCACTGGCCGCGCTGGGCACGTGGGATCTTCTGCAGACCCGCCACACGATCCTGCGGGCCTACCCGATCATCGGTCACACCCGCTACCTGATGGAGATGATCCGCCCGGAGTTCCGTCAGTACTTCGGGGAGTCCAGCACCGGCGGCACCCCCTTCGACCGCGAGACCCGGGACATGGTCTACGAGCGCGCCAAGGGCATCAAGGGCGAGGAACCGTTCGGCACCGAGCGTGACGTCACCGTCCCCGGGTACGAGTTCCTGCGACACTCGCTGCGCGCCCGCTTCGCCGAGGATCCCGCCCCGCGGATACGGGTGGGCGGCCCGGACTGCGCGCAGCCCTACGAGATCGCCCTGCTGAACGTGTCGGCGATGAGCTTCGGGGCGTTGTCGGGCAACGCCGTCGAGGCGCTCAACGGCGGTGCGGCGCGCGGCGGATTCGCCCACGACACCGGCGAGGGCGGCATCAGCCCCTACCACCTGCGGCCCGGCGGCGACCTGATCTGGGAACTCGGTTCGGGCTACTTCGGGTGCCGCGACGCCGACGGCAACTTCGATCCCGCCCAGTTCGCCGAGAAGGCCGCGCTGCCCGCGGTGAAGATGATCTCGGTCAAGCTGTCCCAGGGCGCCAAACCCGGCCTGGGCGGGGTGCTGCCGGGGGTCAAGGTCAGCGCCGAGATCGCCGCCACCCGCGGCGTCCAGCAGGGCCGCACCGTGATCTCACCACCGTCGCATCCGGCGTTCTCCACACCGCTTGAGCTGATCGACTTCCTGGTGCAGCTGCGCCGGCTCTCCGGCGGTAAGCCCGTGGGCTTCAAACTGTGTGTGGGCGCCCGCACGGAATTCCTGTCGATCTGCAAGGCGATGCTGGCCACCGGCGTGACCCCCGATTTCGTGATCGTCGACGGCTCCGAGGGCGGCACCGGTGCCGCCCCGCAGGAATTCGAGGACCACGTCGGAATGCCGCTGACCGAGGGACTGATGCTGGTGCACAACAGCCTGGTCGGCACGGGCCTGCGCGAACGGATCCGCGTCGGCGCCTCGGGCAAGGTCGCCAGCGGCGTCGACATCGTCAGCCGGATCTGCCAGGGCGCCGACTTCACGCTCTCGGCCCGCGCCATGATGTTCGCCGTCGGCTGCATTCAGGCCCTCAAGTGCCACACCAATCACTGCCCCACCGGGGTCACCACGCAGGACCCGGCGCGGGCCCGCGCCCTGCACGTCCCCGACAAGACCCAACGGGTGTTCCAGTTCCAGCGCGCCACGGTGGCCAGCGCGGCCCAGATCGTGGCGTCGATGGGCCTGGACGGCTTCGCCGACCTGGGACCCGAGATGCTCAACCGCCGCATCGAGACGCACGGCACCCGCACCTACGCCGAGATCTACGAGTGGCTCACGCCGGGTCAGCTGCTCGACCACCCGCCGCAGTCCTGGCGTGCGGACTGGATGCGGGCCTGCGCCGACGAATTCTGCTGAGCCGGGCGGCGCCTGAGTTAATCGTCCTCGTGGTCGTCCTGATGGTCGTTCTGATGTTCGCCGCCATACGGGTCGCCGCTGACGTCACGGCGCACCTTCAACCGGTACATCGCCAGGTCGGGAGGCACACCGGTGGACTTGGGCCCGAACACCTGCTTGCGTACCCGCCGGGCGGTTACGCCCATCGCCTCGAGCTGTTCCTCACCGATGCGCTCCAGGGTCGGGCCCGACACCATCACCCCGCCGCG
Source organism: Mycolicibacterium palauense (assembly GCF_002592005.1). GTDB lineage: Bacteria > Actinomycetota > Actinomycetes > Mycobacteriales > Mycobacteriaceae > Mycobacterium > Mycobacterium palauense. The sequence goes on along the minus strand of NZ_NVQF01000033.1, from coordinate 53,151 downwards.
GGTGGCCCGCTCCATCACCCGTGCGGCGATGTTGACGTCGACACCCAGCCAGTCCCCGCCGATGCGTTGCGGATGTCCGGTGTGCACGCCGAACCGCATCCGCGGTGTGTAGCCGTCGACCTCGACCCCGCGGATCGCGTCGCGGGCCGAGAGCACCGCGGCGACGGCGATGGTCGGCGCCGGGAACACGGCCATGATGCCGTCGCCGAGGCGCTTGACGATGTGACCGCCGCGGTTGAGCAGCGGTGGCTCCACGGCGGCGGCGACCTGACGCAACAGGCGCAGCGTGGCGTCGTCACCGGCCTGCAGCGACCACGCGGAGAAACCCACCATGTCGGTGAAGACGATGGTCACCTCCCGGTCGGCCGGGCGGCGTCCCACCCGCTCGGTGAGCGCCTGCCAGACCTGCAGGCCCGCGAGGCTGAATTCCCGGGAGGCGGCGTCGCGGTCGCCGAGCAGCCGGCCCGCCGCGCGGGCGGCCGCCCGCGGACCGCCCTCGCCTGCCATCGACAGCGGATCTCCGAATTCGGGGTCGCCGGGCAGCACCCGGCGCGCTCTGCGGATCAGGCCGACCAGGTTCGGATTGCGGTTGGTGTCATGCAGCCAGCCGGCCACTCCCCGCTGGTCCGCACCGTCGAGCCCACCGGCACCGGACTCCGGGTCGGTGCGCTCGGGGTCCATTTGCCACAGCGTAGGACCTCACGCGAGAGCCCGGCAACGCAGCGCGTCCCCGACCGTGCGTGCGCGGTGGGAACGCGCTGGTCACGCGTGCAGCGCGGCCCGATCGCCGCTCGGTAACAGCGGATGCGCCGCGCCGCGAAATCGTGGACAACGACTGTTGTCAACATTATCGTGAGGGCACCCGGCAGCCCTCAGGAGGACGCGATGAAGGCCACGTCGACGACCGCAGCCGCGGCGACACCCGCCGACCCGCGGGACCCGCAACCGCTCGGCCCGGATTCCCTGACCTGGAAGTACTTCGGAGATCTGCGCACCGGTCTGCTGGGGGTCTGGATCGGCGCCATCCAGAACATGTATCCGCAACTGGGCGCCGGGGTGGAGGACCACTCGATTCTGTTGCGCGAGCCGTTGCAGCGGGTGGCCCGCTCGGTGTACCCGATCATGGGCGTGGTCTACGACGGCGATCGGGCCGCCCAGACCGGCGCACAGATCAGGAGTTACCACCACACCATCAAGGGCACCGACACGCGGGGGCGCCGCTACCACGCCCTGAACCCCGAAACGTTCTACTGGGCGCATGCCACGTTCTTCATGATGGTCATCAACGTCGCCGAGTACTTCTGCGGCGGGCTCACCGAGGCCGAGAAGCGGCAATTGTTCGACGAGCACGTGCAATGGTACCGGATGTACGGCATGAGCATGCGCCCGGTCCCCTCGACGTGGGAGGACTTCCAGGAGTACTGGCGTCGGACCTGCCGCGAGGACCTGGAGATCAACCGGGCGACCCGGGACATCTTCACCATCCGCATTCCCAAACCCGGTTTCGTGCTGATGCCGACCCCGTTGTGGGACAACCTGTTCCGACCGCTGGTCGCCGGACAACGCTGGATCGCCGCGGGACTGTTCGACCCGGAGGTGCGCGAACGCGCCGGCATGCGGTGGACACCCGGGGACGAGATCCTGCTGCGCCTGCTCGGCAAGGCCGTCGAGGTCGCCTTCCTGGCCGTGCCCGACGAGATCCGCCTGCATCCTCGAGCCCTGGCCGCCTACCGTCGGGCCGCCGGGCGCGCCGCCCGGGACGCCCCGCTGGTGGAGCCCCCGTTCTTCATGGATCCCCCGCGTGACCGCAAGGGCATGCCGATGCACTACTTCCCTAGGCGGCGAACACTGTTCGCCCGTACACCCGCACCGGTGCCACCGCTGCCACGGGGCCTGGTCGAGGCCGCCGGCTCACTGGTGCATCACACGTTCTCGCTGGCCGGACTCCGCCCGGCGCGGGGGCGCCGCCCGGCGGCCTGATCGCTGGTTGCCCGGCCGGCTCGCCGTCGAGATCGGCCGGCGCGGCCTGCCCTAGGACTGCGCGCGGGCGCTCTGGTACAGACAGATGGCCGCGGCGGAGGCCACGTTGAGGCTCTCCGCGGACCCGGACATCTCGATACCGACTCGATGATCGGCCAGGGCGGCCTCGTCGGGTGAGAGCCCGTGGGCCTCAGACCCGAACAGCCACGCGGTCGGCGCGGTGAGCAGCTCCCCCGCCCGCCCCAGGGTCGTCTCGGCGTCGACGGTGGTCGCCAGCACCTGCAGGCCCGCGCCGTGCAGAACGTCGACCACCAGCCCCAGGTCGGGTTCGACGATCACCGGGACCGCGAAGATGCTCCCGGTGGAGGCCCGCAGGCATTTGCCGTTGTAGGGGTCGACGCTGTGGCCCGCGAACACCACCGCCGCGGCGCCCATCGCGTCGGCCAGCCGGATCAGGGTTCCGGCGTTGCCGGGCTCGCCGACGCCGACGGCCACCACCACCAGCCGGGCCCCGGCACAGACCCGGTGCAGATCGGTCTCCGGCGGGCGGCACACCGCGACCAGCCCGGGGGGTGTGACGGTGTCCGACAGCGCCTTGGCCGCCCGTTCGGTCATGGCGTGCAGCGGGATCCGCGGGTGTGCGGCAGGCGGGCCGGCGAGCAGGTCGGCCAACAGAGCACGGTGGCGCAGGGCCGCCTCCTCGGTGACGAACACCTCGATGACGAGACCGCGCTCCAGCGCGGCCTCGACGAGGTTGGGCCCCTCGGCGAGGAAGCGCCCGGCACGTTTTCGGCCCGCGTGGCGCAGCAGTTTCGCTGCGGCAACCACGCGGGCCGAACGTTCGGTCAGGGCCGGGCCGGGGACCGGGGTCAGGCAGCCTCTCCCGACGGTGCGTTGACATCCTCGGGCAGCGCGGCGCGGGCCGCCTCGACGAGCGCGGTGAACGCGGCCGGATCGCTGACGGCGATCTCGGCGAGGTTCTTGCGGTCCACCTCGATACCGGCGGCCTTGAGCCCCTGGATCAGCCGGTTGTAGGTGATGTCGTTGGCGCGGGCGGCGGCGTTGATCCGCGAGATCCACAGCTTGCGGAACTCACCCTTGCGGGCACGGCGGTCCCGGTAGGCGTAGGTCAACGAATGCAGCTGCTGCTCCTTGGCCTTGCGGTAGAGCCGGGAGCGCTGACCGCGGTAGCCCTTGGAGGCCTTGAGGACTGTGCGCCGCTTCTTCTGGGCGTTGAGTGCGCGCTTCACGCGTGCCATGGGATGTTCCTAATCTCGGTGGTCGGTGTTCGGGTGTTCAGTGGAAGCGGCTGCGCTCAGCCGTTCAGCATCTTGTTGACGCGCGCGACGTCGGTTGCGGCGACGGCGGTACGTCCGTCGAGACGACGGGTGCGCTTGCTGGGCTTGTGCTCCAGCAGGTGGCGGCGGTTGGCCTTCTGCCGGACGATCTTGCCGGTTCCGGTGCGGCGGAATCGCTTGGAAGCACCGCTATGCGTCTTTGCCTTGGGCATGGATCCTCAGTTCGTTGTGTTGGTTTCACGGGTGCCGTCGCGTGACGGCGGGGTCTGTGGCAGCGCAGCCGCTCAGGCCTGGGGCGCCTCGGCCGCGGAGTCGTCGTCGCCCTGTGCCGGCGCACCCCCGGCCTGCTGTGCCGCCTTGGCGCGAGTCTTGGCGCCGCGGTGCGGCGCGAGCACCATCGTCATGTTGCGGCCGTCCTGCTTGGCGGACGTCTCGACGTAGCCGTAGTCGGCCACGTCGGCGCCCAGGCGCTGCAGGAGGCGGTAGCCCAGCTCGGGCCGGGACTGCTCACGGCCGCGGAACATGATCGTCACCTTGACCTTCGAGCCTGCTTCGAGGAAGCGGACCACGTGGCCCTTCTTCGTCTCGTAGTCGTGGTCGTCGATCTTGGGACGCAGCTTCTGTTCCTTGACGACGGTCTGCTGCTGGTTCTTGCGAGACTCGCGTGCCTTCTGTGCCGTCTCGTACTTGAACTTGCCGTAGTCCATGATCTTGCAGACCGGCGGCCTGGCGTTCGGTGCGACTTCGACGAGATCCAGATCGGCGTCCGCGGCGACGCGGAGTGCATCTTCGATGCGCACGATGCCTACCTGCTCCCCGCCAGGGCCGATCAGTCGGACTTCAGGTACACGAATGCGCTCGTTGACGCGGGTCTCAGTGCTGATGGGGCCTCCCTCATTGTTCCTGTGGTCGGGCCGTGCCATGCGGACGGGAACAGCCCTCGGGATACCACACCATCAGCGCTGCTCATCGAGCAGAAAGGCCCTGCACGAAGCAGGGCCCGAGCCGACCGGTCGCGGCGACAAACCGCCTGCGCCGGAGTAACCTCCGTACGCAGAACCGGCACCCGGTGGTGCCGATGACCGGACCGCTGAGCCTGCCGACGAATCGGTGGCCAACGGTGGGAGCGGAACTCCACTTGCTGTCCCTGGCGTACGCCGGGACGGTCGCGCATGCCAGTCTAGCAGGCATGACCGATGATCCCAGAATCGCGACCGGGGACGCCGACGGTGCGCGGCCCGGCAATCCCGGAGCGGTGCGCGACCTTGCCGAGATCCCCGCCGTCGAGGTGATCACCCGCGCGGCGGTGATGCTGATGAGCGCCGCCGCCGAGAAGCTCGGCCTGGCCCCCGACGATACGGGTGACCCCGAGTCCACCCCGCACCGCGATCTCGATGAGGCGCGCCGGCTGATCACCGCGCTGGCCGGGCTGGTGTCCGCCTCGGCGGAGTACCTGGGGCCGCACGCGGGTCCCGTGCGCGACGGCCTGAAGAGCCTGCAGTTGGCGTTCCGCGAGGGCAGCGTGGCGCCCGACGAACCCGGGCAGGGACCGGGCGAGAAGTACACCGGGCCGGTCTGGTAGCCCGGCGGCACCTGTCACCCGCGCCTGCCACGTGTTTCGCGGGTTGAGGGCATATCCTCGCGGCCTATGACCCTCGTGAGCCGCCGCACACCGACGTCGCGGCCGGGACCCCGGGTGCAGTGGGTTCCCGCCGCCGCCGGCTGGACGGTGGGCATCGTGGCCACGCTGTCGTTGGTCGCCAGTGTCTCCCCACTGGTGCGGTCCCTGATCCGGGTTCCGCGGGAGTTCGTCAACGACTATCTGTTCAACTTTCCCGACACCAGCTTCGCGTGGGCGTTCGTGCTGGCGCTGCTGGCCGGCGCGCTGGCGGCACGCAAACGCATCGCCTGGTGGGTTCTGCTGCTGTACATGGTGGCCGCGATCGGCTGGAACCTGGCCGACCTGCTGCCCGGGCCGGCGGCCCCGGAATCGGTCGTCGAGGAGATCGGCGAGTTCATCGGGTTGGCGTTTCACCTGGCCGCCGTCGCCTTCCTGATCCCGGCGCGCCATCAGTTCTCGGCCCGGGTGCGCCGCGGGGCCCTGTTCAAGGCGGCCGCGGTGCTGGTGGCCGGCATGGCCGTGGGCACCCTGATCGGGTGGGGTCTGATCGAACTGTTCCCCGGCAGCCTGACCCGGGGCGGCCGCTTCTTCTACGCGCTGAACCGGGTGAGCGCCTTCGCCGGGGCCGACCCCGACAGCTTCACCGGGGAACCGCACGTCCTGGTCAACGCGGCGCTGGGCCTGTTCGGGGCGCTGGCGCTGATGACCGCGGCGATCGTGCTGTTTCAGTCCCAGCGGGCCGACAACGCGCTCACCGGTGAGGACGAGTCGGCGATCCGCGGTCTGCTGGAGCTCTACGGCAAGAACGACTCACTGGGCTACTTCGCCACCCGGCGCGACAAGTCGGTGGTGTTCGCCCCCAGCGGCCGTGCCGCCATCACCTACCGCGTCGAGGTCGGGGTGTGCCTGGCCAGCGGCGACCCGGTCGGCGATCCGCGGGCCTGGCCGCAGGCCATCGCGGCGTGGCTGCAGCTGTGCCAGACCTACGGTTGGGCTCCGGGGGTGATGGGCGCCAGTTCGGCCGCGGCCCAGGCCTTCCGGGAGGCCGGGCTCAATGCGCTCGAGCTCGGCGACGAGGCGATCCTGCACCCCGACCGGTTCCGGCTCTCCGGTCCCGACATGAAGCCGGTCCGCCAGGCCGTGACCCGCGCCAGACGCGCCGGGCTGACAGTGCGGATCCGCCGGCACCGCGAACTGTCCGCCGAGGAGATGGCCCGGGTGATCGCCCGCGCCGACGCATGGCGCGACACCGAGACCGAACGCGGCTTCTCGATGGCGCTGGGCCGGCTCGGGGATCCCGCCGACGAGGACTGCCTGCTGGTCGAGGCGGTCCACGACGGTGACGGTGGCGGTGGCGACCACGGTGGCGGCGAGGTGGCCGCCATGCTGTCGCTGGTGCCCTGGGGCACCACCGGGGCGTCCCTGGATCTGATGCGCCGCTCACCGCAATCCCCCAACGGCACCATCGAGCTCATGGTCAGCGAGCTCTGCGGGCAGGCCGAGGAACTCGGCATCAACCGGATCTCACTGAACTTCGCGATGTTCCGCTCCGCGTTCGAGGAGGGCGCCCAACTGGGCGCGGGCCCGGTGGCCCGGCTGTGGCGCGCACTGCTGGTGTTCTTCTCACGCTGGTGGCAGTTGGAGACGCTGTACCGGTCCAACATGAAGTACCTGCCCGAATGGGTGCCCCGCTACGCCTGCTACGAGGACGCCCGGCTGGTGCCGCGGGTCGGGGTCGCCTCGGTGATCGCCGAGGGCTTCCTGGTGCTGCCGTTCAGCCGGCGGGCCAAGCAGCACACCGGAAACCATCCGGCGGTACCCGACAGCCTCTCCGGCAGCGGCGCGCTGCACCGGGACGGCAGCGCTCCCGAGCCCGGCCGCCTGGCGCTCGACGCGCCCGGCGATTCGGAGGCGACCGCGCGGCTGCCCGAACAGGTCCGCGTGCGGATGGCCAAGCTCAGATCCCTGCAGAGCCAGGGGGTGGACGCCTACCCGGTCGGGCGTGCACCGTCGCACACGGTGACCGAGGCCCTGCGGTGCCCGGACGGCACCGCGGTCACGGTGGCCGGGCGGATCCTGCGGATCCGCGACTACGGCGGGGTGCTCTTCGCCCAGCTCCGGGACTGGTCGGGCGAAACCCAACTGCTGCTTGACGACTCCGTGCTCGCCGACGGACACATCGCCGCGTTCACCGCGGCCATCGACCTGGGCGACCTGATCGAGGTGACCGGCGTGCGCGGCGCCAGCCGCAACGGCACCGCGTCGGTGCTGGTGCACTGCTGGCGGCTGATCGGCAAATGCCTGCGGCCACTGCCGGACAAGTGGAAGGGCCTGACCGACCAGGAGGCCCGGGTGCGGGCCCGCTATGTGGACCTGGCGGTCAACACCGAGGCGCGCGACCTGATCCGGGCCCGCAGCCAGGTACTGCACTCCATCCGGGAAACGTTGGTGGGCAAGGGTTTCCTGGAGGTCGAGACCCCGATCCTGCAGCAGATCCACGGTGGGGCCAACGCCCGGCCGTTCACCACCCACATCAACGCCTACGACCTGGATCTGTATCTGCGGATCGCTCCCGAGCTCTACCTCAAACGGTTGTGTGTGGGCGGGGTGGAGCGGGTGTTCGAGCTGGGCCGCGCATTCCGCAACGAGGGCGTGGACTTCAGCCACAACCCGGAGTTCACGCTGCTGGAGGCCTACCAGGCCCACGCCGACTACCGCACCTGGATCGACGGGTGCCGGGAACTGATCCAGAACGCCGCGACCGCCGCCAACGGTGCGCCGGTGGTGCTGCGCCCGCGCGCCGACGGCACCCTGGAACCGGTGGACATCTCCGGACCGTGGCCGGTGAAGACGGTGCACGAGGCGGTGTCGGAGGCGCTGGGAGAACACGTCGACGCCGGCACCGATCTGGCCACGCTGCGCCGGCTGTGCGAGCGGACCGGCATCGCCTACCAGCGCCAGTGGGATCCCGGCGCGGTGGTGCTGGAGATGTACGAGCACCTGGTGGAGGACCGCACGCAGGCGCCCACCTTCTACACCGACTTCCCCACCTCGGTGTCGCCGTTGACCCGCCCGCACCGGGACAAGCCGGGGGTGGCCGAGCGCTGGGACCTGGTGGCCTGGGGGGTCGAGTTGGGCACCGCCTACAGCGAACTCACCGACCCGGTGGAGCAGCGGCGCCGGCTTCAGGAACAGTCCCTACTGGCCGCCGGCGGCGATCCGGAGGCGATGGAACTCGACGAGGACTTCCTGCAGGCGATGGAGTACGCCATGCCCCCCACCGGGGGCATTGGCATGGGTGTCGACCGCGTCGTCATGCTCATCACCGGCCGCAGCATCCGGGAGACGCTGCCCTTCCCGCTGGCCAAGCCACGCTAACGGGGACGGGCGGTTCAGCGACGCTCAATACAGCGATTCGGTGGCCAATCGCTCGGCCAGGAAGGAACTCTCGGTCGGCCGGGCCAGCCGCGCACGGGCGAAGGTGCGCACCCGGGACCGTGCCTCGGGGGTCTCGGTCGGCGCGTCGGCCGGGGCTCCGATCGTCACGACGGTCCTCGACCAGTCGTGGTTCCAGGCGGCGGCCTCGCCGGCGGGCCGCTGCCCGTCGTGGAGCGGCAGGACGGCTCTGCCGGTGCTGTCCAGAACCCCCGCGGCGACAAGTCCTCCCGAGCTCAACCGGACCGCGACCCCGGCGGCATCACCGGCCTCCTGCAACGCCACCTCGACCGTGCCCGTGACGGCGCCGGCCGCCGCGTCGATTCGCCAGCGCACGGTGTTCTCGGCGGCGTCGAACATGCCGGCGGGCACCCTCGACCACGACAACGACCCCGCTCCCCGTGCGATCGCCGCCGCGGTCGGCGCGCCGCCGCCGGCAAACAGCGCATAGTCGTCGCGCGACCGGGCCGCGGCCGGCACCGGGGGCGGGGGCGGGGGCGGGCCGACACCGACGTCGTCGGCGATCGCCAGTGCGGCGCCGGCGATATCGCGAACGCGGGAGTCTGTACCGCCGAGGTGGCGGACCAGCGCGGGCGTGTGGGCTGCCAGCAACGGGGCCAGATCCGAATCCAGGGTCTCGCCGGTGAAGAACTGCTCGGCCGCCACGGTCAGCACCGCGATCTCCGCGGCGAGCAGCGCCGGATCCAGTGCGGCGATGCCGTCGAGGCGACTGGCGGGCCACCAGCGCAGCAACCAGTGCCCCAGCGCGAGCCGGTGCACCGGCGCGAACACCGCTGGATCCGGGCGCACCCCGGGCACCTCGATCATCGGCTCGGCAGGATCACTCCGCCCGAGCGCGGCCAGCAGTGCCACGTGTCCACGAACGCCGACCGCCTGCCACAACCAGTCGGCCCGGCCGGGGTCGGTGAACGTCATCGACGGCGCCGCGCCGCCGGCCCCGGCGTCGACCGTCCACTCCAGGACCGCGCCGCCGACCTCCAGGACGGCCACCAGCGGCGGCCCCTCCACGACGTCATCGGTGCGCCACAGCCCGTCCTGCCGGAGAAGCCTCATCGCGCCTCCACGGCGGTCAGCATCGATTTGATCCGCTGACGGTGATCCAGACTGACCGAACGGGCGATGCCGGCCAGCAGGGCGCGCACATCCTCGACGTCGCCGCAGGATTCCTGCCACACGTCGCGGCCGTGCAGCCGCGCCCACAATCGGCCCAGATACGGTCTGGCGAAACAGGCCAGCTCGTCGATCACCGCCTGCTGGCGGGGATGCACCGCGGCCCCGCCGACCAGGTGGCGGCGCGCCTGCAGGACGTAGGCCTCCTTGCGCAGGCGGGCGGCGATCTCGGCGCCCAGTGGGTATGCCGCAGGGGCGGATTCCTCGAGTGGTCGAAGCCCCGTGACCAACTCGATGCCGGCGATCAGGGTGGCCTGGCGGTCCTCGCCGAGCAGGCCCCACGGCGCGCAGGCGCGGTCGACTTCCTCGGAGCACAGCAACGGGATCGCGGGCAGCTCCTCGCGGTCGAGGACACGGCGCAGCGTCGCGCGCACCCGGTCGACCACCGATCGGTCCAGCGGCCGGTCCCCCACGCCCGCACCGATCAGCGGCGGCGGCTGTTGCGGTGCCACGGAACTGAGCCCGATGGCCACGATCGACCACCGTGCACCGGGATCCGCGCCGCGGATGCGGACGCCGAGGTTGTGGGGCGTGGGGTCGGCCACGAGCGCACGCCAAACCCGTTGCCGGGCCGCGTGGTCGCGGGCGGAGCCGGCGGCGCCGAGCACGGTCGCCAGCCCCGACAGGAACGGTGCGTCGAGGGCGCGATCGGCCCGAACGTCGCGCCAACCGCGGTCGAGCTGGGCTGCCAACCGGGAAAGGACCCCGGATTCGGCCAGATGCGCGTTGAGGGTCTCCACGGCGGTGCCGTCGCGTTCGGCATGCAGTGCCCCCAGGACCGATTCGGCGACCTCGGCGGCTCGGCCCGCGTCCGGGTCCGGGGGTCCCGCGGTGACCGCCAGCTCGAAGCTGATCGGGAAGTACAGTTCCTGCGCGTTCCCGGTGGTGATCCGCAACCGGCGCCGGGCCTGTTTGAGCACCGCGAACCACGCTGCCGCCGAGAGCAGTTGCGTCTTGTGCGCCACGATGGTGTCGAACAACGCCTGGGCGGAATCGGCCCCGACGACGGGCGTGCCGAAGTCCGGGTTGGCGCGCAGACGCAGCACCAGCGGATCGAGGATGCGTTTGACGGTGCGGCGCAACGGCGCGCCGTCGTGGCCGCTGAGCACCTCCAGGCCGGGGCCCAGCGCACGCCAGGCGGCGTCGATCACCGCGGCGCGCGGCTGATGCGCCGGAACCGGTGCGGTGCGGGTGTCCACCGGCTGCGGGCCGATGCTCATCGGCACAGCATAGGACGGCCCGAAAGTTGGGTTCGGTAGCCGACGGCGCGCCTCAGGCTGGGCGCCATGTTCGACGCGTCGCTGTCCGGGCTCGTGGCGCTGGCCGCGATCCTTGGTGTCATCCTCGCTGTCGCGGTGGTCTGCACACCGCTGTGGCACCCGGCCCGGCCCACCCGGCGACCGCCCGCGCCGACCGATATCGGAATCGGCACGGTCCGCACGGTTGCCGAACACATCGTCGTCGAGGTCGAGGGCGTCTGCGGGGACCGGTTCATCGGCCGGCTGCACGGCCCGCCGGCCGATGACATCCGGGCGGCGCTGCACCCGGGGGTCCTGGTGATGGTGGCCTTCGACCCGGCCAGCCGGGAACGGCTGACACTGGTCGACGACGTGCTCGCGGTGCGCGCGGCCCACCAACGGATGCTGCTGCGCACGGGGCTGCTGCGCGGCGGCCGGATCGATCTCATCCGCAGCGGTGTGCAGACGTGCGGTCTGGTGACGGCCTCGCGGACCACCGGCGAGATCCGATCACGGGTACCACGAGATCGAGCTCGACCTGATCGTGAGCAAGCCCGAGGGCGGACAGTTCGCCGCCCAGCAGACGGTGCTGCTTCCCGCCGACGCGGTCGGGGAGGTCGGCCCGGGCAGCGTGGTGGCCGCCTACTACCGGCCGGGCGACGAGACGGCGGTAGCGGTGTTGGTGCCCCCGCCGTGACGGTCAGCGCGCGCCGTCGACGGCGAACGTCGCCAGCGCGGCCCAGTGCACCGGGTTGGCGGTGCTCTCACCGTGGCGCCACCGGCGCAGCTGCGCGCGCTGCCAGTCGTTGACGGCACGCCCGGCATTCGGTTGGCGGTGGGCGTCGTCGACCGCGGCGACCAGGTTGGCCATCGGGTCGGCTCGGTGGCCGGGCGTCGGCGGGGCGAACCGGCCGAGGCCGACGGTGGTCGGCAGCGACCACAGCACCGCGGTGACCAGCTGCGCGCCGCCGAGCACCATCGCCGCGACCAGTCCCCGGGCCTCGTCGAAGCGGTAGTCGCCGGCCGATGCACACGCCAGCAGCGCCACCCGGGGTGGTATCGGCAGCCGCGCGGCGGTCACGTCGGCGGCGCGCAGGGGCCGCTCCTCGGCGAGATAGACCGCCGATCCCCCGGCCGCCTCGGCGCCGGCAACCGCATGCCCGACGAAGAGCAGCCGGGCCGGACCGGCCGCGAGCTGCGCGGCCAGCCAGGCCCGGTCGGCGTCGGCACGGCGGAACAGCTGCACCACATCGCCGACGTCGGGCAGCACCGCGCCCTGACCGACGTCCGGCGCGAAATGGCGGCCCAGTAGGGAGTCGGCCGACGGCCTGCCCAGGACCGAGCCCAACGCGGAGTCGGGCAGTTGTCCGGGCACCCGCGGGTCGAGGATCACCAGTGCCGGCCGGCCGGCACGTCGGTGCCAGCTCACCGCACGCCGGGGTGCGGCGGTGATCGCGACCGGGACCGCGAACAGGACATCGGCCAGCTCCAGCATCCGGCGTCCGTCGGTGAGCTCATCGGAATCGACGGTCGGCCAGGGGATGTCGGCGGGTTGACGTCCCGCGGTCGTCATCGCGGCCGCCCGGGCGCGCATCATCTCCGAGGCGCCGGGCCGCGCGGCCGGGACGGCCAGCAGCCCCCACGGGATCCGTGCCAACCGCGCGCTGGGTGCGACGAACAGCACCGCCCGGGTGTCACCGGCACAGGCCTCGAGCAGGCGCCAGGCGGCGGCGCTCAGCAGCAGCACCCCGAGCCGGTAGGCCAGCCCCAGCTCGTCGGCCCGGTTGGCGAAGGCGCCGCGCCGCAGCGCCCGATCGAGCGCCTCGACGGCTGTCTCGGAGTACCGCGGCTCGGGCAGCGCCGCCTCGAGCGCGGCCAGCGCCGTCAGCAGAAACGGCTCCTCGATCACCCAGGTGACGGTGCGCTGCGGCTGTCCGACCACGCGCAGCGAACCGTAGGTGACGATGCCCAGATCGGCGAAGCGCAGCACCAGGGTGGGCGTCCGGGTCACGGCCACGTCGGCCACGCTTCGGCGCCGCGGTCGCCCCCGCGCCCGTAGCGGCGGTGGGCCAGCTCCCGGTAGAACGCGAGGACGGGTTCGGCACCCGGATCCATCCGCAGGGGCGGCAGCGGCGCGAGCAGATCGGCCTGAGCCCCCGACGGCGACGAGGCCGCCGCGACCAGCGAGTGCTCGCCGTCATCGACCGGGATCGGAGCGGTCGCGGTGCTCGCCCAGCCGGCCGCGGGTCCGCCCGCCTGCTCGGGTTCCGCAAAAGCACCACGGGCGCAATGATATTCGATCAGTTCGGCCACCAACGGGGTGTTCTCGGCCTCCCAGGCCACCGCGAAGGCACCGGCCAGCGCGGGGGCGGAGACGCCGGCCGCCCAGGCGCTGCGGCACTGGGCGTCGGTGATCGAGTACCGCACGGAGTCGACGGCCAGCGCTGCCGGGATCTTCAGTTCGGCGGCCTTCGCGAGTGCGTACAGAGCGCGGCGACGCTGCCCGGCATCGGGGTCGGCATCGACGATCCCCAGCGAGGCGACATGGCGGAATTCCAGTTCCTCCCAGCTGGCCTCGGGGGTGCCCGCAGCGTCGAAGCCCAACTCGGCGAGGCCTCGCGCCCGGTGGAGGTTGCCGAGCTGGTCGTCGAGACGCGCGTACTGCAACCAACCGGCACACGCCGCCGCATCCAGGTGCGCGCGTGCCCGGGCGATCAGCGCCTCGGCCTCCGACCAGCGCCCGCAGAAGATCGGTATCCAGCTACGCTGCAGCAGGATCCGGTACAGGTGGATCGGTCTTGCGAGGTCGTGCCAGCACCGTTCGGCGTGCGCCCAGCATTCGTCGGCCCGCTCCAGCGCCCCGGTGGCCAGGGCGATCAGGCCCAGATACAGCCAGCACCGCCCCACGTCGTGAGCGCGGGCGTACTCGGCGATCACCGGGTAGGCCCCGGCGATCAGCCCTCCGGCGGCGTCGACGTCGCCGGTGGCCCAGCGACTGGCAGCCAGCTCGACCTCGGCGCGGGCCGCCTCCAGCCGCCAACCGCGGGCCTGCGCCCTGGCTCCGGCGCGCCGCAGCCACGGTTCGGCGTCACCGTATCGCCCCGTCTCGACGCAGAACCGCCCGTAGCCCAGACCCGCCTCGACATACAGGCGGTCGGGTTCGAGCCCGGCGCCGCCGGTGCGCTCGACATCGACCAGGACGGTGTGCACCTGGACCCACAGCGGCGCGGCCCTCGCGTGCAGCTCGTCGTCGCAGAGGCCGAACGCGCAGCGCACCCGGGCGGTCGTCAGGACCCGACGGTGCTCGGCCGCGAGGGACTCCGACGGCCCGGCCCGGTCCAACAGGGTCAGCACCGTTGCGGCGTCGTCGTGCCGGCCGGACGCGGCGGCCAGGGCGGCCTCCAGGCCCAGGGCGCGGTGTCGGTAGCGCTCGCACATGAGATCGACCTGTTCGGCGCTCAGGGTGACCTGCGCCGCCGCCTCGGGATTGCCTCCCGCCCGGATCGAGTCGTAGATCTCCAGGGCCGCCCAGATCCGTCCCACGCACTCCCGGGTGCCGTCGAAGGCGCTGCGCACCAGGTAGATCTCGGCCAGCTGGCTGAAGACCTCCAGCAGTTGGTCGTCCCGGTCGGCACGTTCGATCGCCGGCACCAGCGACAGCAGAAGATCACGCGCGGCCCCGGAATCACCGGCGAAGGCCAGGGCCCGTGCACGCGACAGTTCGGCGGCGACCGTCATCGCTGGATCATAGAAGCAGCGGCGGACGTGCTCGGCACGCCCGCCGCCACCGGTGAAGGGGACTATTCGCAGGTCACCGTGATCGTGAAATCCTTGGTGATCATCCCTGCCATCGGATTCTTCAGGTCGGCGCCCGCGGCCTGGCCGGTGATGGTGTAGGTGCTGCCGTCCACCTTGACCTCGGCCGCGCCGGTCTTGACGCCCATGTTGTCGGCCACCGCCAGCGCGTTGCCGTCGACGACCATGCCCAGCGACTCCACCTTCGGTGTGGCCTCATCGGTCATCACCACCCCGAGCCCTTGCTGGCCGCCGATCGCGGCGCTGGCCACGTTGATCTTGCCGCCCTGCTTCACGCAGGTCACCGAGTCCAGGTCGAGGCCGGGGAGATCCTGGCCGCCGACCTTGACCGAGGTCGACCCCCCACCGGCGACCTGGGTGGTGCCGGAGCCCGCGGCGCTGCTCGTGGACGGCCCAGAATCCTTGCCGTCCGAGCAGGCCGCCAGGGCGCCGGTCACGGCGGCCACGCCCAGCGCACCGGCCAGGGCCCGTGTCAGCATCGCGTTCATCGTCTGTGTTCCCTTCACTTTCGTGGTTCCCTTCCCTTTCGCGGCGCCGCGATCGGCGTCGCCGTATCACCAGTACAGAGCCGCCGCGGTGCTACCGATCCCAAGATTTCGCGGCGTAGGGTGAGGCCATGTCCGAGGACACGCGCAAGGACACGCGCAAGGATCAGCAGGGCTCGGCGGCGCCCGGCCCCGTCCCGGACCCCGCCGCGCCCGCCTACACACCGGACGGGGTGCCGACCTTCGAATCGGTGCGCGAGAAGATCGAAACCCGCTTCGGAACGGCGCTCGGTTCGGCCGAGCTGGCCCACGAGACACCCGAAGGCCGCCGCGTCGACGAGCAGTACGAGGCCCGGCAGAAGGCCGCCGCCGAGCGCCTGGAGCAGATCCGGGCGTCGATGGATCGCGGCGACGCCGAGGACCGACCGAGCTCCTGAGCCCGGGCACACCGGTGCGGCGGTGCCGCGTCGATCTCCCAGCGGCCTGACAGCCACCCGGCAGCTTGGCGGTCCACGATGTTGCGGTGATGCCGCCGACGTCGGAAGCCGCCGCGACTCTGCTCACGGACTGGCCGCTGCGGCTTGGACATCATCTGTCGCTGGTGTCGCTGATGCACGGCTGGCTGCCCGACCTCGTCCAGGTGCTCGCGGCGGCGGTGCTGCTGGCGGCCATCGACTGGCGTCACCCCCGCCGCTGGGCGTTGCGGCTGCCGGCGGCCCTGACGGTCGGGATCGCCACCGCCGTGCTGGTGCGCTGGTATCTGGCCCTTCAGGGGGTCACCGACGACCCGCCGACCCGATTCTGGGTCTGGATCGCGCTGACGGGCTCGGCGATCACGGCCGCAGTGCTGGGGTGGCCCGCTGCGCGATGGTGGCGGCGGGCCCTGTCCCTGCTTGCGGTCCCGGGCTGCCTGCTGGCCACCGCGCTGATGGTGAACCTCTGGGTGGGATACTTCCCCACCGTCACCTCGGCCTGGACCCAACTCACGGCGGGAGCTCTGCCCGACCAGCTCGATCACACCCGGGTCGCCGCGATGGCGGCGCTGCAGCAGGCACGACACTCGATCCCGCCGCGTGGTGCGCTGATACCGGTGTCGATTCCGTCGGACGCCTCCAGGTTCAAGCACCGCGGCGAGCTGGTCTACCTGCCCCCGGCCTGGTTCGCCACGAGCCCGCCCCCGGCGCTGCCGACGGTGATGATGATCGGGGGTGTGTTCGACACGCCCGCCGACTGGGTGCGCGCCGGCAATGCGATCGCCACGGTCGATGCGTTCGCCGCCGCTCACACCGGACACGCTCCGGTGCTGGTGTTCGTCGACGCCGGCGGAACGTTCAACAACGACACCGAGTGCGTGAACGGACCGCACGGCAACGCCGCCGACCACCTCACCGAGGACGTGGTCCCGTACCTGATCGCCCACTACGGAGTGAGCCCGGATCGTTCCCACTGGGGTGTGGTGGGCTGGTCGATGGGCGGCACGTGTGCCGTGGACCTGCTGACCATGCACCCCGAGAGGTTCCGGGCCATCGAGGACATCGCCGGTGACCTCTCCCCCAACCTGGGCGACAAACAGCAGACCATCGAGCGGCTCTACGGCGGCGACGCCACACGGTGGGCGGCCTTCGACCCGAGCACGGTGATCACCCATCACGACCGGTACCGCTCGATCGCGGCCTGGTTCGTCGTCAACGACCACCGAGAGGGGCACGACCCGGCCGGCGACCAGATGGTCGCCGCAGACACGCTGTGCGCCCTCGGCTCCGCCCACGGCATCGACTGTGCGGTGGGGACCCTGCCCGGCAGGCACGACTGGCCCTTTGCGGCCAGTGCGTTCACCGCCGGGCTACCGTGGTTGGCCGCGGTCCTGGGAACCCCGGGCGTGCCGGCCGTTGCGGTCCGGCCCGCCGTCGGTGCCCCGCTGCCGGCGGGCGCGCCGGCCCCGCCGGCCGGCCTCTGAGTCAGACGTCCGGGTCAGGCGTCCGGGTCAGGCCCTGCTTGATCAGGCACTGACCTTGCGTTTGCGCGGCGCGCGTTTGGGCGCCGGCTTCGGCCGGACGTCGATCATCTCGGCGAGGAACTTGCCGGTGTAGCTCTCCGGGACCAGCGCCACGTCCTCCGGGGTGCCCTCGGCCACCACCGTGCCGCCGCCGGCGCCGCCCTCGGGTCCCATGTCCACGATCCAGTCCGAGGTCTTGATGACATCGAGGTTGTGTTCGATGACGATCACCGAATTACCCTTGTCGACAAGGCCGTTGATGACCTTCAGCAGTTTGCGGATGTCCTCGAAGTGCAGGCCGGTGGTGGGCTCGTCGAGGATGTACACCGTGCGCCCGGTGGAACGCTTCTGCAGCTCGGCGGCCAGTTTGACGCGCTGCGCCTCCCCGCCGGACAGCGTCGGGGCCGGCTGGCCCAGGCGCACATAGCCCAACCCGACGTCGACGAGCGTCTTCAGATAGCGGTGGATACCGGTGATGGGCTCGAAGAAGTCGGCGGCCTCCTCGATCGACATGTCGAGCACCTCGGAGATGGTCTTGCCCTTGTAGTGCACCTCCAGCGTCTCCCGGTTGTAGCGGGCGCCGTGGCACACCTCGCAGGGAACGTAGACATCCGGCAGGAAGTTCATCTCGATCTTGATGGTGCCGTCGCCCGAACAGGCCTCGCAGCGTCCGCCCTTGACGTTGAAGGAGAACCGGCCCGGCTGGTAGCCGCGCACCTTGGCCTCGGTGGTCGCGGCGAACAGGGTGCGGATCTTGTCGAACACCCCGGTGTAGGTGGCGGGGTTGGAGCGCGGCGTGCGGCCGATGGGCGACTGGTCGACGCGCACCAGCTTGTCGACGTTGTCGAGCCCGTTGACGCGGGTGTGCCGGCCGGGGACGTGGCGCGCACCGTTGAGTTTGTTGGCCAGCACCGCGGCCAGGATGTCGTTGACCAGTGTGGACTTACCCGACCCGGACACCCCGGTCACCGAGGTCAGCACCCCCAGCGGGAAGCTGACGTCGATGCCCTTGAGATTGTGCTCCCGCGCCCCGACGACGGTCAGCCGGCGGCCGCGGTCGACCGGTCGGCGGATCGCGGGCATCTCGATGCTCTCCCGGCCCGCCAGATAGGCCCCGGTGATGGAATCGGGATTGCGCAGCAGCGCCTCATAGGTTCCGCTGTGCACCACCTGCCCACCGTGTTCACCGGCGGCCGGACCGATGTCGACCACCCAGTCCGAATGGGCGATGGTGTCCTCGTCGTGCTCGACCACGATCAGTGTGTTGCCGAGATCCCTGAGCCGCGTGAGTGTCTCGATGAGCCGCCGGTTGTCGCGCTGGTGCAGCCCGATGGACGGCTCGTCGAGCACGTAGAGCACGCCGACCAGCCCGGACCCGATCTGGGTGGCCAGCCGGATCCGCTGGGCCTCCCCGCCGGACAGACTGCCCGCCGAGCGTTCCAGCGACAGATACTCCAGCCCCACGTCGAGCAGGAAGCCCAGCCGGGACTGCACCTCCTTGAGCACCTGACCGGCAATCGCCTGCTCCCGGGAACCCAGGGTCAGCGCGTTCAGGAAATCCGCGCAGTCCGAGATCGACAGCGCACACACCTCGGCGATGGACTTCGCGCCGCGGTCGCCGGCGGCCAGGGTCACCGCCAGAATCTCCGGCTTGAGCCGCGTGCCGTGGCAGACCGGGCACGGCACGTCGCGCATGAACCCGTCGTAGCGTTCCTTCATCTGCTCGGACTCGGTCTGCTCCATGCGCCGCTGCAGGAAGGCCATGACACCCTCGAAGTCGGCGTAGTAGGAGCGGGTACGCCCGTAGCGGTTCTTGTAGCGCACGTGCACCTGCTCGTCGCACCCCTCCAGGATCGCCTTGCGCGCCTTGGCCGGCAGCTTGCGCCACGGGGTGTTGACGTCGAAACCCATCGACTCGCCCAGGCCGGCCATCATCCGGGTGAAGTACTCCGAGGTGTGCCCCATCGACCAGGGCGACACCGCCCCCTCGGCGAGCGTCAGCTCCGGGTCGGGCACCACCAGGTCGGGGTCGACCTCCTTGCGGATCCCCAGACCGACGCACTCCGGGCAGGCGCCGTAGGGCGAGTTGAACGAGAACGAGCGTGGCTCGAGGTCGTCGACGGCCAGCGGATGGCCGTTGGGGCAGGCCAGCTTCTCGGAGAAACGCTGCTCCCGGTGCGGATGGTCGTCGTCGCGGTCGACGAACTCGAGCACCACGATGCCTTCGGCGAGGTTCAGCGCCGTCTCCACCGAATCGGTGAGACGCTGTTTGGCCGACGCCTTGACCGTCAGGCGGTCGACCACGACCTCGATGTCGTGCTTCTCCTGTTTCTTCAGCTTGGGCGGGTCGGTCAGCGGGTGCACGACACCGTCGACCCGGACCCGGCTGTAGCCCTGGGTGTTGAGTTTCTCGAACAGATCGACGAACTCACCCTTGCGGGTGCGCACCACCGGTGCCAGCACCTGGAACCGCAGACCCTCGTCCATGGCCAGCACCTGGTCGACGATCTGCTGCGGGGTCTGCCTGGCGATGCGCTCGCCGCAGACCGGGCAGTGCGGTGTGCCCGCGCGGGCGTAGAGCAGGCGCAGGTAGTCGTAGACCTCGGTGATGGTGCCCACCGTCGACCGGGGATTGCGGTTGGTCGACTTCTGGTCGATCGACACCGCCGGCGACAGGCCCTCGATGAAGTCGACGTCGGGCTTGTCCATCTGACCGAGGAATTGCCGGGCGTAGGCCGACAGCGACTCGACATAGCGGCGCTGCCCCTCGGCGAAGATGGTGTCGAAAGCCAGCGACGACTTGCCGGACCCGGACAGCCCGGTGAACACGATCAGGGCGTCGCGGGGCAGGTCCAAGTCGATGCTGCGCAGATTGTGCTCGCGCGCACCCTTGACGATCAGGCGCTCAGCCACCCGGTCCCTCCACTACTGTTTGCGCTGGTCGGCGCGCACCCGAACGGGCGGCCACCGACGTCGGTGTCCATGCTATGTGTCGGCACCGACAGCGAGCGCCCGACGGGTGGCCACAACCAGCACCGTGACCAGTAACGTGGCCGACATGACCGTGATCGCTGACACCTACACCGGCCACGTCGAATCCGGAAGCGGTGCCCGCCGGACCCTGCCGGGGGCGACCATCGCCAAAGTCTCGGTCGGCCCGATGGACAACAACGCCTACCTGGTGACCTGTTCCCGGACCGGCGAGACACTGCTGATCGACGCCGCCAACGACGCCGACACGCTGCTGGAGGCGATCCGCGAGGCGGCGCCCAAGGTCACGTTGATCCTGACCAGCCATCAGCACTTCGACCACTGGCAGGCGCTGGAGGCCGTCGCCGCGGCGACCGGCGCCCCGACGGCCGCCCACCAACTCGACGCCGACCCCCTTCCGGTGCGACCCGACCGCATCCTGGCCCACGGCGACCAGATCACCGTCGGCGACCTCGTCTTCGACGTGATCCATCTGAGCGGGCACACCCCGGGCTCGGTGGCGCTGGCGCTGTCCGGCGACGCCGTCAGCGGGGTGACCCAACTGTTCACCGGCGACTGCCTGTTCCCGGGCGGGGTCGGCAAGACCTGGCAGCCCGGGGATTTCGAGCAGCTGCTGCACGACGTCACCACCCGCGTGTTCGATGTCTACGACGACGCGACGGTGGTCTACCCCGGCCACGGCGACGACACCACGCTCGGAGCCGAACGTCCGCACCTGGCGGAGTGGAAGCAGCGGGGCTGGTAAGACCCGCCCGGCCTCAACGGGCTCAAGACCTGCCCCCAAGAGCTGCCCGGGCCCCCGAGGCCCGCTGGCCCCGGGGCTGCCGACCGGCCGGGGTTCAGCCGGTGGTGTGCACGATCAGCACGTCCACCTTGGAGCGGCGCGCCACGTTGGCGGGCACCGAGCCCAGCAGCCGCCCGGCGATGGTGCTCAGCCCGACGTTGCCGACCACCAGCAGGTCGGCGTCGACCTCTTCGGCAAGTTCGACGAGCGCATCCACCGGGGCGCCCACGATCGCCTTCTCCTCGATGTTCGCCGCGCCGGCGGCCTTGGCCCGGTCGCGGGCCTCCCGCAGGATCGCGTAGATGGGGGCGTTCCCGGACATCTTGTAGCCCTCGTCCTTGAGAACGTCGGCGGCCCGGGAGTCCTCGGACGACGGGAAGTACGCGGTGGCCACCACGACCTTCGCGTCGGGACCCGAAGCGAGCGCGCCCGCCCGGTCGACGGCGCGCAGCGACGAGTCTGAGCCGTCCGTGCCGACCACCACGGTCTTGTAGCCGCTCATCCATACCCTCCCAAGGTTCACGTGTCTTCGCGAATGCAGGTGCCAACGACAGACATTAACCCGCCGTCACCGCAACTTGGGCACGATTGACCACACCGTCGTCGTCAGCGTCTGCTATTTTGCCGCCTCACCTGGATGGACGCGACCCCCGGGAACGGCGTGAGCTTGGCGACATCGCCGCGGGCCCGGACACCGTGATGTTGCTCGCAACACACCCTTGCGGCGCGGCGCCCCACGTCACCCCCACGATCCCCAACGCCACTGCGCGGCAGCGGGACTGCGTGACAGGATCGTGGCATGGGGCAGTTCCTTGCGCGAAGCGCGCTGACCGGGTTCGCGTTGTGGGTGGTGACCCTCGTGGTTCCGGGGATCTCGTTCGTCGGTGGCCAGAACGCGCTGCAGCGGGCCGGCATCATCTTCGTGGTGGCGATGGTCTTCGGGGTCGTCAACGCGATCATCAAGCCGATCGTGCAGATCCTGTCCATCCCGCTCTACATCCTGACCCTGGGCCTGTTCCACGTCGTGATCAATGCGCTCATGCTGTGGATCACGTCCTGGATCACCCGCCACACCACCCATTGGGGGCTCGTCGTCGACCAGTTCTGGTGGACCGCGATCTGGGCCGCCATCGTGTTGTCGATCGTCAGTTGGGTACTGTCGCTGCTGGTCTCCGACGCCGGCCGGGTCCTCCGCTGAGCCGCCCGTCAGTGCCGTCCGTCAATGTCGTCCGTCATTGCCGTCCGTCAGTGCCGCCCGCTCAGGTCGTCGGGTTGAGGATCTGCTGCGCGACATAGGTGGCGGCCTTGTCGGTCATCCCGTTCCAGGTGTACGACCAGTGGGCGAGCAGGTTCTGCCCCTTCGAGCAGAACGGATCGCCGGAGGCGCACAGGTCGATGGTCCGATTCCCGTACTGCGGACTGATCTCGGTCAGCGGCCCCAGCTGGCGGTGATCGCGGGACGGGTTGCCGAAGACCGCCACCGCGGCGATGTGGTCGGCGATCGCGTCGGGCAGCGGTGCGGGCCTGAAGAACCAGATGATGCGTTGTCCGATGGTGATCAGGTCGATCACCGCCGCGCCCTGCGACATGCCGCCCAGCACGATCCTGGTCGCCGGACAGGCCGCGGCCAGGTACTGGACCTGGCCGTTG
The DNA here is from genome assembly GCF_002592005.1 of Mycolicibacterium palauense. Taxonomy (GTDB): domain Bacteria; phylum Actinomycetota; class Actinomycetes; order Mycobacteriales; family Mycobacteriaceae; genus Mycobacterium; species Mycobacterium palauense. The sequence goes on along the minus strand of NZ_NVQF01000033.1, from coordinate 30,666 downwards.
GCGTTGACCGCGCCCGCCGAGGCGGAGGCGCCGAAGTTCCAGTTCGCCGGATAGTCCACGGGGTACACCGATATGGACTTGCCCAGGGTCTTCCAGTGCAGCCGGTTGACGAACGACTTTCCGACGAAGCCGACCCCGGGCGGGTCGCCGGTGCCGCGCGCGAAGACCACCGCGATATCCGGGCACGCCGCGCCGGCCGCGGGCGCGGTCACAGTGGCCGCCAACGGCGCCGACACTGTCACCAGCGCAGCAGCGAGTAGACGGCCGAGGCGGAGGCGCACCGCTAAACGTTGACACATCTCCAGCAAATCCGGAGGGGCCGAGACGAATCCGAGACGACACGGTGACGCAACGGTTGCGTTCCCGTGCTGCGGAGCCCGTACACCGGCCGTTGCCCGCCCGGGAGCGCCCAGCTCCGGTCATGGCCGAGCCTCTCCGAGACTCCGCCCGGCGACGCGCGCACCCGCGCGGCCGCCGAACCGCACAGGCCTGCCGTGTGACCTAACTCACCTGGGAATCCGCGGCGCCGCGACACCCGGCGGTTCGTCGGCGCCACCGGCGGCGGCCGACCCCTCGGCCAGGCGACCGCCACGAACACACCCGCCCGAGCCTGAGCGGCCGCCACCACGGACTGCCCCCAGGCCGGGAGTGCGATCCGGCCCGGCGCCTTTCGGTTTTGCCGCGCGACCCTGCAAAACTGGCAAATCGCTGTGCGCTTCTTTTGGGCAAAGGCGTCGGTACTTTTCTGCTACCGGGCCAGCCGGTGCGGTGATCACACCCGTCCGCGCCCCGCCCGACGGGATGCGCCGTACCCGAACGCCGCGAGCACCGCGAAGACGGCGAACAGCCACCGCGACGCCGAGGCGTCGCCGCGGTCGGTCATATTCACCACCACACCGGCCATGCCCGCCCCAATCGCACCACTCATCAGCTGCACGGTGTTGATCGCCGCGGCGGCGGTGGCCGCCTCCCCCGGATCCTCGACGGCACCCATCGCCCACGCCGACAGGTGCGGCCAGGCCATCCCGATACCGGTGCCGGCCAGTGCCAGCGCACAGGCCCAGGCCACCACGACGAGCGGCGGAGCCCCGGCGACCTGGGTCAGCGCCGCGATCGCCAGGCCGGCGGCCATCACCAGCGGGGCGACCGCCACGATCCGCACGGTCGTCCGCGGCCGGTCCACCGAGGCGCTGGTGAGCTCGCCGGCGGTCCACCCGACCGACAGCGCCGCGGCCAGCAATCCGGCGACCACCGGCACCAGGCCGGCGAGGCGCTGCCCGAACAGCGGCACATACATGTCCACCATGGTGGCGGCCATCAGCATCCCCAGCGTGATGTAGATCCACTTCAGCGGACCGGGCCGAAAAGCGGTGGGCGGCAGCACCGACGAGTCCGCGCGCCGATCGACCACCACGAACAGCGCGACCACGCCCACCCCCGCACCCAGCAGCACGACGGTCGCCGCCGGGTTGTGCGGGATGGCGGCGGCGCTGACCAACAATGCCGCCGTTCCCAATAACATCAGCGACCAGGTCGGGATGTTCCACGGCGTGCGGGTCGTCGCCGCATCCCGTCGGGGCAGTACGACGGGCACCAGCAGGCCCATCACGACGGTCAGTACCGTCAGGGAACCGAAAGCCCAACGCCACATACCCAACTGGGCGAACAGTCCGCCGGAGGCCGGACCCACCAGCGTCCCGACCCCCCACATCGCCGACACCAACGCCGAGGCTCGGGTCCACAACCGTTGTGGCAGAGCGGCATTGATCACCGCGTAGCCCAGCCCGGCCAGCAGCCCGCCACCACCGCCCTGCACCACCCGGCCGACGAGCAGCAGCTCCATCCGGGGGGCGGCCGCGCACAGCACGCTGCCGAGCCCGAACACCGTCAGGCTGAGCAGGTAGGCCCAACGTGGCCCCAACCGCGTCAGCACGGCGCCGACCGTGGTGGCCGCGGCCACCGAGGCCACCAGGTAGACGGTGGTCACCCACGAGTACAGCCGTTGTCCACCGATCTCGCCGACCGCACTGGGCAGCAGACTGACGGTGAGGAACTCGTTGATCGCGTAGAGCGCCACCCCGCCCGCCAGCACCCCCGACGTGCCGAGGTAGCGCGGCCCCAACAGGTCCCGCCAACTGCCGACCCCATCGGTCGCGGCCTCCGTCACGGGATCACCGTACGACCTCAAGCGCGGTTGAGCTCAATCGCCGTAACCCCCTGGCCGTCACCCTCGGGGCCGGCCGCGCGTTACTTGAGGCCCGCGGCGTCCATTCCGCGCAGCTCCTTCTTCAGATCGGCGATCTCGTCGCGGATCCGCCCCGCCAGCTCGAACTGCAGATCCCGGGCCGCGGCCATCATCTGCTCGGTGAGGTCCTTGATCAGGTCGGCCAGTTCCGCGCGCGGCATGTTGGACGTGTCGCGGCCCTCGACGATGCCGGCGCTGACCGCGCGGCCCGGCTCCCCCTGGGCACGCCGGCCGCGTGACCTGTTGCGGCCCGAGCCGCCGACCTCCACGGTGTCGCTGTCGTCGGCCTCGCGGTAGACCTGGTCGAGGATGTCGGCGATCTTCTTGCGCAGCGGCTGCGGATCGATGCCGTGTTCCTCGTTGTAGGCGATCTGCTTGGCCCGCCGGCGCTCGGTCTCGTCGATGGCCTCCTTCATCGAGTCGGTGACGCTGTCGGCGTACATGTGCACCTCACCGGAGACGTTGCGCGCCGCCCGCCCGATGGTCTGGATCAGGCTGCGCGGCGAACGCAGAAAGCCCTCCTTGTCGGCGTCGAGGATCGCCACCAGCGACACCTCCGGCAGGTCGAGACCCTCGCGCAGCAGGTTGATGCCCACCAGCACGTCGTACTCGCCGAGGCGCAGCTGGCGCAGCAGCTCCACCCGGCGCAGCGTGTCCACCTCGGAGTGCAGGTACCGCACCCGGATCCCCATCTCCAGCAGGTAGTCGGTCAGATCCTCGGCCATCTTCTTGGTCAGGGTGGTAACCAGCACCCGTTCGTCCCGCTCGGTGCGGGCGCGGATCTCGGCGATCAGGTCGTCGATCTGGCCCTTGGTCGGTTTGACGATGACCTTCGGGTCCACCAGACCGGTGGGGCGGATCACCTGCTCGACGAACTCGCCGGCGGTCTGGCTGAGCTCGTAGGGCCCCGGGGTGGCCGACAGGTACACCGTCTGCCCGATCCGCTCGGAGAACTCCTCCCACGTCAACGGCCGGTTGTCGACCGCCGAGGGCAGCCGGAACCCGAAGTCGACCAGGTTGCGCTTCCGCGAGATGTCGCCCTCGTACATCCCGCCGATCTGCGGGACGGTGACATGCGACTCGTCGATGACGAGCAGGAAGTCCTCCGGGAAGTAGTCGAGCAGCGTGGCCGGGGCCGAGCCGGCGGGCCGGCCGTCGATGTGACGCGAGTAGTTCTCGATGCCCGAGCAGAAGCCCACCTGGCGCATCATCTCGATGTCGTAGTTGGTGCGCATCCGCAGCCGCTGGGCCTCCAGCAGCTTGCCCTGCCCGTCCAGCTCGGCGAGCCGCTCCTCCAGTTCGGACTCGATGGTCGAGATGGCCTGCGCCATCCGCTCCGGCCCGGCGACGTAGTGCGTCGCCGGGAAGATCCGCAGCGAGTCCACCTTGCGCACCACGTCGCCGGTCAGCGGGTGCAGGTAGTACAGCTCCTCGATCTCGTCGCCGAAGTACTCGATGCGCACGGCGAGTTCCTCGTAGGAGGGGATGATCTCGACCGTGTCCCCGCGGACCCGGAAGGTGCCGCGGGTGAACGACAGATCGTTGCGCGTGTACTGGACGTCGACGAGCAGCCTCAGCAGCCCGTCGCGGGGCACCTCCTCGCCGACCCGCAGCTCCACCGACCGGTCCAGGTAGGACTGCGGGGTACCGAGGCCGTAGATGCACGACACCGACGCGACGACCACGACGTCGCGCCGGGACAGCAGGCTGGAGGTGGCGGAGTGCCGGAGCCGCTCGACGTCGTCGTTGATCGAGCTGTCCTTCTCGATGTAGGTGTCCGTCTGCGCGATGTAGGCCTCGGGCTGGTAGTAGTCGTAGTAGGACACGAAGTACTCGACCGCGTTGTTCGGCAGCATCTCGCGAAGCTCGTTGGCCAGCTGGGCGGCCAGGGTCTTGTTCGGCGCCATCACCAGGGTGGGCCGCTGGAGCCGTTCGATGAGCCACGCCGTGGTGGCCGATTTGCCCGTCCCGGTGGCGCCCAGCAGGACGATGTCACGCTCCCCCGCGTTGACCCGCCGTTCCAGCTCGGCGATGGCGGCGGGCTGGTCGCCGGCGGGCGAGTACGGGCTGACGACCTCGAACTGTCCGCCGGCCCGCACGACGTCCTCGACCGCGCGGTACTCGGAGTGCGCAAGCACGGGATGCTCGGTAGCGAAAGCCATGCGTTCCAGGGTATGCCCGGCCACCGACAGGATCAGCGCCGACGGAACAGCCTGCCTAAGCTAGACCAATCCACCCACCCAAGCACGAGACCTTCGACGTCGCCGCCCGCACCAACACCGACCCGAAAGGGGTGGTGCGGGCGGTCGACGAGTACCAGGTCAGGCCGTGGGGCCTGTACATGGCCCGGCCGACCCCGGGGCGGGCCCAGTTCCACTACCTGCAGTCGTGGCTGCTGCCGACGTTCGGTCTGCGGGCCAGCATCTTCCACTGGAACCCGGGCCACGAGCGCGATCAGGACTTCTATCTGGATGTCTGCGAGATCGACGTCGCCGGCAACATGTGGCGGACCGTCGACCTCTACCTCGACCTGGTGGTTCGTACCGGCCGCGGTACCGAGGTCGTCGATCTCGACGAACTGCTGGAAGCGGTGCGCGCGAGCCTGGTCTCCGAGCAGGCCGCCGAAGGGGCGCTCCGGACGGCGTTCACGGCCGTGGCCGGGCTGACCGAGCACAGCCACGACCTGACCGAATGGATGCAAAGTAACGCGATTGAGCTCTTGTGGCGATGAAAGCGTAATGTCGGCGAATGTGAAGAACCACGCACGGGCAGCGGCCGCCGCTGTGGTGCTCGCGGTGGTGACTGGACAGCTGACCGCGCCGGTGGCCTGGGCGGATCCGGAGCCGGCGCCCGCGCCCCCGTCGCTGCCGGTCGCCGGTGAACAGCCCGCGGCGCAGGAGACAGGACCTGCCCCCACCCTGCACAACGTCACCTACCGGGCCCGGGTCGACGGGATTTCGCGCGGCGCGCTGATCACCTACAAGATCAACGACACCCAGGTGCGCAGCGCCGACCCGACGATGCTGCCCGGCCGCACGTTCGAGGCGCAGACCGTTCTCGACGACCCGAACGCGGCCGGGATGCGGATCCGGATCCAGTGGCCGTACTCGGCCAACCTGCACTGCGAGATCCTGGTCGACGACGCCACCGTCGCGCAGGCGGATCAGTTCATCGCGCCCCGGCTGACCCCGGCCCGCGACGACCCCGACTACGGGGTGCTGATGTGCGGCGCCCCGCTGATCGGTACCACCGGTGACACGGGCGACGCGGGCGGCGGGGGCACGCCGACCACGGCCGCCGACCCCGCTGCCCCCGTATCCCCCGAGCCGGCGGCGGGCCAGCCCGCCTGAGCGCCGTGTGCCGTGGGTGGCCGGCCTGGCCCGCCCGCGCACAACACGCGACCTGCTCGTACTGGGCTGCCCCCACGCAACGTGCCGTCCAGACCGCACACCACACGCGACCTGCCCGCACCGAACGTGCAACCTGAGCGGCTCCCGGCGCCCGCGATCGATCTGGGCGCACACTCGATGACCTCAGGCCGGCGCGGGGACCTCGCCGGCGCGGGGACCGCAGGCCGGCGCGGGGACCTCGCCGGCGCGGGGACCGCAGACCGGGCTAGGGCCGCCATCCGGTGGAGTCCGCCCATGCCCACGCCCGCCGGTAGGCGTCGAGGAACCAGGGCTCCTTGGCCGCCGCGTAGGCGCCGTGCGCGTCGGCGCCCGCACCCGCCTCGGCCTGCGCGTGTCGCTTGGCCGCGAGGTATTCGGCGTGCACCCCCGGGGTGGCCGCCAGCCAGTCGGTGAACAGTAAGGCGAACTGCTGATTGGGCCAGCCGTCGACCCGGATGTGCACGTTGGTCGGCCGTCCCGGATCGGCCGATCCGTGGAACCTCTTGTGCCACAACGCCGGATCCGGGGAATGGTCGTACCGCCCGTCGGTGGAGCGGCCGTCGGGCTTGGCCACGTCGGCGGTGATGGACGACACCGGCGGATACCCCACCGGCTCCAGCACCTCGGCGAGTCCCTCGGCGTCGGCCAGCGAGCCGACGGTGATCTGAACGTCGATGACGTCCTTGCCGTCGAGCCCCGGCACCGCCGTGGATCCGATGTGGTCGATGCGCTTGGCGCGGTGACCGCAGGCGGTGCGCAGCCTGGCCAGCACCCGGCCCGCCTGATCCGGCCAGGACGGGTCGTAGGGCACCAGCTCCAACGGCTGCCGGGCGGGGCGGCCGTGCTGCACGTTGTACGCGAACGGGACGATGCGGGAGTGCCAGAGCTCGCGAGCCCGCTCGATCAACTCCCCCTGGCTGCCGGAGTTGTCCAGCCAGACGTCGGCGACGGCACGGCGCTGCTCGTCGCTGGCCTGTGCCGCCACCCGGGCGCGCGCGTCCTCCTCGGTGAAGCCCCGGTACTCGACCAACCTCGCCACCCGGGTCTCGGTGTCGGCGTGCACGATGACGACCAGCGGAAACAGCGGAGCCATCTGGGATTCCACCAGTAGCGGGATGTCCTCGACGATCACCGGGTTGTCCGCGGCGGCGACGGCCTCGGCGATCAGCTCCGAACGGCGGTGCGCCACCAGGGGATGCACGATGCCGTTGAGCGTGGTCCGCTTCTCGTCGTCGCTGAACGCGACCGCGGCCAGGGCCGGCCGGTTCAGCGCCCCGTCGGGCAGCAGAATGTGTTCGCCGAAGGCGTCGACCAGCCTGGCCAGCCCCTCGGTGCCGGGTTCGACGACCTCACGGGCGATCACGTCGCCGTCGACGACGACCGCGCCGCAGTCGGAGAAGGTGGCCGACACCGTCGACTTTCCGGCCCCGATACCGCCGGTCAATCCGATTCGCAGCATCCCGACAGTCTGGCAGGGCCTCTTGACGGCCCGGCGCCCGGCCGTGGGTCTGTCCGAAAAGAGAACTCCCCGGCTCGGACGAACCGAGCCGGGGAGTTCCGACGAGTGAACGGTCAGGCAGTCAGATCACGCACTGCCGGCGAGCTTCTCCCGCAGGGCGGCCAACTGTGCGTCGCTGGCCAGCGAACCACCGGCGGACTCCTCCGAGCGCGAGGAGCCGTTGGCCGACGGACGCTCGGCGGCCTCGGCCTCGGCAGCGGCGAACTTCTCCATCTGCGCGGTGTGCATCTTGTGCCGGCGCTCGGCCTCGGTGTAGCGGGCCTCCCACTCCTGGCGCTGGGTGTCGAAGCCCTCCAGCCATTCGTTGGTGTCGGCGTCGAAGCCCTCCGGGAAGATGTAGTTGCCCTGCTCGTCGTAGCTGTCGGCCATGCCGTACTTCGACGGGTCGAACTCCTCGGTGTAGTCCTCGTTGGCCTGCTTGAGGCTCAGCGAGATACGGCGACGCTCCAGGTCGATGTCGATGACCTTGACCATCGCGTCGTCGCCGACGGCGACCACCTGGTCGGGAACCTCGACGTGGCGCTCGGCCAGCTCGGAGATGTGCACCAGGCCCTCGATGCCCTCCTCGACGCGGACGAACGCGCCGAACGGCACCAGCTTGGTGACCTTGCCCGGCACGATCTGGCCGATGGCATGGGTGCGGGCGAAGTGCCGCCACGGATCTTCCTGGGTGGCCTTCAGCGACAGCGAAACCCGCTCGCGGTCCATGTCGACGTCGAGCACCTCGACGGTGACCTCGTCGCCCACGGAGACGACCTCGGACGGGTGGTCGATGTGCTTCCAGGACAGCTCGGAGACGTGCACCAGGCCGTCCACCCCGCCCAGATCGACGAACGCGCCGAAGTTGACGATCGAGGACACCACACCCTTGCGGATGGCGCCCTTCTGCAGCTGGTTGAGGAACTCGCTGCGCACCTCGGACTGGGTCTGCTCCAGCCATGCGCGGCGGGAGAGCACCACGTTGTTGCGGTTCTTGTCGAGCTCGATGATCTTGGCCTCGATCTCCTTGCCGATGTACGGCTGCAGGTCACGGACCCGACGCATCTCGACCAGGGAGGCGGGCAGGAAGCCGCGCAGGCCGATGTCGAGGATCAGGCCGCCCTTGACGACCTCGATGACGGTGCCCTTGACGGCCTCGTCCTTCTCCTTGAGCTCTTCGATGGTGCCCCAGGCACGCTCGTACTGAGCGCGCTTCTTGGACAGGATCAGGCGGCCTTCCTTGTCCTCCTTGGTGAGGACCAGAGCTTCGACCTCATCACCGACGGAGACGACCTCGTTCGGGTCGACGTCGTGCTTGATGGAGAGCTCACGGGAAGGGATGACACCTTCGGTCTTGTAGCCGATGTCGAGCAGGACTTCGTCACGGTCAACCTTGACGATGGTCCCTTCGACGATGTCGCCATCGTTGAAGTATTTGATCGTTTTGTCGATGGCGGCGAGAAAGTCCTCGGAGGAGCCGATATCGTTGACGGCTACTTGCGGCGAGGTGACGGCGGGACTTGGCATATTGTTGGGTTGCTCCGGACAGCTTTGGTCGTAGGGATTTGTTTTTCTTGGCTGCGCCCCGAATCGTGCTGGGGCGCTGCGCCCCGGATCACGCTTGGGGCACGTGACCCGCGATCGCGTGCACACGGGTACCCGTCGAGCCTACTCGACAGGGCACATGCTGGACAAACCTGGGTCCACGACCCGGCTACTCTGCTCGGGTGTCCCATCCGGTTCCGCCGCCGATGCCGGCGCTTCCCCGCAAACTTCGCGACGTGGGCGCGCCGATCGCCGCGATCATCGTCCTCGGCACGCTCGTCGCGCTGATTCTGGTCCTGCTCACCAGCGTCAACCCGCTGGGCACCGTCGTCGGATTCGTGCTGACCAGCATCGCCATGACCGCCGTGGTGCTGGCCTATCTCTGGTTGGACCGCTGGGAGCCCGAACCGCCACGGCTGCTGGTGCTGGCGTTTCTGTGGGGCGCCTCGGTGGCGGTGCTGCTGTCGGTGGTGCTGGAACTGGTGACCGAGTCGGTGGTCAATCCCGCGGCCGCAGACGCCGCGGGCGGCCCGGTGGCCAGCGCCTTCACCGTCGCGGTCGCGGCGCCGGTGATCGAGGAGGCCGCCAAGGGCCTCTTCCTGCTCATCATGATGACCGGCCGGCGCCGCCACGAACTGAACTCCCTGACCGACTGCCTGGTCTACGCCGGGATCACCGCCGCCGGGTTCGGCTGGATCGAGGACATCTTCTACATCGCCGACGGTGATTCGCTGGGCGCCTCCCTGGCCACCGCGGCACTGCGACTGCTGATGGCCCCGTTCGCGCATCCGCTGTTCACCACGTTCACCGGAATCGGCGTCTACTTCGCGTTGCAGCAACGCCACGCGCTGGCCAAGGTCGGCTGCATCGCGCTCGGCTACGCCGCCGCGGTGGTCATGCACGGGTTGTGGAACGGCTCGGCGCTGTTCGGGGTCGGCGCCTATTTCGGGCTCTACGTGCTGTGGATGATGCCGGTGTTCGCGTTGGCGATCGTGCTGGCGGTGCAGAGCCGGCGCCGGGAACAACGCGTGGTGGCCGCCACACTGCCGGGCATGGTGACGGCCGGGTTGATCAGCCCGGCCGAGGCCGGCTGGCTGGGATCGCTGAGGGCCCGCAAGCATGCGATCGCCGCGGTGACCCGTGTCGGCGGCCGCCGCGCGGGCAGGGAGGTGAAGACCTTCGCCGCCCAGGTGGTCGAGCTGGCCTTCGTCCGCGATCGCATCGACCGCGGGTTCGGCGACCCCTGGGTGCACACGCTGCTCTACGACGAGACCCAACGGGTCTACGCGGCCCGTGCGGTCGCGGCGCCGGCGTTGCAGCATCTGAGCGCGCACCGCCACCCGGGCTAGCCGAGTTCACGGCGGCCCGCCGCGGTGTATCCAGCGCGGCCCGCCGCCCTGTGTCCAGCGCGGCCCGCCGCGGCGTATCCAGCGCGGCCCGCCGCGGTGTATCCAGCGGTGCCCAGCAACGCGCGTCCACCCGGAACGCGGCCGAGCACCCGCACGGCCAGCCGGTCCCGCATCCGCTGATGCGCCGGGGGCGTGGGCGCGGCATGGCGCAGATCCCGGTAGCCGGCGCCGGCCCATCCCGCGGCGATGGCGGCGTCGGTGACCCCCGCCCGCGCCCGTCCCGGGTCCACCACCGCCAGGGCGACCGCGGTCAGCGCGTGCACCGCGTCGACCCAGGTTCCCATCGCCAGTACCTCGGGGCTGGGACGCCGCCCCGACAGGGTGGCCTGCGCCAGGTGGCGTGCCCCCAGGATCCGGGCGACGACCCGGCTGGGCCCGTCGACGGTGAGTCCGTGCACGGTGCCCAGCACCCCGTCGGGATCGGCCAGCAGGGCGAGCCCCCAGGCGGCCCGGCCGAGTTCGATGCCGCGGTTTCCCCGCAATGGCGTGGCGGTCGGCGTCATGGGCTCACGCCGCCAGCCTGCGCAGCACCGCGGTCGCGGTGAGCGCCGCGCCGGCCCCCGCGGCCACCGACAGCGGCCTGGCGTGCTGGGACACCCACTGTTGCGGTGAGATCCCGTGGGAGCGTTGGTCGAAGACTCCGTGGGCTCCGTGATCGGTGCCCGGCTCAGCATCGAGCGGGTGCATGAGGTTGTCGGGGCGGTCGTCGGCGACACGCTCGTCGGTCTGCTGCGAGTCGAACCCGGTCCTGGCCAGATAGCGGTCCAGCAGCGCCGGGATCAGCTTCTGACCGGCGATGGTGGCCGCGGTGCTGGCCCCCACCCAGTACTGCTTGCGGCGCGGGTGCTCCGCGGCGAACACCACGGCGTTGCCGGCGATCTCGGGCTGGTAGATGGGCGGGACCGGCTGCGGATGCCGGGGCAGGCGCGAACGCACCCAGGAGAACTGTGGGGTGTTCAGTGCCGGCATCTGCACGACGGTGATGTCGATACGGCTGTGGTCGTGCATCAGCTCGGTGCGCACCGACTCGGTGAAGCCGTTGATCGCGTGTTTGGCCCCGCAGTAGGCCGACTGCAGCGGGATCGAGCGCGCTCCCAGCGCCGAGCCCACCTGGACGATGGTGCCCGCATCACGCGGTTTCATCCGGGCCAGGGCCGCCATCGTGCCGTGGACGAAACCGAGGTAGCTCACCTCGGTGACCCGCCGGAATTCCTCCGGTGTGATCTGGTCGAACGGGGCGAACACCGAGGTGAAGGCCACGTTGACCCACACGTCGATGGGCCCGAATTCCTGCTCGGCGCGGTCGGCCGCGGCCGCCACCTGCTCGTAGTCGGCGACATCGGTGGGGACGGCCAGGGCCCGGCCTCCGGCCTTCTCGACGTCGACGACCGCGCCGTCGAGTCCGGCCCGACCGCGCGCCAACAGCACGACGTTGTCACCGCGTGCCCCGAAGGCACGGGCGGCGGCGCGGCCGGTCCCCGCGCTGGCCCCGGTGATCACGACGTTGCGTGGCTCGGGCATCTGATCCTCCTGGTTCGTTGCTCGTTTCGGGGTTTGTCGGGTTGTGTTCGGCTGTCGGGAGTTGTCGGGGAACACGTTGCGGCTAGCGGCCGTCGGCCCGGTCGCCCGCCGGCGACAGCCGTTGCGCGGTCTCGATGAGCAGCGCATGCACGAACGCCTGCGGCACGTTGCCGCGCAGCTGCCGCTGGGTGACGTCGTATTCCTCGCAGTACAGTCCCGGCGGTCCGCAGGCCGCCCGGTTGCGTTCGAACAGGCGGGCCGCCGCGACGGTGTCGCCCTGCTGGAGGTGGGCCAGTGCCAGCAGGAACCCGCACAGCGTGAAGGCGCCCTCGGCCTCCCCGAGGGGTGTCTGGCCGTGGCGGAATCGGTAGACGTAGCCGTCGCGAGCGAGATCGCGTTCCACGGCGCGCACGGTGGCGATGTTGCGCGGGTCGGCCGCGGCGACGCCTCCGCGGATCGCGGGCAGCAGCAGCGCGGCGTCGACCCGCTCGTCGTCGGGGGCGCGCTGCCAGCGTCCGCTCGGATGCTGACAATCGGCGGTGCTGGCCGCGATGGTGTCGGCCAGTGTCCGCCAGGGCGCCGCGACGGCGCCCGGTGCGTGCTCGGCCATCGCGCGCAGGCCGGCCACACCGATGAGGCGGGAATGCGCCCAGCGCCGGTCCTCCAGCTCCCAGATCCCGGCGTCGGGGTCGCGCCACCGGCGCGCGATCGCCTCGGCGGCCACGCAGGCGGCCCGGTAGGCCTGTTCGTCGAGCCGGCCGTGCCGCGCGGCGGCGGCGAAGAGCAGCAGGGCCTCGCCGAATGCGTCGAGCTGAAACTGGGTGTTGGCGTGGTTGCCGACGATGTCGGTGCCCCCGGGGTAGCCGGGCAGCTGCAGCGACCGTTCGCCGGGCACCGGCCCGCCGGCCACGGTGTAGGCGGGCTTCAACTCGTCGCCGTCGTCCAGCAGGCGTCTGGCCACGAAGCCGACGGCCGCGTCGAGCAACGGGTAGGCGCCGGTCGATGCGACGGCCTGTCCGGCATAGCACTGGTCGCGGATCCACACGTAGCGGTAGTCGTAGTTGCGGCCCCGGTCGGCACGCTCGGGCAGGCTCATCGTGGCGGCGGCGACCATCCCGCCGCTGCTGCTGGTCAGGCCGCGCAGAACCGCGTAGGAATGCCGAACATCACGCCTGGCGATCGTGTCCGGGAAGTCCGGGATGGTTGTCCGCCAACTGTTCTCGGTGTGTGCCCACAGATGGTCGGCGCTGGGGCGCGGCGCGTGGGGTTCGGCGTCGCCCAGCTCGAACACGATGTCGTGGTGTCCGCCCTCGGGAACCCGCAGGGTCGACGTCAGCGTGGGCAGGTCCCCGTTGCGTTCGTCGACGGTGGCCTCCGGCGCCCCCGACAACCGGAGCCACAGCTTGCCCAGCCGGCCCCGCCAGCAGCCTTCGTCGTCGCGGTACAGGTCGGTCAGCCCGGAGCGACCGAACTCGGCACCCGGGGACAACACCAGCTGAGCCACGGCCTCGCCGCGCACCGCCTCCAGTCTGCGCAGCACCACGGCACGGTTCGGGTCCGCGGGAAACGCGAGCGCTTCCCGGCACTCGATGATGCCGTCGGCGGTGACCCACCGGGCCCGCCAGATGAGCCCGCAGTCCTCGTAGTAGCCACCCCACACGTTGCGCGCCGACGGGGAGAGCGCGAACAGGCTGTGCCCCCCGATCAGCGACGCGAAGACGGCGTCGTCCTCCCATCGCGGGGCGCACATCCAGCTGATCTCCCCTCGCGGGCCAACCAGCGCGCCCCGCTCACCGTCGGCGAGCAGCGCGTATTCCCGCAGCACATGAGGCGGAAACCCGGTCTTCGGGCTCACGCCGCGCCTCGGCCGTGGGGGCCCGCCCCACCGCGGATCCACTCCGGGCCCTCGATGCGGTCGGGGATCAACCACACCCCCATCGCGAAATGGAAGACGAAGGCCAGCGCGTAGAGCAGTGTCGCGGCGTCGGTGAACCCCAACAGCCCGGGCGATGAGTGGGACGCGAACGCCGCGCTGACGATGACCAGCGCGAGGGCCCCGACCGCCACCAGGGCGGTGAACCACAACGCCAGGGATCTGCGGGTGGCCGATACGGCGGCACCGACCGCCACCAGCAACAGCAATCCGCAGAAGGCCGCCGTCAGCACCACCCCGTCGGCTCCCCCGATGCGGACGGCCACCCCGGCCCAGATCAGACCGAGTCCGGTGCCGCCGACGACGGCGAGCGCCACGGCCTCGGCCATCAGGACCCGCCGCACCTGTCGCCAGTGGCCCGGGTCCAGGCTGAACCGCCGCAGAACCGGTGTATCCGTTGCGTTCATGGCTTCCTCCCGACCTCGCATTTCAGCTGTTCTCATTATTTCCATCCTGGATAACATCCAAACCGCAGAACTTGCTGTGAGCAGGACATGCACAGGGGATGTAGGGTTTCCGCTGCGCGACCCCCAGCGCGGACCAGAGATCCGCCGGACGAACGGAGGCAGTGTTGACACCCAGGGCAGCCCCGCCCGAGGCCACCGATCGGGACGGCACCGAACTGGACGAGTACGCGGCGGCTCTGGAGCGGGCGACCCGCGGGTTGCTCGACCTCAACGTCGTGGTCCTCGAACACATGGAGCGCCGGATCGGCCTGGTGTCACTGCGGGCCCTGCAGGCGCTGCAACGGCTGGGACCGAGCCAGGTCACGGCGCTCGGACAGGAGCTCGGCCTGGTTCCCTCCACCGCCAGCAGGCTCAGTGACCGCCTCGCGACCGCGGGGCTGATCTCTCGCGAAGTGTCGCCGCTGAACCGGCGCGCCACGATCCTGGAACTGACCGCGGCGGGTGAGGCGATTCTGGCCGAGCTGGTGCACCTGCGCGTCCGACTCTTCCGCGAGGTCGCCGACGAGATGGCGCCCCGGGAGCGGACGGCGCTGCTGCACGGGGCCGCGGCCTTCACCGAGGCACAGCTGCGGGCCACCGAGCCCAGCGCTCAGATCGGTCCCCCGGAGATCCCCGGGTGACCGACGAAGGTGCCGGACGCGGCGAGCCCGACACCCCGGGCCTCAGCGGCGCGGACGCGCCAGCCGCCAGAGCACCAACCCGACCTGGAGTCCCATTGCGACGGAGATCATCGCGATGAGGGTGGCCGGCAGCGCGGAATTGCCGCCGGCACCGAACATCTCGGTGACCCCGATCAGCCCGAGCGAACCCGGCACCAACAGCCAGAAGCCGGGAAGGATCATCGACACCGCCGGCGGTGCATGGCGTCGACGCGAGATCGCCAGTGCGCAGATGGTGAGCGCCAACGCCCCGACGAAACCACTGGCGTAGCCGCCCAGAACCACGTCACCGACGAACTGCGCGGTGTAGGCCACGTAGGCGACGACCAGCAGCCACGGAAGGAACGACAGCGGCGGGGCCAGGAACAGCATCACGCCGACCGCATAGACGACCACGCCCACCCACGGCGCCCACCAGCCGAGTTTGTTGATCGCCTCCGAGCTCAGCTCGGCGTCGCGCAGACCGGGGATCTGCGTGGCGATGAGGATGCCGAAGGCCAGTTGGGCCATCTGCATGAACCCGGCGATCAGCCGGCTCGCCCCCGAGACGACGTCACGGGCGGTCAGCTCGACGACGGACAGGGTGATCGCCACCCCCGGCAGGAACGCCGCCAGGGGCGGGATGAGCGCGCGCAGGCCGACGTGGTCGAGGCCGAGGTAGCGGGCACCGGCGATGCACAGGGCCGACACCATCAACGCGCTGACGACCGGGGTCAGCGGATCCAGTCCCGGCACCCGCTCGCCGAGCAGCCGCAGCAGCCCCACCAGCAGGCCCAGCACCGCCGCGGTCAGGAAGTTCAGCGCCGTCGGCTCCATGACCAGTGACAGGCCGCCGCTGAAGATGCCGTAGCCGGTCACCGTCACCCAGGCCGGATAGGGGCGGCGCATCGCCAGGATGCGATCCAGCGTGGTCTCGCCGACCGCCGGCGAGACCCGGGCCGCCATCGCGTCGGAGACCAGCCGGGCCAGCGGGAAGGTCTGGTCGAAGCGCAGGTCGCCACCCTGGTTGGCCGAGGCGACGGCCGCGCCGGTCCCGCGGCCGGTCCCCACCACCTGAACGTGGTTGGGCAGGGCAAGGAAGTCGGTGCGGATGCCGTAGGAACCGGAGGCACGCTGCAACATCTGGCGCACCAGTGTCACCGGGTAGTTGGCGGCGGCCATCGCAGCACCCAACCGGGCCAGGAAGCGAATGTGCTCGTTCGCGGAGTCGTCCATCGGTGCCGGTACGTCAGTGCGCCGCGGCGTCCCAGCTGCGTCCGTAGCCCACGGATACCTCCAGCGGCACATCGAGCGGGTAGGCGTTGCCCATCTGCTCGCGCACCAGGGCCTCCACCTGCTCGCGCTCACCGTCGGCGATCTCGAACAGCAGCTCGTCGTGCACCTGCAGCAGCATCCGCGACGCCAGCTGCGCCTCGCACAGCGCCCGGTCGACGTTGATCATCGCCACCTTGATGATATCGGCGGCGCTGCCCTGGATGGGGGCGTTGAGCGCGGCCCGCTCGGCGGCCTCGCGTACCTGCCGGTTGCTGCTGTCCAGTTCGGGCAGGTAGCGGCGCCGGCCCAGCACCGTGGAGGTGTAGCCGTCCTTGCGGGCCTGGTCGACCACGGACTGCAGGTAGTCGCGGACCCCGCCGAACCGGGCGAAGTACTGGTCCATCTGCGCCTTGGCCTCCTCGGTGGAGATCTTGAGCTGCGTGGAGAGCCCGTAGGCGCTCAGGCCGTAGGCCAACCCGTAGGACATCGCCTTGACCCGGCGCCGCAGCTCGGGGGTCACCTCGTCGATCGGCACGCCGAAGGCCCGGGAGGCGACGAAGGAGTGCAGGTCCTCCCCGGTGTTGAAGGCCTCGATCAGCCCCTCGTCCCGCGACAGGTGCGCCATGATCCGCATCTCGATCTGGCTGTAGTCGGCGGTCATCAGCTCGGCAAAGGCCACAGCGTTTCCGACACCGGAGCCCGCCGGGCGACTTCCGACACCGGAGCCCGCAGGGCGACATCCGACAACGAACGCGTCCCGGATCTGGCGACCGGCCTCGGTGCGGATCGGGATGTTCTGCAGGTTGGGTTCGGTGGAGGACAGCCGGCCCGTGGCGGCGATGGTCTGGTTGAAGGTGGTGTGGATGCGCCCGTCGCCGGCCACGGCGTTCAGCAGACCGTCGACGGTCACCTTCAGCCTGGTGACGTCGCGGTGGGTCAGCAGATGCTGCAGGAACGGATGCCCGGTCTTGTCGAACAGCGACTGCAGCGCGTCGGCGTCGGTGGTGTAGCCGGTCTTGGTGCGTTTGGTCTTCGGCATTTCCAGCTCGTCGAACAACACCACCTGCAGCTGCTTGGGTGAGCCCAGGTTGATCTGTTTGCCGATCACCGAGTACGCCGCCTCGGCGGCGTCGCGGATCTGGTCGGCGAACCGGCTCTGCAGCCCGCTCAACAACTCCAGATCGACCGCGATGCCGGCGGTCTCCATTCCGGCCAGCACAGTCTGCACCGGCAACTCCATCTCGGCCAGCAACGAGGAGGAGTCGATCCGGTCCAGCTCGACGTCCAGGGCGTCGGCGAGGTCGACGACGGCGCGGGCCCGCAGGATCAGCGTCTGGACGGCCTGGTCGTCAACGCCCTCGCTGTCATCCAGCAGCGAAAGCTGCTGTTGCTCAGGGGTGTCGGCGCGTAGCTCCCGGCGCAGGTACCGCAACGACAGGTCGTCGAGGGCGAAGCTGCGCTGCCCCGGCCGTACCAGGTAGGCGGCCAGCGCGGTGTCGGAGGTCACCCCCGCCAGCGTCCAGCCACGGCCGGCCAGGTCGTGCATGGCGTGCTTGGCCTCGTGCAACGTCTTCGGCATGGCGGGGTCGGCCAGCCAGCGGCCCAGCGCGGTGTCGTCGTCGGGGGTCAGCGCGGTGGTGTCGACGTAGCAGCCCTCGCCGTCGGCGGCCGCGATCGCCAGGGCGGTGGCGTCGGCGTCGTAGGCCAGATGGGTGCCGATCACGGCCAGCCCACTGCGGCGCCCGTCGGCGGCGTGCTCACCGAGCCACCCCGCCACGGCCCCGGGCGCCAGAGCCTCCCCGCGGACCTCGAAACCCTCCTCGACCTCGGGGTCCGCCGAGGCCAGGGTGTCGAACAGCCGGTCGCGCAGGACCCGGAACTCCAGGTCGTCGAACAGCCGGTGAATGTGGTCGCGGTCCCAGGACTGCATCCGCAACGTGTCGGGCGTCTGCGCCAGCGGCACATCCTTGACCAGGTCGGTGAGTTCACGGTTGAGCACCACCGAGGACAGGTGGGCGCGCAGCGCGTCGCCGACCTTGCCCTTGACCTGGTCGACGTTGTCCACGAGGGCCTGCAACGAGCCGTACTGGGAGATCCACTTGGTAGCGGTCTTCTCCCCCACCCCCGGGATACCGGGCAGGTTGTCGCTGGGATCGCCGCGCAGGGCGGCGAAGTCCGGATACTGCTGCGGGGTCAGCCCGTACTTCTCCAGCACCGCGTCCGGGGTGAAGCGGGTCAGTTCACTGACCCCCTTGCGCGGGTACAGCACCGTCACGTCGTGGCTGACCAGCTGAAGCGAGTCCCGGTCGCCGGTGACCACCAGCACCCGGTAGCCCTCGCTCTCCGCCTGGGTGGCCAGCGTGGCGATGATGTCGTCGGCCTCGAAGCCCGGCTCGGCCAGCACGGTGATGCCCAACGCGGCCAGCACCTCCTTGGTGATGTCGATCTGGCCGCGGAACTCGTCGGGCGTCGCGCTGCGGTTGGCCTTGTACTCGGGGTACCTGTCGGCCCGAAACGTCTGGCGCGAAACGTCGAACGCCGCGGCGATGTGTGACGGGGTTTCATCGCGCAGCAGGTTGATCAGCATGGCGGTGAAGCCGTAGACCGCGTTAGTGGTCAGGCCGCCCTGGGTCTTGAAGTTCTCCGCGGGCAGCGCGTAGAACGCCCGAAAGGCCAGCGAGTTGCCGTCGAGCAGCATCAAGGTGGGTTTGGTGGCGGCCTCGGAGGGCTGGGCGGCCGACGGCGATGACTGCGGCGATGCTGCTGTCTTGGCGGAGCTCACGGGGTCAACTCTAGGCACCGGCCCCGACACGCAGAACCCGCCGTGCCATCTCGACGAGGGCCCGGGTGGCCGGCGCCACCTGCCGGTGCTGCGCCAGGCCGGAACCGGTCGGCCCCGACAAAACTGCAACACGTTTCAGTTCAGTCGTCACTCTCCGTTAGGCTGACCGGGTGCCAGGAGCTACCGACGCCACCAGCCAGCCGGCCATCGAGGGATGGTGGGACACCGACGACAACGGATCACCGCACCTCATCGGCGGTAAATGCAGCCGGTGCGGCACCTACGTCTTCCCGCCCCGGACCAACAACTGCCCGAATCCGGCCTGCGACTGCGAGGTACTCGAGCCCGTAGCGTTGTCGCGGCGCGGCACGGTCTGGAGCTACACCGAGAACCGGTACGCCCCACCACCGCCCTACCCGGCCGCCGACCCGTTCGAGCCGTTCGCGGTGGCCGCCGTCGAACTCGCCGACGAGGGCCTGATCGTGCTGGGCAAGGTCGCCGAGGGCACCCTGGCCGCCGACCTGAAGGTCGGCATGGAGCTGGAACTGACCACCCAGACGTTGTTCACCGACGACGAGGGCGTCGAACGTCTCACCTACGCCTGGAGGATCCCGTGAGCCCAGATCCGGTATACGTCCTGGGTGCCGGGATGCACCCGTGGGGCAAATGGGGCCGCGACTTCACCGAGTACGGGGTGGTCGCCGCGCGCGCGGCGCTGGCCGAGGCGGGCCTGGACTGGCGCCAGATCCAGCTCGTGGCCGGCGCCGACACCATCCGCAACGGCTACCCCGGCTTCATCGCGGGCTCGACGTTCGCCCAGAAGCTGGGCTGGAACGGCGTGCCGGTGTCCTCGAGCTATGCGGCCTGCGCGAGTGGCTCACAGGCCCTGCAGAGCGCCCGCGCGCAGATTCTCGCCGGGTTCTGCGACGTCGCCCTGGTCATCGGCGCCGACACCACGCCCAAGGGCTTCTTCGCCCCCGTCGGCGGCGAGCGACGCAACGATCCGGATTGGCAGCGCTTCCACCTCATCGGCGCCACCAACACCGTCTACTTCGCCCTGCTGGCCCGCCGGCGGATGGATCTGCACGGCGCCACGCTGGAGGATTTCGCGCAGGTCAAGGTCAAGAACGCCCGCCACGGCCTGGACAACCCGAACGCCCGGTACCGCAAGGAGACCAGCGTCGAGGACGTCCTGGCCAGCCCGGTGGTCTCGGATCCGTTGCGGCTGCTGGACATCTGCGCCACCTCCGACGGGGCCGCGGCGCTCATCGTCGCCAGCGCTGACTTCGCCCGCCGGCACCTCGGCTCGCTCGACGGCGTGCCCTCGGTGCGTGCGGTGAGCACCGTCACCCCGCAGTACCCGCAACACCTGCCCGAATTACCGGATATCGCAACGGATTCCACGGCCGTGGTGCCCGCACCGGAGCGCGTCTTCAAGGACCAGATCCTCGACGCCGCCTATGCCGAGGCCGGCATCGGCCCCGAGGACCTGAGCCTGGCCGAGGTCTACGACCTGTCGACGGCCCTGGAACTGGACTGGTACGAACAT
Source organism: Mycolicibacterium palauense (assembly GCF_002592005.1). GTDB lineage: Bacteria > Actinomycetota > Actinomycetes > Mycobacteriales > Mycobacteriaceae > Mycobacterium > Mycobacterium palauense. The sequence goes on along the minus strand of NZ_NVQF01000033.1, from coordinate 10,415 downwards.
CTCGGCCTGTGCGGCAAGGGTGAGGCCGAGGGGCTGCTGCGCAGTGGCGCCACCGCCCTGGGCGGCCGGATCCCGGTCAACCCCTCCGGCGGGCTGGCCTGCTTCGGGGAGGCCATTCCCGCCCAGGCGATCGCGCAGGTCTGCGAGTTGACCTGGCAGCTCAGGGGGCGGGCCACCGGTCGCCAGGTCGAGGGTGCGACCGTCGGCGTCACCGCCAACCAGGGGTTGTTCGGCCACGGCTCGTCGGTGATCGTGGCGCGTTAGGACGGCACAATGGGGGCGTGAGCGACCGCACCGCGCTGGACCGCCTCCGGATCAGCTCGATGGACGTGCTGGTCGTCGGGATCCTGGTCTGCGCGATGGCGGCGGCCTTCCTGCGTTCGGCGTTGACGAGCCATCCCGCCCTGGCCACCGCGGGCACGGTGTTCAGCGCGGTTTTCATCCAGGCACTTCCGTTTCTGGCGTTGGGTGTGGTGATCAGCGGACTGATCGCGGTCTTCGTCACCCCCGAGCGGCTCACCCGCTGGCTGCCCCGACAACCCGCCCTGGCCGTCGCGGTGGCCGGTGTGGGTGGAGCCGCGCTGCCCGGCTGTGAATGCGGCTCGGTGCCCGTGGCACGCCGGCTGTTCGGCGACGGCGGAGTCACGGGGGCGGCCGCCCTGACCTTCATGCTCGCCGCCCCGGCGATCAACCCCGTCGTCGTCGTCGCCACGGCGGTCGCGTTTCCGGGACACCCCGAAATGGTGCTGGCCCGCGTGCTGGCCTCGCTCGTGACGGCGATGCTGATGGGCTGGGCATGGGCTCGTTGGGGACGGCCGAGCTGGATCACCGCCCGCCTGCCGGCGCCCCACGCCCACGGCGGTGGCCGGTGGCAGACGTTCACCGAGGCCGCCCGGCATGACTTTCTGCAGGCCGCAGCGTATCTGGTGCTCGGCGCGGCCGCCGCGGCCGCGCTGCACGTCCTGGTGCCCGCGTGGGTGTACCACCATGTGGCGGGCAACCTGCTCACCGGGGTGGTGGTGATGGCGCTGCTGGCCGTGGTGTTGTCGCTGTGTTCGGAGGCCGACGCCTTCGTCGCGGCGAGCATGACCATGGTGCCGCTGGTGCCCCGGCTGGTCTTCCTGGTCGTCGGCCCGGCCGTCGACCTCAAGCTGTTCGCCATGCAGTCGGGCATGTTCGGGCGGCGGTTCGCACTGCGCTTCGCACCGGCCACCCTGCTGGTGGCCACCGTCGCGGCGACGGTCATCGGTGTCCTGATCGTGGGCAGTGGTCGATGAGCCGCGAAACCGAGAACGTCCTGGTGCTCCTCGTCGGCATCGCCCTGGTCGTCATCACCGTCGGCGGCACGTTCACCCGGTACGTCAAGCCGACGATGGCGCCGTGGCTGCTGGTCACCGCGGTGGTCTTGATCGCCCTGAGCGCGGCCAGCATCGTCGCCGACATCCGCCGCGGCGGCCCCACCGATGCAGAGGCCGGGCACGGCCACCGGCGCGGTATCGCATGGCTGCTGGCCATCCCGATCGTGGTGCTCGTCTTCGTCGCGCCGCCGGCGCTGCAGGCGGCCCCGTCCACGCCGACTGCCGGCCCCGCCAACGCAGACCTCTCGAACCGTCGGCCGTTCGCGCCGCTGCCTGCCGGTCGGGCACCGGAGGTGCCCCTCCCCGAGGTGGTCATGCGGGCGGTCAACGACACGTCGGGATCGCTGCACGACCGCCCGATCAGCGTGATCGGCTTCGTCATGCACGAATCGGACGGCGTCGATCTGGGCCGTATCGTGATCGTCTGCTGCGCCGCCGACGCCCAGTTGGCCCGGCTCCATCTGCGCGGTCGGGCCGCCGGGAGCGCCCGTGGGCTCGCCGAGAACAGCTGGGTACGCGTCGAGGGCACGGTGGACCTGCCCGACGGCGGCCCTGCGCCGACCGCGGTACCCACGTTCTCGGCCACGTCCGTTGAGCCGATCGACGCGCCGCGCAACCCGTATTCTCCTCCGCTGTGAACCGCCCCGAGGATTCCCCCAGGCTCGTCGTCGCCCGCGTGAAACCGGGCAGCAAGAAGGGGCCGCTGGTCGAGGATGGCCAGGACGGTGAGCTGATCGTCTACGTGCGCGAACGCGCGGTCGAGGGGCGGGCCAACGACGCCGTCGTCGCCCTTTTGGCGCGGCACTTCGGTGTACCGCGCCGAGAGGTCGCGCTCGTGTCCGGGGCGACGTCGCGGCACAAACGATTCCGCATCGGCTGACCACCGGTCTCCGACGGGTCGTTGCCAACAACTAGCCGCTCGGCTAGTGTGACCTCCGAGCCGGCCGGGCCGCGCCGTGATCGCCATCACGATCGATCCGCGCAGCCACCGGACGCTCGGAGGGAGTCCCATGCAGATCCTGCCCGCCGTCGAGGACAGTCCCGGCGCGACGAACATCCGCACCCAATCCATCGCGCTGTGGTCCGGTCCGGTGGTCGGCGTCGTGCTCCTGCTGGCGTTCATCGCCTTCCCCGGCTTCTGGCCGCCGATGTCGCCGACCATGACCGCCGAGCAGGTGGCCGCCTTCTACGCCGAGCACACGGCCTGGATCCGGTTCAGCCAGACGGCGTTCAACCTGTGCGGAATCCTGCTGCTGCCGTTCTTCATGGTGATCGTGGTCCAGATGAAGCGGATGAGGACCCAGAGCCACGTGTTCGCATACTGCTTCCTGACCGCCGTGGTCAGCGGCGCCACGATCTTCGCGTTGTCCAACATCTTCTTCCTGGTCGCGGCATTCCGCCCGGAGCGCAACCCCGAACTGGTGCAACTGGTCAACGACATGGCCTGGATCATCTTCGTCGCCCCGGTCGGCATGGTCGTCGCCCAACTGTTGCTGCTCGCCGCCGCGGTGCATTTCGACGAGGCCGATGATCCGGTCTTCCCGCGCTGGGTCGCCCCCTTCTCGGTGGCCGTCGCGGCCGCGATGGCGCCGTCGGTGTGTGCCGCGGTGGTCAAGACCGGCCCGCTGGCCTGGGACGGTGCGGTGTCGTTCTGGTTGCGCGCCATCGCCTTCGGCGTGTTCATCACGGTCATGTTCGTCGTGGTGCGGCGCACGCTGCACCGGCAGGGCGTCATCGAGGGGCTGGTGGCGGCATGAGCACGACGGTGGCGCGCCCCGCCGCGCCGGAACACCCGAAGCCCGCGGGCAAGCGCGACATCTGGATCGTGTTCTGGATCGTGCCCGCCTTCTACACCGCCTTCGGCGTCATCTTCGTGGCGCTGACCCGGGTGATGCCGCCGCCGCGCCCGGACATCACCGTGGCCCAGCAGGTCGGTTTCTTCCACGACCACGCCGCCACCATCCAGATCGGCTTCACCGCACTGATCCTGATCGTCGGCGGCGCGGGCATCGCCAACGGCATCGTGGTCTACCACATGAAGCGGATGAGCTCGGGCTCGGTGATGGCCTATGTCTACCTCGGCGGCATGGCGGTCGGTGCGTTGCCGGGATGCCTGCTGGTGGCGTTCTGCTTCCTGACCGCGACCTTCCGGGCCGACCGCAACCCCGAACTGCTGGCGCTGCTCTACGACCTGGGGATGCTGTCCTACGTCGGATCGCTGGGGTGCTTCACCGCGGCATACGTCGGCTTCGCCGTGGCGATTCTCTACGACCGCAACGGGATCTTCCCCAAGTGGTTCGCCTACGTGACGGTGTGGCAGATCGTGACCGAGATCCTGGCCGTCCCGGTGTTCGTCATGAAGGCCGGGCCCTTCGCGTGGAACGGCTCGATCGCGTTCTGGATGGGCACCGCGATCTTCGCCTTCTGGCTGATGTGTCTGATCACCTTCCTGAAGAAGGCCAATGAGCGCGAGCCCGCCGACGCCGCGCCGCTGGACTGACGAGCACCGATGGCCACCACATTCAGCGCACACCCGGCGCAACGCGAGGACACCTGCCATGACTGACGTCGACGCGACATCCGCGGTGCGCGAACGCGGCTCGTCCCCCGAGTCCCCACCCGGCACCCACGTGCCCGGCGACGGCGCGATGTGGGTGATGGTGCTGGGCGACCTCATCATCTTCGGCGCCTACTTCCTGATCTTCATGGTGCACCGGGCCCTGCAGCCCGAGGAGTTCCTGGCCGCCCAGCAGCACCTGGACGTCACCCTCGGCATGGTCAACACCCTGGTGCTGCTGGCCAGTTCGTTCTTCATCGCGCGCAGCGTGCAGAAGGTCCGCGCCGGCGACCACGCCGGGGCGATCCGGCTGATCTACACCGGCGGGGTGTTCGGCGTGCTGTTCATCGCGGTCAAGGCCGTCGAATGGACCACCGAGATCGCCCACGGCTACACGCTGCCCAGCAGCGAGTTCTTCGCGTTCTACTACATGCTGACCGGGGTGCACCTGTTCCACGTCGCGCTGGGCCTGCTGATTCTGGGGATCCTCGTGCGCGAGCTGCGCAACCCGCGACGGCGCCGGGTGTCGATGGTGGAATCCGGCGCAACCTACTGGCACATGGTCGACCTGCTCTGGATCGTGATCTTCGCCCTGCTCTACGTCTTGAGGTGACCGATGACCGCAACCGCACCCGCCCCGGCGCGAGCCGCCCGGGCCACGACGGTGGCCTGGGTCGTGTTGTCGGCCATCACGATCCTGTCCTGGTGGCTGGCCCCCGGCCATGCCGGTGCCGCCGGACCCAGCGTGCCGATCACGGTGGCGGTGGTCCTGCTGGCCCTCGTCAAAGGCCGCATGGTCATCCGCTACTTCATGGAGGTGCGCACAGCGCCGCGCTGGCTCAAACTGGCCACCGACGGCTGGCTGGTGGTGCTGTGGGGCGCCGTCCTGGCCATCTACCTGTACTGACCCACCTTTACTGAGACGGGCCGTCCCGGTCAGGCGACTCCGAGATAGGCCGCGCGCACACTGTCGTCGGCCAGCAGCTCGCGGGCCGGGCCGGTCCGGGTGATGGATCCGGTCTCGAGGATGTAGGCACGGTCGGACCGGACCAGCGCCTGCTGAGCGTTCTGTTCCACGAGCAACACCGTCGTGCCCTGGTTGTTGATCTCGGAGATGATCTTGAAGATCTGCGAGATGACCATGGGCGCCAATCCCATCGACGGTTCGTCGAGCAGCAGCACCCGCGGCCGGGCCATCAGCGCGCGGCCGATCGCCAGCATCTGCTGCTCCCCGCCGGAGAGCGTGCCGCCGACCTGGTGGCGGCGCTCGGCCAGCCGGGGGAAGGTCTCCAGCACCCAGTCCAGTCGCTCGCGGTGCTGGGTGCGGGAATCGAACTTGCGTCCGTAGCAGCCCATTTCGATATTCTCCAGCACGGTCATGCCGGGAAAGACACCACGTCCCTCGGGCGCCTGGATGAGCCCGTCGGTGACCCGCCGGTGCGCCTTCACCTTGGAGATGTCGGCGCCCTCGAACCACACCGAGCCCGATGTCAGCGACAACAGGCCCGAGATCGCCCGCATCATCGTGGTCTTGCCGGCCCCGTTGGAACCCAGCAAGGTGACCAGCTCCCTCTCGTGCACCACCACGGAGACACCGTGCAGCGCGCGGATACGGCCGTAGTGCACCACCACGTCGCGCAGCTCCAGCAGCACGTCGCCGCGCTGCGGAGCCGGGTCCGCGGGGGCAGCGGTCCCCCCGTCATTCGAGGTCGTCATCGGGCACTCCCAGGTAGGCGGCCACGACCGCGGGGTCTTCACGGATCTCGGCGGGCAGTCCGTCGGCGATCTTACGGCCGAACTCGAGCACCACGATCCGGTCGGTCACCCCCATCACCAGCCGCATGTCGTGCTCGATCAGCAGCACCGTGTAGCCGTCGTCACGGATCTTGCGGATCAGGTCGATCAGCGACGCCTTCTCGCTGAGGTTGAATCCGGCGGCGGGCTCGTCCAGACACAACAGCTTCGGCTCGGTGGCCAGCGCGCGGGCGATCTCCAGCCGGCGTTGGTCGCCGTAGGAGAGGTTCTTGGCCTTGTCCTCACCGCGGTGGGCGATCCCGACGAACTCCAGCAGCGCGGTGGCGCGTTCGATCGCATCGCGTTCCTCGCGGCGGTGCCGGGGGCTGCGCACCAGCGCCCCCGGAACCGACGTCTTGTGCCGGGCGTCCGTGCCGACCACGACGTTCTCCAGCGCGGTCATCTCGCCCCACAACCGGATGTTCTGGAACGTGCGGGCGATACCGCGCCGGGTGATCTTGTGGCGCTTGGTCTTTCCCAGCGGCTCACCGTCGAAGATCACGGTGCCCGAGCTGGGACGGTAGACCCCGGTGATCGCGTTGAACAGGGTCGTCTTGCCGGCGCCGTTGGGTCCGATCAGGCCCAGGATCTCCCCGCGCCGGATCCCGAAGGTGACCGAGTCCAACGCCACCAGACCGCCGAACTTGACGGTGAGATCCCGCGTTTCCAGCAGCACCTCGCCCTGCCGGGCGTGCACGTCGCGGTGCAGCGCGGCCAGCTCCTCGTCGATGTGGACCTCGGGTTCGGTCATACCGGCGCCTTCGATCCGTTCGCCGAGTCGTCGGTGCTGCGCCCGTCGGCGCTGGCCAGCAGCTCCCGTGCACGGCGCCCGTAGGTGAGCAGCTGCGCGCGCGCCGGGAACAGGCCCTGCGGGCGGAAGATCATCAGCAGCACCAGGGCCAGACCGAAGAACAGGTACTTCAGGTCGCCGAGGTTGATGCCCAGGAAGTGCACGCCGAGCAGTCGGTTCGGCAGGTAGACGATGATGAACGCGCCGAAGACGACGCCCAGCTTGTTGCCCTGCCCACCGAGGACCACGGCGCACAGGAACAGCATCGAGTTGATGATGTTGAAGGTCGGCGGTGCCACGTACTGCACCTGTCCGGCGTACAGCGCGCCCGACAGTCCCCCGATCGCGGCACCGATCACGAAGGCCCACAGCTTGAATCGGAACGTGTTGACGCCCATGATCTCCGCGGCGTCCTCGTCCTCGCGCACGGCGATCCAGGCCCGGCCGACGCGGCTGCGTTCCAGGTTGCCCACCAGCAGCAACAGCCCGGCGATGAGCACCAGCCCCAGCCAGAACCACCAGGTGCCGTAGTTGGCGTCACCGGAGGAGTTGGCGCTGGAGAACACGCCCTGCGGCAGCTGCTCGCTCTCCCCGAGGCGCGGGTAGGCGACCTGGTTGAGGCCGCGCGGCCCGTTGGTGATCCCGGCCAGGTTGTCGGCCATGAGCCGGATGATCTCGCCGAAGCCCAGCGTGACGATCGCCAGGTAGTCGCCGCGCAACCGCAGTGTCGGGGTGCCCAGGATCAGACCGGTCAGCGCGGTGATGGTCATCGCCAGCGGCACACAGGACAGCCACGCCCAGTCGGTGCTGAAGAAACCGGTGAGCCCCAACTGGTTCCACGGACTCTCCGGGCTGGTCAACAGGGCCACCGTGTAGGCGCCGACGGCGTAGAAGCCGACGTAGCCCAGGTCGAGCAGGCCGGCCTGACCCACCACCACGTTGAGTCCGATCGCGATGATGGCCACCATCGCGAACTGGGCCATGGTGCCGCCGAAGCTGATACCCGGGGTGTCCAGAAAGCCCGGGGTGTGCAGCGGCAGCAGGGCCATCAGCACGAAGCCGACGACCCCGAAGCCCCACTTCTGGACCCTGGTCCGATCGTCCCACCAGTTCCGCAGCGCGTCGCCGGGGGCCAGCAGGCGCCGGGTCCACGTCGGCGTCGGCGGCTGTGTCGGTGTGCCGGTCATGCCCGTGCCTTCCCCAGACTCTCGCCGAGTATGCCGGTGGGGCGGATCAGAAGCACCAGCACGAGCAGCACGAAGGCCACGACGTCGCGCCACTGGGTGCCGAACAGCGCCTGGCCGTAGTTCTCCATCACGCCGAGCAGCAGACCGCCGAGCAGGGCGCCGCGCAGGTTGCCGATGCCGCCGAGCACCGCCGCGGAGAACGCCTTGATGCCCAGCAGGAAGCCCCCGGAGTAGATGATGCCCTGGGGCACCTTCAGGGTGTAGAGCAGTGCGGCGGCGCCGGCCAGCACGCCGCCGATCATGAAGGTGGTCATGATGATGCGTTCGCGGGAGACGCCCATCAGGGTGGCCGTGGTGGGGTCCTGGGCGACCGCCCGGATGCCGCGGCCGAACTTGGTCCGGTTGATCGCGATGTCGGTCAGCGCGGCCAGCACCAGGGCGGCGCCGATGATGACCAGCGTGACATTGGAGACCGGCGCACCGAACACGGTGAACTGTGTTTTGGGCACCACCAGCGTGATCGGCTGCTGGGCGTTGCTGCCGCCGTAGCCGTCGATGATGTGCGGCAGGATGAAATGCACGAACTCCTGCAGCACGAAGGACATGCCGATCGCGGTGATCAGGAAGGACAGCCGTTCGGCGTTGCGCCGGCGCAGCGGCCGGTAGGCGACGGCCTCCAGCCCCACCGCCGCGGCCCCGGAGACCAGCATCGCGAACAGCATCGCCACCCCGAGATAGAAGACCGTCAAACCGATCCCGAGTTGGTAGTCATTGCCGCTGGGGGTGAACCCCAGGATCATGTCCAGGCAGAAGTAGGCACCGAACATGCCGAGCATGAAGATCTCGGAGTGGGCGAAGTTGATCAGCTTCAGCACGCCGTAGACCAGCGTGTAGCCGACGGCGACCAGCGCGTAGATCGCTCCCCAGGCCAGGCCGTCGATGCTCAGCTGCCAGAACCCGGTGCGCAGGTTCTCCACGTTGAAGTTGATGTCAGCGGCCAGGCAGACGTACTGGTCCACGCACTGGTGAATCATCCGGCGACGGGCTCCTCGGGGCTGGCATGCCTAGCGAAACGCGTCCGAGCCGTTGGGCCCGGACGCGTTTCGCTGGTGCGGCTACTGGACGTCGTACATCCAGATCAGGGTGGTGGTCAGCTCACCGGTGTCGGTCCACTGGTACTTGCGGGCCACCCCCTGCCCGTCGTAGTTGCGGATGTACTCCAGCAGGTCGGGCCGGGTGATGGCGCCGGAGTCGATGCCCTTGACCATGATGGTGCCCAGGTCGTAGCCCTCGGTGCTGTAGGTGCCCGGAGCCTGACCGAACTTGTCGGTGTACTCCTTGGCGAACTGCTCGGAAGCCGGGCCGCACGGGCAGGACAGCAACGCGCCCTTGGACGAATCACCGGCCTGCTTGACGAACTCGGGATCCTTGACGCCGTCGCCGCTGACGAAGGTGACGTCGAGGTTCGCGTCGCGCAGCTGCTGCACGAACGGTGCGGCCTCGGCGTAGTAGCCGCTGTAGAAGACCGCGTCGGGGGCGACACCGCCGATCTGGGTCACCGCGGCGGAGAAGTCCTTGTCGCCCTTCTTCACCGAGATGTTGCAGCCGGCATCGGCCACCGGGCCCAGGGTTTCGCGGACGGCCTGCGCCAGGCCCAGACCGTAGTCGGTGCTGTCATCGACGACGCAGACCTTCTGCGCCCCCAGCGTGTTCTTCATGTAGTTGGCCACCGAGGGGCCCTGCACACCGTCGTTGGCCAGCCCCCGGAAGAACGTGCGCCAGCCCTGCTCGGACAGGGTCACGTTGGTGGCCGAGGCGGTGGCCGCGACGAGCCCGGCCTGGTCGAACACCCCGCCGGTGGCCTTGGTCTCACCGGAGAAGGCCGGACCGATCAGCCCGATGGTGTACTGGTCGTCGACGATCTGGGGGGCGATCGCGCTGGCCTTCTGCGGGTCGCCCTCGGTGTCGAAGGTCTTCAGCTGCACCTGGCAGCCCGGGTTGGCCTCGTTGTGCTTGTCCACCGCGAGCTGCACCCCGTCGCGGATGTTGATGCCCAGCGCCGCGTCGGGTCCGGTCAGCGCGCCGGCCATGGCGATCGACAGCGGCGGGCAGGTGGCGTTGCCGTCACCGGCGGGGTCGGCGGGGGTGGCCCCCTCCTCGGGTTTGACCTCGGCGCCGTTCTGGTCGATCTGGACCTTCTCGACGATCTTCAGGTCCGACTGCGCCGAATCCTCACTCGGCTTGCTCTGGCTGCAACCGGCAATGCCGAGCACCACCAGCGCTGCCGAGGTCACAGCGAATGCACTGCGAGTCGCGCGACCGCGCACGTTCCACCTCCGGGTCAGTGAGTTAGGTCGGCATCGGTCGGTCGGGCTCGCATGCCTGCAACCGGGCCCCACCGACGATGCTTCGCAAAGAACATAGCCGCCATGGGGCCGAAGCGCGTGATGTTGGCAACGCCACGCCGGGGCGCGTTTCGGCACGTAGGCCACACGTTGGCCGAACGAAAGCCAAAGCCCGCGGTCAGAGAGCCGGGCCGGTCGCGGCCCACCACGATCGAACCGGAGCGAAACGCAGAGTTAACAGCGGTCGGCGTGGCGGCTTGAATCGCCCTGGAAATCCCGGAGGCTCCTGACCTTGGAAACGAGGATGCAGGTATGCCGAAGGAACAGTCTGCTGGGAAGCCCACGACACGCCGCTATAGCCCGGAGGAGAAGGCCGCGGCGGTG
>NZ_NVQF01000032.1 GCF_002592005.1 Mycolicibacterium palauense | reverse complement strand
GGGCCGATCCGGACTACGAACGCCACGGCGGCTTCCCGCTGTTCGAGCCCGCCCACCCCGGGCCGGGTTTCGGCCGGTTCCTGGCCGCGATGCGACGGCTGCAGGACCTCGCCGTGTGCGCCGACCCCGACTCGGACACCTGGGCCGACGTCGCGGAGCGGGTCGAGGGCGTGGTGGACACGCTCGAGCCGTTCCAGGCCGGGGAGGGGGTGGGCCCGGCCAACCGGGTGCCCGACCTGCCCGGCGCGGGCAGCCTGCTGATGCCGCCCTGGTTCGTCGACAAGTTCGAGGCCGACGAGGTGGTGTTGCGGGTGACGTTCGGCCGCTACCACGTCGGGGGCAACATGGCCGTGCACGGTGGGGTGCTGCCGCTGCTGTTCGATTCGGTGTTCGGCATGGTCATCCACGCCGCCGGTCGGCCGATCAGCCGCACCGCGTTCCTGCACGTCGACTACCGCAAGGTGACCCCGATCAACACCGAGCTGAAGGCCCGCGGCTGGATCCGGGAGGCCGAGGGCCGCAAGGCGTTCGTCAACGCCGAACTGCGCGACGCCGAGGACAATCTGCTCGCCGAGTCCAACGGCCTGATGATCCGGCTGCTGGCGGGCCAGCCCTAGCGGAAGGGCCGCCCGCTCCGGTGCTTCCGGGCGTGCATCGACTGTGCGCGCAGATCGCCCGCACGCCCGGCAGCGCGTCCTGGGCGCACGATCGGTGCGGTGGGAAGGGCGGGTCAACGCCGGCGGCGCAGCTCAGGCGGTGTCGTGGGTGTTGGGGCTCTCCTCACCGAAGTGCAGGTCGATGACGCCGGCGCGGGTGAGGGCCAGCAGGCTGACGATGAACACCCAGGTCGGGAACGCCAGGGTCAGCCACATCGTGAGATCGCTGCCGATCAGCAGGCCGATGGCCGAGACGTAGGTCAGCACGGTCAGCCAGCGCGGCATCAGCCTCGTCTTGAGCCAGATGGTCGCCAGCGAGATCATGAACACCGCACCCATCCGGACCGAATAGGTCTTGCTCAGGGTGATCAGCAGGAACTGAGCGAAATTCGCGAGCGCGGTGTGCGCCTCGGGATCGGGGTCGAGCGCGCGCGTGGCGACGATGGCCCCGCCCACGGCCATCGAGACGAACATCATCGCCAGGAACAGCAGTCCGCTGCCCAGGAACACCGAGGCGAAGAAGCGGTCCTCGTAGCGGCCGAATCCGTCGCGCACCACCCCGATGAACCACAGGAAGCAGATACCGGCGAACGGCATCAGCACCGAGGCCACCTTCAGGTGCGTGAGCGAGCCGTCGACCCACTCGGAACCGGGTTTCACGTCGTCGGGAAGCGCGGTGCGGATCAGCACCAGCGCGGTGCCGAACAGCAGCGCGAACAGCACACCGGCCAACCCGGCCGCGCGCGGCGTGGAGAGCCGATGCAGTGACCGGGACGAGCGCTCGGAGGCCATGGTGAGTATTCAAGCGCATGGTGGCGCGCGCGCCCGATCGTCTGCGCGCATCGAGTGTGCATCGTGATCGGGATGCGACCAGTCGGAGCGATCGGGACGCACGCTCGGTGCGGCGTGGTACGAGCTCAGTGCCGGGCGTTCGCCTCCGGCTCAGTGCCAGGTGTTCGTCTCCCTGCCGAGCGCGCCCGGCCACCACACCCGCGCCCCGACGAGCGTGAACAACGCCGGAATCACCACGGTGCGCACCAGGAAGGTGTCCAGCAGGATGCCCAGCCCCACGATGATGCCCAGCTGGGTGAGCACGATCAGGGGCAGCACGCCCAGCACGCCGAACACCGCGGCCAGCACGATGCCCGCACTGGTGATGACCGCTCCGGTGGCCGAGACGGCGCGCACGATCCCCACCCGGGTGCCGTGGCCCTCGGTCTCCTCCCGGGCCCTCGTGACCAGGAATATCGTGTAGTCCACGCCGAGGGCGACCAGGAACAGGAACGCATACAGCGGCGTGCTGGTGTCCAACGCCGGAAAACCGAACAGGTGCACACCGACCCACCCGCCGAGGCCGAGGGCGGCCAGCGCGGAGAGCACCGTCACCGACACCAGCAGCAGCGGGGCCACCACGGCGCGCAGCAGGACGAACAACACCGCCAGCACCACGGCCAGGATGGCCGGGATGATCACCAGCCGGTCGTGGCGGGCGGCGTCGCGGACGTCGAGGGCCTGCGCGTCCGACCCGCCCACCAGCGCGTTCGGGTCGGCGCGGTGCACCGAGCCGCGCAGGGCCCCGACGGTGTCGAAGGCCTCGGCGCTGGCCGGGTCGCCCTCGACGACCACCGACCACTGCGCCAGCCCGGCACCGTTGTAGCCGCCGCGGCTCACCGAGACGACCCCGGGGGTGTCCCGGATGGCCTGCTCGATCACCGAGGACCTGCCGGCGTCGCCGACCACCCGGGTCGGGTCGGTCAGCCCGCTGGGGAAGTGCTCGGCCAGTGTCTCGAAGCCGCTGACCGACTCCGCCTTGACCCGGAACTGCTCGGTCTGCGTCAGCCCGGTGGGCACCGCCAGCACGGCGGAGGCCAGCACCGCCAGGCCGGCCAGCGAGGCCACCAGGACCGCGACCGGGCGGTGCGAGACCGCGGTGGCGATGCGGTGCCACACGCCGGCCTCGGTGAGGTTCGGCCCGCCCCCGGCGCTGGGGCGCGGGATGAACGGCCAGAACAACCGGACGCCGCACAGGGCCAGCAGCGGCGGAAGCACCAGCAGGGAGAACACCGCGGCGACCACCAGCCCCGACGCGGCCTGCAACCCGAGGCTGCGGGTGCTAGGCGACAGGCCCAGCAGCAGGGTCAGCAGCGCGAGCACGACGGTGGCGTTGCTGGCCAGGATGGCCGGCCCGGCGGTGCGCACCGCGGTCCTCAGTGCCGCCCGGTGATCGGCGCGTTGGTGCAGTTCCTCGCGGTAGCGCGAGATGAGCAGCAACGCGTAGTTGGTGCCGGCCCCGAAGACCAGCACGCTGGTGATGCCCGCGGTCGAGCCGTCGGCCGTCAGCCCCGCCAGCGTGGTCACCGCGCCGCCCAGGACCGAGCCCACCCGGTCGGCGAAGCCGATCACCGCCAGCGGCACCAGCCACAGGATCGGCGACCGGTAGGTCAGGATGAGCAGCAGCGCCACCACCGCGGCCGTCACGGCGAGCAGTGTCACGTTGGCGCCGGAGAACGCGTCGGCGATGTCGGCCCCGAACGCCGGGCCGCCGGTCACCTGCGCGGTCAGGTCGGGGGGCAGACCGTCGTCGGCGGCGGCGCGCAGGGCGGTGACCGCGTCGCCGAGCGCGAAACCCGACAGCGACGTGTCGAGTGGAACCGGCGCCAGGGCGGCCTCGCCGTCGCGCGAGATGATCGGCGGGCCGGTCGGCCCGGTGCCGGCCTCCCGCGCCATCCGGTCGCGGGCCTGCCCGACGGCGGCCCGGTCCGCGTCGGTCAGGGGCCCGCCGTCGGTGCGGGTGACCACCAGGATGACTGGGGCGCGGTCCCCGCCGGGGAACGTCTTGAGCGCCTCGGCCGCCCTGGCCGCCTCCGCCGAGGCCGGCAGGGACACCGGCGAGGACGAGGACGAGTCACTGCTGCCGGCCAGGCCCATCAGCACCCCGGCGGCCACGGCGACCAGCAGTGCGATCAGCCAGGATCGTTTCGCGGTCGCGGCCTCGGCGAAACTGCTCCAACTCACGGCACCAACCTACCCAGATAGTTCATCTACTTAAACAATATGGGCGGCATAAGCTCGTCACCGTGTCCGCACGGCCCGAACTGGAGTCGCTGATCGCCGCCGACGTGCGCGCACTCACGGCCGAGGGAGAGCAGATCGGCCGCCTGTTCGCCGGCCAGAACGATCTGGGTCCCAACGACTTCCGTGCGCTGATTCACATCATGGTGGCCGACGAGGCGGGGACACCGCTGACCGCCGGGGAGCTGCGCCGGCGCATGGGCCTGTCCGGGGCCGCGATCACCTACCTCGTCGAGCGGATGATCGCCTCCGGTCACGTCCGCCGCGAGGCCGACCCGCAGGACCGGCGCAAGGTCATTCTGCGCTACGCCGAGCACGGTCTCGCGGTCGCCCGCGCCTTCTTCACCCCGCTGGCCCGCCACAACAGCGCGGCGTTGCAGGACGTCACCGACGAGGACCTGAGGGCCGCGCACCGGGTGTTCGCCGCGCTGATCGAGGGCATGCGCGGATTCCAGGGCGACCTTGGCGGCCCCGCGGCTCGGCGAGAACCACCGACCGGGCCGCGGTAACGTGGGGAGGTCGGCCACCGGCGCCCGACCGACTGAACCGAGTCGGTGCAGAGGTGTTGAGTATGAGTTCGTGGCGAGGCGTCGTCCATGTCGAGTGTCAGAGCTGTGCCACGGAGATGACGCTGTCGGTGGTGCTGGCCGAGGAGCGCGACGCGCTGGTCGAGCAGGCGATCAACGAACTGCTCGTCGACTACGGGTGGCTGCCGACGTCATGGGGACGCTACTGCCGCACCCACGCGCCCAGTGTCCGGAACGGCCGCCGCGATCGGCGCTGGTGACCCAGGCGCCTGTCCGGCACACCTATCCTTGGACAGCATGTCCTCGGCTGCGGGTGGAATTCGGTGATCGGTTGCGGGTGCCGGCCGGCGGGACGTCGACGGCCATGACCGGCGAACATCCGGTCGCGGCGGGCCAGGCGTCGGACCGTCGCCGTTCGCGGGTCGTGGTGCTCGGCGCCGGCGATCTCGGCGCGCAGTTGGTGGGCGCCGTTCGGCAACTCGGCGCCGAGGTGGTGGCGGTCGACGGTCAGGCCGGCGCGCCCGGCCACGCCGTTGCCGACGCCCACGCGGTGGCCCGGCTGACCGACCCCGACGAGCTCACCGCCCTGATCGGCGATCTGGCGCCCGACGTGCTGATGGTGGCCACCGAGTCCGTGGCCGTGGAGGCGCTCGTGGCCGCCGAATCCGCCGGCGTGCAGGTGGTGCCCAATGCGCGCAGCGCCCGGCTCGGCCTGGACCGCGAGGCGCTGCGGCGGTTGGCGGCCGACGAGCTGGGGCTGCCCACGGTGCCGTTCTGGTTCGCCGGTTCGGCCGAGGAACTCGCCGCGATCGCCGAACATGCGGGGTATCCGCTGGTGGTCAAGCCCGTGATCGCCGTCCCCGGGGAGGGCTCGTCGGTGCTGCTGCGCCCCGAGGACGTGGAACCGGCCTGGCAGCGCGCGGTGAGCGAACGGTTCACCGAGAACCGGGTGCTGGCCGAGACCGTGGTCGACATCGACTTCGAGCTCACCCTGCTGACGCTGCGCAGCGCCGACGCGCTGCTGCACTTCTGCGAGCCGATCGGCCATCGCCCGGTCGACGGCTACGCCGGCGGCGGGGTGCTGGAGGTCTGGCAGCCCCAGCAGATGAGCCAGGCCGCCGTGGACGCGGCCAGGTCGATCGCGGCGCGGATCGTCAACGCCTTCGGCGGCCGCGGCGTGTTCGGGGTGGAACTGCTCGTCCGCGGCGACGAGGTGTACTTCGCGGATCTGAGCGTGCGTCCGGGCGACAGCGGGTTGGTGACGCTGCGCTCGCAGCGGCTCGACGAGTTCGAGCTGCACGCCCGCGTGGCGCTGGGACTCCCGGTGGACACCATCATGATCTCCCCGGGTGCGGCCGAGGTGGTCTACGGCAGCGCGCCGCCGGGCGGGGCGGTCCATGAGGTGGACCGCGCGCTGGCCGCCGCGCTGCGGGTGCCCGAGAGCGACGTGCGGGTGTTCGCCGAACACCCGGGGGCGCCCCCGCACCAGCGCCTGGGCGTCGCGCTGGCCACCGCCCCCGACGTGTTGGCGGCCCGGGACCGGGTCCGGCAGATGTCGACCGCGCTGCGACG
Organism: Mycolicibacterium palauense; assembly: GCF_002592005.1. Lineage (GTDB taxonomy): Bacteria > Actinomycetota > Actinomycetes > Mycobacteriales > Mycobacteriaceae > Mycobacterium > Mycobacterium palauense. The sequence goes on along the minus strand of NZ_NVQF01000032.1, from coordinate 57,650 downwards.
GTTGTGGCGCCCGTGATCGGCCGGCGCGGCGAGTCCGACGACGGGACCGGGGCCAGCTCGGCGCCGATCCTGGCGGCGCTGGCGATCGCGGTGCTCATCCTGGTCGGCATCGGCGTGGGCGCGCTGATCCGGGGCGCCAACGAGACCGACGAGGACCGGGTGATGCGCGCGGTGATAGGCCAGAACGACGCGCTGCAACGCAAGGACTTCGCCGATTTCACCGACTACACCTGCGACGCCCGGGCCGGCACGGAAGCGGATCTGGTGGCCCGCCAGCAGGATTCCGCGCAGGCCCACGGCGCGCGCTTCGTCGACGGCATGACGGGACTGTCGGTCGACGGCGACCGGGCCACCGCCACGGTGATCTACCACTTCGAGAACGACCCGGACCGGCGGATCGACACGGCGATGACCTTCGCCCGCGAGGACGGGCAGTGGAAGGTGTGCTCGGACGGTCCCCAGTGACGGTGCCGGTGACCGGCGACGGTCGAGTCGGGCCCCGAGACCCGGTGTGGAAAACTCTCACATCGTGAGTTACGCCGGAGACATCACGCCCGAGGAGGCGTGGAAGACGCTCAGCGAAGAGGCCGATGCCGTGCTGGTCGATGTCCGCACCAGCGCGGAGTGGAAGTTCGTCGGTCTGCCCGATCTGTCGAGTCTGGGCCGCAAGCTCGTCTGCGTCGAATGGAACCACACCGACGGCAAGCGCAACGAGGACTTCCTCGCCGAACTGAACGCCGGACTGGAGGCGTCCGGGGTGAGCCCCGGCGCCGGCCCCGTGCTGTTCCTGTGCCGCTCCGGCAACCGCTCGATCGGTGCCGCCACGCTGGCGACCGAGGCCGGCCTCGCGCCGTCGTACAACATCCTGGACGGCTTCGAGGGCGACCTCGACGAGTTCAAGCACCGTGGCGCCGCCGGCTGGCGTGCGATCGGTCTGCCGTGGGTCCAGTCATGAGCCCGACCTCCGGCGACAAGCCCTCGGTGCGCAGACCCAAACCGCTGCCCGACGGTGTCGGCCAGGCCACCATCGGTGTGCGTGGCGGGCTGTTGCGCTCGGGCTTCGAGGAGACCGCCGAGGCGTTGTATCTGACCTCCGGCTATGTCTACGAATCGGCGGCCGCCGCGGAGAAGGCGTTCACCGGTGACATCGACCGGTACGTGTACTCGCGGTACGGCAACCCCACCGTGTCGATGTTCGAGGAGCGGCTGCGCCTGATCGAGGGGGCGCCGGCGGCCTTCGCGACGGCGTCGGGCATGGCCGCGGTGTTCACGTCGCTGGGGGCGCTGCTGGGAGCCGGCGACCGGCTGGTCGCCGCGCGCAGCCTGTTCGGATCCTGCTTCGTGGTGTGCAACGAGATCCTGCCGCGGTGGGGGGTGGAGACGGTCTTCGTCGACGGCGACGACCTCGACCAGTGGGAACGGGCGCTGGCCACCCCGACCCAGGCGGTGTTCTTCGAAACCCCGTCGAACCCCATGCAGTCGTTGGTCGACATCGCCGCGGTCAGCGAGATGGCCCACGCGGCCGGCGCGAAAGTTGTGCTGGACAACGTGTTCGCCACGCCGCTGCTGCAGCAGGGGATGCCCCTGGGCGCCGACGTCGTGGTCTACTCCGGCACCAAACACATCGACGGGCAGGGCCGGGTGCTGGGCGGGGCCATCCTCGGCGATCGGGAGTACATCGACGGCCCCGTGCAGACGCTGATGCGCCACACCGGGCCGGCGATGAGCCCGTTCAACGCCTGGACCCTGCTCAAGGGTCTGGAGACGCTCTCGGTGCGGGTGCAGTACGCCAACGCCTCGGCGCAGCGCGTCGCCGAATTCCTGCAGAACCACCCGGCGGTGCGCTGGGCCCGCTACCCCTTCCTGGAATCGCACCCGCAGCACGACCTGGCCACCCGGCAGATGTCGGGCGGGGGCACCGTGGTCACCTTCGAGCTCGACGCCCCCGACGGGCGCGGCAAGGAGCGCGCCTTCGAGGTGCTCGACAAGCTGGCGCTGATCGACATCTCCAACAACCTCGGTGACGCCAAGACCCTGATCACCCATCCCGCCACCACCACCCACCGTGCCATGGGCCCGGAGGGCCGCGCCGCGATCGGCCTGGGTGACGGCGTCGTGCGGATCTCGGTCGGACTTGAGGGCACCGAGGACCTGCTGGCGGATCTCGACCAGGCCCTGCGGCGCTGATCGCGCGGTGCCGTCCGGCGCTGCGCGCTATAGTCGGCCCGTGGTCAGCGGAAACGCGCTGGCGGGGCGGGACACTGAGCTGGCGGCACTCCGCAGGACGCTGAGCGGGGCGGGCAACGTTGCGGGTGTGGTGATCGCCGGGCCCGCCGGGGTGGGCAAGACGCGGTTGGCGCGGGAGCTGGTACAGACCGCCACGCCGGGTACCCGCACGCACTGGGTGGTGGGTACCGCCTCGGCGCGTCCTATTCCCCTGGGCGCCTTCGCGATCGCGGTCGGTGACGTGGCCGGCGAGCCCGGTCCCAGCGTTCGGCGGGTGATCAACGCACTGGTCGCCCAGCGGCCGGGCCGCATGCTCATCGGAGTCGACGACGGCCACCTGCTGGACGGCTTCTCCGCGCACGTGGTACATCAGTTGGCCCAGACCCGTTCCGCCCGGCTGGTGGTGACGCTGCGCACCGGCGGCGGGGAACCCGACGCGGTCAAGGCGTTGTGGCGGGACGGCCTGCTGACCAGGCTGGACCTGGAACCGCTGTCGGCCAAGGCAACCCACGCGATGGTCGAGAGCCTACTGGAAGCGCCCATCGATTCCCGTAGCGCGCAACGCTTTTGGCGCCTCACGCGGGGCAACCCGCTGTTCGTCGAGCAACTCGTCAAGGACCAGGTTGCCGCGGGCCGGCTCCGGGAGGTCAGCGGCGTGTGGATGTGGGACGGTGCCGTCGCCGTCTCACAGAGCATGAGCGACCTGGTGGGTAACCGCCTGGACCGGCTGCCCCCCGGGCCGGCCCTGGTGGTCGACGCGTTGACGCAGTGCGAACCGCTGGCGGTGCCCATCCTGCGTGAGCTGGTCAGCCGCGAGGACCTGGAGGCCGCCGAACAGATGCGTCTGATCACCGTGGAGCGCACGGCCGAGACGCTGCTGGCGCGGTTGGCCCACCCGCTGTTCGGTGAGTTGCGCCGCCCGGCCGCGGGGGAGATGTACCTGTCCAACCTGCGCGGCCGGCTCGCCGAGCTGCTGGGATCGGCGGTATCCGGCGAGGACACCGACCCGCAGACCACGGTGCGGCGCGCCCAGTTGGCGCTGGACTCCGACGTCGCGCCGGATCCGCAGCTGCTGCTCGCGGCGGCCCGGCACGCGATGCGGCTGCTCGACCTGGACCTGGCGGCCCGGTTCGCCGATGCCGCCGCGCGGCGGGACCCCGTCGGTGCGGCCGAGATCCAGGCCCGCGCCATGGTGGTGCGCGGACGCGGCCCCGATGCCGAGGCATTCCTGGCCGACGTCGTTCCCGCCGACGACGCCGACGCGCACGACTGGGTGCTGATGCGCGCGGCCAACATGATCTGGATGCTGGGCCGCCCCGCCGAGGCGATGGAGCTGCTGAGCGAACTGGCCGGGCCGGCGGAAACCGCGGCCGAGCGGGCCGGCCGGCTGGCCCTGGAAGCCTGCGTCGACGTCATCGCCGGGCGGTGCGCCCTGGCCGAGCAGAAGGCCCGGGAGGCGCTGGACTGCGGCGGGCTCTCCGACCTGAACGCGATGATGGCGGCGGTCGCCTACGTGATGGCCTGCGGGGCGCTGGGGCACACCGAGGGGCTGTCGGAGGTGGCCAACGCCGCCATCGCGCGGGCGACCAGTTCCTTTGAGACCGCGCATTTCCGGTTCTGGTTCGGTGGTGTGTACCTGCGGGCCTGCCGGCTGACCGGGCGCATCGACGAGTGCCAGCGCGCGGCGGTGATGCTGGCCGAGCTGGCCCGCGACGCTCCCGGGCTGCCGCACGCCAACCTGGTCTTCCTGCAGGGCAGCGCGGCGATGCTGCGCGGCGAGCTGGGTGAGTCGGTCACTCTGTTGCACGAGGCGCTGGCGGCCGCCGAACACCACGGTGCGGCCACGCTGCGGCCCGCCTGCTACTTCGCGTTGACCGAGGCGCATGCCAAGCGCGGCGAGGCCGACGAGGCCGCCGCGATGCTGGAGCGGGCCAGGTCGGTGGTCCCGCCGGACTATCTGCACATGCAGACCGCGCTCGCGGTGGCCGCGGGGTGGGCGCTGGCCGCCGCCGGCCGGCTCGCCGAGGCCGTGCAGACCGTGGCCGACGAGGCGGCCGCGGCCCGTGAGCGCGACCAGCCCACCCATGAGCTGGCCTGCCTGCAGGCGGCGGTGCTCTGGGGTGACGCGACGGCGGCCGAGCGGGCCGCGCAGCTGGCCGAGCGTCTGGGTCTGCCGCTGGCCCGGACCGTCGCCGCCCACGCCGAGGCCCTGCGCCGCGGTGACGGCGAGGAACTCCTGGCGGTGGAGAAGTCCTACCAGGAGCTGGGTGACCGGTGCTCGGCCGCCGACGCGGCGGCGCAGGCGGCGGTGGCCTTCGCCGGTGCCCAGCACAGCAGCCGCGGGTTGCTGGCGGCGACGCTGGCCCGCCGGCTGGCCGCCGAGTGCGGCGGGTTGTCCACTCCCGCGTTGCGCAGCCCCGTCTCGCCGACGCCGCTGACCGGCCGGCAGCGCGAGGTCGCCGAGCTGGTGGCCGCCGGGTTGACGAACAAGGACATCGCCGACCGGCTGCACACCTCGGTGCGCACGGTCGAGGGCCATATCCTCAAGGCCTGCCAGCGGGTTGGTGCGACATCGCGGGGTGAGCTGGTCGCGGTGATGCGGGCGGGTACCGGCGCGTGAGCGCCGGTGGGGCCTGGGCGCGTGAGCGCCGTTGGGCCTGGGCGCGTGAGCGCCGTTGGGGCCTGGGCGCGTGAGCCTCAGGAGCTTGGCTGCTCCGGTGCCGTCTCGAGGACGCCGACGGCCGACTGGGCCCGCCGTTCGTAGTCGGCGCGCGCGTTCGCGTCGAACGTGAGGAAGACGGTGTCGTTGCCCATCTTGTGGGAGAGCCAGCGGCGCGCCCGGGGCGGCAGCAGTTGGGTGATCGCCCCGACGGCGCGCAGCGGCCCCGGCACCGACAGGTGGGTGATCGCCGGCTTGTCGAGCACCTTGACGACGCCGGCGGCGATGTCCTCGGGCTGCACCGGCTTCTGCGCCGAGGAGGTCGCGGTGCCCGAGATCAGTTCGGTGTTGGTGAAGGTCGGCAGCACCACGCTGACGGCCACCCCCTGCGGGGCGAACTCGTCGGCCATCGCCGTGGAGAGCCCGACCACGGCGAACTTGGTGCCGGCGTAGACCACCTGGCCGGGCACCGCGACCATGCCGGCCAGCGAGGAGATGTTGACGATGTGGCCGCTGTGCCGCTTGACCATCTCCGGCAGCACCAGCCGGCAGCCCGTGAGCACGCCGTAGAAGTTCACCTCGACGGAGGTGCGGATGGCCTGGTCGGACTGCTCGAGGAAGGGGCCTACCGGCATCACCCCGGCGTTGTTGATCAGCACATCGATGTGACCGGCGCCGTCGGCGCGGGCCTTGTCGAGGAACATCGCGAACGACTCGGCGTCGGTGACGTCGAGCGGGTAGCCGGTCGCCTGCCCGCCGCGGGCCAGTTCGGTGACGGCCTTGTCGAGGACGGCGACGTCGCGGTCGCCGATCACCACGCGTGCGCCGCGGGCCAGCAGCGCCTTGGCGGTGGCGTATCCGATGCCCCGGGCGGCCCCCGTGATGACGATCGTCTTGCCCCTGATGTTGTCCATGGCGCGAAACTTTACACCTGTCAAGTTTTGCGGTGTCAACCCTGCGGGCCGCGATCGGGCGCATGAGATCGTTGGACGGTGTTCATGCGTGTCTCCCAGGACCATCCGCTGGCCGCGCCCCTGCTGGCCGAGCTGGCAGCCGAGTACTCGGCGCGCTACGGCGGCACGGTGGCCGCCCATCTCGAGGCGCTGCGCAACTATCCCGGCGACGAGTTCACCGGGCCCGACGGGGCGCTGGTGCTCGGCCTGGTCGACGGTGTCCCGGTGACCGGCGGCGCGTTCCGGCGGTTCGACTCCCAGACCGCCGAGCTCAAACGGATCTGGACCGACAGCCGGTACCGCCGCCGCGGCTATGCCGGTGCCCTGCTGGCCGAGCTGGAGGCCGACATCGCCGCGCGCGGCTACCGGCGGATCTACCTGATGACCGGCGACCGCCAACCCGAGGCCGAGGCCCTCTACACCGCCGCCGGCTACACCCGGCTCGAGGAGCCCCTGCCCTCGGCGGGTCCGGTGCACCCGGTGGCCTTCCAGAAGGTGCTGTAGAGACGCCCGCGAGCGCTCACTGGCGTACACATTCCGGCGGGGTCTTCGTACCTGAGTGCGCGCTCGCGGGGATGGCATCCAGCTCGGCCGGTGGAACCGGCGATGTTCCCCAGTTCATTACCCGGTGCGGTGGTGGATACGACCGCGGGGAGACGCTCTGGGCCATCACGCGAGCAGTCAGTTGCGGCCTCCGCGCGTGTCCGCCGACGGAGGGTGGAGATGGCGACGCCGAACTATCCGGCAGCACTATCTGTCCGACCCGCACAGTTCGGGAGTCGGTATATTGGCCTGCGTGAGTTTGCTGGATGTTGACCCCGCCGGGTTGCAGGTACTCGCGGTCCAGTGTGAATCATGGTCCACTGAGGTATCCGCAACCACACCGCCACCGTCATCGCCCATGCCGTGCCAGGCGACCAGCGTGGCGGTCAATGCGGTACACGCCGATACTGCTGCGGCGGGAATGGCCATAGCTACGTGCCTGCGGTCCGTGGCGGCGAAACTGATCACCGCTGGAACGCAGTACACAAACGCGGAGGATGCCTCCGCGGTGGGACTCGCTGCTTTGAGCAGGGGAACTTAGGCTGCGGTGGCCAGCGTCGCTATTCCCACCTTGTCCCAGGTTAAGGGCTGGGATACCGATCACTTAACCAAAGCCGCAACCCATTGGACGAGAGTGGCCACAGTCTGGGAGGAGAATTTCACCCAGCTCTCACAGCAGGTAAGTGCTCCTAGCGGGACGCCTTGGACGGGGAAGGGCGCCGACGCCGCTCAACAGCGGGTCTTCGAGGACCGCCTGAAAGTCGTTGGCCTAGCAGATCGGCTGCACGAGGCATCGATGGTGGCCCGCATTGGCGCACAGCAGGTCGCATCTGCGCGTGCCGCAGTTCTCTCCGCTGTCGATGCCGCCCTGCGAGCTGGCTTCACCGTCGGTGAGGACTTCTCGCTGTCCAGCCAGGAGGCCGGCGACATAGCGTTCCTCTCTGCCCGCCAAGCCCAGGCCGAAGCCTTAGCTGCCGATATCAGAATCCACCTCGGCGAACTGGTAAGCAAAGACCAGCAGGTTGCGGCCAGTATTGCCACCGCTGCCGAAGGATTGGGCGATGCCGCCTTTTCCGAAGACAACGAACCGGCAGGTGGAGTCCGTGCGATGGACAACCCCACCCAGAACGGCCAGAAACCAGATCAGCCGAGGATTCAGCTCGTCGACAATGCATTGGCCGAGGACGGGTCTCCCGGGTCGGTGGAAATCTCTCCGGAACGCGGCAACCCGTTCGTCGGTGACGTCCGATATGGGCACTGGGAGGAGGTGTCGTCCTCGCCGACTGGACCCTACCCCCACGGTGAAACCGGCCCAATGTCCACCAAGTGGCGTCCGTTCGACGCGGAGAACCAGGGCGACTTCACCCCGGGGCTAGGCGGAACGACGGGTCTCTACACCGTGGGCAAGAACTGGGCCGATCCAGACGCGGCGCCATGGGCCCAGTACCAGGAGGCCTACCGGTTTCGCGTATCGGGTTTCCAGCCCACCGAGTACACGCGGCAGGTCACTGAGAACGGCCAGACAGTTACCCAACAGTGGGTGCAGAACACTTACGATTACCAGCGCAATACCCGGTTGTTGCTTGGTGGGGATGTGGTGGCCGACCGGCCCAGCGACATCGGTGCCTTAAGCCCACCGCCTTTCATCGACCATGAGTGGAAATCGATCACGCTGCCGCAGATCGCAGTCTTATCCGCGCAGAACCCGCTCACCACGTACTACGTCCCCAATGAGTGCGGCCCTCAGTCGACGTTCGTCGCTGGGATGCCCGGCGGCGGGTATGCCGTCGAATCCGCCGTGCCGGCGATGACTCCCTCGACCGGAGCGCCGCTGATCCAGGTGCCGGGATGAGTCGGCGCTACTGGTTGTTGGCCGCTGCCGTGATCGCCTTTGCCGTCGTATCTGTGGGAGTGTGGCTGGTCGCATCGCATGGGAGCCCGCGTGGAGACTGTGCATTCGTACGCGAGATGATCGCGGTGAATCACGAACACTCAACGCAAGTCGATGCACAGGCCAATGCCGGTGTGCAGGCTACGCAGGATGAGTATCAGCAATGGGCCGACAGGCTCGGGGAGCTGGCTGTCGAAATCGATGACCCGAAATTGGCACCGCAGGCCCACCGTATGGCCGACCTGGCACACCAATCTGTAGCGCTGAACTCTGCGGTACTCGCGGAACTGTCAGCGCCCCAGCCCACCGCGGGGCCGGCGGCGGGGCAATATGCTCAACTCAATCGCCAGTTCCTGGCCCAACAGGACGAACTCGTTCAGGCCTGCCCCGCCTGACCCTTCCCCGGGGACCGGTCCTCGTCGGTGCCGTCGGGGTCGGCGACATTGCCATACTCATCGAGCCACGGCGGCAGCGGAAGCCGGGCCTGGCCGTAGTACACCGGGCCGGTCGGCGGCCAGGGTGGCAGCGGCCCGCGACGGCGCCGTCGGCGAAAGAACGTCACGACGAAGGTCGCGGTACCCAACACCAGAAACGCGATCAGTATCACCTTGGCGAGCACGACGAGCACTGTCATTAGCGGTGTCCAGGCGAAGCGGGGGTCACTGAGCCAAGCGTAGGACACCGTGGGATCCGGTGTTGTCGCCTCTCCACAGCACCTCGCCTCAGATGGGCTCTCAGGCGGGGGTGGCCTGCTCGGTCAGCTCCCGGATCGGGCCGTGCCACACATCGCCGTGCCCGGGCACCAGTACCTCGGTCTCCAGCATGGACAGCGCCCCCAGGCTGCGCAGGCAGCCGCTCTGGTCGTGGTTGAACACCCGGTGCAGCAGTTGCGGTCCCCGGCGGGAGGTCGTCGGATGACCGGTGACCAGCGCGTCACCCGACACCAGCACGTCGTCCACCAGATACGAGCAGTGCCCGCCGGTGTGACCGGGGGTGGGAACGGTCATGGGCTGACCGGGCAGGTCGGTGGCGACGTCCTCGGTGATCGCTTGCGCGGTGGGGATGCCGCCGCGCATGAAGGCGCCCTTGCGGGCGATCTCGGCCGACCAGAGCAGCCAGCGCGGCTGCCAGGCATGCTTGGCGACGTCCAGGGGTGAGGCCTGCTCGAGGTGTTCGCGTTTGGCGTGGCCGACCTCGTTGGCGTGGCAGTAGACCGGCGTGCGGTGCTCGGCGGCGAACCAGACCGCGGTCCCGAAGTGGTCAATGTGGGCGTGGGTCAACAGGATCGCCTGCACGTCGCCGGCCTCGTAACCCAGCTCGCGGATGGAGGCCAGCACTTCGGCGCGCTGTCCCGGAAACCCGGCGTCGATCAACAGGACACCGTCGTCGCCGGTGACCAGCGTCCAGTTCACCAGCTCCGTCCGGGCCACGTGCACCCGGTCGGTCACCTGTACCAGCTCATCGGGGGCGGCTGCCATCTGGCGAGTGTAAGGGCGGCGCGCGAGGGAGAGTAGAAAAGATATCGTGGCTGAACTCAAACTGGGATACAAGGCGTCTGCAGAGCAGTTCGCACCGCGCGAGCTGGTGGAGTTGGCGGTGTCCGCCGAAGAACACGGCATGGACAGCGCCACCGTCAGCGACCACTTCCAGCCGTGGCGACACGACGGCGGCCATGCCCCGTTCTCCCTGGCCTGGATGACCGCGGTCGGTGAGCGCACCCGGCACCTGATGCTGGGGACCTCGGTGCTGACGCCGACCTTCCGCTACAACCCGGCGGTGATCGCGCAGGCCTTCGCGACCATGGCCTGCCTGTACCCGCAACGGGTGTTCCTCGGTGTGGGCACCGGGGAGGCGCTCAACGAGATCGCCACCGGCTATCAGGGTGAGTGGCCGGACTTCAAGGAACGCTTCGCCCGGCTGCGCGAGTCGGTGCGGCTGATGCGCGAACTGTGGCGTGGTGACCGGGTCGACTTCGACGGCGAGTACTACCGGCTCAAGGGCGCCTCGATCTACGACGTGCCCGACGGCGGTGTGCCGGTCTACATCGCCGCCGGCGGACCGGTGGTGGCCAAGTACGCCGGACGCGCCGGCGACGGGTTCATCTGCACCTCGGGCAAGGGCGCCGAGCTCTACCAGGACAAGCTGATCCCCGCCGTGGCCGAGGGTGCGGCCGCCGCCGAGCGCAACCCCGACGACATCGACAAGATGATCGAGATCAAGATCTCCTACGACACCGATCCGGGGCTGGCCCTGGAGAATACCCGGTTCTGGGCACCGCTGTCGCTGAGCGCCGAGCAGAAGCACTCCATCGACGACCCCATCGAAATGGAGAAGGCCGCCGACGCGCTGCCCATCGAGCAGGTCGCCAAGCGCTGGATCGTGGCCTCGGATCCCGACGAGGCCGTCGAGAAGGTCGCCGACTACGTCAAGTGGGGCCTGAACCATCTGGTGTTCCACGCCCCCGGGCACGACCAGCGCCGCTTCCTGGATCTGTTCCAGCGCGACCTGGCCCCGAGGTTGCGAAAGCTGGGCTAGAGGTGGCCGTGCGGCCCGGGTGCGCTGGCCCCGTCGGTCAAATTGCGCAAAGCTGGACACCGTGACTGCCGGGTCTGCGTTCGCCTCCAGCATCTACGTCGCATCCCCCGAGGGGGACACCGGTAAGTCGACCGTCGCGCTGGGCATCCTGCACCGCCTGACCTCGATGGTCGCCAGGGTGGGGGTGTTCCGGCCGATCACCCGGCTCGGCGAGGCCCACGACTACATCCTCGAACTGCTGCTGGCGCACAGCACCGCAGGCCTCGGCTACGAGCAGTGCTTCGGGGTGGGCTACCAGGAATTGCACGAGGACCCCGACCGGGCCATCGCCGATATCGTCGACCGGTTCCACCGGGTCGCCGACCAGTGCGACGTGGTGGTGATCGTCGGTAGCGACTACACCGACGTCGCCACCCCCAGCGAGCTGTCGATGAACGCCCGCATTGCGGTCAACCTCGGCGCCCCCGTCGTGTTGTCGGTGCGGGCCCGGGGGCGCACCCCCGACGAGGTCGCCAACGTCGCGGAACTGTGCCTGGCCGAGCTGGCCGGTCAGCACGCGCACACCGCGGCGGTGGTGGCCAACCGATGCGACCCCGACCGGATGAAGGACGTGACCGCCGCGCTGGAACGGCTGGCGCCCACCGGCCGGGAGGCGGCCCCGAGGATCTACGTGCTGCCCGAGGAACCGCTGCTGGTCGCGCCCTCCATCGGGGATCTGTGCGCGGCGATCGGCGGCGAATTCATCAAGGGCGACAAGGCGATGCTCGGACGCGAGGCGCTCGGCGTGGTGGTGGCCGGCATGACGGCCGAACACGTGCTGGAGCGCCTCGTCGAGGGTGCGGTGGTGGTGACCCCCGGAGACCGCTCCGACGTGGTGCTGGCTGTCATGAGCGCGCATGCCGCCGAGGGGTTTCCGTCGTTGTCCGGGGTGATCCTCAACGGCGGGTTCGAGCTGCACCCGTCGATCGCCGCCCTGGTCGACGGTCTGCGGCTGGCGCTGCCGATCATCGCCACCGGCACCGACACCTTCGAGACCGCCAGCGCGGTGGCCTCGGCACGGGGTCGGGTCACCGTCACCTCGCAGCGCAAGATCGACACCGCGCTGGCGCTGATGGAGGAGTACGTCGACGTCGCAGATCTGTTGAACCAGTTGGCGATTCCCATGCCGACGGTCGTCACGCCGCAGATGTTCGAATATCAGCTGCTGCAGCGGGCGCGTGCCGACCGCCGGCGCATCGTGCTGCCGGAGGGCGACGACGACCGCATCCTCAAGGCCGCCGGCCGGTTGCTGCAGCGCCAGGTCGCCGACCTGACCATCCTCGGCGAGGAGTCCAAGGTCCGGGGCCGCGCGGCCGAACTCGGCGTGGACATCTCGACGGCCGACGTGCTCAACCCGAAGACCAGCGAGCTGCGCGACCGGTTCGCCGACCAGTACGCCGAACTGCGCCGAAGCAAGGGTGTCACCTACGAGCAGGCCCGCGAAACCATGCGTGACGTCTCGTATTTCGGCACCATGCTGGTGCACAACGACCTCGTCGACGGGATGGTCTCCGGGGCCCGGCACACCACCGCACACACCGTGCGGCCCGCCTTCGAGATCATCAGGACGCTGCCCGACGTCTCCACCGTGTCCAGCATCTTCCTGATGTGCCTGGCCGACCGGGTGCTGGCCTACGGCGACTGCGCGATCGTGCCGGACCCCACCTCCGAGCAGTTGGCCGACATCGCCATCTCCTCGGCGCGGACGTCGGCGCGGTTCGGCATCGAGCCGCGCGTGGCGATGCTGTCCTACTCCACGGGGACCTCGGGCGCCGGTGCCGACGTCGAGAAGGTCAGGGCGGCCACCGAACTCGTGCGCCGGCGTGCACCGGAGATCATGGTCGAGGGGCCCATCCAATACGATGCGGCCGTCGAACCGTCGGTGGCGGCCACCAAGATGCCCGACTCTCCGGTCGCCGGCCGCGCGACGGTGCTGATCTTCCCCGACCTCAACACCGGCAACAACACCTACAAGGCGGTGCAGCGCAGCGCCGGGGCCGTGGCGATCGGCCCGGTGCTGCAGGGCCTGAACAAGCCGGTCAACGATCTGTCGCGAGGGGCGCTGGTCTCCGACATCGTCAACACGGTGGCCATCACCGCCATCCAGGCGCAGGGGGACTAGCCCGATGCAGCGGACCGTTCTGGTGCTCAACTCCGGCTCGTCCTCATTGAAATTCAGTCTGGTGCAGCCCGATACCGGTGTGTCGGTGGCCGACGGGATCATCGAGGAGATCGGCGGCGAGCACTCGATGGCCCGCCTGGAGTTCGGCGGGCTCAAGATCCAGCGGGAGCGCAGCGTCGTGGACCACGAGGCGGCGCTGCGACTGGCCTTCGACCTGTTCGCCGAGACCGGCGGCCACCTGGAGACGCTGGGTCTGGTGGCCGTCGGGCACCGGGTGGTCCACGGCGGACGCGACTTCTACCGGCCGACGCTCATCGACGACGCCCTGGTGCAGCGGGTGAGTGCGCTGTCGCCCCTGGCACCGCTGCACAACCCGCCGGCGCTGCGCGGCATCGAGGTCGCGCGAAAGCTGCTGCCGGACCTCCCGCACGTCGCGGTGTTCGACACCGCCTTCTTCCACGACCTGCCCGCGGCGGCGGCGACCTACGCCATCGACGCCGAGGTGGCCGAACAGTGGCGGGTGCGCCGCTACGGATTCCACGGCACCTCCCACCAGTACGTCAGCGAGCAGGCCGCGGTGTTCCTGGGCGCCCCGCTGGAAAGCCTGAACCAGATCGTGCTGCACCTGGGCAACGGCGCGTCGGCCTCGGCCGTCGCCGGGGGCCGGCCGGTGGACACCTCGATGGGCCTGACCCCGATGGAGGGGTTGGTGATGGGTACCCGCAGCGGCGACATCGACCCGGGGATCGTGTTCTATCTGGCCCGCACGGCGGGCATGGCCGTCGAGGACATCGAGTCGATGCTCAACCGGCGTTCCGGGGTGGCGGGGCTGTGCGGCAGCAACGATTTCCGCGAGCTGCACCGGCTGGCCGAAACCGGCGACGAATCCGAGCGCGCAGCGGCGCGGCTGGCCTACGACGTGTACATCCACCGGCTGCGCAAGTACATCGGGGCCTACCTGGCGGTGCTGGGCAGCACCGATGTCATCACCTTCACCGCGGGTGTCGGCGAGAACGACGCGGCCGTGCGCCGCGACGCACTGACCGGGCTGGCCCCGCTGGGCGTCGAACTCGACGAACACCTCAACGACAGTCCGGCGCACGGTCCGCGGGTGATCTCCGCGGAGATGTCGCCGATCACTGTCCTGGTGATCCCGACCGACGAGGAACTGGCCATCGCCCGGGCCTGCGTGGCCACCATCGAGGCGTCCGCCTAGCCGGCGGCCGCGGCGTCGGTACGCGCGTCAGTTCACACAGGGAATGCCGTCGTTGGTGACCGGTGCCCCCTCGTCGGGGGTGGGCGGCGCCGAGCTGGTGTCCGCGGAGGTCGCGCCCGAGGCGGCACCCGGGATGGCACCCGGGATGGCGCTGTAGTCGGCGAGGGGTTCCGTCCCGGCCGCGGACGGGGTCTCCAACGGCGTGTAGTCGTCGGCCACGGTGACCCGCATCCGGTCGCGGCCCAGATCGGGGTCGGCCTGCGAGGCGGGACGCACACCCAGCAGCAGGCCCAGCGCGCGGGCGCTGCGTGCGGCCCCCGCGCCGTAGTCGACGACCGAGGTGGTGGCCGCGGACTCGTCGGTGCTCACCGCGCCGATGCGGTAGTCGTGGCCGGCCAGCACGGCGGCCAGCCGGGTGCCGGCGTCGGTGCTGCCGCTGGCGTCCACCACGTCCACCGCGACCCCGGTGTCCGGTGCCGGCGAGGCACCGTCGGCGAACGCGGCGGCCACCTCGCGGCGGATCGTCGGCGGCGAGACGATGTTGACGTCCTGGCCGTTGATGGTGTCGTAGCGCACCACCGGAAGGGTGCGGTACTCGACGTCGCCGTCGGCCAGGGCTCCGAGCCGGCGGAACTGGTCCTGGCCCCACCCCCGGGAGAGCACCAGATCCTTGCGCGCCACGGCGATCAGGCCGTCGAGCTTGTTCAGGTCGGTGAAGGTGCCCGTATCGCGCAGCTGGTGCATGACCGACACCAGGAAGGCCTGCTGGCGGTGGGTGCGGTCCAGGTCGCCGTTGGTCAGGCCGTGGCGCTGCCGCACGAACGCCAGCGCCTGGGCCGCGTCGAGGGTCTGCACGCCGGCGGGGAAGTCCGCGCCCGAGTAGTCGTCGTGCACCGGAGCCTTCAGGCACACCTTCACCCCGCCCAGGGTGGAGGCGAGGTCGTAGAAGCCGGCCAGGTTGACCTCGGCGAAGTAGTCGATGGGCACCCCGGTCAGGTTGCGCACCGCGGCCAGGGTGGCCGCGCGTCCGGCCTCCCGGCCTCGGGTCTCCAGCTCGTGACGGTCGGTCACGCCGTCGTCGACGAGCTGCTGTTCGGTGGCGGCCTTCGTCAGCCCGTAGGCCTCCTTGATCTTGATGTGGTGATAGCCGGGGATGTCGTCGACGGCGACGTAGTCGTCACGCGGAATCGAGAACGCCGAAACCCGGTCGTCGGCACCGATGTGCACCAGGATCAGGGTGTTGGTGTTGTAGCCGCCGTCCTCGGAGTCCCCGGCATGCAGCTGGTCGAGGATCTCGCGAGGCAGGTCGTTGCCGTCCTGGTCCTTGCGCGAGTCCAGGCCGATGAGCAGGATGTTCATCGCCCCGCCCGTCGAGCGGGGAGCGTCGTCGGCCAGGGCCCCCGACAGTGTGATGCCCCCCAGGGTGCCGTGGACGTACCACCAGCCGGTCCCGGTGATCAGCACCGCCGCGGCGGCCACCACGGCGACCAGGACCCGGCCGACCACCCCGGCGGTACCGCGATCGTTCCTGGGCAGGCGATGACGGCCCGTGGAGGCTCGCGCCACTGTGACCTCCTGACCCGCCCTTCCGAACGCCTTCCGAACGCCTTCCACCATGACAAACGCCGTTACGCTACGGCACCAAGATGAGAGGTCGCTGAGACCCGTTGGTGCTCTTCACTCCCTCGAAGTTCCCTCGAAGTTCCCTCGAACCCGCGGTTGCCGCGCTCGTCACTCACGGTAGCGGTGGTGGGTTCTCCGACCCAGGGGACTAGAAGGTCGACGGGGGCCGCACCGTGTTGGCCATGTCGACCAGGGCGTAGCGGTGGGCCTGGGTGGGTGCGGCGCGGGCCAGGGCGCGCAACGAGGCCTCCACCCCCAGCTGCAGCCCATGTTGGGTGAACGGGAATCCGAGGATGTGGTTGCTGCTGGCCTCGTGGTCGGTGATCCAGTCCATCGCGGTGCCCAGCACCAGGGCGCGCAACTGCAGCACCCGGGGCTCGGTGTCGGGCAGCGCCTCCACCCGGCGGGCGGCGTCGCGCAGCTGCTGTTCGGTGAGCTCCTTGCTCGAGCGCCCCGACAACAGGGTGACCGCGCTGGTCAGCCGTGCGGTGGTGAAGTGGCGGGAGGTGGGCGGCACCTGGTCGAGGGTGCGCACCGCCGCCTGGCGCTCGCCGGCCACCGACTGGGCCCGGGCCAACCCGAAACCGGCCGAGATGACGCCGTTGTCGGTGTTCCAGACCGTCTTGTAGAACTTCTCCTCGTCGGTGTTGCCGGCCAGCTCGGCGGTGGCCGCCAGGGCCAGCTTGGGCGCCAGCTCGCCGGGCAGTATGTCGAGGACCTCGGTGAAATGCTTGGTGGCCGAGTCGTAGTCGGCGCTCAGCAGCTCCGACACGGCGCGGAACCACACCAGCCGCCACGGCCAGCCGACGCGGGCGGCCAGGTCGTCGAGCTTGCGGGTGGCCTTGGCGACGTCACCGAGGTCAAGCAGTGCGCGCACCTCCATCAGCGGCAGCTCCACCGACTCGCTCAGGTCGATGCCCTCGGAGTCCAGCGCGCCGTGGCGGGCGGCGCGCAGCGAATCCAGTGTCTGCACCGGTGAGGACAGCACGGTGGCCGAGAGCACGGCGGCGCCGACGTCGGTGGGGTTGACCAGCGGCACCGGCAGCGCGGTGACGATCTCGGCGGCGGTCAGCTTCTCCGAGTGCGGCTGGCCGTCGAGGTACACATCGGTGTGGGCGATGAGCAGGTCCACCCCGAACGTCGAGCGTGACGGGCTGAACACCGCCGACAGGCCCGGGCGGGGCACCCCGGTGTCGACGGCCACCACCTCGCGCAGCACGCCGAGCAGCTGGGCCGACATCTCGTCGGCGCTGGCGAACCGGCGCCGCGGATCGGGGTCGATGGCCCGGCGCAGCAGCCGGGCGAAGCCGTCGTAGCGCTGCAACACCGGGTCGTCCTCGGGCAGTCCCGGCACGTAGCGGCCCCTGCGGGTGCGCATCTGCAGGGTCAGCGCGGCCAGGGTGCGTCCCACCGTGTAGATGTCGGTCTGCACGGTGGGACCCGTACGCACGATCTCGGGTGCCTGATAGCCCGGGGTGCCGTAGAGGTAGCCGTAGGAGTTGATCCGTGACACCGCGCCGAGGTCGATCAGCTTCAGCTGGTCGCCGGTGAGCATGATGTTCTCGGGCTTGAGGTCGTTGTAGCACAGGCCGATGGAGTGCAGATAGCCCAGCGCGGGCAGGATCTCCAGCATGTAGGCGATGGCCTGGCTCACCGGCAGACGCTGGCCCTTGGCCTGTTTGAGCGAGGTGCCGCCGACGTACTCCATCACGATGAACCCGACGGGTTCACCGTGTTTGTCGGAGTGTTCGACGAAGTTGAAGATCTTCACGATCGACGGGTGGGCGACCTCGGCCAGGAACTGGCGTTCGGCCATGGCGATGGCCTGCGCCTCGGCGTCGCCGGAGTGCACCAGGCCCTTGAGCACCACCGGGCGCTCGTTGACGTTGTGGTCGACGGCCAGGTAGATCCAGCCCAGCCCGCCGTGGGCGACGCAGCCCTTGATCTCGTACTGGTCGGCGACCATGTCGCCGGGCCCCAGCTGCGGCAGGAACGAATACGGGCTGCCGCAGTGCGGGCACCAGCCCTCCGAGAGCGCCCTGCCGTCCGGGCTGGAGCGGCCCACCGGCTTGCCGCAGTTCCAGCAGAACCGCTTGGACTCCGCGACGACGGGGTTGGTCATCAACGCCGAGAGCGGATCGATCTCGGGTACCCGCGGGATCTCCACCAGGCCGCCGCCGATGCGCCGCGTCGGGGCGATGGCGCGGGTCACCGTGGTGGTGTCGGTGGGTTCGGTGTCGACGGTGGGATGCGACAGCGGTTCGGAGTCGTCGAAATCGGGCCGGAAGATCGCCTGCGTGCCGACCGGGCGCTGGGTCGGCACCGAACCGGTTTCAGAGTCGGTTTCCGGGCCGGTTTCTGAGTCCGTTTCCGAGTCCGTTTCAGAGCCGTCTTCAGAGTCGGTCTCGGGGTCGAGCATGGATTCCGCCGGCTGGGTCCTCACGGCCGGTTGGGTGCCCGGTCCCTCGTCCGGGTCGTATTCGTCGTCGATCTGCGGTTCCCCCATGTGCGCGCCTAGTCCAGGTACCGGGCCGGGGGCGGAGACGGTGTCGGGCCGAGCACGGTCAGCCACTTGCGGTACAGCGTGTACCAGGTTCCGTCCCGGCGGATGCGCGCCAGGGTGCCGTTGACGAACCGCACCAACCCGGTGTTCTCCAGGTTGATCCCGATGCCGTAGGGCTCCTGCGCCATGCTCGGGCCGACGATGTGCAGGAACGGGTCCTGGGCGACGAGCCCGGCCAGGATCGTGTCGTCGGTGCTGATCGCGTCGACCTGGCGCTGCTGAATCGCCACCAGGCAGTCGGCCCAGGTCACCACCGACACGATGATCGGTGCCGGCGTGATCTCCTGGACCCGTTTGAGCGAGGTGGTGCCCTCCGCGACACACACCCGCCGGCCCGAGAGGTCGCTGGCCTGGCTGATCGCGGAGTCGCGCGGCACCAGGATCCGTTGGTAGGCCGTCAGATACACCGTGGAGAAGTTCACCAGCTTGCGGCGGGCGCAGGTGATGCTCATCGTCTTGACGACGATGTCGACCTGGTTGCGCTCCAGCGCATGGATGCGGTCACCCGAGGCCAGGATGCGGTACTCGACCTGCGACGGGGTCCCGAAGATGTCGCGGGCCACCTCGCCGGCGATGTCCACGTCGAATCCGGTGATGTCACCGGTGATGGGGTCGCGGAAGCTGAACAGGTTGCTGCCGATGTCGAGCCCGACGATCAGCCGGCCCCGGTTGCGGATGTTGGCCACCGCCGCGTCGGCCTCGGCCTTGGTGGGGAACGGGCGCAGGCTGGCCGTCAGGTTGCAGTCGCTGTTGTCGATCGGTGGCGGCGGTGGGCCTTCGGGCTTGATCTCCTGCATCCCCGCCGGCGTGGGCGGCGGCAGCGTCAGGCTGGGCACCACCGCCGTCGACTGCGACTGGGCGCACCCGGAGAGCACCGTGGCCAGCACCGCCAGCAGGCAGACCACGGTCCTGGCCGATGTCCGGAGGCGGGGCCGGGTGATGGTCATCGCGATCACCCGTACTCGCTCAACCGGGGCCACAGACCCAGGGCCACCGCGATCGCCGCGCCCAGCGAGAGCACCACCCCGCCGATGGTGGCGCCCGAGAGCACCCGGCGGGCGTTGAGGATGTCGTCGCGCAGCTGCTCGCGGCTCTCCTGGATGCCGCCGTCGAGTGCGGCCTCCAGCTTGTCGAAGGCCGGCGTCGAATCGTCCTCACCGGTGCCCAGCGCCACCTGGGTGGCGGCCTGATAGTTGCCCACCGAGATGTAGGCGTTGATCCGCTCGTCGGCGGCCCGCCAGCGGTCCAGCAGTGCGCTGGCGTTGGCCAGGTCGGACTTGTCGATCGCGTCGTCACGGGCCAGGTAGTCGGCGAGCTGCTGTTTCATGGTGTCGATGCGCTGGTAGTAGGACTGCTTGCGGACGTCCTCGTCGCCACGCCGAATCAACGACAGCGTCTCGTCGGCCCGGGCCTGCTGTGCCGTGATGGCGAGGTTGGTGACGGTTTTCAGTGATTCCGCCGCGGTGTTCTTGGCGCTGCGACTGCCCGCGGTGGAGATGGCCAGAGCCGTGCCCACCCATCCCACCATAATCGCGATGGCCAGCCCGCCCGCGACGAGACCGATGTTGACCCGGCGGCGTGTCCGGCGGGCCAGCCAGCGGTGCGCGAATGCCCCGAACACGATCGTCGTCGCGACGACGAGGATGACCGGCGCCGGGATGCGGGTGGACGCGGTGGTCTCGGCGTCCACCCGCGACGAGGTGTCCTGATACAACCGCTGCGCGTCGGGCAGGATGGTGCCCTGCATCAGCCCCGAGGCCTCCGACAGGTAGGACGAGCCGACCGGGTTGCCCGACCGGTTGTTGGTGCGTGCCGTCTCGATCAGGCCGGTGTAGACGGCCAGGTTGGCGTTGATCCGGCCCAGCAGTTCCTGCATCGATTCGTCGGTGAGCCCGCTGGAGGCCTGGGTGAGGGCGACCGCGGCGTCGGTGATCGCCTGTTCGTAGCGCTGCCGCACCGGCCTGGGCTCCACCCCGGCGATGAAGGCCGTCGCCGCGGCCGCGTCGGCGACCGACAGCGTGGTGTAGAGCCGGCCCGCGGCGAAGGACAGCGGCTCGGTGTGGTTGAGCACCGTGGTCAGCTGCTGCTGGCGCTGGTCGATGGTGGTGGACGTGGCGAAGGCGCTGGACACGCCGAGCGTGGCCAGGATGAACCCGATCAGCAGGATGCGGCCCGGGGTGGTCCACAGGAACCACCAGCGCGGGTGGGCGGGGCGGGTCGGCGACCGGGACGCCAGCGGCTCGGTCGACGGATGCGCCAGCTCAACCGTCACCTTGCGGACCTACCTTCGTGTCGTCCGGCTTGTTCCGACCTGTCCCACTCTATAAAGAGATTCTAAGAGCAATGGTGTGACGGATGTGGCGGATCGGGTTCGGCGGCGCGGCGTCCGTGCGGGCCCGCACGCGAAGCTGTGCACCTGCTTATCCTTGAGCGCGTGCGCGGTGACGGAGACGGGTGGGTGCTGTCCGACACCGGTGCGCACTTCTGGGGCCGGCACGGCGCGGCCGGGCTGCTGCTGCGGGCCCCGCACCCGGACGGATCGGCGGTGCTGCTGCAGCATCGGGCGCCGTGGAGCCACCAGGGCGGGACGTGGGGGCTGCCGGGGGGCGCCCGCGACAGTCACGAGACCCCGGAACAGGCCGCGGTGCGGGAGGCCCACGAGGAGGCCGGGCTGACCTCGGCCGCACTGACCGTGCGGGTCAGCGTCGTCACCGCCGAGGTGGTCGGCTCCGGGGGCACCCAGTGGACCTACACCACCGTCATCGCCGACGCGCCGGCGATGCTCGACACCGTTCCCAACCGGGAGAGCTCCGAGCTGCGCTGGGTGGCCGAGGACGAGGTCGCCGGGCTGCCGCTGCACCCCGGTTTCGCCGCCAGCTGGCCGCGGTTGCGCGAGGTGGCCGCGACTATCCCGCTGCTCGCAACGCTGCCGACAGACGACTAGCCGCCGCTCGCGGGTCCTCGGCCCCGGTGATGGCGCGGACCACCACCACGCGCCTGGCGCCGGCGGCCAGCACCTCCGGCAGCCGCTGCTCGTCGATCCCGCCGATGGCGAACCACGGCTTGGCGGTCTGCAGCGAGGCCGCGGCCCGCACCAGGTCAAGGCCGGGCGCGGGGCGGCCCGGTTTGGTCGGCGTCGGCCAGCACGGCCCCACGCAGAAGTAGTCGACCTCCTCGACCGTGGCGGTGCCCACCTGTTCGACATCGTGGGTGGAGCGGCCGATCACGACGCGGGCGCCGACGATGTCGCGCGCCACCTGCAGCGGCAGGTCGTCCTGGCCCAGGTGCAGCACATCGGCTCCGGCCGCGCGGGCGACGTCGGCGCGGTCGTTGGCGGCCACCAGGGCGCCGTGGCGGTGGGCCGCGTCGAGCAGGATCTCCAGCGCGGCCAGCTCCTGGCGGGCCTCCAGCTGCCCGAACCGCTGTTCGCCGACCGAGCCCTTGTCCCGCAGCTGAATGATGTCCACGCCGCCGGCCAGCGCGGCGTCGGCGAATTCGGCCAGGTCGCCGGTCTCGCGGCGGGCGTCGGTGCACAGGTAGAGACGTGCTCCGGCCAGGCGGTCCAGCGGCAGCGGCTCCGGGTGTCGAGTCACCCCGCGAGGGTACTGTGGAGGGCCGTACACACGGGAGTCCCGGGGAAACGGGACTGAGAGTGGGCACTCGTCTTCCGCGGAGTTCACGGAGTTTTCCGCGGGGAACAGGACACCGCCCTGACCGTTGCACCTGATCCGGGTCATGCCGGCGAAGGGAGGAAACCCATGACAGCGTCTCCGGCGCGGGCCACCCGGTCGCTGGCCGTCATCGGCGGCGGCGTCATCGGCCTGTCGGTGGCCCGCCGGGCCGCCCAACAGGGCTGGCGAGTGCGGGTGCACCGCAGCGACGAGCCCGGCGCCTCCTGGGTGGCCGGAGGCATGCTGGCCCCGCACAGTGAGGGCTGGCCGGGAGAGGACGCCCTGCTGCGGATCGGCCTGGAGTCGCTGCGGTTGTGGCGCCTCGAGGGGCCGGGCAGCTACCGCGACGGCCTGCCCGCCGAGGTGTTCACCGCCCACGAGTCGCTGGTGGTCGCCGTGGACCGGGCCGACGCCGCCGACCTGCGCACGGTGGCCGAGTGGCTGGCCGCCCAGGGCCACCCGGTCACCACGACCACCGCCGCCCGTGACATCGAACCCCTTCTGGCCCAGGGCATCCGGCACGGGTTCGCGGCCGGCACCGAGCTCGCCGTCGACAACCGGCTGGTTGTTCGCGCGTTGGCGGAGCACTGCGACCGGCTCGGCGTCGAATGGGCGCCGCCGGTCGCCGACCTCGCCGAGGCCGATGCCGATGCCGAGATGACCGTGATCGCCAACGGCGTCGACGCGCCGACGCTGTGGCCCGGCCTGCCGATCCGCCCGGTGAAGGGTGAGGTGCTGCGGCTGCGGTGGCGCAAGGGCTGCATGCCGCCGCCGCGGCGGGTGATCCGCGCCCGCGTCCACGGCAGGCAGGTGTACCTGGTGCCGCGCGGCGACGGCGTGGTGGTGGGGGCCACCCAGTACGAGCACGGACGCGACACCGCCGTCTCGGTCACCGGGGCGCGGGAACTGCTCGACGACGCCTGCGCGGTGGTTCCGGCGCTGGGCGAGTACGAGCTGGCCGAGTGCTCGGCGGGGCTGCGACCCATGACCCCGGACGGGGTCCCCTTGGTGGGGCGGCTGGATGAGCGGACACTGGTGGCCGCCGGCCACGGGCGGTCGGGCTTCCTGCTGGCCCCCTGGACCGCCGAGCGTGTGCTGGCGGAGCTGGTGGACGAACTGAGAACGGATGTGAAGGTCAGGACATGAGGGTGATCGTCAACGACGAGGAGATCCAGGTCGACGAGTCGACCTCGGTCGCCGCGCTGCTGGAGCGGCTCGGGTTCCCCGACAAGGGCATCGCCGTGGCCCTGAACTGGACGGTCATCCCGCGTTCGGACTGGGCGACGACCCTTCCCGAGGGTGCCCGCGTCGAGGTGGTCACGGCGGTGCAGGGTGGCTGACTCGATGCTGGAGATCGCCGGGCGCACCTTCGGATCGCGGCTGATCATGGGCACCGGGGGTGCCGCCAACCTGGCGGTGCTCGAGGAGGCGCTGGTGGCCTCCGGAACCGAACTGACCACCGTGGCGATGCGCCGGGTGGACGCCGAGGGCGGCACCGGGGTGCTGGATCTGCTCGGACGGCTCGGGATCACCCCGCTGCCCAACACCGCCGGCTGCCGGGGCGCCGCGGAGGCCGTGCTGACCGCGCAGCTCGCGCGCGAGGCGCTCGGCACGGACTGGGTCAAGCTGGAGGTGATCGCCGACGAGCGCACGCTGCTGCCCGATGCGGTCGAATTGGTCCGCGCCGCAGAGCAACTGGTCGACGACGGATTCGTCGTGCTGCCCTACACCACCGATGACCCGGTGCTGGCCCGGCGGCTGGAGGACACCGGGTGCGCGGCGGTGATGCCGTTGGGCTCCCCGATCGGGACCGGGCTGGGCATCGCCAACCCGCACAACATCGAGATGATCGTCGACCAGGCGGGGGTCCCGGTGATCCTCGACGCCGGGATCGGCACGGCCAGCGACGCCGCCCTGGCGATGGAACTGGGCTGCGACGCGGTACTGCTGGCCACCGCGGTCACCCGCTCGGCGGACCCGCCGGCGATGGCCGCCGCGATGGCCGCCGGGGTGACCGCCGGCTACCTGGCCCGGCACGCCGGCCGGATCCCCAAGCGGTTCTGGGCGCAGGCATCGAGCCCGACGGGAGCCGTCTCGGCCTCGTGACCCGGCACCGTTTCACCCGACACCACCGGAATGGCCGTGCCGGGGAGTCGGTGGTCACTCACCCGCGCCGAGCCCGATGACCCTGCGCACCGTGGCCAGGTTGCGCCCGGTGCCCTGCACCCCGAGCTCCCTGGCGATGGTGCGGGCGTCCAGATTCGACCGGCCCGCACCGGCGGCGTACCGGATGTGCAGGTCGCTGCCGAGCACGCGGGCCTCGTCGGCGCCGAACTCGCTCCGCTGCACCCGGGCCTCGAACGCCCGGACGGCCGGTTCCTCCGGGGTGCCGGTCAGGAAGTACACATAGGAGAAGCGGTCCTCGACGACCTCGAACGGATGGGCCTCCAGTGCGTCGCGCAGCTGCTCGGGGGTGCGGCTGATCACCTCCCGGAAGAACCCGTACTTCGTCTCGACCGCCGACTCCAGCGCCCGGTCGAACTCGTCGGCGTCACCGGGTGGGCTGCACAGCAGGTTCCCCGACGCGATGTAGGTCGAGACGTCGCGGGCGCCGAGCTCGGTGGCCAGCGCCCGCAGCCCGGCCATCGGCAATGTGGCGCCGCCGACGTTGACGGCGCGCAGGAACAGTACGCGTGAGGCCACCTCCCGAGTGTGCACGGTGCCGAACGCGCCGGCCCCGCGCCCCGGTCCTCTAGTCTGGGTGAAATGGTGCGCAGGACATGGACCGTCGGGTTGGCCGCCATGACGGTCGCGGTGTTGATGGCCGGGTGCGGTGGGTCGGCCCGGTCGGCCCAGCCGGCCGCGCCGACCGCCGCGCACCCCGAGGCGGCGAGCTACGCCGGCGATCTGCGCCAGCGGGTCGGCGTCGAGGCGATGATGGGCCACCTGCACACGCTGCAGGACATCGCCGACGCCAACGGCGGCACCCGGGCCGTGGAAACCCCCGGCTACCGGGCCAGCGTCGACTTCGTCGCCAACGCGTTGCGTGACAGGGGCTTCGACGTGCAGACCCCCGAGTTCACCTTCCGGGTCTCCGAGTCCGAGCCCGGCACGATCAGCGCCGGTGGGGCCCGGTACGAGGCGCGTCCGCTGCAATACACCGTCGGGACGTCCGGGGACGGTGTGCGCGGGCCGCTGGTGCCCGCCCCGGTCGAGGACACCCCCGGGTGCACGGCCTCGGACTACGACGGGCTGCCGGTGGCCGGTGCGGTGGTGCTCGTCGACCGCGGTACCTGCCCGTTCTCCGAGAAGCTGGCCGCCGCCGCCCAGCGCGGCGCCGCCGCGCTGATCATCGCCGACAACGTCGACGAGGAGACCATGGGCGGCACGCTGGGGGAGGACACCGAGGTCACGATCCCGGTGGTGTCGGTGACCAAGCCCGACGGTGCGGCGCTGCGCGGATACAGCGGAGCGGTCACCGTCGCGCTGAACGCCAGCGTCCGCGACGTGACCGCCCGGAACGTGATCGCCCAGACCAAGACCGGGTCCACCGAGAACGTGGTGATGGCCGGCGCCCACCTCGACAGCGTCCCCGAGGGGCCGGGCATCAACGACGACGGGTCCGGGGTCGCCGCCGTGCTGGAGACGGCGCTGCAGATGGGGCCCACCCCGCCGGTGCGCAACGCCGTGCGGTTCGCGTTCTGGGGCGCCGAGGAACTCGGGTTGGTGGGTTCGCGCAGCTATATCGAGACGCTGAGCGTCGAGGGGCTCAAGGACATCGCCCTGTACCTGAACTTCGACATGCTGGCCTCGCCGAACGCCGGGTATTTCACCTACGACGGCGACCAGTCCGCCCCCCGGGAGTCGGGTCAGCAGGTTCCGCGCGTCCCCGAGGGCTCGGCGGGTATCGAACGCACCCTGGTCGAATACCTGAATTCGGCGGGCAAGCCCGCCCAGGACACCGAATTCGACGGGCGCTCCGACTACGACGCCTTCACCCGGGCCGGTGTCCCCTCCGGCGGGTTGTTCGCCGGGGCGGAGCAGAAGAAGACGGCCGAACAGGCCCAGCTGTGGGGCGGACAGGCCGACGAACCCTACGACCCGAACTACCACAAGGCCGGCGACACCATCGACAACATCGACCAGGACTGCCTGGCGATCCAGGGCGGCGGGGTGGCCTTCGCGGTCGGCCTGTACGCCCAGGACCTCAGCGGACGCAACGGGATCCCGGACCGCGCTGACCGCACCCGGCACGCCATCAAGGAATCCTGACCGGTGAGCGGGACTACCCTGTGCAGGTGACGCTCCGTCCGCGCGCTGCCGGGTCCCTCGCCGCGGCCCTGTCGGCGCTGTTGCTGCTCACCTCCTGCGCCGCGGGGAACCACGGCGCCGAACCGCCCGAGCCGGCCATGAGTTTCGCCCGGCAGCTGGCCGCCGCGGTCAAGGTGGACGCCCTCGTCGAGCACCTGCAGCGGCTGCAGGCCATCGCCGACGAGCACCGCGGCACCCGCGCCGACGGCACCGCGGGCTTCGACGCCAGCGTCGACTACGTGGTGACGGCCCTGCGCAACAGGGGCTTTGACGTTCAGACACCGCAGTTCCAGCGGTTGGAGACGCTGCAGCCCGGGCATCCGAGGCTGACCGTCGGCGGCCGCACCTACGAGGTGGACCAGGCCTCGCTGCTGCTGCGGACACCGGCCGACGGGGTGCGCGGCAGGGTGCTCGTCCCGCGGAACAGTGCGGGCTGCTCACCGGCGGACTATCCGGGAACCCCGGGATCTGTCGCCCCCGGCGGAATCGCCGTCGTCGACGACACCGGGTGCTCGGTGGTCGCCAAGCACGACGCCGCCGTGGCCAGGGGGGCCGCCGCGCTGGTGGTGATCAGCGAGGGCGGCCGCAACGGCAGCCCACCCGGACTGTTCGGACACGGCTACTACGAGGGGATGACGATCCCCGTCGCGGTGGCCGGGCCGGAGGCCGGATCCGCGATGCGCCGCACCTCGGCGCCGGTGCGGCTGCTGCTGGACACCGAGGTCGTCAAGGTGGTCTCCCACAACGTGTTGGCCCAGACCAGAACCGGGTCACAACACGACGTGGTGGTCGTCGGCGCGCACCTGGACAGCGTGGCCGAGGGGCCGGGCATCAACGACGACGGTTCCGGGGTCGCCGCGGTGCTGGAGACCGCGCTGCAGCTGGGGCCGGCGCCGGAGACCGCCAACGCCGTGCGGTTCGCGTTCTGGGGTGCCGAGGAACGGCGCCTGGCCGGGTCGGTCGACTACGTCTTCGGCCTGAGCCGCACGGACCTCAACGACATCGCGCTCTACCTGAACTTCGACATGCTCGCCTCACCCAACGCCGGCTACTTCACCTACGACGGCGACCAGTCCGGGCCGGTCAGCCCGCAGGTCGACCCCGACGACGTCCCGGCCGGCTCGGCCGGCATCGAGCGGACCCTGGCCGGCTACCTCAACCTGGCGGGCCGGCGGCCCGCGGACATGCCGCTGGCCGCCGACACCGACTACAGCCCGTTCCTGACCGCGGGGGTGCCGATCGGCGGCGTGACCACCGGAGCGGACCAGACCATGACCAACACCCAGGCCCGGTTGTGGGACGGCACGGCCGGCCGGCCCTTCGACCCGAACTACCACACCGCCGGCGACGACGTCGCCGCGGTCAACCGCGAGGCGCTGGCGGTGACCGCCCCCGCGGCGGCGTTCGCGGTGGCCACCTATGCCCAGTCGATCGACGGCGTCAACGGGGTGCCGGCGCGCGACCGGCGGCACCGGGCTGCCTTGGCGCCCTGACGACATCAACCAACGACATCGTCGGTGGGCACCGCCTCGGGATGCCCGCCGCGCAGCAGCCCCAGCAGCCGCATGCCGTGGTAGACCAGCAGCGCCGCGATCGACCCGAGCGCGATGCCGGTGAACGTGAGACCGCCGATCTGCCAGGTGAAGTCGGCGATGCCGATGATCAGCGCGATGGCCGCGGTCATCTGGTTGATCGGCCGCGAGAAGTCGACGCGGTTGGTCAGCCAGATCCGCACGCCGAGCACACCGACCAGGCCGTAGAGCACCACCGTCGCACCGCCCAGCACCCCGGCGGGGATCGCCGAGATGGTCGCGCCCACCTTCGGGCACAGCGACAGCCCGATGGCGACGAGCCCGGCCACCCAGTACGCGGCCGTCGAATAGACGCGCGTGGCGGCCATCACGCCGATGTTCTCGGCGTAGGTGGTGGTGGCCGAGCCGCCGCCGACCCCGGCCAGCACCGTGGCCACGCCGTCGGCGGCCAGTGCGCGGCCGGTCACCGGGTCGGTGTCGGTGCCCGTCATCTGTCCGACCGACTTCACGTGCCCGATGTTCTCGGCGACCAGGGCGATCACCGCGGGCAGGAACATCGGCAGCACCGAGAGGGTGAAGGTCGGCGTCTGGAATTCGGGCAGGCCGATCCACGACGCGGCGCCGATCCCGGCGGTGTCCACCTCGCCGAGAACCAACGCCAGCAGATAGCCCAGCGCCACCGCCAGGAAGATGGCCAGGCGGCCCAGCAGGCCGCGGAAGAACGCCAGCGCGGCCACCAGCAGCACGAGGGTGACGATGCCGACCAGCGGGCCCTGCTCGAAGTTCGACTTGGCCGCCGGGGCCAGGTTGAATCCGATCAGTGCGACGATCGCTCCGGTGACCACCGGCGGCAGCACCAGGTCGATCCACCGCGTGCCCACCAGGTGCACCACCACACCGATGACCACGAGCAGCACCCCGACGGCGACGATGCCGGCCAGCGCGCCCCCGGGGCCGTCGGAGGCCGCCGCGGCGGTCACCGGGGCGATCACCGAGAAACTCGATCCCAGGTAGCTGGGCAGCCGGTTCCCGGTGATGACCAGGAACAGCAGGGTGCCCACCCCGGAGAACAACAGCGTGGTGGCGGGCGGAAACCCGGTGAGCACCGGGACCAGGAACGTCGCACCGAACATCGCGACCACGTGTTGGGCGCCGATCCCGATGGTCCGGGGCCAGCTCAGGCGCTCGTGCGGGGCGACCACGAAGTCCTCGTCGGTGCGGCTCGGCACCGGGATCCAACTCAGCGGCATCACGATTCCCGACTACACACCATGGCGGCCCGGCCCGCACCTCAAACGTCCTGCGAAATCGTGTTCCGAACACGGCGCGGGCCGAGATGTCAAAATCACCGGTGATGGCGGCGAGCGCGACGGAATGGGCACCCGGACTGGTCAGGCTGCGGCACTACCAGCGCCGGTGGCTGCGCGGCGACGTGCTGGCCGGGATCACCGTGGCCGCCTATCTGGTGCCCCAGGTGATGGCCTACGCCACCGTCGCGGGACTGCCGCCGGTGGCCGGACTGTGGGCGGCGCTGGTGCCGATGGCCGTCTACGCGCTGCTGGGATCCTCCCGGCAGCTGTCGGTGGGACCCGAGTCCACCACCGCGCTGATGACGGCCACTGCGCTGGCGCCGCTGGCCCTCGGCGACCCGGCACGCTATGCGGCCATGGCCGCGGTGCTGGCGCTGCTGGTCGGCGGGATGTGCCTGCTGGCGGGCCTGGCCCGGCTGGGATTCCTCGCCGATCTGCTGTCGCGCCCGGTGCTGATCGGCTACATGACCGGGGTCGCGGCCATCATGATCGGCGGGCAGTTGGGCAAGGTGACCGGCGTACCGGTCCGGGGCGAGGAGTTCGTCGACCAGGTCCGGTCCTTCGTCACCCAGATCGGGCAGTGGCACCCGCCGACGGTGTTGTTGTCGGCGGGAGTGCTGACCCTGCTGGTCGTCGTCTACCGGATCTTTCCGCGCTTCCCGGTGCCCCTGCTGGCGATGCTGCTGGCCGCCGGGGTGGTGATGGTGTTCGCCCTGGACGACAGCGGAATCCGTGTCGTCGGCCGGATCCCGCCCGGGCTGCCGGTCCCCGGGCTGCCCGACGTCGGCGCGGCCGATCTCGCCGCGCTGGTGATCCCGGCGATCGGGGTGGCGGTGGTGGCGTTCTCGGACAACACGCTGACCGCACGCACCTTCGCCGCGCGCAAGGGACAGAACATCGACGTCAACGCCGAGTTGCGGGCGTTGGGGGTGTGCAACCTGAGCGCCGGTGTCACCCAGGGCTTTCCGGTCAGCTCCAGCGGAAGCCGCACCGCGCTGGGCGACAGCGTGGGCAGCCGCACCCAGCTGTACTCGCTGGTGATGCTGGCCACGGTGGTGGCGGTGATGCTCGGCGGCCGCGGCCTGCTGGAGCACTTCCCGATGCCCGCGCTGGGGGCACTGGTCATCTATGCGGCGCTGAAACTGATCGACGTCGACGAGTTCGCCCGGCTGGCCCGGTTCCGCCGCAGCGAATTGGTGCTGGCGCTGGCCACCACGGTGGCGGTGCTGGCCCTGGGCGTGCTCTACGGGGTGCTGGTGGCGATCATGCTGTCGATCCTGGACGTACTGCGCCGCGTCGCGCGCCCCCACGACGGGGTGCTCGGCTACGTGCCGGGGCTGGCCGGTATGCACGACATCGACGACTACCCCGAGGCGATGCCGGTGCCCGGCCTGGTCGTCTACCGCTACGACGCACCGTTGTTCTTCGCCAACGCCGAGAACTTCCGCCAGCGCGCGCTGTCCGCGGTCGATCAGAGCCCCGTCCCGGTGGAATGGTTCGTGCTCAACTCCGAGGCCAACATCGACCCCGACATGACCGCGGTCGACGCCCTGGAGCAGTTGCGCCGAGAACTGACCTCCCGCGGCATCGTGTTCGCGATGGCCAGGGTCAAACAGGATCTGCGCGACGACCTGGAGGCCGGGGGATTCCTGCAGCGGGTCGGCGAGGACCGGATCTTCGCGACCCTGCCCACCGCGGTGGAGGCGTTCCGCAACCGGTAGCCGGTCAGGCCCGTCGCGCGCGCAACGCCGCCCGGATCCCGTACAGCGCGGCACCGGCGGCCAGCACCGCGGCGCCGGTGAGCACCGACCCCCGCGGCAGCGTCACCGCCAGCACGACACAACCGAACAGGCCCGCCACCGGGATGACCGAGCGCCGCAGGGACCAGGCCGAACAGTTGGCGATCGCGTAGTAGACCAACACCCCGAACGACGAGAACCCCAGGGCGGCGCGCAGATCGGCGGTGGCCGCCAGCACCGCCACCACGATCCCGACGGTCACCTCCACGGTGCGCGGCACACCCGAACCGGACACCGAGGCCAGCCGGGCGGGCAGATGGCCGTCGCGGGCCATCGCCAGCGCGGTCCGGGACACACCGAGGATCAGGGCCAGCAGGGCGCCCAGGGCGGCCAGGGCCGCACCCGCACGCACCACCGGGTCCAGCCCGTGCAGACCCACGGCGGCGACCGCGTCGGACAGCGGGGCCGCCGAACCCGCCAGCGCCTGAGCGCCCAGGGCGGCCAGCACCGCGACCGCCACCGCGGTGTAGACCACCAGGGTGATCCCCAGGGCCAGCGGGATCGCGGCCGGGATCACCCGCGCCGGGTCGCGGACCTCCTCGCCCAGCGTGGCGATGCGGGCGTAGCCGGCGAAGGCGAAGAACAGCAGTCCCGCGGCCTGCAGCACGCCGCCGGCGCCCACCTCGGCGAGCTGCAGGTGGGCGGGGTCGGCCCGTCCGGAGACCGCGATCGCCACGACGACCACCGCCAGCACCGCCAGCACGGCCACCACGATCAGCCGGGCGGTCAGCGCGGTGCGCTGAATACCGCTGCACGACAGCGCGGTGAGCGCGGCGACGGCCACCGCGGCGACCAGGTGCGCCTGCTGCGGCCACAGGTACAGGCCGGCGGTCAGAGCCATCGCCGCACACGAGGCAGTCTTGCCGACCACGAAGCTGAACCCGGCCAGGTATCCCCAGAACGGGCCCAGCCGTTCGCGCCCGTAGACGTAGGTGCCGCCGGACCGGGGGTAGCGGGCGGCCAGCCGCGCCGAGGACATGGCGTTGCAGTAGGCCACGACGGCCGCGACCCCGAGCGCGACCAGCAGGCCCGTCCCGGCGGCCGCGGCGGCGGGGGCGAAGGCGGCGAACACTCCCGCACCGATCATCGAGGAGAGGCCGACGGTGACGGCGTCGAGCAGTCCGAGCCGGCGCGACAGCGCGCCGGTCACTTCACGGCGGGGCTCACCCGTGCGATCGCGTCGATCACCATGCCCGGATTATCCAGGCTCACAAAGGTTCGCGCACCCGGCACCTCGATGAACTCGGAGTGGGGAAGGCCGCGGCCAGCCGGCGGCCGCGCTCTACGTGTCGCGGTCCGAGGACCCGCGCACCGCGCGCGAGGAGATGAACATCGTCTGTGACCGCCTCATCGACGGCATCGCGGGGTAGCACCGCCTGTCGAGACCTCGCCGGCCACCCGCCAGCCTGTCGTTGCCGTGCCGCTGCATCGGACTTCTCCTCGGTGGCTACAGGATCGGCGAAACCGCGCGGGAGGTCATGGCTGTCCGACTCGCGACACGGATCCGGTCAGATCAGCGGCTTGTTGCGCCGCACCCGCCGCCGGATGTCGGCGAGCAGCACATAACTGCCGCCCTGCCGGATGAACTGCGGCAGAAAACGGTTCACGAACGCCACCAGCAGGAACAGTCGCTCGAACCAGCGCTGGCGGCGGTCCGACCAGGTGACACCCAGCGCGTCGCGGAACACCGGGGCCAGGAACCCGGCGGTCAGGAAGCGCAGCAGCGGGCCGTTGAAGGGACGCAGCATCGGGTTGACCATCTTCAGCCCGATCAGATGGTGCAGGTAGTCGCGGACGGTGTCGTCCATCGCCACCCGCCGGCACGCCTGCTCCCAGTAGGTGTCGAAGGCGGCGCGGGTCGGGGGCCACTGATCCTCGGACACCTGCAGTGTCGTGCCCAGCGTGAACGCCGACCGGTAGAACTGTTCGGCCTGCTCCTCGGTCAACTCCCCGCGCAGCAGCTGATAGGTGTCCTCCAGGCCGACGAACAGGCAGGCCGCCACCCACATCTGCAGGTCCCGGTCGAACGCGTTGTACTTGACCGGGCTCGCCGGGGTCGAACGCACCTGCCGGTGCGCACCGTCGACGGCGGCGCGGTAGGCGGCGCGGTCCTCGTCGTTGCCGATGATGGCCACCGCCAGATAGCTGAACGTGGTGCGGGCGCGTTTCCACGGATGGTGCATCAGGCTTCCGGAGGTCACCGTGCTCTCCGCGACGCCGTGGCCGACCTCCGGCCAGGACAACTGCATCACCACGTTGGCCGCACCGGCGGCGAACGCCCAGAAGTCCATGGCATCGGCGGCGGTGACCTCGCGGTCGTCCCAGCGGGCGGTGCGCCGGGTGATCCGGATGCGGGTGCGCTGCAGATCCGTCGTCATGTCATGCACACATTCGAGAACACCAGCACCGGCCAGCACACGATCGAACCCAGGAACGACACCGCCAGGTCGACGCCCCTGAGTTGGTCGAGATGGTCGGTGTGGGTGAACGACCACACCACCCCGATCAGCAGGTACGGCGTACCCACGATGATGGCCAGTCCGATGAGCTCGGCGACGGTGAACTCATAGGCGAGCAACTGTCGGATCCTGGTGAGCATGCGCCTCCTTCCGAGGCGCTATGTTAATGGCTATTCTCGCCCGGTGGGGCCGAATGGCCGAGGACGTCAGCCGGCGTTGCGGGCGGCGTTGGCGCCCAGATACCCCAGGTAGCCCAGGATGCCGACGAGGGAGAACCTGCGCGTGCGACGGCTGAGCAACCCCAGGCCGAGCGCGGTTTCGATGCCGCCGTTGATGTACACGTACTGGCGGGTGCGGGTCGGGAAGGCGGCCGTGGTCAACGGCTCGTAGATGCCCGGTTTGACGAAATGCGACAAACCCGCGGCGGTGAGCAGCAGTCCCGCCACCCGCGGTGCACGGGAACCCCGGCAACCCTGGCAACCCTGTGGTGCGTCCGTCATCGCGGTCCTCGTTTCTGGTCAGGAGATGCGGTAGTCCGACAGCGGGAACCGCGAGGCCTCCCGGATCGCCCTGCGCATGCTCATCGGGCGCAGCAGGGTGGCCTCCCCGCTGGGGTTGAAATAGTACGACCGCGCCGAGGCGCAGTCGCCGTTGGTGAACAGCGAGTCGCCGAGCAGTTCGGTCATCCGGTCCAGATAGCGCGTATTGGCGTCCTCGGTGACCTCGAAGGTGGTCGCCTTGCGCCGCTGGACCTCGGTGAACAACCGGTCCATCAGCCGCATCTGGTACTCCATCGTGTTGAAGAAGTTCAACCCCAGGAAGGCGTACGGGCTGGCCAGCGACAGGAAGTTCGGGAACAGCGGCATCGAGATGCCCTGGTAGGCCTGGAACCGTGTGTCGCGCCACCACTTGCCCAGATTGCGGCCCTGGCGACCGATGACCTCGATCGCCGGGAAGTTCGCCTCCCACAGGTCGAAGCCGGTGGCCAGCACCAAGGTGTCGATGGCCGTCTTGGTGCCGTCGTTGGCCACGATGCCGTCGGGCTCGATCCGGGCGATCCCGGCGTCCTGCAGGTGCACGTGCGGCTTGGTGAACGTGCGGTAGTAGCTGTTGGAGAAGGTGGGGCGCTTGCACCCGAAGTCGTAGTCGGGGGTCAGCCGGGCGCGCAGATCCTTGTCGCGGATCGAGGCGAACCGGTGCATCTTGGCCAGATCGGAGGCCGCGATGTTGAACCGGCCCCGGAACACCTTGTTGTGCACCACACCGACATAGACCATGAACTCGTAGACGCCGTCGGTGACGGCGCGGATGGCGCGCTGCGTCAACGGCACCCGGGCGAAGAGCCGTTTGGCGCGCTCGGAGAACCGGACGTCGATCTTGGGCACCACCCAGATCGGGGTGCGCTGGTAGACGGTCAGGTCGGCGGCCGACTTGGCCAGTTCGGGAACGAGCTGGACCGCGGTGGCGCCGGTCCCGATCACGGCGATGCGGTCACCGGCGGGGTTGTAGGCGTCGTCCCAGGCGGTGGTGTGGATGATCCGCCCACCGAACTCGGTGATCCCGGGGATGTCGGGCATGTGCGGCTGCGAGAGGAACCCGGTCGCGGTGATCAGGTAGCGGGCGGCCAGCGTCTGGCCGTCGGCCAGCGTCACCCGCCACTGATCGGTCTCCTCGTCCCAGCGGGCGCTCTCGACGGTGGTGTTGAACCGCATGCGCCGGCGCAGGTCGTACTTGTCGGCGACGTCGGCGGCGTACTGCTTGATCTCCGTGCCGGTGGAGAACAGCCGCGACCAGTTCGGGTTGGGCTCGAAGAAGTACGAATAGGTGGTGGTCGGCACGTCGACGGCCAGGCCCGGATAGTGGTTGACGTGCCAGGTGCCGCCGAGGTCGTCCTCGCGGTCGAGGATGACGAAATCCCGGTAACCCAGCCGTGTGAGCTGGATGGCCGCGCCGATGCCGGCGAACCCGGCGCCGACGATCACGGCATCCAGTGGTGCTGCGGACATGGCAGCCAGACTACAACGACTTACTCGGCGGTAATATCAGCGTGTCGGCCCTAACTCTAGGGACCAAAGTCGCTGGTGTGGCCGCCGCGACCCGTCAATCCAGCAGGCGAATCGCGGCGTCGACCGCCAGCACCGGCACGTCCAGCGTCTTGGACCCCAGGTCGTGGCGCGCACCGGTGATCTCGACGATCTCGCTTGGCCCCCCGAGCAGCCCGGCCGCGGCGCGCAGCTCCTCGATGCTGCCGAACGGGTCGGCGGTGCCGTGGGTGAACACCGTCGGGACGGTGATCGCCGGCAGGTGTTCGGTGCGTGCGCGTTCCGGCTTGCCCGGCGGGTGCAGCGGATAGGAGAACAGGGTGAGCACGTCCGCGGCGGCCCCGCCCTGACCCCGGTCGGCGACCACCATCGAGGTCATCCGGCCGCCGTAGGAGTGCCCGCCGGCGATCACCGGGCCGAGCCCCGCCGCGCGGGCCGCCTGGATGGCCTCCCGGACACCGGCCTGATCGGAGGCCGCCGACCCCGAGGGTGGCCCCTTGGGGCGGCGCCGCCGGTAGGGCAGGTTGTAGCGCACCGCGAGCCAGCCGCGCCGGGCCCACTCGTCGCACAGGCGGATCAGCAGCGGCGATTCGCGGCTGCCGCCGGCGCCGTGGGTCAGCAGCACCACACCCGTCGGCGCGGCCTCGGGTTCGTGGGCGACGCCCGCGATCGCGTCAGGATTCATCGGGCAGGCCGGTCAACCGGAACAGCGCCGAAACCGGGCCGTGGCCGTGGCCCAGCGGATAGGCGGCCCGGATGCACGCGGTGACCCACTGTTTGGCGAACGCCACCGCGTCGGGCACCGAATAGCCGTGTGCCAGAGCGCAGCTGGTGGCCGCGGCCAGGGTGTCCCCGGCGCCGTGGTCGTCTCCGGTGTGCACCCTGGGTGCGGCGAACTCGTGGAAGTCGCTGCCGTCGAACAGCAGGTCCGGGCTCTGCGCCGAGGACCGCAGGTGGCCACCCTTGACGAGCACCCACCGCGGGCCCAGGGCGTGCAGCGCCCGCGCCGCCTCCCGCTGTGAGGACTCGTCGACCACCTCGATGTCCACCAGCAGCCGCACCTCGTCGAGGTTGGGCGTGATCAGCGTGGCCAGCGGGAACAGCCGGGTGCGCAGGGCGTCGAGCGCGCTGGGGTGCAGCAGCGGGTCGCCGTGCATGGAGGCGCACACCGGGTCGACGACCAGTGGGGCCGGGGCGCCGGGGCCGTCGAGGATCTCGGTGCGCCAGGTCGCGGCGATGGTCTCGATGATCTCCGAGGAGGCCAGCATCCCCGTCTTGGCCGCCTGGATGCCGATGTCGGAGGTGACCGCGGAGATCTGGCCGGCCACCACGTCGAGGGGGATCTCGTGAAAGCCCTTGACTCCCACAGAGTTCTGCACGGTGACCGCGGTCATGGCGACGCATCCGTGCAGGCCGAGCATCGCGAAGGTGCGCAGGTCGGCCTGGATGCCGGCGCCGCCGCCGGAATCGGACCCGGCGATGGTCATCACCCGCAGCGGCGTCTGCCCCGGCGGTGTCAACGGTAGGTAGTTCACGTGCTCAAGGGTAGATAGACCCGGTTGCCGTGCTCGGCGAACTCCGCGGATTTGGCGGCCATGCCCTGCTCGATCTGCTCGCCGTAGGTGTCGCGGATGTCCTGGGTGATGCGCATGGAGCAGAACTTCGGCCCGCACATGGAGCAGAAGTGCGCCGTCTTGGCCGGTTCGGCCGGCAGGGTCTCGTCGTGGAACTCCCGCGCGGTGTCGGGATCGAGGCTCAGCGCGAACTGGTCATGCCAGCGGAACTCGAACCGGGCCTTGCTCAGCGCGTCGTCGCGTTCCTGCGCGCGGGGATGGCACTTGGCCAGGTCGGCGGCGTGGGCGGCGATCTTGTAGGCGATCACGCCGTCCTTGACGTCCTGGCGGTTGGGCAGCCCGAGGTGCTCCTTGGGCGTGACGTAACACAGCATCGCGGTGCCGGCCTGGGCGATCATCGCCGCGCCGATCGCCGAGGTGATGTGGTCATAGGCCGGCGCGATGTCGGTGGTCAGCGGCCCCAGCGTGTAGAACGGCGCCTCGTCGCAGAGCTCCTCCTCCAGGCGCACGTTCTCGGCGATCTTGTGCATCGGCACGTGCCCGGGACCCTCGATCATCACCTGCACCCCATGGGATTTGGCGATCGCGGTCAGCTCACCGAGGGTGCGCAGCTCGGCGAACTGCGCCTCGTCGTTGGCGTCGGCGATCGAGCCCGGGCGCAGCCCGTCGCCCAGCGAGAACGTCACGTCGTAGCGCGCCAGGATCTCGCAGAGCTCGGCGAAGTGGGTGTACAGGAACGACTCGGTGTGATGCGCCAGGCACCAGGCCGCCATGATCGACCCGCCGCGGGAGACGATCCCGGTCACCCGGTTGACGGTCAACGGGATGTAGCGCAGCAGAACCCCGGCGTGCACCGTCATGTAGTCCACGCCCTGCTCGCACTGTTCGATCACGGTGTCGCGGTACATCTCCCACGTCAGCTTGGTGGGATCGCCGTTGACCTTCTCCAGGGCCTGGTAGATGGGCACCGTGCCGACGGGCACCGGGGAGTTGCGCAGGATCCACTCCCGGGTGGTGTGGATATCGCGCCCGGTGGACAGGTCCATGATGGTGTCGGCACCCCACCGGGTGGCCCACACCATCTTGTCGACCTCCTCGCCGATCGACGAAGTGACCGCCGAATTGCCGATGTTGGCATTGACTTTCACCGCGAAGGCCTTGCCGATGATCATCGGCTCGCTCTCGGGGTGGTGGTGGTTGGCCGGGATGACGGCACGGCCGCGGGCGACCTCGTCGCGTACGAGCTCGGCCGGCAGGCCCTCGCGCTCGGCGATGAACGCCATCTCGGCGGTGATCTCGCCGGCGCGGGCCCGCTGCAGCTGGGTGCCGCGGTCGCGCACCACCCCGGGCCGCGGCGGCAGGCCCGCGGTCAGGTCGATCACCGCGTCGGAATCGGTGTAGGGCCCAGAGGTGTCGTAGAGATCGAGGTGGTCGCCGTCGGACAGGTGCACCCGGCGAAACGGCACCCGATCCCCCTGCGCGGTGGTGCGGTAGAGCTTCGAGCTGCCCGCGATGGGGCCGGTGGTGACGGACTCGACGGAAACGGGCACAGCAGTCATGTTCACTCCCTACGCCGGCATGACCCGGACAGGTTCGTACGGTCGACGGCGCCTGTTCAGCCGTCCTCTCAGCGCACTCGGGCGTGCGCTCCCGTGGGTTACTGCACCCAACCTAGTGCAGGACCACCGGTTTGCAACACCCCTCCCTCGCCGAAATTCTGCTGAATTCGAAACTCACTGTCTCACTGTCGAAGTCGAACGCAACGCCGGCGACGCAGCGTTGAAGCAGGCGTCGGGCGGCGACGTTGACCGCGTCGATCTGCCCCATCACCACGGCTCCGTGCGGCAGCCGGGCCAGGGTCCAGAGCAGCCCGGCGCGTCCCAGGCCGCGTCGCTGCCAGGGCTCGGCGACGATCCCGGCCAGCTCGTATCCGTGCCGTCCCGCGCGGCAGCAGAAGGTCCCGCACGGTGTCCCGTCCACCAGGATCAGCGAGGCCACGTCGCGGCGACCCCGGGGCAGCGACCAGTCCACGTTCTCCGGGCGCGCCCGGGGATAGCCGAAACGCATCTTGAGGTCGTAGGCCGAACAGTGGGACTGCAGTTCGGCGACCCGGGCACGGTCGGCCGGCCCGCGGCCCAGCCGCCGGATCCGGATGGTGGTCGCCGATGTGGTGTCGTCCATGCGCCCATGCAACGGCGGCCGCCGGCGGGGGCGACAGGGCCACTTGGTGCCGGTGGCCCAGTCACACGGTGGCCGCGACCCGCTGGGTATAGGCGCGCCACGCCTCGGCCAGCGCATCCACCGCCCGCCGGAGCACCGCCTCGTCGGCCCAGCCCGACAGCCAGATCGCGTCGTGATGGGCGCCGTCCAGGCAGTACCCGGCGCCGGGGGAGACCACCACGCCGAATCGGCGCGCCACGTGGCTGAAGGTGGTGGTCTCGGGCACCGGCAGACGCACCCACAGGCCCGGGCCGGCGGCGGTGGCCTCGGGAATCCAGGCCGGCAGCTCGGCGGCCAGCAGCCCGCTCAGGAGGTGGCCGTCGTGGCGGCAGCGGGCGCGTCGATCCGCGAACCAGGCCGGCTCGGCGGCGGCGAGTAGCCGGGCGGCCAGCAGCTGCGAGGCCACCCCCGGTGGCCGGAAACCGGCCGGGGCGGTGAACGATGCCCGCAGGCCGTCGGGGATCCGGACCCAGCCGATGCCCAGGCCGGCCCAGAACAGCCGGTCCAGGTCGCCGACCGCCACCACCTGGTCGGAGAGCGCGGACAGCGGCGCGCCGTCCCCGGAATCGGCGGACAGCCAGGCGGTCTCGGACACCTCCTCGACGGCGATCGCGGGCCCGGTGCCCAGCAACTGGGCCAGGCGGCGGCGCCGGGGGTCGGTCAGCGGCACCGCGCGCGGGCCCGTGGTCGCCGACAGCAGCAGCACCGGCTCGGGGACACGGCGCTGCAGCCGCTGAACGGCGGTGACGTCGATGCCGAACGCGTCGGTGGAGACCGGGATCACCCGCGCGTCCCACCGGTCGCAGGCCCGCACGACGGCCCGGCCCGCCGGGCAGCCGGCCAGGACGTCACGGGCGTGCAGTCCCAGACCGTCCCGGAGCAGCGTCAGCGATTCGCTCGTGCCCGCGGTGATGAGCAGCTGTTCGGGGGTGGTCGGGACCCCGAGGCGATCACCGAGCCGGCGCGCCAGCGCTTCCCGCAGGGCGCGCAGGCCGACGGGGTCCGCGGCGGCGTCGAGGGGCGCCGTGGCGACGTCGACGGTGGTGACCGGGAGGTGGTCGGGTGACGGGGGACCGGCCAGCGACAGGTCGATCAGGTCGGGGTCGGGCTCGTCGACGGGGGCGGGTGGCCGGGACATCCGGCGTGGACGGGCCCGCACGAAGGTGCCCGAGCCGTGCAGCCGGCCCAGGATGCCCGCGGCGACCGACTCGTCGAAGGCGCGGACCACCGTGCCCCGGCTGACGCCCAGCAGGTCGGCGAGCACGCGTTCGGCGGGGACGCGCTGCCCGGCGGCGAGCAGACCGCCGTCGACGGCACCCTCGATGGCGTCCGCCAGGCGGCGGTAGCGCGGGCCGGGGCGGTCCGACCAACCCTCCAGCGCGACCGTCGACCACCACGCGTTCTGGTCCATTCGGTCATAGTGGCTCACAGTGGCACTGTATTGCCGGGCCCGGCGGGGGTTCAGTGACGAACCGAAGATCAACCGAACTGACGCGAGCATGGCTCGGGGATCAGGAGGAGACGTGGTGTCACCGGCGGCGACGCTTGCCCGGCGGCTCTGGGAGGCCGTGGAGCCACTGCACGCGGCGGTCTACTTCGCGCCCCGGGCGCGCGAGGTCGCGCTCGGCCTGGGCATGAGTGGGTACTGGATGGGGTACTTCTCGGCCCGCTCGGCCCCGCTGGGGGCCATCACCGCCGCGCCGGTGGCCGCCATGTTCTACAGCTTCGCGCCCGGGCGGGTGGCTCGCGCGCTGCCCGGGGCCTGGTCGCACGCGACGCCGGAGGCCGTCCTGGCGGCCCGGATCGACACCGCCGTCGAGGTGCTGAACCCGTATCTGGCCCGGGTCGGCCGCCCGGAGCAGGACCGGCTGGCCGGGTTGCTGGAGGCCGCGGCCGACGGGTGCGGATTCGACGGGCGCCCGCTGGCCGCGGCGTGGTCCCAGGTGGTCCGGCCCGACTGCGTGGCCGCGCGCATCTGGCTGGCGGCCACCGTGCTGCGGGAGCACCGCGGCGACGGGCACGTTCTGGCCTGCGTGCGCGAGGGCCTGGCCGGCATCGACGCACTGCTGACCCACGTCGCCACCGGTTCGGTCACCCGGGAGGTGCTGCAGCGCAACCGCGGCTGGAGTGACGAGGAGTGGGAT
The DNA here is from genome assembly GCF_002592005.1 of Mycolicibacterium palauense. GTDB lineage: Bacteria > Actinomycetota > Actinomycetes > Mycobacteriales > Mycobacteriaceae > Mycobacterium > Mycobacterium palauense. Next base: position 16,218 of record NZ_NVQF01000032.1, on the reverse strand, counting down.
GCGGGCAGGCGCCGGATGCGGGCCCGGCGGTTGATCGACGGTGACGGGCGGCTCACCCGGGTGGGCGGTGCGCTGCGCCGGGAGGTCGAGGACCGCACCGACATGCTGGCCGGCGACCCGGTGACCGCGCTGGGGCCCGCGGGGGCCGAGGCGGTGATCGACATCTGCACGCCGATCAGCGCGGCGCTCTACGACGCCGGCGCCATGACCGACCCGAATCCGATCGGCGTCCCGCGGCCCGGGCGCCGGGCGGGACGCTGAGCCGGCCCACTGCCCTCGGGGAACAAGGTCCGCCGTGTCCCCTCGGGGAACAATATTGCCCCGAGATGCTTTGTATAGCTAACATATGCGAAATTGGGTGCACGCTGTGGTGCTGCCGCTTCCCTGACGACCACGTGAACGGCGAAGACGAATAGTGCGAGATGACGACTGAGGCCGATACGACGAAATCACCGTTGGCGACCGACCCCGAAGCCGCGGTGGCCGAGACCGCGCGGCGACGCCGGCGCATCGACCACGAACACCCGTTCTACAAGTGGGTCGTGCTGTCCAACACCACGCTGGGCACCCTGCTGGCCACCATCAACGCCTCGATCGTGCTGATCTCGCTGCCGGCGATCTTCCGCGGCATCGGGCTGAACCCGCTGGCACCCGGCAACGTCAGCTACCTGCTGTGGATGCTGATGGGGTATCTGGTGGTCACCGCCGTGCTGGTGGTCCCGTTCGGCCGGATGGGCGACATGTACGGGCGGGTCCGCATCTACAACCTGGGCTTCATCGTCTTCACGCTCGCGGCGGTCGCGCTGTCCTTCGACCCGTTCCATCTCGGCAACGGAGCGCTGTGGCTGATCGCCTGGCGTGTGGTTCAGGGTGTCGGTGGCGCGATGCTGATGGCGTCGTCCTCGGCCATCCTGACCGACGCCTTCCCGGCCAACCAGCGCGGGATGGCGCTGGGCATCAACATGGTCGCCGCCGTCGCCGGGTCCTTCCTGGGGTTGCTGATCGGTGGCTTCCTGTCCGAATGGCACTGGAAGGCGATCTTCTGGGTCGGCGTTCCGATCGGGTTGCTGGGCACGGTGTGGAGCCTGCGCTCGCTACGGGAGATCGGCGCCAGGACACCGGGGCGGCTGGACTGGGCCGGCACCCTGACCTTCGGGGTGGGGCTCACGGTGCTGCTGGTCGGCATCACCTACGGAATTCAGCCCTACGGAGATTCGCCCACCGGGTGGACCAGCCCGTGGGTGCTCGGCTCGATCGCGGCGGGCCTGCTGCTGTTGGTGGCCTTCTGTTTCGTGGAGCTGCACGTCGCACAGCCGATGGTGGACATCCGGCTGTTCAAGTCCACCTCGTTCGGGATGGGCAACCTCGCCGGGCTGATGTCCTCGATGGGGCGCGGCGGGCTGCAGTTCATGCTCATCATCTGGCTGCAGGGCATCTGGCTGCCCCTGCACGGTTACACCTTCGAATCCACCCCGCTGTGGGCGGCGGTCTACATGTTGCCGATCACCGTCGGGTTCCTGATCGCGGGCCCCGTGGCGGGGCTGCTCTCCGACCGCTACGGCGCCCGCCCCTTCACCGTGGCCGGGATGGCGCTGATGGCCGGCTCGTTCGCCGCGCTGATGATGATCCCGGTCAACTTCGACTACTGGGTCTTCGCGCTGCTGATCTTCATCAACGGTCTGGGCGGCGGAATCTTCACCTCGCCCAACACCGCCGCGATCATGTCCAGCGTCCCGGCCGCGCAGCGCGGTGCCGCCTCCGGGGTGCGCGCGACGTTCTTCAACGCCGGGTCGTCGCTGTCGATCGGGGTGTTCTTCTCGCTGATGATCGTCGGCCTCGCGGCCACCCTGCCCGGTGCGTTGAGTTCCGGCCTGCAGGCCCAGGGTGTTTCGGCCGACGTCGCCAACCACGTCGCCGACCTGCCCCCGGTGGGCAGCCTGTTCGCGGCGTTCCTGGGCTACAACCCGATGGCCGAGCTGCTGGCGCCGTATCACGCGCTGCACCAGCCCGGCGTCAACGTCGAGGTGCTGACCGGTAAGACGTTCTTCCCGGATCTGATCACCGCGCCGTTCCACACCGGTCTGACGGTGGTGTTCACCGCCGCGGCGATCATGATGGTGATCGGCGGGATCGCCTCGCTGTTCAACCCGGGCCGCTACGCGGATGTCCCGGTGGCCGACGACAAGGCGTGAGCCGGCGGGCCCGCGACCGGCCCAGGGTGGGTCGTCACGGTAGGTCGACTCCGAAGACGCAATAGGCCAGGCACCAGACGACGGCAGCGGCGGCTGCACCGCCGATGCCCGCGGCGACCCCTCGCTGCCAGGCTGTCGCGTTGTGGACGGCAGGAATGCGTTCCGTGAGTGTTGCGCCCACCAACCCGATCACGATCACGACGACCCAGCCGATCCAGCCGGGGGGCGGTCCGCTCCTGTGCACTGGCCAGAACCTCGCTCGCCGTCGCCATGCCCATGCCGGTCTCCTCGGGTCACCTGGCGCTGTTGATTGGTGTATACCGCCACATGGTCGCGATCCGCATGAAACCGCTGATCCTCACCGCCGTGGGCCGCGAGCCCCATGTTGCCGATACCCGTCGGGTTCCTACCCGCCGGGCTGCTCTTAGGCCGGCCCGGCCGCGGATGGTTCCGCCTCCCAGCTCACTTGCGACGGCAGCGTCCCCGCGGCCACGAAAAAGCGTGCCGCGTCCCGCATCACGTCGTGGGGGATCAAGCATCGAGGGGAGAAACAGAAAGACTGACCGGCCCGGCGGAACCGCACGTCACCATCGCGACCATCGCGCGCTTGGACGTCGCCGATGCTGTGAAGGGGTCCGGTGGAACCATCGCCCGGTAGGAACAGCAGCAACCCGCCACCGGGATGTCCCAGGCCCAGGCTGAGCGCGCCGGCGGGACCGCTCAGCGACACCAGCACGGGATCGGAAACCCGCGCGGCGATCTCGTCGAGCACGTCGTCCAACGTCCGGGTGTCGACCATCGTGTCTTGGTCTTCCCAGCGCAGCAGCACGTCTCCACGCTATCCGACGATCCGGGATATGCGACCACCACTGAACCAGCCGGGGGGCGACGAGGCTGCCCTGACTCCCATGGGGCACCAACCAGGTTCGTCGCCCGTTCCTAACCGCCCAGCTCCACCAGTACCGGTGCGTGGTCGCTGGGCGCCACGGCCTTCGGTCCCTCGGCCCCCTTCTTGGCGGGACGCCGCTCGTCCTTGACGATCTCGGCGTCGGTGACGCGCCGGGCCAGCGCGGGGGAGCCCAGGATGAAGTCGATGCGCATGCCGCGGCGCTTCTGGAACGCCAATTGCGTGTAATCCCAATAGGTGTAGACACCGGGTCCGGGGGTGAACGGGCGCACCACGTCGGCGAACCGGGCGTCGTTGAGCGCCCGGAACGCGGCCCGCTCGGCGTCGGAGACGTGGGTCTTGCCCGCGAATGCGGCCATGTCCCAGACGTCCTCGTCCTCGGGGGCGATGTTCCAGTCGCCGACCAGGGCGATCGGCGCGTCCGGATCGTCGCTCAGCCAGCCGGCGGCCGTGTCACGCAGCGCGGCAAGCCACTCCAGCTTGTAGGTGTAGTGCGGGTCGTCCAGGGTGCGCCCGTTGGGAATGTAGAGGCTCCATACCCGGACCCCGCCGCAGGTGGCCCCGATGGCCCGCGCCTCGGCGGCCGCCTCCGCCTCGGGGTTGCCGTTCCACATCGGCTGTCCCTCGAACCCGATCTCCACGGCGTCCAGCCCGACCCGGGACGCGATCGCCACGCCGTTCCACTGGTTGACACCGACGTGTGCCACCTCGTAGCCCAGGGCGGCGAACGGCATCGTGGGGAACTGCGCGTCGGTGCACTTGGTCTCCTGCATCGCCAGCACATCGACATCGGCGCGGGCGAGCCAGTCGGTCACCCGGTCCACGCGGGTGCGGATCGAGTTGACGTTCCAGGTGGCCAGTCGCATGGGTTAGATCGTAGGCGGCAGCAGAGTGTGGGCATCGAGGTACCGCTGGCCGTGGTGCAGCCGGAAGCCCATCTCGTGGTAGAGCGTGATGGCCGGCTCGTTGTCGGTGAGCACCTGGACGTACACGCGGCTCGCGCCCCGGGCGCGGCCCCAGTCCGCCAGTGCCGCACAGACCGCGCGGGCATGCCCGCGCCGCCGGTGCGCGGCGGCCACCCGCACCGCCGAGATCCCCAGCCACGCGGTGCCGTCGGGTGCCGTGGTGACCGCCCCGCGGCCCACCGCGGCCCCGGGCACGGTGGCGAAGGACACCGCGCCGTCGACCACCGCCGTCAGCACGTCCAGCGGCACATTGCGCTCGTAGGTCTGCAGCCATCCCGCGTCGGGCGTCGGGGACGACGACACCCCGGTGGCGGAGCCCGCGCGGATGTCGGCGAGGTCGGCGACCATCACCCGGGTCGGTGTGGTGCCCGGTACCCGCACCGGCACCACCCGATCCGGGAGCGCCAGCCACGGCTGCAGGCCGCGGGCGCGGTAGAAGTCGGCGATCGCGGGTACCGCGGTCAGGTTGGCGGAGAAGTCCAGCGGCACGGCGGAATTCGCCCGGCTGGTGACGCCGTGGCCGAACCGGGCCAGCCAGCCGCCGATCCACTGCTGTTCGACTCCGGGCCAGGCCAGGGCCGCAGCGTGCTCGAGGTTGCGGATCTCGGAGGTCCGCACCGCGGCATAGGGCAGTTCGCGCGCCGCGACGATCTGCTCGGGCGCCATCTCGACGACGCCGTCGGACTTCGTCCGCACCGCCACCGCGGGCGACACCGATTCCAGGTGCCCGATCACGTCGGTGAGCCCACCGCCGGCGAGGCGGTAGCGGATCGACACCCGGGTGCCCGGGCGTGGCAGCTCCGGCCTGGGCATCAGCGGCTCAGTGCCCGAACGGATCCGGGCCCTCGCCCGGCGTCCACGACAGGCCGGGCACCCCCCAGCCGTGCGACTTCACCGCGCGCTTGGCGGCGCGGGCGTGCCGTCCGATCAGCCGGTCCAGATAGAGGAAGCCGTCCAGGTGGCCCGTCTCGTGCTGCAGCATCCGGGCGAACAGATCGTGACCCTCCAGGGTCACCGGTTTGCCCTCGCCGTCGAGTCCGGTCACCCGCGCCCAGCCGGCGCGCCCGGTCGGGAAGGACTCGCCCGGCACCGACAGACAACCCTCGTCGTCGTTGTCGGGGTCGGGCATGGTCTCGGGGACGTCGGAGGTCTCCAGCACCGGATTGACCACGACGCCACGGTGGCGGGTGGTCATGCCCTTCTCGTCGGCGCAGTCGTAGACGAAGACCCGCAGCGGTACGCCGATCTGGTTGGCGGCCAAGCCGACCCCGTACGCGGCGTCCATCGTCTCGAACATGTCGTCGATCAATTCGACGACGTCGGCCGGGAGGGTGCCGTCGTCGTTGACCGCCACCGGCTGGGTCGGATTGTGCAAGACGGGGTCGCCCACGATCACGATTGGTCGCACTGCCATGGTCGGCAAGCTTAAGTCAGCCGACGCGCGGTGTCGGGTGCCGTCCCAACAAGGCTGTCCGTGATTGAATGTTCGCCGGAACACCGCGCGAAGTACACGGATGTCATTTTCGATCATGCGGGCCAGGAGGCCGAGGGAGCGATATGGACGGCGGCGCAGCAAGGGCTGAGCGGACGGGGGACGACGCCGAGCTCACCGATGGTCTGACCCGCCGCGAGCACGACATCTTGGCGTTCGAACGGCAATGGTGGAAGTACGCCGGCGCCAAGGAAGAGGCCATCAAGGAGCTCTTCGGGTTGTCGGCTACGCGGTACTACCAGGTTCTCAACGCGCTCGTCGACCGGCCCGAGGCCCTGGCCGCCGACCCGATGCTGGTCAAGCGGCTGCGCCGGTTGCGGGCGAGCAGGCAGAAGGCCCGTGCGGCACGGCGACTCGGGTTCGAGGTCACCTGATCCCGGCGGTTTTTTCCATCGGGCCGGGCCGCGGCTAGGGTAGGCGCGATGAACGAGCGCGTCCCCGACTCCTCCGGGCTTCCCCTGCGCGCCATGGTGATGGTGCTGCTGTTCCTCGGTGTGGTCTTCCTGCTGGTCGCGTTCCAGGCCATGGGCGGCGGCGGCGGTGACTCCGACGAGGACAACGCCGCGACCACGGTCACCACGACCACCACCACGACGACGACCTCCGAGGAACCGGCCCCCCAGGCCGAGGTTCGCGTGTTCAACATCTCGGAGGTGGCCGGCGCGGCCGAACGGACCGCCAACGTCCTGCGTGATCAGGGCTGGAACGTCACCGAGACCGGCAACCTCGTGTTGCCCGACGTCCCGGTCACCACGGTGTATTTCGGCGGCGCCGAGGGTGAGCAGCAGGCCGCCGAGGAGGTGGGCCGCATCCTCGACGCCCCGGTGGAACCGCGCATTCCGCCGGTGGCTGAGCAACCACCGGGCGTGATCGTGGTCGTCACGGGATAAGCTCTGCGCATGGTCTCCGCTGCCACGCTCCGCGCCGTCACCGTCACCGCCCTTTTCGCCACGCCCGTCGCGCTGCTCAGTGCCTGTGCCCCGCCCGGGCAGGTGCCGGCGACGACACCCGGAACCACGCCGGCGATCTGGACCGGTTCGCCCGCACCGGAGCCCGCCGAGGGCATGGAGGGCACCGAGGAGACCGGGCAGGAAACCCAGGTCAGCGAGAGCGGCACGCTGGAGGTTCCGATGATGAACCCCAGCGGTCAGCAGGTGGCCACCGCGACCTTCGAGTTCTCGGAGAGCTACGCCACCGTCACCGTCGAGACGACCGGCCCCGGCAAGCTCGAACCCGGCTTCCACGGCATGCACATCCACACCGTCGGCAAGTGCGAGGCCAACTCGGTGGCCCCCGACGGCGGTGCCCCGGGGAACTTCCTGTCCGCCGGTGGGCACTGGAACGCGCCCGGGACGCAGGCCAGCGGCGCGGCGATGAGCGGACAGCTGCCGCCGCTGCTGGTGCGCGAGGACGGCTCGGGCATGCTGGTCACCGAAACCGACCGGTTCACCGAAGAGGATCTGCAGGCCGGCAACGGGACGGCGATCATGATCCACTCCGGCCCGGACAACTTCGCCAACATCCCCGAGGAACGCTACAACCAGGTCAACGGCACGCCGGGGCCCGACCAGAGCACCCTGGCCACCGGTGACGCCGGTTCGCGAGTCGCCTGCGGTGTCATCAGCGGCTCCTAACGCCGTCCCGGACGGGCCGGCGCGCATCGACTTCGCCGGCTCGCCGCGGCCGACCCTGGGCGTCGAGTGGGAGTTCGCCCTCGTCGACGCCGACACCCGGGACCTGTCGAACGAGGCGGCCGCGGTGATCGCCGAACTCGGCGAGAACCCGCACATCCACAAGGAACTGCTGCGCAACACCGTCGAGATCGTCACCGGCGTGTGCGACACCACCGCCGAGGCCATGGCGGATCTGCGCGCCACCCTGCGCACCGTCCGCGACGTCGTCGGCGCCCGCGGCATGGAGCTGTTCTGCGCGGGCACCCACCCGTTCGCGCAGTGGTCGACGCAGAAACTCACCGACGCTCCCCGCTACGCCGAGCTGATCAAGCGGACCCAGTGGTGGGGCCGGCAGATGCTGATCTGGGGAGTGCACGTGCACGTCGGGGTGTCCTCGGCGCAGAAGGTGATGCCGATCATCTCCTCGCTGCTCAACCAGTACCCGCACCTGCTGGCGCTCTCGGCGTCCTCCCCGTGGTGGGCCGGCGAGGACACCGGCTACGCCAGCAACCGGGCCATGATGTTCCAGCAGCTGCCCACGGCCGGGCTGCCGTTCCAGTTCCAGACCTGGTCGGAGTTCGAGGGCTTCGTCCACGACCAGAAGAAGACCGGCATCATCGACCACATCAACGAGGTCCGCTGGGACATCCGGCCCTCGCCGCACCTGGGCACCATCGAGATCCGGGTCTTCGACGGGGTGTCCAACCTGCGGGAGCTCTCGGCGCTCGTGGCGCTGACCCACTGCCTGGTCGTCGACCTCGACCACCGCCTCGACGCCGGGGAGACGCTGCCCATCATGCCGCCCTGGCACGTCCAGGAGAACAAGTGGCGCGCGGCCCGCTACGGCCTGGACGCCGTGATCATCCTCGACGCCGACAGCAACGAGCGGCTGGTCACCGACGACCTCGACGATCTGCTGACCCGGCTGGAACCCGTTGCGCGGCTCCTGGACTGCACCGACGAACTTGCCGCCGTCGCCGACATCCCGCGGCGCGGCGCCTCCTATCAACGCCAGCGGCGGGTGGCCGAGGAACACGACGGAGACCTGCGTGCGGTGGTGGACGCACTGATCGACGAACTCGACCTCTAGTCTGGAACGGTGAGCACGCATCGCATACCGCTGTTCCTGACGATGCTTGCCGTCGTCGCGGCCACGATGGTGGGCTGCGCCAAGACCGTCCCGGGAACCCCGCAGGCCGACCCGGCCTACGCCGGTGTGCCGCTGGAATCGGAGTCCTCGACCTCCCCGGGCGGGTCCGCGGCCCCGGGAGCGGACTCCACCTGCAGCGAGTACAAGACGTTCAACGACGTGCAGAAGCGGGCGGTGATCGACGCGATCAGCGAGGAGAACCAGCTCGTGGCCATGAATCCCGAACTGTGGATCGGGCTGGCGGACATGATGTGCACCTTCGCCGGGCCCACCACCAAGGTGGCCGACGCCGTCATCGGGAGCCCGCGGTAACCGTGCCGGTACGCCCCATGTTCCCGCTGGAGAGCGCGGTGCTGCCCGGCGACGAACTGCCGCTGCGGGTCTTCGAGCCGCGGTATTCGGCGCTGGTCGCCGACTGCCTGGCCGACGGCGACCGCGCGTTCGGCGTGGTGCTGATCGCCCAGGGCCGTGAGGTCGGCGGCGGTGACATGCGCTGCGACGTGGGCGTGCTGGCCCACATCGCCGAGCACCAGGAGCTCGGCGGCGGCCGGTACCGGCTGAGATGCCTGCTGGGCGAACGCATCCGTGTCGTGGAATGGCTGCCCGACGACCCCTACCCCCGGGCGCGGACCGAGGAGTGGCCCGACACCCCCGGCCCCGTCGCGGCCGACGAGCTGCGCTCGGTGGAGGACGACATCTGGGCGTTGTTCGAGCGGATCGCCTCGGCACGCGAGATGGCGCTGCCGCCCCGCGACGAGCTGCTGGCTCCCGCGGTCGCCGACGACACCGGCCGCTACCTGTACCGCCTGGCGTCCCGGCTGCCGATGGGCAGCGCGGACCGCTACGCGGTGCTGGCCGCGCCGTCGCCGGCGGACCGGCTGGTGGCCCTGCGCGAGGCGGTGGAGACCGTCACCGCCATGGTCGAGTTCCAGCTCGGCACGAACTGATCACCGGAACCGGCCCGCGGATTGTTCAGTCCCGGTCGTCCATCTCGTCGACGGTCAGGCGGTCCCTGCGCAGGTTCTCCCGGTAGGCCAGCTGACCGACCCGCTGGGCCACCACCGGGGCGGTGATCAGGGTGAACAGGCCGGTCAGGATGAGCATCCCGACATCGGCGTGGCCACGCAGCCGGATTGCGGCCCCGGCGAGCACCAGCAGCAGACCGAGCACCTGCGGCTTGGTGGCCGAGTGCATCCGCGACAGCGTGTCGGGGAAGCGGACGACGCCGATGGCCGCGGTCAGCGCCAGCACCGAGCCCGCCAGGATCAGCACCGCGCACAACACCTCCGAGACCATCACGGCCGCCCACGCTCCCGCCGTTCGTCGGGCACCCGGAACCGGGCGATGCTGACCGACCCGACGAAGCTGATCAACGCCAGCGCGGCCAGGCTGTAGGTGACCGTCGTGTCGAGGCTGAACGCCGCCCACGTGCCGATCGCGCACATCGTCACCGCGATCAGCGTGTCCAGTGCCACCAGGCGGTCCAGGGTGCTCGGCCCGGCCAGCAACCGGAACATCGTGGTGGCGGCAGCGGCGATCAGCAGCACGCCCGCGATGATCCACACGACGCTCATTGGGTTCCTCCGCTCTGCTCGTCCTGGTCGGCGGCCGAACGCCACTCGGCCTCCCGTTCGAACGTCGCCACCAGCAGCTGCTCCACCTTGGCGATCTGCCGGTAGAACTGCCGGACGGCGCGTTCCGAACCGACATCGATGACGTGCACGTAGATCAACCGGCGCACCTGGTCGATCTCCAGCACGATCGAGCCCGGAATCAGGTTGATGATGTTGACCGCCAGCGCCAGCACCAGGTCCGATTTGATGTGCAGGTTGGCCCGCATCACCGCCGCCAGCGGCGGCGGCGCCGGCCGGACCGCCAGCCACATCATCTGCACGCTGGACTGCACCAGATACCAGGCCACCCGCACGATCAGGTGCAGCAGCGACAGCGGGTGCAGCCGCCCCTCCACGGGCACCGGCGGCAGCGGCAGCAGCACCGTGATGAGCAGTGCGATCCCCAGCCCGCTGAGCAGGTTGGCCCAGGACACATCGCCCCACAGCAGCACCCAGACGAGCACCAGCCAGATCAGCGACCAGGCCCGCAGCGTGACCCGGCGGGTGCGGGCGGGGCCGGGACGCACGCTCATCCCTCATCACCCCGCTGACCGCCGATGACCGCCGAGACGTAGTTGCCGCGGTCCAGGATCTGCTCGGCGGCGCGCTCGCTGTAGCCGAAGATCGGGCCGGCCGCCACGGTGAGGATCAGCCCCACGCCGATCAGTGCCATCGTCGGCGCCAGCATCCCGAACGGAATGCGTCCCACGTCGGCGCGGTCGGCGTAGGCGATGTCCTCCGCGTCGTCGAGCAGCGCCACCGGGGTGGCCGACACCTGCCCCTCGGGGGCGTCGGCGCGGGCCCGCCAGAACGCCTTGGTCCACACCCGCACCACCACGTAGAGGGTCAGCAGACTGGTCAGCACCGAACCGGCCACCAGCGTCCACGCCAGCACCGAGCCGTTGGCGCCGCCGGCCTCCAGCAGCGCCACCTTGCCGATGAAACCGGAGAACGGCGGGATGCCGCCGAGGTTGAGCGCCGGCACCACGAACACGAACGCCAGCATGGGGCTGGCCGCGGCGAGCCCGCCGAGGCGGCGCAGCGTCGAGGCCCCGGCCTGACGCTCGATCAGACCCACCACCAGGAACAGCGTGGTCTGCACGATGATGTGGTGCGCCACGTAGTAGATGGCGCCCGACATGCCCAGCCGGCTGGACAGCGCGATCCCGAACACCATGTAGCCGATGTGGCTGACCAGCGTGAACGACAGCAGGCGTTTGATGTCGCTCTGGGCGATCGCGCCCAGGATCCCGACGAGCATGGTCAGCAACGCCGCCACCAGCAGCACCGGATCCAGTCCGCCGCTGGGGAACAGCAGCGAATGCGCGCGGATGATGGCGTAGACACCGACCTTGGTCAACAGGCCGGCGAACACCGCGGTGACCGGCGCCGGAGCGGTGGGGTAGGAGTCCGGCAGCCACGTCGACAGCGGGAACACGGCCGCCTTGATGCCGAAGGCCACCAGCAGCACCGCGAACAGCGCGCCGCGGGTGCCCTGCGGAACCTCGTCGAGGCGCACCGCCAACTCGGCCAGGTTCAGCGTCCCGGTGGCCGCGTACACCAGCGCGATGCCGAGCAGGAAGATCAGCGACGACACCATCGACACCATCACGTAGGCGATGCCGGCGCGGACCCGCTCCTCGCTGGCTCCGATGGTCAGCAGCACGAAGCTGGCGGCCAGCAGCACCTCGAAACCGACGAACAGGTTGAACAGGTCGCCGGCCAGGAACGCGTTGCACACGCCCGCCGCGAGCACCAGATAGGTGGGCAGGAAGATCGACACCGGCTGGCGGTCGTCGCCGTCGCGGATGCCCTGGCCGATCGCGTAGAACACCACCGCCAGCAGCACGATCGTCGACACCACCAGCATCAGCGCCGAGAGCCGGTCGGCCACCAGGGTGATGCCCAGCGGACCCATGCCGGGCACCGAGGGACCCCAGCCGCCGACCTGCAGGGCCATCGTGCCGTAGCGGTCCACCACCACCAGAAGCGCGGCGCTGACCCCGAACACCGCGGCCAGCGCGCCCAGGGCGATGTAGCGCTGCAGCCGGGGACGCCGGCCCGCGATCAGCGTCGCCGCGGCGGCGATCATCGAGATCAGCACCGGCAGCGGGATCAGCACCTGGCCCAGGTGCGCGGCGCTCACCGGGAGCCCTCGTGGCCGGGCAGCGCGTCGAGTTCGTCGGGCGCGTCGGTGTCGGGGGAGACCACCTCGGGCTGGCCGATGGCCCTCTCCTCGGCGTCGGATTCGGACTGCTGCGACACCCGCGCATCCTCGGGATCGTCGTAGACATCCTCGGCGGTGGTCAGCCGGTAGGCCCGGTAGGTCAGGGCCAACACGAACGCCGCGATCCCCATGGTGATCACGATCGCGGTGAGGATCATCGCCTGCGCCAGCGGATCGGCGGTGGTGTCGGCCACGGCGTCGCCGCGGCCCCGTACCGGCGGATTGCCCGACGGCCCGCCGGCGGTGAGGATCAGCAGGTTGATCGCGTTGCTGACCAGCAGCAGGCCCAGCAACATGCGGGTCAGGTTGCGTTCCAGCAGCAGATAGACCCCGCAGGTGGTCAGTACGCCGATGATGATCAGCGGCATTACGTAGGTTGTCATCGGCGTACCGCCCCGGCCGCGATCTCTTCGTCGATGCGCGCGCCCAGGCTGCGCAGCACGTCGAGTACCAGGCCGACCACGATCAGGTACACCCCCAGGTCGAAGAACAACGAGGTCATGAACTTCAGCTGACCCAGCACCGGCAGGTCGAGGCTGATCAGCGCCGAGGACAACGCGGGCGCCCCGACCAGCACCGAGGCCACCGCCGTCCCCGCCGACAGGGCCAGCCCGGCGCCCAGGATCTTGCCGGCGTCCAGCGGCAGCGTCTCGCCGAGCTCGTAGCGCCCCCCGGCCAGGTAGCGCAGCACCAACGCCAGGCCCGCGGTGAGCCCCCCGGCGAAGCCGCCGCCGGGCGTGTTGTGGCCGGTGAAGAAGAAGTACGCCGAGAGCACCATGATCAGCGGGAAGATGATGCGCGTCGCGACCTCCAGCACCAGCGAGCGGTAGCGCGGGTCGCGGTAGTCGCTGCCGCGCAGCCAGGTGATGTCACTGACCGCGGGACTGTAGGGGCTGGCGGCCAGCACCGGCCCGATGTCGGGCTGCCCGGCGGCCAGCGGGATCCGGGGCGCCCCGCCGAACCGGCGGTGCCGGAACACCAGGGAGGCCACCCCGGTGGCGGCCACCACCAGCACCGACACCTCGCCGAGGGTGTCCCAGGCGCGGATGTCGACCAGGATGACGTTGACGGTGTTGCCGCCGTGGCCGCGGTAGTAGGCGGCGTCGGGCAGCAGTTCGGCCAGCGGCGTGGCGGTGCGCGCGGCCACCGCGACGGCGCCCAGCGTCGAGACCGTCGCGCCGACCGCGAAGGCCAGCAGCGCCCGCGGCAGCCGGTGCTGGCGCATGGCCGCACCGTCGGACTCGGCGGGCAGCGTCCGCAACACCAGCACGAAGATCACCAGCGTCAGGGTTTCCACCAGGAACTGGGTCAGGGCCAGGTCGGGGGCGCCGTGCAGCGCGAAGATGGTGCCGCAGCCGTACCCGGTCACCCCCACCAGCAGCACCGCGGCCAGCCGGTTGCGCATCATCGTCGCCCCGATCGCGCCGCCCACCATCAGCAGGCCGACCGTGGGTTGCAGCGGGCCCTCCCAGAACCGCAGCTCGGGCCGGTTGCGCCCGCCCAGCGTGAGCACCACCATCGGCAGCGCCACCAGGGTCAGCAGGATCGCCGACTGGGTGGCCGGGATCGACCCGCGCTGAGTGGCGCCGGTCAGCTTGAAGGCGGCGTAGTCCAGATACCGCAGGGCCGCGTCGTACACGCGGTCGGCGTTGCCCAGCGGCAGCCAGTCCACCCGGGTGCGGCGCAGCCGGCCCCGGGCCAGGAACGAGCCGATGCCGACCGCCAGGACCAGCGCCGAGAGCAGCAGCGGCAGGGTGAAGCCGTGCCAGAGCGCGAGGTGGTATTTGTAGCCGCCGGGCACCGAGTCGGCGTAGGCGTCGAGCATCTTCTCCAGCAGCCCGGGCACCAGACCGAACACCAGGCCCGCGGCGGCCAGCACCCCGGGCGCCAGCAGGAAGGTCACCGTCGGCGGGTGCAGCTCGGCCACCCGGGTGCTCGGCTGGTTGCGGCCCTTGCGGGCGAAGGCGCCCCACAGGAACCGCAGGCTGTAGATCGTCGTGAACACCGAGCCGAGGACGACCCCGGCCAGCACCCACGGTCCGAACGGCCCTAGCGCCCTGCTGTGCAACAGCGTCTCCAGGGCGCCCTCCTTGGCGACGAACCCCAGGAACGGCGGGATCGCCGCCATGCTCGCGGCGGCGCCCGCGGCGATGACGAACAGCGCGGGCAGTCGGTGCCCGAGCCAGGCGAGCCGGCGGATGTCGCGGGTGCCGGTGGAGTGGTCGATGATCCCGACGACCATGAACAGGGCGGCCTTGAACATGGCGTGGGCGAACAGCATGGCCAGGCCGACCAGCATCAGGTCGGCGCCGCCGGAGCCCACCAACAGGGTGATCAGGCCGAGCTGGCTGACCGTGCCGAAGGCGAGGATGAGCTTGAGGTCGTACTCGCGAATCGCGCGCCAGCCGGCCAGCAGCATGGTGGCCAACCCCAGGCCGACGATCACCGGGCGCCACATCAGGGTGTCGGCGAAGCCCGGGGTCATCCGGGCGATCAGGTAGACCCCGGCCTTGACCATCGCCGCCGCGTGCAGGTAGGCGCTGACCGGGGTCGGAGCGGCCATCGCCCCCGGCAGCCAGAAGTGCATCGGGATGATGGCCGACTTGCTCAGCGCGCCGACCAGCACGAGCACCAGCCCGACGTTGATGGCGGTGCCGCCCGGACCCTGCGCGATGAGCGCCGAGAGCAGATAGGTGCCCGAGTACTGGCCCAGGATGACGATCCCGACCAGCATGGCCAGCCCGCCGGCGGTGGTGACCATCAGCGCCTGGGTGGCCGCCCGGCGGCTGGTGGCCCGTTCGGCGTAGTGGCCGACGAGCAGGAACGACAGCACCGACGTCAGTTCCCAGAACACGTAGAGCAGCAGCATGTTGTCGCTGACCACCAGACCGAACATGGCCCCGGAGAACGCGACCAGTTCGGCGGCGAAACTGGGCAGCCGCGGTTCGGTGTGCTCGTCGCGGTGGTGGAAGTACTGCCCGCAGTAGAACAGCACCAGGGCGCCCACGCTGAGCACCAGCACGCTCATGATCGCCGCGAGGGTGTCGAAGCGCAGGTCGATGTCCATCGACAGCGACGGCACCCAGCTGATGGTGACGCGGTGGTCGTCGGACTGGTCGGCCGGGAAGTTGGCCGCCACCCACACCAGTGAGCCCAGCGGGACCAGCGCCAATGGATAGAAGGCCCGCCGACCCCACCGGTGCACCAGTGCGGGCGCCAACGCCGTCGCGACCGCGTGGGCCAGCAGGATGGCGAGCACGGCACTCCGATCTGGGGGTCTTCGGTCGGGGTGTCAGCCGAAAATTCCGGACGAGAAATCTTGGCTTGGTCGCGAGTGAGTCTACGGGGAGGCGGGTTTCGTCGAGTCGTCGCGAGCGCCGTGGCACGGTAGAGCCATGTCAGAGTCACCTGGTCGCGCCGATGACGCCGGGCGGATCGTCTCCGCCGGCCGCGAGGTCGCCGCCCCCGCCGCCGTCGTCTTCGAGCTCATCGCCGACCCGTCCCAGCAGCCCCGCTGGGACGGCAACGACAACCTGGCCGCCGCGCCGACGGGGCATCGGGTGCGCGGCGTCGGCGAGGTGTTCTCGATGACGCTGACCAACGGCGCGCGCCGCGACAACCACGTCGTGGAGTTCGAGGAGGGCCGGCGGATCGCGTGGCGGCCCTCCGAACCCGGTGCGGCGCCGCCCGGTCACCTGTGGCGCTGGGAGCTCAGCCCGATCGACGGGCAGCGCACCCGGGTCACCCACACCTACGACTGGACGCAGCTGTCCGACCCCGCGCGCGAGGAGCGGGCCCGGGCCACCACCGCCGAGCGGCTGCGCGGCTCCCTGGACCGCCTCGCCGCCCTGGCCGAGGAGCGGGCCGAGGGGAAGTAGCGGGTCGACGGGGCTTCGGTCCTGGCGCATCGAGTGTGCGCTCAGTCGGATGCCCGGCGCTTCACCCCGATCTGCACGCACGTTCGGTGCGGGTAGGGCGGGATGCGGGTGTGGTGGGTAG